>NZ_DASREO010000051.1:0-18327 GCF_035652035.1 Bradyrhizobium sp.
CGCCGCGTCATCAACCGCAACAACCGCCTGAAGCGGCTGATGGAGCTGCGCGCGCCCGACATCATCATCCGCAACGAAAAGCGCATGCTGCAGGAGGCCGTCGACGCGCTGTTCGACAACGGCCGCCGTGGCCGCGTCATCACCGGCGCCAACAAGCGCCCGCTGAAGTCGCTCGCCGACATGCTCAAGGGCAAGCAGGGCCGCTTCCGCCAGAACCTGCTCGGCAAGCGCGTCGACTATTCCGGCCGTTCGGTGATCGTCGTCGGTCCGGAGCTGCGCCTGCACCAGTGCGGCCTGCCGAAGAAGATGGCGCTCGAGCTGTTCAAGCCGTTCATCTATTCGCGGCTTGACGCCAAGGGCCTGTCCACCACGGTGAAGCAGGCCAAGAAGCTGGTCGAGAAGGAGCGGCCCGAGGTCTGGGACATCCTGGATGAGGTGATCCGCGAGCACCCGGTGCTGCTCAACCGCGCACCGACCTTGCACCGCCTCGGCATCCAGGCGTTCGAGCCGGTGTTGATCGAGGGCAAGGCGATCCAGCTGCACCCGCTGGTCTGCGCCGCCTTCAACGCCGACTTCGACGGCGACCAGATGGCCGTGCACGTTCCGCTGTCGCTGGAAGCGCAGCTGGAGGCGCGCGTCCTGATGATGTCGACCAACAACATCCTGCATCCAGCGAACGGCCAGCCGATCATCGTGCCGTCGCAGGACATCGTGCTCGGTCTCTACTATGTCTCGATCATGCGCGAAGGCCTGCCCGGCGAGGGCAAGACCTTCGGCAACATGTCGGACCTCGAGCATGCCCTGCATGCCAAGGTCATTCACCTCCACACCAAAATCAAGTACCGGTGGGAGGGGATCGACGAGACCGGCAAGTCGTCGCGCCGCTGGATCGAGACCACGCCCGGTCGCGTGATGCTTGGCAACGTGCTGCCGAAGCACCCGAAGATCGCCTATGAGATCATCAACAAGCTGATGACCAAGCGCGAGATCTCCGGCGTCATCGATCAGGTCTATCGCCATTGCGGCCAGAAGGAGACGGTGATCTTCTGCGACCGCATCATGGCGCTTGGCTTCTACAATGCGTTCAAGGCCGGCATCTCGTTCGGCAAGGACGACATGGTGGTGCCGCACGGCAAGTGGAAGATCGTGGACCAGACCCGTACGCTGGCGAAGGATTTCGAGCAGCAGTACAACGACGGTCTGATCACCCATGGCGAGAAGTACAACAAGGTCGTCGACGCCTGGTCGAAGGCGACCGAGGAAATCGCCAAGGAGATGATGAAGGAGATCTCTTCGACCAAGAAGACGCCGAAGGGCGCGGATGCCGACATCAACTCGATCTACATGATGGCGCATTCCGGTGCGCGTGGTTCGCCCGCGCAGATGCGTCAGCTCGCCGGCATGCGCGGCCTGATGGCCAAGCCCTCGGGCGAGATCATCGAGACGCCGATCATCTCGAATTTCAAGGAAGGCCTCTCGGTGCTCGAGTACTTCAACTCGACCCACGGCGCCCGCAAGGGCCTCGCGGACACCGCGTTGAAGACTGCGAACTCCGGCTACCTGACCCGCCGTCTGGTCGACGTGGCGCAGGACTGCATCATCACCGCCGATGATTGCGGCACCTCGCTCGGCATCAAGATGCGCGCCATCATCGATGCCGGCACGGTCGTCGCCTCGTTGGCGTCGCGCATCCTCGGCCGCGTCGCGGGCGAGGACCTGCGCGATCCCGCGACCAACAAGGTCGTGGTCAAGCGCGGCACGCTGATGGAGGAGACTCATGTCGATGCCATCCAGCAGGCCGGCATCCAGGAGGTGAAGATCCGCTCGGCGCTGACCTGCGAGCTCGTGAACGGCATCTGCGGCAAGTGCTACGGCCGCGATCTGGCCCGCGGCACGCCGGTCAACCACGGCGAGGCGGTGGGCGTCATTGCGGCGCAGTCGATCGGCGAGCCGGGCACCCAGCTCACCATGCGCACCTTCCACATCGGCGGCGCGGCGCAGATCAACGAGCAGTCGTTCGTCGAGTCGAACTTCGAGGGCAAGATCGTCATCAAGAACAAGGCGATCGCCCGCAACAGCGAAGGCCACCTGATCGCGATGGTGCGCAACATGGTGGTGGCGATCGTCGATGCCGACGGCACCGAGCGGGCGACCCACCGCATCCAGTATGGCTCACGCATGCATGTCGACGAGGGCGACATGGTCAAGCGCGGCCAGCGCATCGCGGAGTGGGATCCCTACACCCGGCCGGTGCTGTCCGAGGCCGAGGGCACGATCGGGTTCGAGGACCTGGTCGAGGGCCAGTCGATCTCGGAAACGCTCGACGAATCCACCGGCATCGCCAAGCGCGTCGTCATCGATTGGCGCACCACGCGTGGCGGGGCGGATCTGCACCCGGCCATCGTGGTCAAGGGCAAGGACGGCAAGGTCGCAAAGCTCGCGCGTGGCGGCGATGCCCGCTACATGCTGTCGGTCGACGCCATCCTGTCGGTCGACGTGGGCGCCAAGGTGATGCCGGGCGACATCCTGGCGCGTATCTCGACCGAGAGCGCCAAGACGCGTGACATCACCGGCGGTCTGCCGCGGGTGGCGGAGTTGTTCGAGGCCCGCAAGCCGAAGGATGCGGCGATCATCGCCGAGATCGCCGGCACCATCCGCTTCGGCCGGGACTACAAGAACAAGCGCCGCATCTCGATCGAGCCGATGGACAAGACCGAGGAGCCGCGCGAGTACCTGATCCCGAAGGGCAAGCACATCCACCTGCAGGACGGCGACGTCGTCGAAAAGGGTGACTTCATCGTCGAAGGCAACCCGGCGCCGCATGACATCCTGGCGATCAAGGGCATCGAGGAACTCGCTGCCTATCTGGTCAACGAGATCCAGGAGGTCTACCGGCTGCAGGGCGTGCTCATCAACGACAAGCACATCGAGGTCATTGTCCGTCAGATGCTGCAGAAGGTGGAGATCACCGAGCAGGGCGATACCGACATGATCTCGGGCGAGCAGGTCGACAAGATCGAGTTCGACGCGCTCAACGCCAAGGCCAAGGAGGAGGGCAAGAAGCCCGCCACGGGGACGCCGGTTCTGCTCGGCATCACCAAGGCGAGCCTGCAGACCCGCTCCTTCTTCTCCGCGGCGTCGTTCCAGGAGACCACCCGCGTGCTCACCGAAGCCGCCGTCAACGGCAAGGTGGACCCGCTGGAAGGCCTCAAGGAGAACGTCATCGTCGGCCGGCTGATCCCGGCGGGCACCGGTGCCTCGATGGCCCGTATCCGCGAGGTCGCGATGAAGCGCGACAAGCTGATTCTCGACGAGCGCGAGAAGCAGGCGGCGATCGTGCCGACCGCGCCGGAGGCCGAGCCGCTGGCGCTGCCGCCGGCGGAGTAAGCCGACGACGGCTGTCGCAAAGCTGTCACATGAAACGAGAAGGCCGGCGTCACGCCGGCCTTTTCTGTTGTTGGGCGGCTACCGTCTGCTTCGGGCAGCGCCGCAATTGCCTCGATGCTGATGAGCGGAGAGGCGCGCGCAAGCGGCTCGATCACGTGCGCGAGGAATTCGATCACCAATTCGTGTGAGGCGCGTGAAAGTGATCGAGATCGTTCAGTTTGCAGGTGTTTTCGGGGCGAAGCGAATTTGCTCCGACATCGGCGGTGCAAAATCGCCTTGACCCTGGCAGTTCTAAATTATACCATAATCTTGACAGTGTAAAGATTTGTATCGAGATGTTCGCTCCATCGTCGTGGCCGCCTTGTAAAGCAGGTTGCCGACTGGAAATGCGCTCGGTGCTGACTGGAAGGGCGACAGATGCCGGGCGCAGCCAGAGTGTTGACGTGCCGCGGCTTCGCGCGGTCGCCGCAGCCGAACTCGCAGATGGCCGCAAACGGCAGGAGGCTCCCGCCGCAGAGCGCTCGCTCGCGCGAGATTGATTTGCACACAAACGGATCGCCTGACACGGTGGTGTACGGCTCGAGCGCTCACCATGGGCGTGGTGCTCATCAGTGGTGTGACGTGTCAGACTTCGCCGACATTCTGCGCAGCTTCCTTCTCATTCTCCCTCAGCTCACTGGAAATGACGGGCCGCCATGCGTCGGCGATGTGGTGCTCGTCCTTTCCGGGCGCGCATCGATTGATTAAGTCATCGGACGGAATGAGCCCGTGAATATCCATCACATGAGATTTCAAGCCAGCCCTCCGGGTCAGGCGCGTTGGCCGGACAGTGAAGACTTGTCGATGGAGTTCTTGCGGCTGCTGGCGGCGGCCCAGGAGGGTGGCTCCGCGGTGGCCGAATGCCTGATGGCGGCAAGCCGCATCGATTTCGATGACGATGAGTCCTGGTGCCTCGAATGGAAGCGGATGGCCGATCTCAACGCCGCGCGTGGCGATGCGGCGCTGCGCGAGGGCAATGTGCTGACTGCGCGCAGCAACTGGTTGCGTGCCATCGGCTATTACCAGACCGCCGTTTTCGTGTTCGATGCCGCTGACGACGAGCACCAGGCAGTGGTCAGGAGCATGCGCAGGTGCGCGGCGAGCTTTCTTGCGCATCGCGATCCGGCGGGTGAGGTGGTCTCGATCGCATGGCCCGGCGCTTACCCGCTGCAAGCCTATTTTCTACCGCCCCGGGGGGTGACGGGCCGCACGGCGGCCGTGATCTGCTTCGCCGAGCCCGGACAGCGGAAGGAGGAGTTTCTCTACAAGATGGCGCGCCATGCCGACGAGCGCGGCATGGCGCTGCTTGCGGTCGATCTCCACGGCGCGGAAGCGGGCGATGCCTTCGACGACATCGTCGGCCGTTCTGATCTCGAGACCGCGGTCGGTCATGTCATGGATTACCTCCTCCAGAGGGACGACGTCGATGAGAGCCGGGTGGCGATCCTGGGAGATGGCGGCAGCTCATCCTTCGTGGCGCGGGGCATTGCCTTCGACGACCGCTTCGCGGCAGCAGTGTGCGACGGCGGCATTTGGGACCTGCACGAACGCCTGTTTCTGCACGACCGCCTCGGCCATTCGGATACGGCGCCTCCGCTGAGCAGGGTGGCGCGCAACATCCGCTGTCCGGTCCTCATCCCGGCGGGCGAGCGCGGCTGGCTCGAGGCGGAACGCGTGCGCGAGCTTTATGAAGGCCTGAGGAGCGGACATCGCGACGTCACGCTGAAGATCTTCAAGTCCGAGGATACCGCGGCGATGCAGGGGCACGCCGACAATCCAACCTTGGCGAACGAGTACATTTTCGACTGGATCGCCGCGCGGCTGCGCGGCAGCGCGACCTGATCTCGATCGCGCGCCCGGTTTCGAACCGTTGGATTGGGGCAGCCGAAGGCTTGGATGGCGCCGTGCGCGTGCGATCAGAAGTCCAGCGTCACTTTCATGCAGGCCTTCTCAAGCCGGCTTTGCAGGGCCGCGAGCTTCTCAGTGAACTCTTCGAGCGCGCGGCTGTCGAACTCGGCGAAAATGAACGCGTTCAACGCCTCTTGCTGGGTGGCAAGTCCGGCCAGATGCTTGCGCGTCTTGTCCGTCAGCGACATCTGCACGACTCGCGCGTCTTCGCTCGAGGGCTTGCGACGCACAAATCCCTTCTTCTCGAGGAGCTTCGACTGCGTCGTGACGAAGGACGAATCGACGCGCAGTTTCTTGGAGACGGCATTGACCGGCACGCCGTCCTCCTGATCCATGTCGGCGAGCGCCATGATGATCATCCATTGCGGGCCACTGATTCCGAGCTTCTTGGCCCAAAAATATCGTAGCTCCTCCAGGTGTGCGCCAATGGCCGCGATTGCCCAGGTGAAGCGGTCGGCCGCGTTGTGATCGATCCCAGCGCTGCTCTCCAATTCCGTCCCCTTTGCCGGACCGAGCGGGCCGGCGCTCTTTTGATTGTTTGCTACTGCCATAACCCATCTTGAGCGGATTGGTTTGGAAAAAAAGCAAAAAGATCAGTTATGAAATCTAAATATCGGCCCCAATTGCCCTTGGTAATGGCCTAAAAGGGTGCGTTGCAAAAAGGAGACAGGGCTTCTTAATCGTTTAGATGATAAAATAAACTATTTTGATAATTGAAGTCGCAAATGCATATTTCCCCGTGACGACCTAGGGATCTGGAGTCGTCCCGTGAGGTAGCTCGCTGAACACCCGCGCATCAGGGCGGGGTTGCCCAAAGGCGCGAGGTGATCGAGCGGTTTTTTGAGGGGCCAGGGGGCTGGTTGCTTGGGGGATTTCGATTCCGCCAGGACGGCGCCTTTCCCAGAGAGCAACTTGGAGGGTTACAATGAAGACGATTAAGGGCCTCTTGCTCGGCTCTGCGGCGGGCTTGCTCGTCGTGGGTGGGGCGCAGGCTGCTGATCTTCCCGTAAAGGCCAAAGCGGTCGAATATGTGAAGGTCTGTTCGCTCTATGGCGCGGGATTCTACTACATCCCGGGCACTGACACCTGCATCAAGCTGGGTGGCTACCTTCGTGTGGACGTTCTGGCGAACACGAATAACGATGCCGGCGGCAACACGGGGACTCCCGCCAGCGCGAACAACCGTTTCACCAACGCTTACGAGTGGCGCGCGCGTCAAAACCTGAACGTCGATACGCGTACTGCGACCGAGTATGGTGTCGTTCGTACCTACGGCGAATTTGTGCTGAACTGGACCAATGACAACTACGCCGGGCTTGGCACCGGAGCGACGACTTACGGCAGCATCGGGGGCGTCGCGGCGCCGCAAAATGCCAGCGCGGGCGCGGTCGCGGGCGGTACGCTCGGCGTCTACTATGCCTTCATTCAGTTCGCCGGGTTCACGATCGGTAAGGCGATCTCGGAGTTCAGCGCGCCCTGGACAAACTACCCCGGCAACAATTTCGACGGTCTCGTCGGCGGCGGCGGCACCGTCACTGGTGTCAATCAGTTCACCTACACCGCTCAGTTCGGCAACGGCGTCAGTGCGGCGATCTCGGTGCAGGATCAGTCGGCCTATTACCAGGCTGGCGTGAACAATCTCAGCACGACCGGCCTGACCGGGCTGAGCCTCCTGACCGGTTCCAGCGACTACGCTGGCACTGCTGCTCCGGACATTGTCGGCACGGTGACGCTCGATCAGGCTTGGGGCCTGTTCAAGTTTTCGGCCGCGGCGCATGACAACCACGCTGCCTATTACGGTGCGACCGAAGTCACGGGTCACCCCGAGGACCGCTGGGGCTGGGCCGCCCAGGCTGCCTTGCAGATCAAGAATATCCCGACCGGTGCCGGTGACGACATCAAGGTCTCAGCCGTGTATACCAGCGGTGCAACCCGCTACAACATCCAGGACTTGGCCTCTCAGGCCGGTGCGGCCCAGGTCTATGGCGGCACGAGTGCCGCCGGCGCTTACCAGAGCCTCGGAATCGGCTTTGCTCCAGACACGGTGTTTGCCGCGGGGACTCAGCAGCAGCTGATCCAGACCTGGGGTATGCGCGGCGCGTTCAACCACAACTGGGATCCCTACTGGAGCTCCGCCTTGTATGGCGCGTACGCGGCTATCCACTACAACAGCACGGCCAAAGCTCTGATCTGCGCCACGCCTGGCATGGGGTTGATGGCTTTGGGCGCGGCAGGCGCTGGTGTGACCACCTGCAACCCGGACTACAATATCGGGCAGCTTGGTTTCATCACACGTTGGACGCCGGTCAAGAACCTGACCTTCTCCGGTGACTTCACCTGGACCCATCTGGACCAGAAGTATACTGGCGTCGTCACCTTGCCGGCTATCGCCAGCATTGCGAAGCCAGCTGCGGCCTATGAGCTGAAGAACCAGGACACCCTGACCCTTCTGCTTCGCGCCCAGCGCAACTTCTAATAGCGACCGCTCGGTCGAGATCCAATCAGACCCCGGCGGGAAACTGCCGGGGTTTTCTTGATCCTCAACGTGTTTGGGCGAATGGGCGCGTCACCAGGAAGTCAGCATTCGCGGTTCGCAGATCAAATCCATTTTACCATTTAGCTTATTTACTCAAGTTATTTTATCACGTAGTGTCCAGGTCAGGATGTCGAACCGGAATGGTTTGGCCGCCGCTTAGTTTCGAGGAGACTCCGCTCGACTTGATGCTAAACCTCCAGAAGCCATCGGCGATGCCCCGCCGGTGGCTTTTCTGTTGAGAGGGCGCCTGGAAGGCGACGGGGGCCGGACTAAAAAGGCAACACTCGCAGGGAAAAGCGCCTCCGTATGATTACGGAACATGCGGAAATGCTCGCGTTTTTGCCCTTTCCGGGTCCTGCTGCAGCGCGGCAAGGCGCTTTGTTCATCTTCCCTTCATGCTGAAAAGCGCTTTTGTTTTTGCGACTTAGACCGGTGTTCCCGCGGCGGGGGCGCCGGAGCCCACGGAAGAATCATGCTTGATCTTGCAATTGTTGGCGGCGGGCCGGGGGGCCTGATGAGCGCCTGGTATCTGAGGCGCAAGCTCGGCGAGCTGTGCCGCGTCACCATTTTCGAGGCCTCCGACCGGCTCGGCGGCAAAATCCTCACGCGCAAATTCGATTCGGCGCCGGCGGTGTATGAGGCGGGCGTTGCGGAGATTTACGACTACTCCATGACGGGACCGGACCCGCTGCGCGAGCTGATCCAGCATTTCGGGCTGCAGACGATCCCGATGGACGCCGAGCAGGTCGTGCTTGACGGAGAGCTGCTCAACGACGTGCCCGGCATGCGCCGCAAATATGGCGCCAAGACCGCCGAGGCGATCGAGGCGTTCCGCAAGCGCTGCGGCGAGATGATCTCGCCGATCGAATATTATGAAGGCGTCGGCGCGCATGACAACGATCATCCCTGGAGCCAGATCAACGCGGAACAGCTGCTCGACAGGGAGGTCGAGGACGAGACCGCAAAGCGCTTCTTCAAGGTGATGGCGCGCTCCGACATCGCGACCGAAAGCCACAACACCAACGGGCTCAACGCGCTCAAGAATTTTGTGATGGATATCGACGGCTATATCGGCCTGTACTCCATCCAGAACGGCAACGAGCAGCTGATCGACTGCCTGCAGTCCGAGGTCGATGCGGACATCCAGCTCAATCATCGCGTCCTCAAGGTCGGCAAGACCGAGGCCGGGCGCTACCGGCTCAACATGATGAACGGCAAGGGCCCGGAGACGCGCGAGTTCGATCTCGTGCTGGTCTGCCTGCCGCACTCCTGGCTCGCCACGCTCGCCTGGGAAGGCGAGCTGCTGCGCAAGTCGATGGTCAAGCACATCGCCTATTTCGATCGCCCGGCGCATTATATCCGTGCTTCGCTCCTGTTCGACGAGCCGTTCTGGGGTGACAAGATCCCCGGCGCCTGGTTCATGTCCGAGGCGTTCGGCGGCTGCTGCGTCTATAATGAAGGCGCGCGGCATGACGTCGGCCGTCACGGCGTGCTGAATTTCCTGATTCCGGGCTCGGATGCGCTCGCCTTCGCCAATCTGAGCGACCAGGATCTCATCACGGCTGCGCTGAAGTCGCTGCCGGCCTCGCTGGGTGATGCGCGTGCGCACTTCCTCGAGGGCAAGGTGCATCGCTGGCTGTCCTCGGTGAATGCGATTCCCGGCGGTCTTCCCGCGCGCGACGTCATGACCAATCATCGGCCCGAGCCGAAGCAGCATCCGGGTCTCGTCCTGGTCGGCGACTATCTGTTCGATTCGACGCTCAACGGGCTGCTCGATTCCTCCGACGCAGCAACCGACATCGTCCTGACCGAGATGATGCGGTTGCGCCGCGCGCGTGCGCGGAACGACGCACGGCTGTCCGACAAGATCGACCGCAATTATTTCGAGAATTACCGCGGCCTCGGCCCTTACCGCGAGGCGTGGCGGCATTTCACCGATCCCGACTATCTGCGCCAGCTGATCCGCATCGTCTGGGGCCGGGAGGAGGGCTACAAGATTCTCATCGCGGGCTCGGCCAGTGGCGAGCTGGTCGGTGCGCTGCGCGAGCGCGGGATCGACGCCTGGGGAATCGAGAACAACCGATACATCCACGGCAAGACGCCGGCGGAGCTGAAGCCGTTCAACAGGCTCGGCTCGATCGTGGACATGCCGTTCGCCGACGGCGAGTTCGACTTCGTGTTCGAGACCAGCCTCTGCCACGTCGCGGGCCAACAGGTCCCGCGGGCCATTCGCGAATTCAATCGCGTCGTCAAGACCGGCATGGTCTTCGGATCGGTGACGTCGGACATGGCGCCGGCCGTGATCGACCGCTATGACCTGCTGCGCGGGGTGAAGAAGCTCGGCACCTGGTGGGAATGGTCGGAGCTGTTCTTCGGCAACGGGTTTGATCTCTCGATGCACCGCCACGACTGTACCGATGCGCTGTGGACCGCGACGCTCGCGGCGAACAAAGGGCCCGGCCAGTGGTATGCGGACGCCGACAGCCTGCGTTATTCGTTCTTCGACAAGGTCGACAACGAAGATTAACCTCGTCGTCATGCCGGAGTAATTCTGCTGAACGGGCGCCAATCGTGCCAAGTCGTGCGATGGCGCCCTTGCCCTTTGAGTAGCGGTCGTGCCGGCCGTGCAGCATCGGTTGGTCGAATGGCACCCAAGCCTTCATTGTCCAGTGACAACATCCTCAGCGCTCCCGACCCGGACGAGCGGGACAGCCGGACGAGCGCGCGGGCGGCTGCCGCACGCGTCCTCGAGAACAAGCCTGCGCCGCCTGCCGAGCTCGACGACGACGAGGATCAGGACGAGGACAACGAGGCATTGGCGCTCGATGACGAGGAGGATGACGAGGATCTCGTCGTCTTTACCGCGAAGGAAGCCGCCGGCGCGCTTTCCACCATCTACAGCTTCGTCAAGCCGTACCTTGCCAATTACAAGAAGATCATCGCACTGGTTGGCTGCGGCGTGGTCATTGAGACGCTGTTCAACGTCATCATGCCGCTCAGCCTCAAATTCCTGATCGACGATGCGCTCGGGGAGGAGGACTTCCAGGCGCTCTATCGCATCCTCGGGGTGCTGGCGACCGCCGGCATCTGCACCTCGATCGTGGCGGTGCTGTACGAGCGCTGGGATGCGCGGCTGACCGCGGCGGTGCTCTCCGACGTGCGCACGACCCTGTTCGAGCATGTGCAGAACCTGCCGGCGGCCTTCTTCCAGCGCACCAAGCGCGGCGAGATCCTGTCGCGGTTCTCCGTCGACATGGCGGCCTTCGAAGGCTCGATCAAGGGCTTCTCCGCCGGCGCCGTGCTGCCGTTCCTGGAGTTGATCGCCGGCATCGTCCTGATGCTGTTCCTGAACTGGCAGCTCGCGGTAGTGGCGCTGCTGGTGTTTCCGATCACGCTGATCGGGCCGCGAATCCTCACTCCGAAAGCGGTATTGGCCAATTACGAGCAGAAGCAGAACGAGGCCGCGCTGCTCGGTATGGTGCAGGAGAGCATCGCGGCGCAAGCCGTGGTCAAGGCCTTCAGCCTGCAGCGCAAGGTGTTCGGCTGGTTCTCCTTCCGCAACGACGCCGCGCGCCGCAGGATCGCAGCCGCAGCCTTCCTGTCGACCATGGTCGAGCGCACCGTGACCATCGCCGTGCTGTTGTTGCATCTCGTGGTGCTGGGCTTGGGCGCGTATCTCGCGACCAAGGGCCAGATCACGATCGGCACCTTCGTCACCTTCGAGAGCGCATTCTGGGAGGTGTCCTACAACATCGCCCATGTGATGCATTTCATCCCGCTGTCGATCTCGTCGGCGGCCGCCGTGCGCCACATCCAGGAGCTTCTCGACGAGCCGACCCGCGGTGCCGACAGGCCCGGCGCGCCGGACCTGCCCGGCATCACCCATGACATCTCCTTCGAGCGCGTCACTTTCCAATATGAAGGCGCGCAGACGCCGGTCATGGACGGTTTCTCGCTCAAGCTCGACGTCGGCAAGCGGGTTGCGATCGTCGGTCCCAGCGGCTCGGGCAAGAGCACGCTGCTCAATCTGATCCTGCGCCTTTACGTGCCCGACGAAGGCCGCATCACCATCGACGGGGTCGACATCCGCAAGGTGACGCTGGAATCGCTCCGCCGATGCATGGCCGTGGTGTTCCAGGACAACATGCTGTTCAACATGTCGATCCGCGAGAACATCCGCCTCGGCAAGCCCGATGCCACCGACGCCGAGGTCGAGGCGGCCGCACGCAAGGCCGAGATCCACCGCTACATCATGAGCCTGCCGCAGAAATACGATACGCCCGTCGGCGAGCGCGGCGACACGCTGTCGGGCGGACAGCGCCAGCGCGTTGCGATTGCGCGCGCCATCATCCGCGATCCCGCCGTGCTCTTGCTGGACGAGGCGACCTCGGCGCTCGACCAGACCACGGAAGCCGCCATCAACCGCACGCTGCTCAAGCTCGCCAAGGGTCGTACCCTGATCTGGTCGACCCACCGGCTCACTTCGGTGGTGGAGATGGACGAGATCATCGTCGTCTCCGGCGGCCGGGTTATCGAACGCGGCTCACACGCCCAATTGCTGGCCAAGAACGGCGTCTATCGCCAGCTGTGGGACGATCAGAACCATGCGCCGCATGGCGCGAAGCAGGTCGTCGTAGATGATGACGATGAGGAGGACGACGACGAGGATTGACGCGATCCTCGCCTGGTGCCGCAATTTGGAACCGATCGGGCATCAATGCGTTGCGGCTAGCGGCTGAGAAGGTCCATCGGCTGTCATCCGGGGCAGCTATATCGGGGCGATATCGAAAAGCTTTTCGGAGACGATCGTGTCGATCAATCGCCGTGCCTTGCTCAGGAGCGCCGCCGCCATTCCGCTTGCCGGCATCTTGCCGCCACGAGCCAGCGCGCAGGGAACGCCTGAAAGCAACCCTCCCGACGAGAAGGCCGATTACAGCCTGCGCATCGCCAATGGCCTGATCGAGCTTGCGCCCGACCACATCGTCTCCACCACGCTCTATAACGATCAGTTTCCTGGGCCGCTGCTCCGCTTTCGCGAAGGGCAGCGCGTCGTCGTCGACATCCACAACGACACCGACACGCCGGAACTCGTGCACTGGCACGGGCAGATGATCGGCAGCGACGTCGACGGCGCAGCGGAGGAGGGCACGCCTTACGTGCCGCCGCACGGGATGCGCAGGGTCGCCTTCACGCCAAAGCCCTCCGGCTTTCGCTTCTACCACACCCATGTCGTGGCGGGCTCTGATCTCAACCGCGGCACTTATACGGGACAGGCGGGCCCGGTCTACATCGAGCCGCGCGACAATCCCGGCAGCTATGACCGCGAAGTCTTCCTGGTGCTGAAGGAATTCTCGCCAACCTTCAGCCGCGGCGGCGATATGGCGATGGACACCCTTGTCGGATCACCGATCAAAGCCCTGCAGGATATGGGAAAGGCGGCCGACGAGGCCGCGACGGAAAAGACCAAGGGCTTCGAGGTCGGCTACGACCTGTTTTCGATCAACGGCAGGATGCTGGGCCACGGCGAGCCGATCCGGGTCAAGAAGGGCGAGCGGGTGCTGTTCCACGTGCTCAATGCCAGCGCCGGCGAGATCCGCAGCCTGGCGCTGCCGGGGCACAGTTTCCAGATCGTCGCGCTGGACGGCAACCCGGTGCCGACCAGGGCCGAGGTGCCGCTGCTGTGGATCGGCACCGCGGAGCGCGTCTCCGCGCTGGTCGAGATGAATCATCCGGGCGTCTGGGTCATGGGCGATCTCGCCGACGACGATCGCAACCGCGGCATGGGCATTGTCGTCGAATATGCCGACCAGAAGGGCAAGCCGCAGTGGAGCAAGCCCAAGCCGTTCCGCTGGGACTACAGCCGCTTCGGCAAGCCGGATACGTCGGTGACGGCGCCCGACGAAACCATGGAGATCACGATTCTCAAGCACAATGCTGCACTCGCCGGCTTCAATCAGTGGACGCTCAACGGCGAAGCCTTTTCCATGGACAGCATGAAGCCCGCCTACACGATCCATCAGGGACGGCGCTATCGGCTCAAATTCCGCAACGCCAGCGACGACATTCACCCCCTGCATCTGCACCGGCACAGCTTTGAGCTGACCAGGATCGGCGGCAAGCCGACCGCCGGCGTGATCAAGGACGTCGTGATGCTGGGCGGCTTCCAGGAGCTCGAGCTGGATTTCGTTGCGGATAATCCCGGGCCGACCTTGTTTCACTGTCACCAGCAATTGCACATGGACTTCGGCTTCATGGCGCTTTTCAATTACGCCTGAACCGGCGCGTCGCCGGCGGGGTGTTCAGACCGGGAGCTGGGGACGGCACGGATTCCAATGACAGGTATCGCGCAGCAGCCGGAGCGGGCGGAGAAGGGCTCCGTGCTTGAAGTGCTCTCGATCTTTCTCAAGCTCGGCGTGAGCTGCTTTGGCGGGCCGATCGCCCATATCGGTTATTTTCGCGACGAGTTCGTCACCCGCCGCCGCTGGCTGGACGAGCAGGCCTATGCGGACCTGGTCGCGCTGTGCCAATTCCTGCCGGGGCCTGCGAGCAGCCAGGTCGGCTTCTCCATCGGCTTGATGCGCGCGGGCTATCTCGGCGGGCTCGCGGCCTGGACCGGATTCACGCTGCCATCGGCCATCCTGCTGGTGCTGTTCGCCTATGGCGCGGCGTCGCTAAGCGGGCCGCTGGGCCTCGGCCTGCTGCATGGGCTGAAGCTCGTGGCGGTCGCGATCGTGGCGCAGGCGGTGTTCGGTATGGCGCGCTCGCTGTGCCCGGATCGCCAGCGCGCCTCGATCGCCGCTGTGGCCGCTGTCATTATTCTCTTCAGCACGGCCTCGATGGCGCAGATTGTTGCGATCGTGCTCGGCGGCGTGGCGGGCCTGTGGCTCTGCCGCGGTGCGCCGCCGCCGGAGGGCGGGCATATCAGCATGCCGGTATCGCGCCGGGCTGGCCTCGCCGCGCTGATCGCCTTTTGCGTTCTTCTGATCGGCGTCCTCGTGGTGCAGGGCCGCGCAGGGGCAGGGGCGCTGGATCTGTTTGCCGCCTTTTACCGTTCCGGTGCGCTGGTGTTCGGCGGGGGGCATGTAGTGCTGCCGCTTTTGCGTGAAGCTTTTGTCGCGCCCGGCTGGCTCAGCGACGACGCCTTCCTGGCCGGCTATGGCGCGGCACAAGCCGTGCCCGGCCCACTCTTTACATTTGCCGCCTATCTCGGCGCTCTGGCGAAACCCGAGCCCCATGGGATCGCCGGTGCCGCGCTCGGCCTGTTTGGCATCTTCCTGCCGGGGATCCTCATTCTCCTCGGTATGCTGCCGTTCTGGGATGCGTTTCGGAAGCGGCCGGCCGCACAGGCCGCGATGCGCGGGGTCAATGCCGCCGTGGTCGGCATTCTCGGCGCCGCGCTCTATAACCCCGTGTTCACGAGCTCAGTGAAGACTCCGCCCGATCTGGCTGTCGCGCTTGTCGGATTCGTGCTGCTGATCGCCTGGCGCGCGCCGCCGCTGGTGGTTGTCGTCGTAAGCGCCATCGGGGGGATGGCGCTTTCCCTCATGGCCTAAAGCGCGATGAGATCAGGATGAATCGTCATCGCGCTTTAGCTCTTTCATTGAGCATGATCTTTTCGGAAAACCGCTTCACACTTTTCCGGATCATGCTCTCTAGGTGAGGAGCCGCTGTGCCCGCTCCGATGCAACGCTATTTCGTCGGCCTCTCGCGGGACACCTTTCTGCTCGCGCTCTCCAGCATGTTCGCGGACATCTCGACCGAGATGCTCTATCCGGTGCTGCCGGTGTTCCTCACCCAAGTGCTGCATGCCAGTGGCAGCATCGTCGGTCTCGTGGACGGCTTTGCCCAGGCAACACAGAACATCGTCCAGGGCTTTTCGGGAGCGGTTTCCGACCGCCTGCAACGCCGCAAGCCGGTTGCGCTCATCGGTTATCTGTTGGCGGCCTTCGCCAAGCCGTTAATGGGACTTGCCACGGTGTGGGAGGCCTTGTTCGCCGCGCGCCTGGCCGATCGCATCGGCGCCGGCATGCGCTCTGCGCCGCGCGATGCCCTTGTCGCCTCATCGGTCGCTGAAGCCGACAGGGGGAGGGCCTTTGGCCTGGAAGGGCTTGGCGACAACGCAGGCGCCTTCCTTGGCCCACTGCTTGCGCTGCTCTTGCTCTATGGCGTTCACGTCGAGCTGCGCAGCGTCTTCTATCTGGCCGTGATCCCCGGGCTGCTGGCCGCGCTGATGGTGGTGCTGGTCGGCGAACGGCCGGTTGAGATTGCAGCGAAGGCGAGAATCGACGTCAACTGGCGGCGTTTTCCGGTCCGCTACTGGAAATATCTGCTGGCAACGGCGGTGTTTGCCGCCGGCGCGTCATCCAACGCCTTCCTGATTCTGCGGACCCGGGACAGCGGCGTCTCCCTGGAAGCCACGATCCTGATCTACGCCGCCTTCAACCTGGTGGCGGCGCTGGTGTCCTATCCGGCGGGTGCGCTATCCGACCGCCTCGGTCGCCGCAACCTGCTACTGACTGCCTTCATGGTGTTTCTCCTCACCTATCTCGGCTTTGCCCTGACAGCGAATATCGCCGTCATCGGAGCACTGTTCGTGCTTTATGGGCTGTACCAGGGCATGTTCCGCGCCGTGGGCAAGGCGCTCGCCGCCGATCTCGTGCCGCAGGAGCTGCGCGCCAGTGGCGTCGGCTGGTACTCGACCACGGTCGGGCTGCTCCAGTTGGTGGCGAACCTCGTGGCCGGACTGCTCTGGGACCGAATCGGCCACGCGGCCGTGTTCTATTTCGGTGCAATTTCCGCGGTCGCCGGCGTTCTTGCCCTTGTGATTCTGGTCTCGGCCGATATGCGGCGGAGCGGATAGGCGGCTTTGACCGGCCTCGTGGCACATAATGCCCGGGTAAAAATATCGGTTTGACGGCTCTTGAACGCGAGCCGGACAGCTGTTGTAGAGGACAGGGCGCCCTTCGCTCCGCAGCTGAGCGCGCGCGACTAAGGCCCATCCCGCAGGCACAAAAGGCGCGTCCTCTCTTGTGGTTTCGCCTTGACTTGCCTATTTCACGCCTATAGAAGGCACGCACTTAACGACAGGCGGTGAGCAACGCCAACGTCGGCACGGACCACCCGTTAGCCTCTTTTTGGCGACGGGCACCACCCTCGACGAATGCCGCTCAAACGCTGTCGATTATAGCTAGGCAATGCCAGGACGATTTTAGTTCTTAAGAGCACGTCCTCTTGAGATTGAATTCGGATGCATGACCTCGGTGGCGGGCTTGGCAGCTCACGCTGTCAGTCCGATGGACCGCGGTCCTCTGTGGCGTCGAAGCGCTTTCCGCTCAGCGATGAGTGGCTGGCGCGATTTCGCTTTGCGCGAATAGTTTTTCGCGGAACCAGAGCGAGCCCGGCGGGGGCGGGTACCCCGGAAGATAGGATTTTGCGAAACCGGGAAGCGGTTTCGCGCGAACTAGAAGGTGAAGGCCAAGATGCCGACGATCAACCAACTGATCGCAAGTCCGCGCGAGGTGCAGAAGTCGCGCAAGAAGGTTCCGGCGCTGCAGCAGTCGCCGCAGAAGCGCGGCGTGTGCACGCGCGTCTACACGACGACCCCGAAGAAGCCGAACTCGGCGCTTCGCAAGGTCGCCAAGGTGCGCCTGACCAACGGCTTCGAGGTGATCGGCTACATCCCGGGCGAGGGCCATAACCTGCAGGAGCACTCGGTGGTCATGATCCGCGGCGGCCGCGTCAAGGACTTGCCCGGCGTGCGCTACCACATTCTCCGCGGCGTCCTCGACACCCAGGGCGTCAAGAACCGCAAGCAGCGCCGTTCGAAGTACGGCGCGAAGCGTCCGAAGTAAGCCGCGCGGGCCCTCAAGGAACAGATCAGATGTCGCGTCGCCATTCTGCCGAAAAGCGTGAAGTGCTCCCGGATCCGAAGTTCGGGAACATCATCATTACGAAGTTCATGAACTCGGTGATGTACGCCGGGAAGAAGTCGGTTGCCGAAGGTATCGTGTACGGTGCGCTGGGCATCATCGAGGCCAAGACCAAGCAGAGCCCGCTGACGGTGTTCGAGCAGGCGCTGGAAAACGTCATGCCGACCATCGAGGTGCGGTCCCGCCGCGTCGGCGGCGCCACCTATCAGGTGCCGGTCGAAGTCCGTGCGGTGCGCCGCCAGGCGCTCGGCATTCGCTGGCTGATTTCGGCCGCGCGCGAGCGCAATGAGAAGACCATGACGGAGCGGCTCTCGGCGGAGCTGCTCGATGCGTCGAACAACCGGGGAAACGCCGTCAAGAAGCGTGAAGACGTGCACCGCATGGCGGAAGCCAACCGCGCCTTCTCGCACTATCGCTGGTGATCCGGCGAAACGAACGGAATTTGAAGGAATAGCTCCATGCCCCGCCAACATGCCATCGAGGACTACCGCAACTTCGGTATCATGGCGCATATCGACGCCGGCAAGA
>NZ_DASREO010000052.1:0-55470 GCF_035652035.1 Bradyrhizobium sp.
GCACGCGATCGTTCGGGCCTTGCGGCTTGTAGTGCTCCTCGCTCGCCGCGGCGACGGAAGCATCCTCGCCCTGCGCAAGCGCATAGTATTTTCCCATCAAGCCCTGAAGCTCGGGGAATTCGCCGACGACTTCCGTGAGCAGATCCGCCTTTGCCAGGCGTGCGGCACGCTTCGTCTTCTCAACGTCGGCATCGACCAGCGGCGCAATCTCGGCGGCCAAGCGCTCGATCCGTTTGATGCGCTCGCCTTGCGTGCCGAGCTTTTCATGAAACACGATCTGGTCGAATTTCGGCAGGCGATCTTCGAGCTTCGTCTTGAGATCGCTCTCGTAGAAAAACTTCGCGTCGGAGAGCCGCGCGCGGATCACGCGCTCGTTGCCGTCAACGATGGCTTTGCCGCCATCCGATGCCTCGATATTGGCTGTCAGAACGAACTTGTTGGCGAGCTTGTCCGTCGCGGGATCGCGCACCACAAAACACTTCTGGTTGTTGCGGATGGTGGCGCGGATGACTTCGCCCGGGATCGACAAGAATTCCTTGTCGAAGGAGCCCATCAGCACGACCGGCCATTCGACGAGGCCCGAGACCTCGTCTGAAAGCGCCTGGTCTTCGACCAGCTCGAAATTCTGCGCCTGCGCCAGCGTCCTGGCGTCGGTGACGATCGCGTCCTTGCGGCGTTCGGCATCGAGCACGACATTGGCTTCGAGCAGCTTCGCTTCATAGTCCTCGAAGCGGCGTACGGAGATCGCCTGCGGCGCCATGAATCTGTGGCCGAACGTGGTCTGGCCGGTCTCGATGCCATCGACGTTGAATTTCACGACGTCGGGCTCTTCGGTCTCTAACCCAAAAGTGCAGGTGATCGCGTGCAGCGGCCGCACCCAGGACAGCGAGCCTGATTTGGCCGAGCGCGCGCCCCAGCGCATCGATTTCGGCCACGGAAAGGTGCGGATGATAACAGGCAGGATTTCGGCGAGCACGTCGATCGTGGCGCGGCCTGGCTTTTCGATCAGCGCGATGTAGAAGTCGCCTTTCTTGGGGTCACGCTGGATCTGCGCTTCCTCGATCGACGAAAGACCTGTCGCTTTCAGGAAACCAGCGATCGCGGCCTCGGGCCCGCCGACGCGCGGCCCCTTGCGCTCGTCCTTCAGATCGGCCTGGCGCGGAGGAATGCCATGTACGGTCAGCGCGAGCCGCCGCGGCGTCGCGAACGCTTTCGCGCCTTCATAGACGAGCCCCTCGGCGACGAGCTTGTCGGTGACCATGCGGCGCAGATCGTCCGCCGCCTTCGCCTGCATGCGCGCGGGAATTTCCTCGGAAAACAGTTCGAGCAGGAGATCGGGCATCAGCCTGCCCTTCCCGTCTCGGTATGCACCCAGGCTTCGCCGCAGGCCTTGGCGAGCTCGCGCACCCGCAGGATGTAGCTTTGCCGTTCGGTTACGGAGATCACGCCGCGCGCATCTAGCAGATTGAAGGCGTGGCTCGCCTTGATGCACTGATCGTAAGCGGGCAGCGCCATCAGATGCTCTTTCTGATTGCCGCCGTTGCGCCATCCGGCTTCGAGATATTTCCGGCAGGCATTTTCGGCCATCTTGAACTGCTCGAACAGCATCGCGGTGTCGGCATATTCGAAATTGTGCCGTGAATATTCCTGCTCGGCCTGGAAGAACACGTCGCGATAGCTGACCTTCTCGGCGCCTTCGCGGCCGTTGAAGTTCAGATCCATGATGCTGTCGACGCCCTGCAAATAGCAGGCGAGACGTTCAAGCCCGTAAGTGAGTTCGCCGGAAACGGGCGCGCATTCGACGCCTGCGACCTGCTGGAAGTAGGTGAACTGGCTAACTTCCATGCCGTCGCACCAGCATTCCCACCCCAAACCCCAGGCGCCCAGCGTCGGGCTCTCCCAGTCGTCCTCGACAAAGCGGATGTCGTGCAGATGCGAATCGATGCCGATGGCGGCGAGCGATTTCAGATAGAGCTCCTGGATGTCGCCCGGCGACGGTTTCAGGATCACCTGGAATTGGTAGTAGTGCTGCAAACGATTTGGATTTTCGCCGTAGCGCCCGTCCTTCGGCCGCCGCGACGGCTGCACATAGGCCGCATTCCACGGCTTGGGGCCGAGCGCACGCAGCGTGGTAGCGGGATGGAAGGTGCCGGCGCCGACTTCCATGTCGTAGGGCTGCAGGATCACGCAGCCGTAATCCGCCCAATAACGCTGCAGCGTCAGGATCAGTCCCTGGAACGAACGTTCCGGGCGCATATGCGCAGGCAAGGCATCCATCGTCGATTCAGATCGTTCCGCGGGTCAAATCGCGCGGGACCGTATCGGCGGGCAGTTCGGGAATCAAGGCGACGCCGGCTCTTATTCCTCATGGTGAGGAGGCTCACCCGAGCAGGCCGAGCCTGCGAGGCCGTCGCGAACGGTGAAAAACATGAAACCAAGGAGCGCGTCACCGGACGATGCTTTGCATCGCCGGGAGAACCATGAGGCCCCGATCTTTGCGGCCATCCTTCGAGACGCGGGCTATCGCCCGCTCCTCAGGATGAGGTCTTGGGATCAACCCGGCCGGTAAGCACCGGTGTTCGGGTCCCGGCGCAGTGTCGGAATGTCCCGCGGGCGGGCTGCTTCCGCGGCCCGCTCCAGGCGGGCCTCCTCCAGTTCCTGGCTAACTCTCAGCGCGGTCCGGTAGGCCCAGCGAATGATGGCCAGCCCTCCAAGAGCGCCAGCGAATGCGACAAGCGGCGGCATCGGTCGATCCTCGTCCATTGGTCACGCGCCCCTTTTCCTTATTGTCTACCAACGCGGACCGTCCCGCAATCGACTAAAAGCGGGGCCAAATGGCGCGGGGAAACTTGTTCAAAACCCGAATTTTGCCCAAATTGCCCGTGTTTCCAGTGCCGAAATCGCCTCCTCAGGCAGGCTGGACAGCCCGTCCACGGCCAGCGCGCCCGGCGAGCGACGCCCGAGCAGGCCGGACAACATGCCGCTTGCCGGGGCAATCAGCGGGGTTTGGACCTTCTCGCCAAAGCGGGCACGCAACGTCGAGCGCAGATCGCCGATCGCATCGGCCAGACCCAGCGACACAGAGGTCTCGCCCGCCCAGTATTCGCCGGTAAAAAGCATGTCATCGGCGCCCTTCAGCCGCGCCCCCCGGCTTTGCTTCACAAGTGCGATGAAGATCGCGTGGATTTCCTTCTGGAGCGCCTTCACCCGCGTCACGTCGTCGGGATTTTCGGGCAGGAACGGATCGAGCATCGCCTTGTGGGCGCCTGCAGTGTAGAGCCGCCGCTCGACGCCGACTTTCTTGATCAACTCCTGAAAGCCGAAGGAGCCTCCGACCACGCCGATCGAGCCGAGGATCGAGGACGGATCGCAAAAAATTTCGTCGCCCGCACACGCAATCATGTAACCGCCGGACGCCGCGACATCCTCCACAAAGACCAGAACCTTCAGCTTCTTCTCTTCGGCGAGCTGACGGATACGCAGGTAAATCTGCCGCGACTGCACCGGCGATCCGCCGGGCGAATTGATCACCAGAGCCACCGCTTTCGCATTCTTGACGGAAAAAGCGCGCTCGAGCGTTCGCGCGACGCCGGAAAGCGACATTCCCGGCCGCAGCGGCGTCACCGCCCCGATCACGCCCGACAAGCGAACCACGGGCACGACGGCGCGGCCACGCCGCAGCCGCGCCGGAATAAAGCTCATCAACTTTTCGATCCCGGCCGGCCATCGCCGCGCTTCGCTGAAATGTTCGGACATACCCTTACCTCAAATTAACCGTTTCTTATCACGACACTGTCATTCAACCGATGGAACGCTTGTGTAATTTCGATCGTATCGCTGAAGAGCCCACCCAAGCCCTTCGGGATACCGCGGAGCACGCCATGAAGATCTATTTGCTGATGACGCTGTTCGGTATCCTTTTCACCGCGATTCATCTCACTTCGACGCCGAAACAGGACCCGAAGCCGGTTTCGCAGTAAATTTCGGGCTAACGTCTCTTCCAGCGATCAAGCTTCTGCCAGCGGCAATACGCTCTCACCGGCCGAAATGTTTCTGGCAGCTGGCGTCGCACGGTTTGTCTCATCGTTCAGGATGAGCGCGCCCAGGAGCCGCGTCGGCGCCCGCCCACCTTTGGTGGCGCGGACCAGCACGCGGATCGCCGGCGAGGCCGCATCGGCATGAACCGGCAGGATCATCAGGCTGCCAAAGCCACGGCCGAGCGCGGCCAGCAGCTCGGCAATCCCATCGGCGCGCCAGATCATCACGAGATGTCCGCCGGATTTGAGAATCCGCCGGCTCGCATGAATCCATCCCTCAAGCGTTTCCGCGGCCGCAACGTGGGCGACCTCGCGCGCTCTGTCCGGCGAGGCCCGGTGGCGTGAGGCGTCGTTGAACGGCGGGTTCATCAGCACGACATCCACGCTGTCGGGAATGAGGCCAACCGATGCGAAGCTCTCCGCGCCGGAGGTCACATCAAGCACATGTACCTCAGTCGCAATTCCATTGCCGGTTGCGTTGGTCCGCGCCATGTCCGCGAGCGCCGCATCGATCTCGACGAGAACCAGCCTGATACCGGCGACACGCGTGGCGACCGCAAGGCCTGCGGCGCCGACGCCCGCGCCGAAATCAACCACGCGATCGCCCGCGCGAGCCGGCGTGGCCGCTGCCAGCAGCATCGCATCATGGCCGGCGCGATGACCTGATTTCGGCTGGCGAAGGCGCAATTTGCCACCGAGAAAGGCGTCCTCGGTGACGTCGCCAGCAAGCTCACTCATCGGGGCGCAGCTCATGGGCGAGGCCAGCGTCGCTGAGTATCTGGCGTGCCAGCTGATTGTCGTCCTCGTGCACCAGAATCCGGCGCGGCAACACCCCGAGCGAGCCGTCGACAACGCTCATATTCTGGTCGGCCACCAGATGGTGGATATTGGCGCCGTCAAGCAGTGCGCCGATCGCCGAAACCAGCACGATGTCGTTGGTCCGCACCAATTCCCGCACCTATATTCTCCTTCTATTCCTGTTCTATTCCCGCCGTCCTAGTGGTCCGATCCTGACATTCGCATCCCTCCTCAGCGGGCACTTTTGCGAATGTCAGGATCATGGGACCACCAGCAAACATATGTTTCTAGTGGAGTTTAAGATTTGACATTCGCTTTCCGAGTTTGCTGCTAGGCAGGTAGCGAACGTCAAATCCACTCCACTAGCGACATGTTGTTGCCATGTCGTCTCCTTGCGGCCTTGCCGCGCCACCTGTGTCTTTCTATGCTTATACCTTAGGATATGGCCGATTGGGCAAATCTGGAGACTTACGTGGCGGTTATAGTTCCCTTCGAGAGCCCTTCCGACGCTTCGATCGACGGGCTCGTTGAGCTCGTCGCCGCCGATATGGCGCGGGTGAATGCGACCATCCTGTCGCGAACCGGCTCGGAGGTCACCATGATCCCCGAGGTGGCCAATCACCTGATTTCATCGGGCGGAAAGCGGCTGCGGCCGATGCTGACGCTCGCAATGGCCAACCTGACCGGTTATTCCGGCGACGGCCACATCAAGCTCGCGGCTTCCGTCGAGTTCATGCATACCGCAACGCTGCTGCACGACGACGTCGTCGACGAAAGCGAAATGCGGCGCGGCAAGCTGTCCGCGCGCATGCTGTGGGGCAATGAGGCGAGCGTGCTGGTCGGCGACTTCCTGCTTGGCCAGGCATTCCGGATGATGGTCGAGGTCGGTTCGCTGCGCGCACTCGATATCCTGTCGTCGGCGGCTGCCACCATCGCCGAAGGCGAGGTAATGCAGCTTGCCGCCGCGAAAAACACCGCGACCACAGAGGACGAATACCTCGCCGTGATCCGTGGCAAGACCGCCGAATTGTTTGCAGCCGCCTGCGAAGTCGGCCCCGTCATCGCCAACCGTCCGAAGGACGAGCAGACCGCCTGCCGCTCGGTCGGCATGAATCTCGGCATCGCCTTCCAGCTCGTCGACGACGTGCTGGATTATGGCGGCAAATCAGCAAAACTCGGCAAGAATGTCGGCGACGATTTCCGCGAGGGCAAGATCACGCTGCCGGTGGTGCTCGCGTTCCGCCGCGGCAACGACGTCGAGCGCGAATTCTGGCGCCGGGCGCTCGAACGCGGCGAGATCGGCGACGGCGATCTCGATCATGCCGTCGGGCTGATGACCAAGCACCGCGCGCTCGAGGACACGATCAACCGCGCGCAACATTATGGGGCGATGGCGGTCGACGCGCTGGCGCTGTTTCCGCCTTCCCCGATGAAGACTGCACTGGAGCAGGTGGTGGCGTTCTGCCTGGCGCGCACGCACTGAGCAGCGGGAGCGTCAGCTCAACACGCCCGCATGAACCCACCACGTCGGGTGATCGCTGCGAATCTTTTCCGCCGCGCGACCGGCCTCTGCCGTGTTCTCATAGATCGCAAAGCAGGTGGCCCCGGAGCCGGACATGCGCGCCAGCCAGGCGCCATTGGTGGCATTGAGCGCCGCGATGACGTTGCCAATGACGGGCTCAATCCGCATCGCCGGCTCCTCCAGATCGTTGGAGCTGGCCGCGAACGCCTCGACCCATTCCTCAAGTGAAGCGCCCGCTTCCGGCCAGACCATGGCCTGGATCACATCGGCAATCCCAACGAGCAGTTCTCCGCTGCGCAGGCCGAGCGCTGTGAAAACGTCCTTGGTGGCGACCGCAATCCGCGGGTTGACCAGCACGCATGGTATCTTCGGCAGCTTGAGCGGCAGCAGGCTCTCGCCGACCCCGGTCATGACGCAGGGTTGGGAGGGGACACAAACCGGGACGTCAGCACCCGTCAGTTTTGCGACTTCGGTCAGGCGCTTGTCATCTATCGCAAGGTCGTTGGCGCGAGCGAGCAGCCGCAGCGCCGCCGCTGCATCTGCCGAACCACCGCCAATTCCGGCCGCGACAGGCAACACCTTGTTGAGCGTGAATGTGCCGGTTTTCAAGCGCGGCACACGCTCGGCCAGCAAGCGCGCCGCTTTCAGCACGAGATTGTCGGCCACCTCGCCGCAGGCCGCCGCCAGCGGACCTGTGGTCGCAAGGCGCAGTTCTTCGCCCGGAAGCAAAGTGAGCCGATCGGCGCAATCGGCAAAGGCGACTACGCTTTCCAGATCGTGGTAGCCGTCAGCGCGGCGTCCGACCACCCGAAGGGTCAGATTGACCTTGGCACGCGCCTCGTCGGCAAGCTCTCCCGCGGAAGACGTAACGGCGGCATCGGTCGTTCCACCCGAGGTCATAGCAAATGCAAATCCAATAAACCGAGGGAAAAACGATCCAGAAAACTGCGCGTCAAAATTCTAGTGTCCCGGTTCTGACATTTCGTCTCATATCGCAGCGGGCACCCTTCACGAAATATCAGAACCAAAGGGACGCTAGCAAATATACCGTTCTAGTGAAGCTTTGACTCTGACGTTCCTTTGAAGAGGCCGCAGCGAAACTGAAAGCAACGCCAGCTTCGCTAGCCGCAAATATCGCAAGGTGTGGGGCCGCGATTGGCGGCCCCAATTTTTTAGCCGCCCTTGCCGTCGTCCTTTTTCTTGTCAGCCGCGGCCGCTGATGTATCGGTCGTGTCGTCGGTCAGGCCATGCTCGATCTTTGCCTCGATCTTCGGCAGGTCTTCCGGCTCCGGCTTGAGATCGCGGGCGTGCGCCCACTGGAATTTGGCCTCCAGCGTGCGGCCGACGCGCCAATAGGCGTCGCCGAGGTGGTCGTTGATGGTGGGATCCTCGGGCTTGAGATCGATCGCCCGCTCCAGATTCTTCACCGCGTCTTCGTAGTTGCCGATGCGGTAATAGGCCCAGCCCAGCGAGTCCACGATGTAGCCGTCGTCCGGGCGCTGGTCGACGGCGCGCTTGATCATCTTCATGCCTTCGTCGAGATTGACGCCCTGGTCGATCCACGAATAGCCGAGATAGTTGAGCACGTGCGGCTGCTCGGGCTGCAATTCGAGCGCCTTGCGCATGTCGGCTTCCGCCTTGGTCCATTGCTTGGACCGCTCCTCGCAGATACCGCGGTAATAGTAGTAGACCCAGGTGTTCTTGTCGGTCTCCTTCGGCAGGATATCGATGCCTTGCGAGTAGGTCGTGGCGCAATCGGCGAACTTCTTGCGGCCGCGTTCGATATTGCCGAGCGCCATCACGGCCTCGATATCCTTCGGGTCGTCCGCAGTCACGCTCTTGAGGATCTTGATTGCGTCGTCGGTGCGGTCCGCCGCATCGAGATCAATCGCAAGCTGGATCTGCGCGTTGCGCTTGAGCGGCGAACTTGCCGGCACCCGCTCGTAGACCTTGATCGCCATCTGCGGCTTCTTCACCGATTCATAGAGATCGGCGAGCGACAGCAATGCCAGCGGATGGTTCGGCACCAGATAAAGCGCAAGCTGCAAATAAACGAGCGCAAGGTCCTCGCCGCCGCGGCGGGTCAGCGTCGCGCCGATCCCGTACAGCGCCTCGGCCGCGCCGGCCTGCGGCGAATCCACGATCGGCGGGAGCTTCTTGCCGGCATCCACTTCGCGCATCGCCTCCTGCACCAGCGGGTGCCGCGGCAACTTCTTATCGAAGGCCTCATAGACCGTTTTCGCCGCAGCCGCGTCCTTGTTGCGCGACAGCCAGCGAGCATAGTCGTCCGAGACGCGCAGCATCGAGTCTTCGAGCTTGTAGGCGCGCTCAAGGCGAACACCAGCGTCCTTCTCCTTGCCCGCCAGTTCGAGGATCATGCCGGAATGCAGATCCTTGAAGATCGGATACCATTCGGGGCCGGCGAGCTTGTCGATCGTCGCGACCGCGCTCTTGGCGTCGCCGGCGCCGTAAGCTGCCCAGCCGGTCAGCAGGGTGGCGACGAGGTCGGTGATCGGCCCGCGGATCGACTGATTGATGTTGGACTGCGCGCTGGCATACTTCTTCTGCTTGAGATCGCGCACGCCGATCACGAGCCGCGCCACGCGATTGGTCTTGTCGGTAGCGAGAATACGATCGGCCAGCTTGACGGCTTCCTCGATGTCGCCGTCCGCAAGCGAGGAAATGAAGGCACGATCGAGCAGTTCATTGTTCTTCGGATCGGTCCGGAGCGCCGAGCGATAGAAGGTCGCTGCCGAGGCGGCATCCCGCTCGACGCTGGCGTGACGGGCGGCAAGATAACTGCCGGCGGTCGTCAGCGTCTTCAGGTCGTGGGGGGACGGAAATTGCGCGGAGTTGTCGGCCGGATGGTCGGGCGTCTGCGCGGCAGCCGCAACGGGCAGTGCCAGGAAAGCGAGTGCGGCAATCGCCGAGCGATTGAATCGGAAAGAAAGCATCAGGGTTCGCCTTGGCTCCAGAATTTACCGGGATCGTAGGATATCGGATGCAGGCCCAATCGGCGCATCAAGCTCAGCGACAATGCCGGTTTTGGCGGCCAATCGCAAGGATACGGGCATAGCGAATCAATCGACGGACGGGCCTCACCACCGCCTCCCCGCCTGAAACCCCGTCAGTATGGCAGTATCGTGGCTGCAGACCAATCGCTCTCACGCAATCGTGGTCACATGGCCTCGTAATTGGGCCCGCCGCCGCCCTCCGGGGGAACCCAGGTAATGTTGCCGTTGGGGTCCTTGATGTCGCAGGTTTTGCAGTGGACGCAGTTCTGGGCGTTGATCACGAAGCGCGGACCTGACGTTTCTTCCACCCACTCGTAGACGCCGGCCGGGCAATAGCGATTCGACGGACCAGCATAGACATCGTGCTCCGAGGTCTTTTGCAGGTTCATGTCGGCGACCTTCAGGTGAACTGGCTGGTCTTCCTCGTGATTGGTATTCGACAGAAACACCGAGGACAGCCGGTCAAAGGTCAACTTGCCATCAGGCTTGGTTGCGGTGATAGGAGCATGAACCTTTGCCGGATCGAGCGTCTTGCGATCGGGCTTGGCGTGCGACTGGGTTCCAAACAACGAGACGCCGAGCAATGTGTTACACCACATGTCGAAGATCCCGAGTCCGGCGCCGAGGAAAGTACCGAACTTCGACAATAACGGCTTGGCGTTGCGGACGGGGTAGAGATCCTTGCCGACCGCCGACGAGCGCCAGGCATTTTCGTATTCGACGAGTTCGTCATTCGCACGACCTGCGCCGAGCGCGGCGTGAACATGTTCGGCCGCTAGCATGCCGCTGCCCATCGCATTGTGCACGCCCTTGATGCGCGGCACGTTCACAAAACCCGCAGCGCAACCGATCAGGGCGCCGCCGGGGAAGCTGAGACGCGGCACCGACTGATAGCCGCCTTCGGTGATCGCGCGCGCGCCATAGGCGAGCCGCTTGCCGCCTTCCAGCACGGAGCGAACGGTGGGATGCGTCTTGACGCGCTGGAACTCGTCGAAGGGCGACAGATACGGATCGTCATAGTTCAGGTGAACGACAAAGCCGATCGACACGAGGTTCTCGTCATAATGATAGAAGAACAGGCCGCCACCGGTGTCGTCCTTCAGAGGCCAGCCAACCGCGTGCTGAACCAGGCCCTTCTGGTGCTTTGCGGGATCGATCTGCCAGACTTCCTTCAGGCCGATGCCGAATTTCGGCGGCTCGCTTTTGGCATCGAGCGCGAACTTCGCGATGAGCTCTTTGGTCAGGCTGCCGCGCGCGCCCTCAGCGAACAGCGTGTATTTGCCGCACAGTTCCATGCCGCGCGTGAACGAATCCTTGTGCGTGCCATCCTTGGCGATACCCATATCGCCGGTCGCAATGCCGCGCACGGCACCCTTGTCGTCGTAAAGTACTTCGGCCGCCGCAAAGCCCGGATAAATTTCGACGCCCAGCGCCTCGGCCTTGCTGGCGAGCCAGCGGCACAGCCGGCCGAGCGAACCAATGTAGCAATGATGGTTATTCATCAGCGGCGGCATGATGAAGTTCGGCACCTTGATCGCGCCTCTCTCGGTGAACCAGAAGAACCGGTCGTCCTTGACCTGCGTCTTCAGCGGGCAATCGGCATCCTCACGCCAATCCGGCACGAGCTTGTCGAGCCCAACCGGATCCATCACGGCGCCTGACAAGATGTGCGCACCAACTTCCGATCCCTTCTCGACGACCACCACCGAAAGCTCCGGGTTGAGTTGCTTCAGGCGGATGGCCGCACCAAGACCGGAAGGCCCGGCGCCGACGATCACGACATCGAATTCCATGGATTCGCGCGGAGGCAATTCTTCGGTGCTCATGATCTGATCTCAGACTTGGAAAGGACTAGTGGTCCGATTCTAACATTTGCATCCCGGTGTGGCAGGCACATTTGCAAATGTTAGAATCAAAGGACCACTAGCAAACATTGGTTTTCTAGTGGAGTTTTGGATTTGACATTCGCATTTCGAATGCCCGGCAAGAGGTAGCGAATGTCAAATCCACTCCACTAGCCACGTTGTTTCCGATTTTTGCGGGAAGAACAACATAGAAATGCCGCATCGAACGTTTCGTTGCAGCCCAATCAAGTCTAGTGTGGCGGCAAGACCTCGGCATTTTTCGACCTGCGGAATTTCCGCCAAAGCCGGCACGAGATCAACCAGTTGACGCCCGAACCTGCGCCCTCCGTCTCTCAGTTGCTGTCCTTCTATCTGGAGGCCGGGGTCGATTGCGCGCTCTCGGAAGAGCCGATCAACCGGCTGGCCGAGCCCGACAGGCCGGCAGACTTCAAGACGGCGGCCCCTGCCCGTGACGTCAACCCGTCCCGCCCAACCGAAACGGCGCCGACCCCTCCCGCCGCGCCTCTCTCCGAACCACCGCCGGCGCCGGACGCCGTGATCGCGAGTGCGCGCGAGACCGCCCGCACGGCCTCTTCGCTCGAAATCCTTCGCGATCTCCTGGAAAAGTTCGACGGCTGCGCGTTGAAGTCGACCGCCACGCGCCTGGTGTTTGCCGACGGCAACCCGACGGCGCGCATCATGTTCGTCGGCGAAGCGCCGGGGCGCGACGAGGACATCGAAGGCCTGCCCTTCGTTGGACGTTCGGGCAAGCTGCTCGACCGGATGATCGCCTCGATCGGACTTGATCGCACCAAGGTTTATATCGCCAACGTCATTCCGTGGCGGCCGCCAGGCAACCGGACGCCGACGCCGCAGGAAACGCAGATCTGCCTGCCATTCATCCAGCGCCAGATCGAACTGGTCGATCCGGACATTCTGGTGACGCTCGGCAATCCTTCGACGCAAACGCTGCTGGCGACGCGCGAGGGCATCATGAAGACTCGCGGGCGCTGGCTCAGCTATGACACGGGCACGCGCACGATCCGCGCGATGGCGACCTTCCATCCGGCCTATCTGCTGCGCTCGCCATCCTACAAGCGCCTGTCATGGCAGGATTTGCGCGCGATCGCCAAGGCGCTGTCTCAGTCGGCCTCTTAGCGACGATTCACGGCGCCTTCGGCCGGATGATCGCCCAGCCGATCCGCAGCAACGATTGCCGGCCGTTGACCAGTCGATCGAAAGTCTGCGGCACTTCAGGCGCAAGGCCCGGAAACAGTCGGGCGATGTCGGGCGGCGGCGTTCCGTCAGTGTCAGAGGCGCGCCAAACCACGACGCCGCCGGTTTGATTGAACTTGCTCAGATCGAGCCACGGCGTTCGTTCTGGCGCGCTGGCGAGAAACAGATGCGGACGCGTCGGGCTCAGGCTGATCAAGGTCGCGAGCTGCGCGTCGCCACTCACCGCCGACAGGCGCTGGTTGGTTCGCCGCGCAAAACTGTCGTCGAAGAAACGCCCGATTGCCGTCGCCGGCAATGAGGTAGTCACCTCGCGGCTCGTGGTCCATGGGATGAGGATCGCAGCGCCGACGACCGCAAGAGCCGGCGTCAGAATGATCAATGCCCAGACAGAGCGCAACGTCCGCTGGCGCCGCAGATGAATGAGATCGCCGCACGCCACGATGGTTGCCAGTCCCGACATCAAAAGGACGACGCCCGGCCCGCCCACAACATGATCGAGACCAAAGAGGCCGGATATCAGGCATCCAACGAGCGCAGGCGCAAAGGCAAAAAAGTAGACGAAATCGCGCACCGCCGGATCGACGGGAGGCCGAAACATCACGGGCGCTTCGTCCTGCGTGCGGTCGAGCCATCCGGAGTTGAAGACTGAAACGATCGCGATACCCATCGATGCGAACAGCAGGCCGCCGAGCAATTCGGCGCCGTGCAACGCCCGGCCGCTCAAATCGGCAACCGGCGGCAGATGCGGCAGATGCGGAACGTCGGCGCGGATCAGCCAGATCAGATAGGGCAACACCAGGACGACGATCACCAAAAGCGCATACAGCGTATCGAACGACATCAGGACACGCCGGCCCCGCGCCGTCGCCAGCGCAAATCCGATCACCAGCACCAGCAGCACGATGCCGGCCGACGTCGTCAGCAGCAACAGGCCTGCTTCGATCGACCAGGCGAACCAGGCGTTACGCCGGTTCTGGCCGATCAATTGCCAAGAATGCAACAAAAGCAGCGCCCATAGCGGACGCGCCAGTACCAGCGGGCCGAACTCGAGGCCCGGCGCGCTGAACGCCAGCACCGTCATCGTCAGAAGAACCGCAAGCACCGCTTGCTGCCCGCCGACGGCGGCGCGCGCGAAAAGATACAAGATCCAGAATGTCGCAATCGAGCAGAGCTGGGCCAGGAGATAGACGCCGAACATATGATTGCCGACGGCGCGATACGCGATATCGGCAAGCCAGAATGCCAGCGGCGGACCGAGGTCGCTTCCAACCCGATACTCACGACCAAGCGCGACCACGCTGGCGAGATCGGCGGGAGGGCTGCGGTACAAAATAAGCGATACCAGGAGCCACAGGATTGCCTGCAACACCACCACAAGCCACACCACCAGCCTCGGCCGGGCACGGATCAACTCGATAACCAGGGAAGTGAAGCGCATATGACGGCCGGATCGCCTCTAACCTCGCGTCAGGCAACGGTCTTAAAGTGCGCCACGCCGAGAGGCAACTGTTTCACTCGGCAGCTGAAACCACGGGCATCTCAACCGGCGGATCGAACAGATCGGCCTCGTGCTTGATCGTCCAGGGCTGATGCTTTTCCCGGGCCGCCACGACCGGCGCGAAAAAACTGCGGTGGTGAACCGAGGGACCCAACCGATCGAGCGCTTCCAGGTGTTCCGGCACGCTATAGCCTTTGTGAGACTCGAAGCCGTAACCCGGACATTCCTCGGCCAACGCGCACATCAGACGATCGCGCGTTACCTTGGCGATGATCGAGGCGGCTGCGATCGACACCACGATCCCGTCGCCGCCAATCACAGCGTCGCAGTCGCATGCCGTGTTCAGCCGGTCGCGGCCATCGACAAAGACATGCTGCGGGGCTTCCGGCAGGCTCTCGACCGCGCGCTTGAGCGCCCACAGCGAGGCGCGCAGGATATTGTCGCGATCGATTCGCGCACGGGATGCGAAGACAACTGAAACCGAGGCAGTCGCGCAGATTTCCTCGAACAGTTCCTCGCGGCGCTCCGCCGTCAGCCGCTTGGAATCGTCGATACCCTTGGGAATTCGCTTCGGATCGAGCACGACGGCGGCTGCGACAACCGGACCGGCAAGCGGCCCGCGCCCGGCCTCGTCGCAGCCCGCGACCGGCCACACGCCGCGCTTGATCAGCGCCCGCTCGCGGCGAAAACTCGGCGGCGAGATCGCGATGACTCCCTTCGGCAGCTTGACTGAGGTCTTGTCGGACTTTTCCCGAATCATGGCGGGATCGTGCGCAAGCCCGCGATGCCGCGCAACCGGGAACTTCGGCTCCGCGCCTGCCTTTCACCGCTCTCAACAACGCCTCATGCAGATCAATCCGGCAGATGCACGCGTCAATCCGGCAGATGCACGCGGCAGTCTTCTCCGACTTCGATATTCGGTGCAACCACAACTTCCCAGGGGTGCCCGTCAGGATCGGCAAAATATCCGGAGTAACCGCCGTAATCGGTCTTGTGCGGAGGCTTCAGCACTCGCGCACCTTTCGAAATCGCAAATTCGATGACCTCATCGACTTCTTCGGTGGATCGGCAGTTCCAGGCCAGCGTGATGCCGCGGAAGACCCTGGGCCTTGGATGCTCGGGTAAAGTCGCGTCTTGCGCCAGTTGATCCCATGGAAACAGCCCAATCACGGTTGCGCCGGTATCGAAGAACGCCACCGCCTCACCCGTTGCACGAAATTTCCGGACAAAACCCAGCGCCTCATAGAAGGCGATGCTCCGGCGCATGTCAGCGACACCAAGTGTGATAACAGTCAGCCTGGGAACCGGCGGCTTGGGCATGAACGCTCCTCACTCAAAATCAGAACAGACTGAGTTGCTGTCCGCCCCGCTTCGGCCGCGCGAAATGTTCCGTCGTCAGCTTTGACCGCCGCTTGTTCAGCCCGAGCTTTTCGCAGGCGATCTCAAATCTGCGCCCGATCATCCAGGCCATGGGTCCGGTGCCTTTCATCCGCGTTCCCCACTGCGAGTCATAGTCGCGGCCGCCGCGCATATCGCGGATCAGCGTGAAAACGTGGCGGTAGCGATCCGGATAATTCGCCATCAGCCACTCGCGAAAGAGATCGCGCACTTCGAGCGGCAGGCGCAGCAGAACATAGCTCGCCTCCTTGGCGCCGGCGTGCGCCGCCGCATCGAGAATGCGCTCGATTTCGCTGTCGTTCAGCGCCGGAATGATCGGGGCGACCATGACAGTGGTCGGAATCCCAGCATCCGACAATCGCCGCAACGCCTCCAGCCGCCGCGGCGGCGTCGAGGCGCGCGGCTCCATGGTGCGGGCCAGCCGCGCATCCAGCGTCGTCACCGAGATCGCCACTTTCGCAAGATTGCGCTTGGCCATCCGCGCCAGGATGTCGATATCGCGTGTGACGAGCGCCGATTTCGTGACTATGCCAACCGGGTGCGACGCTTGCTCCAGCACTTCGAGAATGCCACGCATGATCTTGTGGTCGCGCTCGATCGGCTGGTACGGATCGGTATTGGTTCCGATCGCAATCATGCGCGGTCCGTAATTCTCGGCCGCGAGTTCCTTTTCCAGCAGCTGCGGTGCGTCGGGCTTGGCCAGCAGTTTCGATTCGAAATCGAGCCCCGGCGACAGACCGAGATAGGCGTGCGTCGGCCGCGCGAAGCAATAGACGCAGCCGTGCTCGCAACCACGATAGGGATTGATGGACCGGTCGAAGCCGATGTCGGGGGAATCGTTGCGCGCGATGACCTTCCGCGAGGTATCGAGCGACACTGTGGTCTTGAACGGCGGCAATTCTTCAAGGCTCTGCCAACCGTCGTCGAACGCGACCCTCGCCTCGGCTTCATAGCGGCCGCTGGAGTTGGATTGCGCGCCCCGGCCCCGTCGCCGTTCACGATCGATCGCGACTGCAAGCTCCGGAAAGTCAGAAGGCGCACCCGCCGGTTTGGAGGGCGCCTTGACCGGCGGGTGCTTGAGCGCATTTGAGGATGCTCTGCTCATGGTTCGAACATAGCACGGAAAAAGAACAAATCAAGAACGCGATTGGCGCGATCCACAAGGCAATGCGAGAAAAAGCGTTTGAGGTTCGTTTTCGCGATATGCCGCAAAAAGCTGCATGCGAGCGGGCTGATTTGAATGTGACAAGGTGATAACGGTTCCCGCGATTTTTCGCTGTTGAGATCATGCTGAGCGTCATCATTCCGACAGAGGGGTGCGAGCACCCGGTCGTTGCCACGCTGGCGCCGCTGGTGCCGGGCGCGGCGGCCGGCGTCGTCCGCGAAGTGTTGCTGATCGATCGCGGCGATAATGGTGTGATCGAAAGGGTCGCCGATGTCGCCGGATGCCGGTTCCTGCCCTTTGACGGATCGCGCGCCGCGGCGCTGGCCGCAGGTGCGCGCGAGGCGCGCTCTCCGTGGCTGATGTTCCTGCATGCGGGCGCGGTGCTGGATCACGGCTGGATCGACGAGACCGTGCAGTTCATCCAGCGCGTTGCCGACAGCGACCGTCCGCGCGCCGGCGTGTTTCGCTACGCGCGCTCCCCCTACTCCGACCGCACCTTTCGTGACGGTCTAAGGTCGATCGGGCGAATGATCGCAGGTCCCTTCGCCGACCAGGGACTGCTGATTGCGCGCGATCATTATGAACGGCTCGGCGGCCACGCGCCGAACGCTCGCCATCCCGAAACGCGGCTGCTTCGCGCGCTCGGCCGGTCCTCGCTGACCCTGCTGCACAGCCGGATCGTCATGGCCTGACACATACTTGCCAAAGTCAACTAATTAATTGACAGTGACAAGTATTGAGGTGCCCCATGCTTCCGGACGATGAAAGCCAGATATCGGCGGTTCGCGCGTTCAACCGCTTTTACACGCGCCAGCTCGGTGTGCTCGGCCAAAGGCTTCTGGGTCAGTTCTCGCTGAGCGAGGCGCGGGTGCTGTATGAACTGGCGCACCGCGACGGCGCGGCCGCCAAAGAAATCGGGGCCGAACTCGACCTCGATGCGGGTTACCTCAGCCGCATCGTGCAGAAGTTTGACGATGACGGCTTGATCAGCCGCAAACCGTTGCCGGCGGACCGGCGGCAGCATCAGCTCAGCCTGACCGCCAAGGGACGCCAGGCTTTCGCGAAACTCGATCGCAGTTCGCATGACGATGTCTCAAGGATGCTGCGGCCATTGCCGGAGAATGACCGTCGGCGTCTCACCGCCGCCATGGCGGCCATCGAGGGCCTGCTCGGCGAGGTGCATGCGCCGGCGACGTTGCGCGAACCGCGGCCGGGCGACATGGGATGGATCGCGCAGAGCCAGGGCGCGTGTTACGCGCGGGAATATGGCTGGGACTCCTCGTTCGAAGCGCTGGTTGCGGAAATTGTCGCGACATTCATCAAATCCTTCGATGCCTCGCGCGAACGATGCTGGATCGCCGAAATCGACGGCACACCGGTCGGGTCGGTGATGCTGGTCCGGCACGACGACGACGTGGCAAAGCTCCGATTGCTGCTGGTCGAACCGGCCGGGCGCGGCCAGGGCCTGGGCAAGCGGCTGGTCGGAGAATGCATTGCCTTTGCGCGCGCCTGCGGCTATCGCAAGATCACGCTGTGGACGCAAAGCATTCTGACGGCGGCCCGTAAGATCTACCAGGATGCAGGCTTTGTGCTGGTGGCATCCGAACCGCATCGCAGTTTCGGCCAGAGCCTGATCGGTGAGACCTGGGAGATGAAGCTCTAGTGCGCCTGCCCTTTTCGAGCCGATGGGTATCGATCGTCGCAGCCGCCATCGTGCTGGTCGCCAATACGGCCCTTGCCGCCGACATCCACGTGATGATCTCGTCCGGCTTTCACGGCGCCTATTCAGAGCTTGCCCCAACCTTCGAGCGCGCGACCGGCCATCGCCTGATCACCACGCGCGGTCCCTCGATGGGAGATTCTCCGGAGGCGATCCCGGCCCGGCTTGCGCGCGGCGAGGCTGCGGACGTCGTGATCCTCGATGGCGGCGCGGCCGACGAACTCGGCAAGCGCAACCTAGTGCAAGCCGAAAGCAAGGTCGAACTGGCGCGATCGCTGATCGGCATGGTGGTGCGCGAGGGCGCTGAGAAACCGGACATCAGTAGCGTCGCAGCGCTTCGGAGCACGCTGCTTGCGGCGAAGTCCATCGCCTATTCGGACAGCGGCAGCGGCACCTATCTGTCGACGGTCCTGTTCGCCAAGCTCGGCGTTACCGATCAGATCATGCCCAAGAGCCGGAAAGTGCGAGGACCGCCGTCCGGCGAGCCGGTTGCGGCGGTCGTGGCGCGCGGCGAGGCCGAGATCGGCTTCCAGCAGGTCGCCGAACTCATTCATACACCCGGCATTACATTCGTTGGCGCATTGCCGACCGAGGTGCAGCCAATGTTTTCCTTCGCCGGCGTTCTCACCAAAACACCGCGAGAGCCGGAAGCCGCGCGTGCTTTGCTTCAATTCCTCAGTTCGAAAGACGCCGCACCCGCCATCACGAAGGCTGGACTGATGCCGCTGCCGGATCGCTAGCCGGCTCGACCGCGACCGGAAGCAGCGTGACGAACTTGACCCCGTAGGTCTTGCCGCGGCGCCAGACGACTTCGCACAGATCGCGCTTGTGATGGCCCTTCACCAGCGTCAGCTCGAAGCGGTCCCGCACATCCATCGCATCATCGGTCGCAATCCGCGCGCCGCCGGACGAAAGGTCCAGAACGTGGCATTCGTACTCGGTCACGCCGTTGTCGGCCGAAATCCAGGCCAAACGGTTGTGCAGTTGCCGTCGCGGCTCCCGCAACACCTTTTCCCTGTGTTCAACAACACTCATCGACGTCACCGGTGGTTGCACGGCCTAAAGCCCCGGCGATCCCGGGCTTTCACAGGAATCTGGCGGGTAGTTTGTAAGGTTCCGTTAGGACTTTGTTTTGAAATTTAGACGTTATCGACCGACCTTCTTTGCCCGGCGTTCAAGCCGAGGCGCCTTTTGCCTTGGGCCGGCGCAGATGTTCGTCCAGCCGCGGCATGATCTCGACGAAATTGCAGGGCCGCGTCCGGTAATCGAGCTGCGCGGCAAGGATGCCGTCCCAACCGTCGCGGCAGGCGCCCGGCGAACCCGGCAGGCAAAAGATGAAGGTCGCGCCGGCGACGCCGGCTGTCGCGCGGCTCTGAATGGTCGAAGTGCCGATCTTGGCGTGGCTCAGCATGTGGAAGGCGATGGAGAAGCCATCCATTCGCTTCTCGAACAGCGGCTCGATCGCTTCCGGTGTCACGTCGCGGCCAGTGAAGCCGGTGCCGCCCGTGGTGATGATGGCGTCGACGCCTTCGTCCGCGATCCATCGTTTGACGATCACGCGGATCGCCTCGACATCGTCGACGATGATTTCGCGCGCCGCAAGCTTATGGCCAGCAGCAACGATGCGCTCCGCCAGCGTCGCGCCCGACTTGTCGTCGGCGAGCGAGCGCGTGTCCGAGATGGTCAGCACCGCGATGTTGAGCGGCACGAATTGTTTGGTTTCGTCGATCGAGGTCATGACTATCTCTTCTCGTCATGGCCGGGCTTGACCCGGCCATCCACGACTTATCGCCCGAGCGAGTAAAGCAAGACGTGGATGCCCGGCACAAGGCCGGGCATGACGGCTAAACTCACAGGCTGGCAGCACTAAACGTGTCGCACGCCTTCAATGTTCCCTGCTGATAGCCGGTCATGAACCAACGCTTGCGCTGTTCCGCCGAGCCATGGGTGAAGGAGTCCGGCACCACGCGCCCCGTCGCCTGACGCTGCAAAGTATCGTCGCCGATGGCGGATGCGGTCCGCAAGGCGCCATCGATATCGCCCGGCTCGATGAAGCCCGGCCGCTTTTTCTCTTCGCGATTGACCCAGATGCCGGAGAGGCAGTCGGCCTGCAATTCCACCTTCACCTGAAGGCGGTTGGCCTCAGGGGTCCTGCCGCCAGCCGCCTGCTGCTGCGCCGTCACGCGCGGCAGGATGCCGAGCAAATTCTGGATGTGATGGCCGGCTTCATGCGCGATGATGTAGGCCGCGGTGAACTTGCACGCCGAGCCCTGGCAGCCATGGAATCTGGTTTCGACCTCGCGGAAGAAGCCGGTATCGAGAAAGATCGTCTTGTCCGGCGGACAGTAGAACGGCCCCATCGCCGACTGCGCCATGCCACAGCGGCCGCCATTGGTCGCGTTGCGAAACAGCACGATCTTCGGACCGGTATAGCTTTGGCCCGCGGCCTGGAAAATCTCGCTCCAGCGATCGTCGATCTCGCCGAGAATGCCCGATATCATGCTGCCCATTTCGTCGGTCGGCGCGCCCCGCTTGACGGTCGTGGAGCGGCGATCGGTCTGATAGGTCGGCGCCTGGCCGTTGCCGCCGGTCAGGATCTCCGCGCCGCCGATCAGAAGGCGCGGATCGATGCCAAGCGCATATCCGACGATGCCGAGCACGATGATGGTGCCGATGCCGAGACCACCGCCGCCGCCGATCGGCAATTGAAAGCCGCCGCCCCCGCCGAACCCGCCACCGCTATCGTCGCGACGGTCCTCGATGTCGTCGCTGCGGCGAAAATCATCGTAACGCATGGTCTGATTTCCTTGTTGCGTTCAGCTGGCGCGATCTCGCGCTCGAGCCAGGACGGCAGAATTTTCTTCGTCTCGACTAATAACCCGCCCGGCAAAAATTGCCTAGTGGAGGTCGCTTTGCATCAGCCACGCATTTTGTCGCGAACTGATGCGGCAAAGTGCGAATTCCTAATTCCCTTTTAAATTCCATTGCGTCGCCGATCCCGTCTTTCTGCGTCCGCAAGAAATCAGCCGATTGCCGCAAGCAAAATGATTGGACGAGGGCGTGAAAGAATTGCCCGGTTAAGTCGATTTTTACTTTGCCCCGTCAAAGTGCCCCCAGTCGGTTGTTTGGTCCCGCGTCGCCGACAGCGTCGCCTGAGTCAGAGTATTTGAGTCATGGTTGAGTCGCGTCGCGGGGCGTCTGCAAGGGCGCCCCGCACTAAATTTGAGTCCCAGCCAGACAGCCGCATCATCATTGGCGATTGCGTCGCCGAGATGTCGAAGCTCCAGGCAGGCTCTGTGGATCTCGTGTTCGCGGATCCGCCTTACAATCTCCAGCTCAAGGGCGATCTCAAGCGCCCCGACGAATCCCACGTCGATGCCGTCAACGACGACTGGGACAAGTTCTCCTCCTTTGCCGCCTATGACGACTTCACCCGCGCCTGGCTGCTCGCCTGCCGCCGCCTGATGAAGCCGTCGGCGACACTCTGGGTGATCGGCTCCTATCACAACATTTTCCGCGTCGGCGCGATCATGCAGGACCTCGGCTTCTGGGTCCTCAACGACATCGTCTGGCGCAAGTCCAATCCGATGCCGAATTTCCGCGGCCGCCGCTTCACCAACGCGCACGAGACCATGATCTGGGCCGCGCGCGACGAGAAGGCCAAGGGTTACACCTTCAATTACGAAGCGCTGAAGGCCGCCAACGAGGACGTGCAGGCGCGCTCCGACTGGTTGATCCCGCTTTGCACCGGCGAAGAGCGGCTGAAGGACAAGGAAGGCAAGAAGGTGCATCCGACCCAGAAGCCCGAAGGTCTTTTGGCGCGCGTGCTGCTCTCGTCCTCGAAACCAGGCGATCTCGTCATCGACCCGTTCAACGGCACCGGCACGACGGGCGCGGTCGCCAAGCGTCTCGGCCGCCGCTACATCGGCTTCGAGCGCGACAAGACCTATGCCGCGGCTGCCGAAGCGCGCATCGCCGCCGTCGAGCCGCTGCCCGAGGCAACGCTGGCGCCGTTCCTCACCGCGCGCGACGCGCCACGCGTGGCTTTCTCCGAACTGATCGAGCGCGGCATGATCTCGCCTGGAACGAAACTGGTCGACGCCAAGAAGCGTCACGGCGCGCTGGTCCGCGCCGACGGCGCCATCATGCTGGGCGACAAGGTCGGCTCGATCCATCGCATGGGCGCGGTGGCGCAAGGCGCGGAGGCCTGCAATGGCTGGACCTTCTGGCATGTCGAGACCAAGCAGGGCCTCAAGCTGATCGACGAACTGCGCGCCGAAATCCGCGCAGGCATGGCGGCGGGCTAGGTTTCACTTCATCTCACTTGTCAAACAGCCCTCGTCATTGCGAGGAGCGTTAGCGACGAAGCAATCCAGAACCTTTTTCAAGGACCACTGGATTGCTTCGCTATCGCTCGCAATGACGCACACACCCTCGCCTTCTCGCGGCATCATTTGCCCGAGCTTTGCCAAGACATCGTCCCTCGATAAATCAGAGGGCGCAGGGAATGCCGGGCGCTCGATGCACCCGCAGCCTCGTGCGCAAAAGTAAAAAGCACACGAGTTAGTCACCACAGGTTCACCGGTTCACGCCGGCATTCCCTGCGCGATTGGTTTTAACGGCTTCCTTCGTGCTCTCCCTGGTGAGCCGGGCTTTTTTGCCACCATCGCCAGCGCGATGCGTCAGCATCGTCGCCAACTTGATATCAGCGTCGGGATATCGGGACCACACGACTTCGCCGTCCGCGGGTGGCGCCGCTCGTCTGGCGACGCCATCCACGTCCATCGCATCCTGCACCAAACGTTCGTGACGATCGCGAAGCGCCCCTCTTGAATAAGCGCAGGACGCGCGAAGAAGGACCACTGATTTGCCCGACGGCACAAGCGAATATTTTCGCAATTTAAGCTGGACGACCAGAACAGCTTGAACGGATTTTCGAATTTGCGTTTTTGGCGCAGCCGCTGAGATCGAGACCGCAGCGGATCGGCGGCCTGATGCGCTGGATTTGCTTCTGCTCTCGGCAGCTCGGCAGGCGCGACATTTGCCGACGCACGATCCTACTTGATCGTCACGGTTATTTTGTCTGAAACGAGCGGCGGGTTGAACGGATAGTGTTTCGCGTCCCCCAGCACGAGTTGAAGGGTGTGTTTGCCGGGCTGAAGCTCGAGCCGGGTTTCGGTTTGACCCGCACCGAAATGAAGATGGTTCTTGTCCTGCGGGATTGGCTCGTTCGCATTGAGCGGTTCATTCACATCAACCAGCAAATGATGATGACCGCTGTTCTGAAAATCGTCGCCCGCGTGGGTGACGCCCATACCGCGCAGACCGAATCGGCACCAGAACCCTCCCTTGATCGTGGCGCCGGTCTGCGGCCAGATGAAATACAAAAGCCCATCCTTTGCGGCAGGCTTTCCTTGAGTCCAGGCCGTGGATGGCATGGACATCAACGCCGCGGCCAGCACCGTAAGCCGGACGATCTTCATGGACGTGCTCCTCTGAAAACCTCAGGGAGAGAGGGCAACCCGGAAACCGTGTGTCGGGTAACGAACGTTGGTGTCGTAACTGTCGCGATTTGCCGGCCGCACATAACGGGCGTCATTCTTCCAGGAGCCGGACCGAATGACGTGCGATCCGCAGTCGCTCTCGAGCCACGGTGAACCGTTTGACGGCGCGCCTTGATAATTCTTGTGCCAGCAATCCTCAACCCACTGGTCGACGCCGCCGCCCATGTCATACAGCCCAAACGGGTTCGGTTTGAAACTGCCGATTTTGACCGGTTGTTCGATCGCCCCGAGGTCAGCGCAGTTCTTGCAATTGGCTATGCCGGGCTGAAGCTCGTCGCCCCACCAGTACCTGGTGTGCGTTCCGCCGCGAGCGGCATATTCCCATTCCGCTTCGGTCGGAAGCCGATATGGCTTGCGCGTTGCGCCGGCGAGCCAGGCAGCAAATTGCTTGGCGTCGCTCCAGCTTACGTTTGTGACCGGCGCGTCATCCTTCCCCGCTGCCGCGAACGGACAAGCCTTCTCTGCAGCGCATTGGTTCCATTCGCGAACCGAAACTGGATAGCGACTGATTGCGAACGGCTTGACGGTGACCTGGTGAACCGGCTTTTCCGAGGCGTCGTCATTGCTGCCCATGACGAACGATCCTCCTTGGAGCATGTTCATCTGGGGCTCCCGTATCGTCGAGGTCGGAGGCGCGGGTATCGCGTTCTGCAACGCCGCCTGTTTCTCGGGCGAGGCGGTTGAGGGCGCAGGCTGGGTTTGTGGCCGCGCCTGAGCGGTCGTTACTGCAGGACGCGACGGCTCGGAGGCTTGCGTCGATGGATTCGTAACCGGCGGCGGCAATTGTGCTTTCGACGTCTGCGGCAGGACCAAAATCGACGACGTTTCCTGCGGCTTTCCGTGCGGCAGCCAATACCAGAGTCCGGCGCCTGCAATGCCGAGCCAGACGATGCTCATCGAGAGAATGAGAACTGTCCCTCGACGGTCTCGGGTCCTGAAAGCAGCCGGATCGGGAAGCACCCGGTAAACCCGAACGGGGTCGGTGATGTTCTTGACCTTGCGATCCCCGAGCGACTCGTATCCGCAAACGAGCTTATTCTTGATCTGCTCGTAAATGCCGCCCGAGATATACACTTGGCCAGGATCGGCGATGCTTTCAAGACGCGAGGCGATGTTGACCCCGTCACCGTAGATGTCGTCCTCCTCGATGATCACATCACCTAGATTCACGCCGACCCGATACTCGATCCAAAGATTTCTCGGCTGCGCCGCGTTGCGTCCCGACATATTTTGCTGAATGACGATGGCAGAGCGCACGGCTTCAACTGGGCTGTCGAAAATTGCTATAAAGCCGTCGCCGGTCGTTTTGACGAGCCTGCCATAGTGTTCCGTAATACTGGGTTGGATGAGATCGCGCTCGATCCGCTTGACACGCGCGTGCGTACCCTCTTCATCCAACTCCATGAGGCGGCTGTAGCCTGCAATGTCGCCTGCGACAATCGCTGCAAGGCGGCGCGGCATCATTCCACGCGTCGTCGACTCACCGTTCTTGCCAGTTTTGGCGAAATTAATATTTCTAACTTTCTCGCGCATGCGCGTCACCTCGCGCCGCTCAAATTCCAAATCTACTCCCTGCTCTCACGAGGTCGAACCGGAGTGGTCTCGACCTGCATGAATCCCGTTGAGCGCCCATCAAGCGCGGCGGGTCAATTAATATCAAAAAGGCTTCGGCGCGGCCAGAAAGTTCTGCTGATGGCGGCGTGAAACATCCCGAAGCAAGCTACAACGCGTCAGCGATCCTGACATTTGTACGCCAGGAATTTGCACGCCGGGAACTTGGGCAAATCGTTGTCGGGTCTTGCGCACGTCAATGGAATCAGGTCGACAAAGTTCGATCGCGCCATTCAAGCACGCATCTAGAACGGCAACTCCTGGCGGATGACGCTGAAATTCGCTGCGAGGCCCAACGTTGGCGCAGTTTCTCGCTGCGTTGCCGGCGGGACGATGACCGCCATGAAGGATTGACTTGCGCCAGGTTGCCCCAGCAGCGACGAAGATATCTTGAACCGATGGCTGACGAACCGCGGAGCCAACAGCAGAGTACGCGTGACGGCATTGATGCAAGCATCGTCTTCGTCAAAGCACAATGCTGCCCATCCTTTACCGAGAAGGGCCGCGTCGAGTGTCGGCTCGGTGTTCGGGTTGACCAGAGGCCTCTCGTAAAGCGGATGATCAGGGCTATAGAAGGCGACTGCGAAGGCGAGGTCACCGTCGCCGCCGATCGCCTGAAGTGTTTCGTCGGAATGCAGGTGCCATCGGCGGGTCAATTCCTCCGCTGCCTTACGATAGAAATTGCGTCCCTCATGCAACGGGTAGCTATTTCGATATAGCGCATGGCCGGGAGCCACCACGACGACCGAGAGGGTCGCTATGGCGAAAGCGGTGACGGCCAGTCTGACCGTATGAACGTGCTCAATCGGATAGCTCGCACCGCAAACCACCAGGATTACGAATAAGAACAGGCCCTGCAACGCCCAAATCGGCTGCAAGTCGCTTTTCAGGACTAGCGCGGCAATGGGTGGAAAAACGATGGTGCCGATGCTGACGAGGAACAGCAGCCATAGGCCCTCATCCAGCGCCAGGAAATCCTGTCGAAACGTTCTGAGCCGACTTCCCGCAATCAAGACCCATGCGGCCGCTGGTAGCGCAAGGACCATCGTGGCCCCCGGGGCGAAAAGAAGCGCGTCGGCGAGCGAGCGACCAAATGGTTTTCCCGCATGCGTCGCAAGCGCGTAGCTAAAGGGTTTTGCCCCTGTTGTTGCCAGCCAATGCAAATGTGGTCCAAGCACCGCAAGACCTGTGATCATCGAGACCCAGGGAGCTGCCGAGCTGAAATACGCGCGCCGTTCTTGATGAAGGATTGCGGCAAACACGAAACCGGCGATCAAGAACACCGAATAGTATTTGCCCAGCATTGCCAGAGCCGCGGCTGCGCCGGCCGCGACGGCCCATCCCAGCCGGCGTGTTTCGAACGAGCGGAGAAAGCAATAAGTGGCAAGTGGCCAGGTCGCCAGCAGAACCGAGTTCGCGTTGAAGCGTTGGGCATGAAACTGATAGATCGGCGTCAGCATGAGAAGGAGCAGCACGATCAGTCTCTTGTCGCCCTGCACGAAACGGCGAGCGATCAAATCGACGATCCATAGGGCAATCGCAGAGTTGGTCAGGGCCATCAGCTGGAACGACCAGTTCGCGAGCGGAAAGACCGATGTCCAGGCCCTCGCGATCCACGACATCAATGGCGGATGTTTGGCGGAGCCCCATTCGATGCTGCGTCCGAGCGTCCAGGTTTCCAGGACATCAGGATGAAGATCGCCGCCGATATAGGCTATCGACAGGAATGCCTGCCAGCCGGCGACGAATCCGCAGAGTAGAAGCGGAATAACCCATCCCGCATCAACCTCGGCAATTGTCCTCAGAAAAGACCGCTGCTGATCTGGAAACGAGAAAATGGTCTCGGCGACGTCAGCGTGCACGAGAGACTGAGACAATTTCTTGTTCTCCACTTCCGTTGTGCAGCCGAGGCAAGACGTGTTTTCAGCACTGTTGACGTACGCTAGAGGTGCCCCGTGTCTGAAATCGAAAGTATCGATGGAGAAATCGCGATTATTTGCAGTCAAACGAGATTATTTGCGGTCAAAAATGCTTCGCCTCGCGGCGGCACTGTGATTGCGGCACGCAGAACTTCCAGCGTTGCCGTCGGGCTGCGGCGTGGATCGTACCTACGACAACACCGGCGCAAGAGTCTCGATTTTTCCGCAGCTTCCACCGCGGCCACTAGCTGCGGGTCGCTGAACGAACGTTGCATCAGGAGCGCCCGCGGTCGTGTTTGTCATGAGGGCGTCCTTTCGTCTTCCTAATGCGCCGCTCAGGCGAGCGGCCATGCGGACCAACACTTCTTCGCGCTCGATCGCGTGCTGACGCGGCTCTTTGAAGAAACCCGGCGCTGTCGTCGGCTGTATCAGCGCAACGACAGTGTCGCAGGTTCATATGCGCCTTGCGCTACCGGGGAAAAGTCCGCAAACTTGTCGCACAAAAAGCCAGCCAGAGCGGGAGGAAGGCATGTGCCATCTATTTGCCAGCCAAAATCCGGAGAGCTACGTCTATGAGACGCGTTCGATCCGGCTCAATGGGCAAAGCACCAGTATCAGGCTCGAAAAGATGTTCTGGAAGATCCTCGAGCAGATTGCGGCGCTCGAAGGAATATCCGTTCCCTGTTTCATTTCCACCTTGCACCGCGAAGTTCTCTTGATGTGGGGGCCGGTTCCAAACTTCACTTCGCACTTGCGGTGCATTTGCCTGGTGGCGCTTGAGAAGCGGGCGACGGAGCTTCCGGCGGCAAGCATCGCTGCAGCCGGCGGCGGCGAATATCAGCGCCACGTAGTAGGCTGATAACACCAAAGTCGTTTTGATCGTCTTAGGCTTCGTCGATAGCGCCATCATGGGCGGCGCGGCGACGGAATCTGGTCCAAATCATGGCCAAGGCGATTCACACGATGATCCGCGTGCTGGACGAGGCGCGGTCGGTCTCGTTTTACGACAAGGCTTTTGGCCTGAAGGTTGCCGAGCGGATCGACTTTCCCGCTTTCACCCTCCTTTACCTCTCCAACGCGGACACGCCATTCGAAATCGAACTGACGGTCAACAAGGACCGCACCACGCCCTATGACCTCGGCGACGGCTACGGCCACGTGGCGTTTTCGGTCGACGATCTCGATCGCGAGCACGCGCGGTTTTCCGCCGCCGGCCTGTCGCCGCGCAAGATCGTCGAATTCGAGCGCGATGGCCGTCCCTTGGCGCGATTTTTCTTCGTCGAGGACCCGGACGGCTACAAGATCGAGATTTTGCAGCGGCGCGGCCGCTATCTGTGACGCACGGCAACAGTGCGAACGACGAATATAACGGGAGGAGATGAGATGAGTGGTGATCACGGGCGCCATGCGCACCGACAAGAGGCCGTCAACCGCCGCACCTTCCTGCGCCGGTCGTCGGAAATCAGCTTTGCGGCCGCCGTCACCATCACGACTGGCGGCGCGCTTCTCAACGCGTCCGAGGCATGGGCGCTCGACGTCAAGGGACTGCAACCGCAGACCATGAAGACGCTGATCCTGGTCGCGCGCGACATCTATCCGCACGACAAGGTCGCCGACCGGTTCTACGCCATCGCGATGAAATCCTACGACGAGAAGGCGGCCGGCGATCCGGCGACGAAGGCCGCGCTTGAGTCGTTCGTCGCAGGCCTCGACGCCGCCGCCGGCAAGGGCGGCTATTCCGGTCTCGGTTGGGAGGCAGAGCGTGTCGCCTTGCTTCGCGCCGTGAGCCATTCGCCGATGTTCGAGACCATCCGCTCCGGCCTCATCGCCTCGCTCTACAACCAGCCGGAGGTATGGCCGATCTTCGGCTATGAGGGCGAATCCTACTCGAAGGGTGGCTACATCAAGCGTGGCTTTGACGACATCGACTGGATCTAGGCGAGCGCTGCTGCAGGAAAAGCTGGAGGACATTCGACATGGCCGCAAAATTCAACCAGAACGACGACAGCGTCGTCGTCATCATCGGCTCCGGTGCAGGCGGCGGAACGCTGGGCAACGAGCTTGCGCAAAAAGGCATCAACGTCGTCGTGCTCGAGGCCGGCGAACGGCATGAATACGAGGATTTCGTCAACGACGAGTGGGCGAGCTTCACGCAACTGGCGTGGAAAGACCCGCGCACGACCTCGGGAAGCTGGCGGGTCTCGAAAGACTTCCCGACGCTGCCGGCGTGGATCGTCAAGGCGGTCGGCGGTTCGACCACCCATTGGGCGGGCGCATCGCTCCGCTTCCAGGAACACGAGTTCAGGACGGCGACCGTCTATGGACGGATTGCGGGCGCCAACCTGCTCGACTGGCCCGTCACGCTCGCCGAGCTCGAACCTTTCTACGCACGCGCCGAAGAGAAGATGGGCGTGACGCGAACCGGCGGACGGCCCGGCCTGCCCGGCAACAACAATTTCAAGATCATGAAAGCCGGCGCCGACAAGCTCGGCTACAAGGAGTGCCATACCGGGAACATGGCGATCAACTCCGTCGAGCGCGACAATCGCAATTCATGCCAGCAGACCGGGTTCTGCTTCCAGGGCTGCAAATGGGGCGCCAAATGGTCGACGCTCTACACTGAAATCCCGAAAGGCGAAGCCACCGGAAAGATGGAGGTCCGTCCGCAGTCCCATGTCGCACACATCGAGCACGACGCGAGCGGCAAGGTGACTGGCGTCGTCTATTTCGACAAGGACGGCAAGGAGCAGCGTCAAAAGGCCCGCGTCGTCGCCGTCGCCGGCAATTCGATCGAGAGCCCGCGGCTGCTGTTGAATTCCGCCTCGTCCAAATTCCCCGACGGACTTGCCAACTCTTCCGGCCAGGTCGGCCGCAATTACATGCGGCACATGACGGGATCGGTCTATGCCGTCTTCGACAAGCCCGTGCACATGTATCGCGGCACCACGATGGCCGGCATCGTCCGCGATGAAGGCCGGCTCGATCCGAGCCGCGGCTTCGTCGGCGGCTACGAGATGGAGACGTTGTCGCTCGGGCTGCCCTTCATGGCGGCGTTCCTCGACCCCGGTGCCTGGGGCCGCGAGTTCACCAGCGCGATCGATCTCTACAGCAACATGGCGGGCATGTGGCTCGTGGGCGAAGACCTGGCGCAGGAGACCAATCGCATCACCCTGAGCAGCACCAAGGATCAATACGGCCTGCCCGTCGCGGATGTTCATTTCGACGATCACCCGAATGACCTGGCGATGCGCAGCCACGGTTACAAACAGGGCGCGGCACTTTACGACGCGGTCGGCGCGACGCGAACCTTCCCGACCCCGCCCTATCCGTCGACACATAATCTCGGCACCAACCGCATGAGTGCTAATCCGCGCGACGGAGTGGTGAACAAGTGGGGCCAGACCCACGACATCAAGAACCTGTTCGTGTCCGACGGAAGCCAGTTCACCTCCGGCGGCGCAGAAAATCCGACGCTGACGATCGTCACGCTGGCGATCCGGCAGGCCGAATACATCGCCGATCAGATGAAGACGAAAGCGATCTAGATCCTGTCCGCGCGCGCCGTGACCTTGCCGGCGCGCGGATATCGGGTATCTACCTGGGCCGCTTCGCGCATCCCTTGCCTCGCGCCTTGATGGGCCCAAGAAAAGGGAGGTCAATTCGATGACGAAAGACATCCAGGGACGAGCGAGCCGGACATCGATACTCTCCATTGCAGCGACGACGCTTGCACTCTCGCTCATGCTCAATGTGGCGGCACAGGCCGCAGAGGCGGGCAAGGACGCCGCGCCGGCCACCAATCTGCCGCGAATTCTCGTGCTCGCGACGGGCGGGACAATCGCAGGTCAGGCAGATCCCCGTGCGAGCGGCGCGTACAAATCCGGCCAGATCACCGGCGAACAACTGGTCCAGTCTGTGCCGGGCCTGGACAAGATGGCGAAACTGAGCGCCGAGCAGATTTCGTCGATCGGCTCGCAGGATATGAACGACAAGGTCTGGTTTGCGCTGGCTCATCGTATTCAGCAGGCCTTCGACAACAACGAGGCCGATGGCGTTGTCGTGACCCACGGCACGGACACGCTGGAGGAGACCACGTTTTTTCTGGACAACGTCCTTAAAGGCGAGAAGCCGGTTGTCATCGTGGGCTCGATGCGCCCCGCCACGGCGGTCAGCGCAGATGGCCCCGGCAATCTGTACGAAGCAGTCCAGGTCGCAGCCGACCCTCGTTCTCGCGGACGCGGGGTCATGGCCGTGCTGAACGACAAGATCGAGGGCGCGCGTTCGGTCACCAAGACCAACACGACGAGTCTTGAGACCTTCACCTCGCCCAACGCCGGACCGATCGGCTATGTCGACACGGCCGGCGGTATTCGTTTCATGACACAGGCCGCCGGGCTGAAGCGCGCGACGTACGAGCTGCCGGCGAACGGTGAGCTGCCTCGTGTCGAAATCGTATACTCGCACGCCAACATGGACGCCGTTCCGATCGACGACGCGATATCGCACGGCGCAAAGGGTATCGTGCTGGCCGGCGTCGGCGATGGAAACACGTCGAAGCTAGCCCTCGACGCGCTCGAAGCGGCCGCGAAAAAGGGTATCGTCGTCGTTCGTTCCACCCGGGTTCGATCCGGTTTCGTGACTCGCAATGTCGAGGTCGACGACGACAAGAACGGATTTGTCGTTTCCGAGGACTTGAATCCCCAGAAGGCACGCGTTCTGACTCAATTGCTGATCGCAAACGGCGTGACATCTCCCGCCAAGCTACAGCAGGCCTTTACCGCCACCTGGTAGTAGGCCGAAGGGCACTGCTCAAAGCCGGCGGTCTGCGCGCTCGGCCAGTCGCGCGGACCAGCCGTCCGGTGCGCCAAATCGTGCGCATCGTCCACCTGGCGTCATGCAGTTTCCGGCGGCCCGGCAAAAACTCGTCGCTTGCTCTTTGCCACAGAATTTGTCCACTCTTCGCCTCACCCCGCGCGAGACGGGATGAGGGGAACGGCGCCATGACCCGGCAGATGAAACTGATCGGCTTCCTCCAGGCCCAGAACTGCTCGAATTATCCGGCATCCTGGCGGCATCCCTCGTCGAAGCCGAACTGGTTCTCGCGCGAATACTACGAGGAGATCGGGCGCACGCTGGAGCGCGGAAAATTCCATCTCGCATTCTTTGACGACCGCCTCGCGATACCGGACCGCTACGGCGACGATTTTGCGGAAACCATCCGTCACGGCATTCGCGCCGCCAAGCTCGACCCGGTTGCGGTCGCGCTGACGATGGGGCTTGCGACGACGCGGCTCGGGATCGGCGTCACCTACTCGACGACCTATTATGAGCCGTTTCATGTGGCGCGTGTGTTTGCCACGATCGATCTTCTCCTCAACGGCCGCGCGGCCTGGAACGTCGTCACCTCGCTGAACGATTCCGAGGCCGCCAATTTCGGCGCGTCAGAACATCTCGGCCACGATCTGAGATACGACCGCGCCGACGAGTTCATGGAGGTGGTGCTGGGGCACTGGAACAGCTGGGAAGACGATGCAATCCGTTTCGACCGCGACAACGGCCTGTTTGCCGATCCAGACAAGGTGCACCGCCTCGACCATCAAGGACACTTCTTCAAATCGCGCGGGCCTTTCACGGTACCGCGCTCGGCTCAAGGACATCCCGTCATCATCCAGGCCGGGCAGAGCGGGCGCGGCAAGGCGTTCGCCACGCAATGGGGCGAACTGATCTTCGTGGTCTACCCGAACCTGCAAGTCGCCAAGAAGCAGTACGGCGAATTCAAGCGCGCCTTTGCCGAGAAGGGCCGCGATGCCTGCATTGCGCCAGCGGTCTATCCGGTCGTTGCGGAAACGCAGAGCGAAGCCGAAGACAAGTTCGCCGTCATCGACGCGCTGGCGAAGCCGATCGATGCGCTGGTGCTGCTGTCGGAGGTGCTCAATTTCGACTTTGCTTCGAAGCCGCCCGACGAACCATTTACATCAGAGGAGTTGCAGGCGATCAGCGGCATGCAAGCGCTGCGGGATCGCGTCGTTCAGGTCAGCGGCAAGACCAATCCGACGGTGCGCGATTTCGTCGAGCTCTCTGGCCGGGGCACGGTGCGCGAGATGCCGACCTTTGTCGGCTCGCCGAAGATGGTCGCGGATCAGTTCGAGCAATGGTTCACGGAGCGCGGATGCGACGGATTCGTGATCGCGGCAACGCATGTGCCCGGCACCTATGAGGATTTTGTACGCCTTGTCGTGCCCGAATTGCAGCGCCGCGAACTGTTCCATCGTGACTATGAAGGCGAGACGCTGCGCGAAAATTTCGGCCTGCCGAGGCCGCTGGTGCGGCGACACTGACGTTCCCTTCAGTTTTACTGCAACCTCTTCGGAGGATCGACCGTGGTGAAAACTTCAGCACCGATCATCTGGCGGCAAATGCAGTCGCTGTCTGGCGTCGGGCTGGTCCTCGGCGCGCTGTTTTTCGCTGCCGCGCTGACGCCGACGCTCATCCCGCGGAGCTATCTCACGCAAGGCGCGCTCGCCGGAGGCTGCTTTGCGATCGGCTACGGCGCTGGCGTGCTCTGGCGCTGGCTTTGGCACTATCTGGAGCTGCCCGAGCCCTCGTCCCGGCTTCGATCCGTCACCAACGCGTTCCTCGCGGTTGCCTGTCTCGTCGTCGTCATCGTGTATCTGTGGCGGGCGGCGGAATGGCAGAATTCGATCCGCGCCGTCATGAACATGGAGCCGGTCGAAACGGCGCATCCGCTCAAGACTTGCGCGATCGCCCTGATGACGTTTTTCGCGCTGCTGATCTTGGCGCGGCTGTTCGCCCTCGTGACCCATTTCCTCTCGACGCAGATCCGGCGCGTCATTCCGCGAAAGATCGCCAATGTCCTCGGGGTGCTCATCGCAACCCTGCTGTTCTGGTCGATCGCCAGCAACTTCCTGATCCGCACGGCCTTTCGCGCGCTCGATTCGTCCTTCCGCGAATGGGACGCCTTGATTGAGCCCGAGCGGGCGCAGCCAACCGCGCCTGGAAAAACCGGAAGCACGGCATCGTTGGTGAGATGGAAAGAACTCGGCCGGACCGGTCGCAGATTCGTGGCGTCGGGGCCAACAGCGGCACAGATCGGCGCGTTCACCGGTCGGCCCGCCCACGATCCCGTTCGTGTGTATGTGGGGCTGCGCGGCGCCGATACGCCGCGCGCGCGCGCAAGGCTGGCGCTGGAGGAGCTGAAGCGCCAGGGCGGCTTTGCGCGCTCCACCCTCATCGTGATTACACCGACCGGCACCGGCTGGATCGATCCCGCAGCCATGGATTCGGTCGAATATCTTCTCGACGGCGACGTTGCCAGCGTCGCTGTGCAGTATTCCTATCTCAACAGTCCGCTGTCGCTGCTGTTTCAACCCGAATATGGCGCAGAGGCGGCGCGAGTTTTGTTCGCTGAGATCTACGGCTATTGGACCACGCTGCCGAGGGACGCGCGCCCAAAACTCTATCTGCACGGCCTGAGCCTCGGGGCCAAGAACTCGGAGCAATCGGCGGAGCTGTTCGAGACGATCGGCGATCCAATCACTGGTGCCCTGTGGAGCGGGCCACCGTTCGCGAGCCGCATCTGGCGCTGGGTCACCGAGAACCGCAATCCGGGGTCTCCGGCCTGGCTGCCGCAATTTCGTGACGGCCGCTTCGTGCGATTCATGAACCAGAACGGATCGACGGTTCCGGCCGATGCGCCATGGGGCGCGATGCGCGTCGTCTATCTGCAATATGCGAGCGATGCTATCGTGCTGTTCGACTACCGCGATGCATACCGCCCCCCTGCCTGGATGAATGCGCCGCGCGGCCCGGATGTTTCACCACAGCTGCGCTGGTACCCGGTCGTCACGATGCTGCAGCTTGCGCTCGACATGGCCGTCGCGAACGGCACTCCGATGGGTTTTGGCCATGTCTACGCGCCGGAGCATTATATCGATGCTTGGGTTGCCGTGGCCGATATCCACCACTGGTCCCCCGATGCGCTCGCAAGACTCAAGGATCATCTTGGGCGCGCCGCGCGCAAGGCAAGCGCCAATACCGGTCACGACAATTCCTACGACGACCGCGGAGGATGAGGCCTCTGGTGTGGCGGTTCAGAAGTCCGCACCACTGCGTGCCGCGGGTTCTTCATGCGGACTTCTGAACCAAAGCCACACTAAATCAATAGGTTTGCTAGTGTCCTTTCGATTCCGAAGTTCGAAACGTGGCTCCGAAAAATGATACGAACTTCGGAATCGGGACACTAGTGGTCCGATTCTAACATTTGTATCCCTTCCCAGCTGGCACTTTTACAAATGTTAGAATCAAAGGACCACTAGCAAATATCAGTTTCTAGTGGAGCTTTGGATTTGACATTCGCTTGGCGAACGCGCGGCCACGGGTAGCGAATGTCAAATCCGCTCCACTAGTGCACGACCAGCACCGGCACGCTTCCGTCGGCCAGAACCTCCGATGTTTGACTGCCCAGGAACAGCTTCCTGAGGCCGCGACGTCCATGAGAGCCCATGACGATCAGGTCGCAACCTCCGGACTTTGCCGTTTCGATAATCGTCGTGGCCGGGTGTGCATTCGGAACATGCAAATATTCTGCAGATATCCCGGCCTGTTCCGCTATCCCTCGCGCTTCGTCGAGCACTGTGCCCGCGCGGACCTTGCAGGCTGCGTCAAAGGCATCGAACTCTCGCTGCGAGGGAATCCATCCCGAGGCGTGTCCGCCCCCATAGTCGACCGGCAAAGGTTCCGTGACGGTGATGACCGTCACCTTGGCGTTCAAGGCCTTTGCCAAGTCAATCCCGTGCTTGACGCCCTTTCTCGCAACATCCGATCCATCCGTGCTCAAGAGAATATTGGCGTACATTTTCGGACTCCCGTGCTGGTTGAACATTCTCCTTAAAAAAACTGACCCTTGACTTATACGCCGACACGCCGGTGCTGGCAGCCGTTCCGGTAAATGGAACCAGTTGGGCTTCGTGGCCGTTAAGTCAATTGGTCCAATCCCGCCTTGACGTAAGGTTGTGGAGAGGAGCGCTGTTTCGGACAGCATTTGCGATCGCCGTTGAGCTGCGAATGCGGACACGGGATCAGGCGGAGGTGTCTCGCCCTGCCCGCGCCATCACGGAGCTCATGGCGTTCACAGCGACGAAGGTTGTCAAAGGAGGTTTGTCATGGCCGCTTACACTGCTGACGGTGCGATGCTGTTGGCGAAGAAGTTTGGGGGGTTGGTCCTGATCTTTTTCGGCATCCTCTGTATCGCGATCGGTTTGGAGTATCGCTCAAACGGACTTTCACTTGGACTCTTTGCCGCCGGCATCATCGCCCTCGCCTGCGGCATCGCGCTCCTTGCGCTCAAAATCATCCGTCGCAACGAGTAGTGCTTCGGAGTGCGCTTTAAGGAGGAGCTCACGGGGGGCTTAGGGATGCGCGTAGCAATGAACGCGTCCACGGCCAGCAACGCCTCGGCGTGGCACGCGGTATCCGCCGACGCGGTCGCGAAACAGCTCGCGACCAGCCGCGAGACGGGGCTCGACGCGACCGAAGCCGCGACGCGGCTGCAAAAACACGGCCCGAACCGCCTGCCCGAGGGCAAGAAGCGAGGACCGTTGATGCGGTTTCTCGCCCAGTTCAACAACATCCTGGTCTATGTCCTGCTCGGCGCCGGCTTCATCAAGCTGATGCTGAACCTGTGGGTCGACGCCGGCATCATCTTCGCCGTGGTCATTCTCAACGCGCTGCTCGGCTTCATCCAGGAAGGCAAGGCCGAGAAGGCGCTGGATTCGATCCGCAACATGCTGTCCGCCGAGGCAAGAGTCTTGCGCGGCGGCGGGACGCGCATGATCGCTGCCGACCAGCTCGTGCCGGGCGACGTCGTGCTGCTGGAGTCCGGCGACAGGATTCCGGCAGACCTGCGCCTCGTCGATGCCAAGAACCTGCGCACCGAGGAAGCGGCGCTGACCGGCGAATCCGTGCCGGCCGACAAGACCACCGATGTCGTAGCTGCAAATGCCACGGTCGGCGATCGGGAGAACATGGCGTTTTCGGGCACGATGGTCGTATCGGGCCGCGCCACCGGCATTGCTGTCGCCACCGGCAGCGACACCGAGCTCGGCCGCATCAATCAGTTGCTCGCTCGTGTCAGTCCGCTCGAGACCCCGCTGCTGCGCCAGATCAAAAAGTTCGGCTACAGCATCACCGCCGTGATCGGCGTGATCAGCGTCTTGATCTTCGCCTTCGGAAAATGGGTGGCGGCCATCAACTTCGTCGAGCTGTTTCAGGCCGTCGTCGGCATCGCCGTCTCGGTTATCCCGGAAGGATTGCCGGCGCTCATCACGATCACGCTCGCCATCGGCGTCCAGCGCATGGCACAGCGCAATGCGATCATACGGCGCTTGCCCGCCGTCGAGACGCTCGGATCGGTCTCGCGGATCTGCTCGGACAAGACCGGCACGCTGACTTTAATGGAGATGATGGTGGTGTCTGCCGTCACCGCCGAGTCCGCCTACCAAGTCACCGGCGACGGCTATGCGCCCGACGGCGAGATACGGAAGGACGGCAAGCCTGCAGCCAAGGACGCCGTGCTCTCGCTCATGGGCCGCGTCTCCATGCTGTGCAACGACGCCGAGCTTTTCCAGCAGGAAGGGACATGGAAAGTGGAAGGCGATCCCACCGAGGGCGCGCTTTATCCTTTTGCGACCAAGCTCGGCATGGATCGCGCCACCGAGCAAGCCGCCTCGCCGCGGATCGACGCGATCCCGTTCGAATCCGAGCACAAATTCATGGCGACGCTGCACAAATCCGCCGACGGCAACCAGGCGCTGTTCGTGAAAGGCGCCCCGGAAGTCATCCTCGCTCACTGCGATCGCGCGCAGACCGCGAGCGGCCAGGCGGTATCGCTCGACCGCGCGCATTTCACGCAAAGCTCGGACCAACTCGCCGCCCAGGGCGAGCGTGTACTGGCGCTGGCCTGGCTGGAAAATCCGGCTGTCCAGGCAGGTAACCTCGGTCCGGCCGACCTGCCAAAAACCCTTGTCCTGCTCGGGCTGATCGGTCTTCTCGATCCGCCGCGCAAGGAAGCCATCGAGGCCGTCAAGGAATGTCACGGCGGCGGCATCCGCGTCACCATGATCACCGGCGATCACAAGATCACAGCCGCGGCCATCGCCAAAATGCTCGGCATCGGCGACGGCAAAACCGCGATCACCGGCGGCGAGATCGAGGATATGGATAGCGCCACACTGTGCGAATGCGTCCGCGATGTCGACGTCTTTGCGCGCGCAAGCCCTGAGCACAAGCTGCGGCTGGTAAAGGCCATTCAGGCCAACAAGCAGATCGTGGCCATGACGGGCGATGGCGTCAACGACGCGCCGGCTCTCAAGAAGGCCGATATCGGCGTCGCTATGGGCATCAAGGGGACCGAGGTCACCAAGGAGGCCGCCGGCATGATCCTGGCCGACGACAACTTCGCCTCCATCACTGCGGCCGTGAAGGAGGGACGCACGGTCTACAACAACATCGAAAAGGCGATGCTTTTCATGCTGCCCACCAACATCGCGCAAGGGTTGGTCATCGCAGTTGCGATCTTCTTCGGCTTCACCATGCCGATCACGGCGCCACAGGTGCTCTGGGTCAATATGATAACTTCTGTTGCGCTTGGGCTCGTCATCTCTTTCGAGCCGCACGAGATCGACGTGATGAACCGTCCCCCGCGCGCGGTGGGCCGCCCGATCGTGACCGGCTTCGGCATCTGGCGCATCGCCTTCGTCGGCCTGGCGCTGCTCGCCTATACGCTCGTGGCGTTCTTCTGGATGAAGTCTCACGGCGCATCGGATGCGCTCGCCCGCACCGTCGCGGTCAACGCGATTACGATCGGTCAAGTCTTCTATCTCCTGAACAGCCGCTATTTGCTGGACTCGTCCTTCTCCCTGACCGCGCATACGGGAAACAGGTACCTGCCGCTCGGCATCGGCGCGGTCGTGATCCTGCAACTGCTGTTCACCTACGCGCCGCCATTGCAGCGTCTGTTCGACAACGAAGCGATTCCGCTGTCGGTTTGGCCATGGCTGCTCGCGGGTGGTGTGTTGTTCTTCGCAGTTGTGGAGGCGGAGAAGCTCGTCATCCGTTCATCCGATAGCTTGCGGAAGGCTGTCAGCGCGGTCGAGGCTGGAACGTGAGCTTGTCTCATCATCGTGACCGGCAAGGTGCCACGTGCAGCGCCAGGCGTGCCGCACCAGCGCTTGCAGGCTGCGCAGGGCATCGACGCGAACGATTGCCGCCTCGGCAGAGAATTTTCCGTTAGCGGCCGCGTCCAAGGTCGCGCGACGGTGAGCGAGCTGCACCTTCTCCAGCTCTGTGGCAATGTGCTCAAGTTGCGCGAGCGCGTCGGCGGCGGGTATCGCTTTTGCGCCTGGCGCTTGCGAAGTCGTGGCCGACCGGTCATCAGGCGGCATTGCGACATCGTCCGCAACCGAGATTGCGAGCCCCATTGCATCCGCGCATAACTGGCTGGCGCGCAGCTCGTCGGGCCGGTCGCGCACCGCGCCGAACGAGATTCCCCCGGCGATTTCCGCGAGCCGGGACGCGTGGTCGAGCGCGTGCAACGTGCTCGTCAGCCGCCGTTGCTCGTCGCCTGTGTCCGGCGGTCCGGATACATCCGAGAGGAAGATTTGCGCCTGGTGCAGCACGTCGACCGCCTCACCCACCGAAATCGCGCTCTTTCCCGGGACGTCGCCGCGGATCTGCGCCCCCAGCGCCGCCTCGACCGAGCCGCATACCGCGACAAGCGACCGCGCGATCGTCCGCCGCACTGCTTCCACGGCGAGCACCGGCGTCGCAAGCGCGGAAGGATCGAGATAGCGCGTGAGCGGCGAGCCGCGATCGGGCAGGATGCGCTCCACCAGTTGTGTGAAACGATCGACGAGCGGCAGCAGAACCGCGACCCCGACGATATTGTACGCCGTGTGATAGGCGGCCAGCAGCGTCACGCCGTCGATTGCGGCCGAGGCGCCGATGAGCAAAGGCGTCAGAATCGGAAACAGCACCAGCGCAATCACGGCCGCGATCATTTTGAACAGCACATAGGCGATCGCGAGCCGCTTCGCCGTGGTGCTCGCGCCGATCGCCGCCAATGCGGAACTGGTGGCCGTTCCGATGTTCTGTCCGATGATCAACGCGCAACCCTGGTCAAGTCCGATGGCGCCGGAGAAATAGGCCGACAGCGTCACCGCGATCGCTGCCGTGGACGACTGCATGATCGCAGTCATCACGAGGCCGATCACGACCAGCACCAGCGCGCCGAACATCGCCCGCCACCATCCGGTATCGCCACCGGCGAGAACCGCGGGCAAGTCCGCCGGATGCAATCGTTCGGCCAGCCCACCCATTCCCTGCTGCAGCGTCGTCAGTCCGAACAGCACGAGCCCGAATCCGGCAAGTGCGGCGCCGGCTCCGGATATCCGCCCGCTGGCGAGCAGCTTGATCAATGCGCCTGCGAAGATCATCGGCAGTGCGGCCGCCGTCAGCGAGACGCGCACGCCGATGAGTGCGACCAGCCACCCGGTGCCCGTGGTACCGACGTTCGCCCCAAACACCAGACCGAGCCCTTGCGGGAAGGTCAGCAGGCCCGCGCTGACGAGACCGATCGTCGTCATCGTCGTTGCGCTGGACGATTGCACCAGCAGCGTGACCAGCGCGCCCCAGAAAGAGCCGCGCAGCGGCGTCGCAGCCGCCTTGCCAAGCAGCGTCTTCAGCCCGGAGCCAGCCAGGGCCTTCAGGCCCTCCGTCATGACGGTCATGCCGAGCAGAAACAGACCGACGCCGCCAAGGACCGAGATTGCTGTCGACATGCGCATTCCCGAAATGATGAGGCCGTCTTTCGATTTTAGCGCAGCTGCAATGTGAAAGCATTGGAAAGAGCACGATGACGCGTGCTGCGCGCGGTCTCCTACTTTTCCCGGCCGAGTTCTGCGCGCGCCGTTTGCAACTGCTTCTTCTTCTCGGCGTCGATCGTCGGAAACGAGAGATTGAGTTCCTCGACTGCCTGCACGATGGCTGCGGCGACAACGAGCCGGGTGAACCATTTGTTGTCGGCCGGCACCACGTACCACGGCGCCCGCTCCGACGCGGTAGCCCGAATGGCTTCCTCGAACGCATGCATGTAGTCATCCCAGAAGGCGCGCTCCTGCACGTCGGCGGGCGAGAACTTCCAATGCTTGTCCGGCTTGTCGAGACGCTCCATGAAGCGCTTCTTCTGCTCCTTGCGCGACAGGTGCAGGAAGAATTTCAGAACGATCGTTCCCTGCCGCGTGAGGTAGTCCTCGAAATGCGCGATGTCGGAAAGCCGCTCCTGCCAGATGTTCTTGTTGACGAGTTGCGCAGGCAGATTCTGTCGTTTCAGGATATCCTCGTGCACGCGCACAACGAGGACTTCCTCATAGTAGGACCTGTTGAAAATCCCGATCCGCCCCCGCTCGGGCAGCCGCTTTGAGTAACGCCAGAGAAAGTCGTGTTCGAGGTCCTCCGACGAGGGCTGCTTGAACGAGACAACCTGGCAGCCCTGAGGATTTATTCCTGACATGACGTGCTTGATGGTCCCGTCCTTGCCGGCCGCATCCATCGCCTGAAACACCAGAAGCAGCGACCAGCGGTTCTCGGCGTAGAGCATCTCCTGCTCCTCGGCGAGCCATTCGGTACCCTGTTGCAGCAGGTCCCTCGCTTCGCCCTTGTCGAGCCTCAAGCCACGCGTGTCGCCCGGATCGAAGCCGGCGAGTTTGAAATCATCGCCTTTTGTGATGCGGAACGGCTGGACGTACTTCTCGATACGATCGAGGATCTCTCTTCTCCGCATGGCGCGCATCCTTTTTAAAAAAACACAGGTCCAGTGCCGCGACGCGCTTCGTACACTGCACCTTTTCTGCCTCTCGCCGATAGCGTTATTTGGCCGAAGCACACCTCTCGATTCATCGCGCCGGGCAGGAAACAAATCCGTTTGTCAAGCCATCGAAATAGCGCATGGCCGGCATAAATGGAGCCGAGGGTCTGGCGGCGCGTCGGGAGAGCTGGCGGCGATCGCATGACCTCATCTCTTTCTCTTCGCGAATGAATGCAATGACCGAACAGACCATGACGGCCACGATCGATGAACCGCAGGAGCGACCCCGCGGCTTTTCGCGCTACCAGTCGATCCTCGTGGCGCTATTGGCGCTCGTCCAGTTCACGATCATCATCGATTTCATGATCATGTCGCCGCTCGGCGCCATCATCATGCCGGCGCTGGATATTTCGCCCGCACAGTTCGGTCTGGCGGTCTCGGCCTACGCATTCAGCGCAGGGATCTCCGGCATCCTGGCCGCAGGCTTTGCCGACCGGTTCGACCGCAAGCGGCTGCTGTTGTTTTTCTATGCCGGCTTTACCCTCGGAACGGCGCTCTGCGCCGTCGCGCCGAACTATCATGTGCTGCTGACGGGCCGGATCGTCACCGGTCTGTTCGGCGGCGTGATCGGCTCCGTCGTGATCGCCATCGTCACCGACCTGTTTGCTCTGCAATTACGCGGCCGCGTCATGGGCTTCGTGCAAACCGCCTTCGCTGCAAGCCAGGTGCTCGGCATCCCGGCCGGTCTTTTCCTCTCCAACCACTGGAACTGGCACGTCGCGTTCGGCGCGCTGGTTGCGCTATCGATCGCCGGAATGGCCGTGGTCGCGTTCCTGATGCAGCCGGTGAATGGCCATCTCCTGCTGAAGCAGGATAAAAACCCCTTCCGGCATCTGATCGCAACGGTCACGCAACGCCGCTACTGGCTGGCTTTCATGTTGACGACGCTGCTGGCGACCGGCGGCTACATGCTGATGCCGTTTGGCAGCGCCTACACCGTGCACAACCTCGGCATCGACATCGTTCATTTGCCGACGATCTATCTCGTCTCCGGCCTGTTCACGATTTTCATCGGGCCACTGGTTGGGCGATTGAGCGATGGGATCGGCAAATTCCCCACCTTCGCTTTCGGCACCGCTTTGTCGATCGTCATGGTGCTGATCTACACGAATCTCGGTCAGGTCAGCCTGACGGTTGCGATCGCCGTCAACGTCGTTCTGTTCGTCGGCATCTTTTCGCGCATGATCCCGTCGCAGGCGCTGATTTCCGCGATCCCGGAAGCAGCCCAGCGCGGCTCCTTCAGCGCGATCGGCGCCTCGCTGCAGCAACTCTCCGGCGGGCTCGGCTCGGTCCTTGCCGCGGCGATCATTGCGCAAAATGCCGACGGTTCACTCTCGCATTTCAACCGGATCGGCTTCGTCGTCGTGACGACGGCGGTGATTTCCCTGGTCCTGATGTATTTCGTGCAGCGGCCGATCGCGGCGCAAGCCGGCAAGCGCGTCGTCTAGCCGGCGAGCGTGAGCAGGCTGCGCGGCCCGCGCCATTGCGCGCCGCGCAATGCACCTTTCACAAACTCGTCGCTTGCCCTCAGCAGTGAAATTTGTGCAGTCTCCGCAACCATTGCGCCGCGCCCCGCATTCGCGGCGACAACAAAAGGGAGATTTGAATGCTCAAATTCTATTTCAATGGCGCGCCGAACCCCACCAAGGTCGCGCTGTTCCTGGAAGAGACCGGCCTGCCCTGCGAACTGATCGCGGTCGACACCCGCAAGGGCGACCAGTTCAAGCCGGAATTTCTCAAGGTCAATCCAAACGGCAAGGTGCCGGCGATCGACGATGACGGCACCTTCGTTTTCGACAGCAATGCGATCCTGCTCTATCTCGGCGAAAAGACCGGCAAGTTCATGCCAGCCAACACGCCGCAAAGCCATGCGCAGCTCTATTCATGGTTGATGTTCATCGCGACCGGCCTCGGCCCCTATTCCGGACAGGCTGTGCACTTCAAGCACTTCGCGCCGAAGGACCTGGAATACGCACACAACCGCTACCAGTTCGAAGCCCACCGCCACTACAAGATCCTCGACGATCACCTCGCCAGGAACAAATACATGCTCGGCGACACCTATACGATCGTCGACATGGCGTTGTGGGGCTGGGTGCGCATGGGCGCATTCATCCTCGGCGAGGAAGGTTTCGCCAAATACCCGAACGTCAAGCGCGTGCTCGACGAAATCTCGGCGAGGCCCGCGGCGGTGCGCGCGCTGGCGCTGAAGGACAAGTTCACCTTCAAGGCCGAGATGGACGACGAAGCCCGCCATATCATGTTCGGTCACCTCAAGACCAAGGCGGCCTGATCGATCTTCTCCTGAACGGCAAACGGCGCCCTCACGGGCGCCGTTTTCGTTTCTCACCTGTCAATCGCGGCAATGACCTCGATCTCGATCAGCCAGCCGGGCCGCGCCAGCCGGCTGACGACGACAAGCGTGCTCGCCGGCGGTTTTGACGTGTTGAGATGCCGCTCGCGGATGGTGCGCAGCTTCGCAACGTCGTCCTGGCCGACTTCGGCGACGAGGTAGGTGTTCATCTTGACAATGTCGGCCATGTTGGCGCCCGCCGCCTCGAGCGCCAGCTTCAGGTTCTTGAACACCTGCTCGACCTGAACTTCGAAATTGCCTTCGCCGACCAGTTTGCCCGACGCATCGGCCGACACCTGGCCCGCGATGAAGACCAGGGTGCCGCTGCTCACCTTGGCGACGTGTGAATAGCCTGATGGCGGCGGTAGCGTCGCCGGGCTGAATATCTCCTTGCTCATGGCATTCTTCCTTTCTTGCCGCGCCAAGACGGCATCGGCAATATCGCATCGATAAAGACCGATATCCCGCAATTCGCGCTCATTCATGGCAAGGAGCTGACGCCGCGCCCGGCTGCGTTCGCGCCACAACCGAACCAGGCTGACCATCGATCGCAATCGAGAGCATGGAATGCCGCGACAATCGCCGGCGGCAGATGCGGCTTCCGCATCAACGCGCACCAGTCGCTCAACCCGCTGCGGTTTCCGGAAACTTGCCCAGCGCGCGCTCGGTCAGCACGGAATCGCAATACTCCCTGATTTCCGTGATCTTGCCGCCCTTCAGGCGAAACACCAGGCAATAGTCGTTGTCGTAGCGCACGCCTTCCCGCGTGACGTTGTCGCCCTTGGCCTCCACCACGACATGATCGCCGTCGGCGATGAAACGATGCGCGATCGTTCGCGTGCGTTCGGCGAGACGCGTGCGCACATGTCCATGAAGATCGTTGAGGATCGATTGCTTGCCGGTGAAGGTGCGCGACCAGGAATATTGACCGGTCACGGTCCAGGTCGCGTCGTCGGCAAGACTTGCAACGAACAGCGCGCGATCGCGCACTTCGGGATCTGGATTGCCGGCGGCGGCGAAAATCTCTTCGATCAGTCTCTTGTTGCTGGCGGTATCGCTCATGGCGGCCACTTTCGGATGGTCAAAAAACGCCGTCGATCATTGCGCCGAGATCTTATATTCTTCCAATCGATATGAAATATGATAATCATTCATTTCATGAATTTGAATTCGCTTGACCTCAATCTGCTGGTCGCGCTCGATGCGCTGCTCAAGGAAGCCAGCGTCAGCCGCGCGGCGATGCGGATCGGCCTGTCGCAGCCCGCCGCGAGCCATGCGCTGCAACGCTTGCGCGATGTCATCGGCGACCCGCTTCTGGTGCGCACCGGCGCGCGGATGGAGCTGACTCCGCGGGCGCAGGCGCTGCGCGGTCCGCTGGCGCAGGCGCTCGATCAGGTGCGCACCCTGTTCATGCCGGATGAATTCGACGCCGGCCGCAGCGAACGGCACTTTCGGCTGATGATGCCGGACCTCGCCGTCGAGCTCTTGATGCCGCCCCTGATGGAAAAAGTGACAAAGCAGGCGCCGGGCGTGACCATTGACGTGGTGCCGTGGCGGGGGCCGGCGATCTTCACGGCGGAATTTGCCCGCACCATCGACCTCGTGATCTCGATCGGCGACGCCTTCAAGGGCTTTCACCGCCAGCGGCTCTATACCGACAGCGACGCGCTTGCGGTTCGCCGCAAACATCCGGTTGGCGCGAAGCTGAAGAAGCGCGAAGCTTTCCTTGCCGCGCGGCATGTCGCGGTCGTGATCCGCGGCGCGAGCGAAGACCTGATCGATACCTGGTTGCGCTCAAAGGGCATCGAACGGCGGATCGCGCTCGTGGTGCCCGGCTATATCGAGGCCTTGCACGTCTCCGCGCGCACCGACCTTGTCGCCTTCGTGCCGCGCCGCCTGATCGCGGCCCTGGCGAGGCAGCTGTCGTTGCAAACGGTGACGCCGCCGCTCGATCCGGGCATCGACGAGCAGCACATGTTTTATCCGACGCGCGCCCAGTTCGATCCCGGATCGCTCTGGCTGCGCAAGCTGATGCTGGAAACCGGCCGCGGGCTAGTGCCCACTTTCCGAAGTTCGTGATCCCTCGCAGCACCCTCTTGCACGAACTTCGGAAAGTCATGGGCACTAGCAACTCATGATACCAGTGCCGCTCTTCTATTTGACGTTCCTGGCTGGGCTCGCGGCGGGTGGTGCAGGAACGTCAAACAGGCGACACTGGACGGTCCGAAAAGATTAACGGGTTGAGGCTCCCTCATCTCTGAACCTTCGCAGTTGCCCCCTTGCGCGCCACATGTCATGACGCCGTCATGAGGGGGTATCGGGTCTCATGACGGTTCTGATTGCAGGTGGTGGAATTGGCGGACTGACGCTGGCGCTCAGCCTGCATCAGATCGGCGTTCCCGCCAAAGTCTTCGAGAGCGTTCCTGAGTTCAAGGCGCTTGGCGTCGGCATCAACGTGCTGCCGCATGCCGTTCGCGAATTGATCGAGCTTGGCTTGTACGAGCGGCTCGATGCTGCGGGCGTCGCGACCAAGGAATTGGCCTATTTCTCCAAGCGCGGCAAGCTAATCTGGAGCGAACCGCGTGGCCTCGAGGCCGGCTACAAGTGGCCGCAATTTTCGATCCATCGCGGCACGCTGCAGCAGCTCCTGGTCGAGACGGCGATCGAACGGCTCGGCGCCGAGAACATCCTCACCAGCCATCATTTGAGCGGCTGGCGGGAGGCCGCTGGCGGCATTCGCGCCAGCTTCATCGACAGGGCGACCGGAAAACCGGCTGGCGAATACGAAGGCGCCGTTCTCATCGCTGCCGACGGTATTCACTCCGCCGCGCGCGAAAAGCTATACCCGAACGAAGGGCCGCCGATCTGGAACGGACGCATTCTGTGGCGCGGCGTCACCGCGGCGAAGGCGTTTCTGTCCGGCCGCACCATGATCATGGCCGGCCACGAGACGCTGAAATTCGTGTGCTACCCGATTTCAAAGGAACCGGACGCTGACGGAAAATTCCGGATCAACTGGATCGCCGAGCGGCACATGCCGCCGAGCTACCAGTGGCGGCGGGAGGATTACAACCGGACCGCAAAGCTGGAGGAATTCCTGCCGTGGTTTGCCGACTGGACGTTCGACTGGCTCGATGTTCCCGGCCTGATCAAGAACTGCACCCATGCGTTCGAATATCCGCTGGTCGACCGCGATCCCATACCGCAATGGAGCTTGGGCCGCGTCACGCTGATGGGCGATGCCGCGCATCCGATGTATCCGATCGGCTCCAATGGCGCCTCGCAGGCCATTCTCGATGCGCGAGTGCTCACGCGCGAGATTCAGGCGCACGGCGCCACGCAAGCCGCGCTCGTGGCCTATGAAGCCGAACGGCGTCCCGCCACGACGGAGCTGGTCCTGCTCAATCGTCGCAATGGCCCCGAGCAGGTGATGCAACTGGTCGAGGAACGCGCGCCCGACGGCTTCGAGGAGGTCACCGACGTGCTGTCGCGGCAGGAACTGGAAGAGATCGCGGCCAACTACAAGCGCGTTGCCGGTTTCCAGGTCGAGGGTCTCAACGCCAAGCCGCCGATAGTGCCGCGGGCGAACGCCATCTAGGCCTCAGCCTTGGCAGCTTGCCGCAAGACCGCTGTTTGATCGGCTGCAATCGCTTGAGATAGGTCAAAGAACACGCTCCAGAAGGGCCGATCCTTCTCCTTTTAACCAGCATGGCCTGGTCAGGAGAGAGCGCGGTGAGCCTTCCATGTCATTGGCTGCCTGGAATCGATACCGTCCGCCACTATCAGCTTGCGTGGCTGCGGCATGACATCTTCGCAGGCCTCGTGCTGGCGACCATGCTGGTGCCGGTCGGCATTGCCTACGCGGCTGCGTCAGGCCTGCCGGGCATCCACGGCCTCTACGCAACCATCATTCCGCTTCTCGCCTACGCCATTTTCGGCCCAAGCCGCATCATTGTGCTTGGACCGGACTCGGCCCTGGCTGCGGTCATCCTCGGTGTCGTTGCCCCGTTGTCCGGCGGCGACGCGGCGCGCGCCGTAACGCTTGCGGCGTTGATGGCACTCGTTTCGGGAGCCGTGCTGATACTGGCGGGCATCGCGCGGTTGGGCTTCGTGACCGAGTTGCTCTCCAAGCCGATCCGGTACGGCTACATGAATGGGATAGCCGTGACCGTGCTGATCAGCCAGCTGCCAAAGCTGTTCGGCTTCTCGATCGGGGACCAAGGACCTTTGCGAGACCTGTGGGCGATCGCCGGTTCAATCGGCGACGGCAAGTCAAACTGGGTCGGTTTCGCCATTGGGCTCGGTACGTTGATCGTCATCCTGCTGCTCAAGGATAGCAAGCGCCTGCCGGGAATCCTGGTTGCCGTCGTCGGAGCGACCCTTGTCGTCGCCGCACTCGATCTCGGTAATCGCTATGGTGTGAAGGTTCTGGGGCCGCTTCCTCAAGGCCTGCCGGCGCTCTCCATTCCCTGGATCGCGTACAACGATCTCATTTCCGTGCTGGCAGGCGGCTGCGCTATCGCGTTGATCTCGTTTGCGGACACGAGCGTGCTGTCGCGGACCTATGCGGCGCGACTCGGCGACAAGGTCGACCCGAACCAGGAGATGGTGGGGCTCGGCGTAGCCAACCTCGCAACGGGATTCTTTCAGGGTTTCCCGATCTCCAGCAGTTCCTCACGAACCCCCGTTGCCGAGGCTGCCGGTGCCCGCACCCAACTGACCAGTGTCGTCGGTGCACTCGCCATAGCCTTGCTTCTGATGGTTGCGCCAAACCTGTTACAGCACCTGCCGAACGCCGCGTTGGCTGCCGTGGTTATCGCGGCTGCAATTGGCCTGATCGAGGTTGACGATCTTCCGCGGATCTACCGGATTCAGCGATGGGAGTTCTGGTTGACGATGCTGTGCTTCGTCGGCGTGGCCGTGCTCGGCGCTATACCGGGAATTGGCCTCGCGATTGCGGTGGCCATTCTTGAGTTTCTGTGGGACGGCTGGCGTCCCCACTCCGCTGTCATGGGCCGCCCTCACGGCGTTGAGGGCTACCACGACCTCAAACGATATCCCGACGCGCGCCTCGTTCCGGGATTGGTCCTGTTCCGCTGGGATGCGCCGCTGTTCTTCGCCAATGCCGAGTTCTTCAGAGAGCGCATTCTGGACGCGATTGCGAAATCGCCGACCCCGGTGCGCTGGCTGGTGGTCGCCGCCGAACCGGTGACGAGCGTGGACGTGACTGCCTGCGACACCGTTGCCGAGCTGGACGAGGCGCTGCACGCCCGCGGCATCGAACTCTGCTTTGCTGAGCTCAAGGACCCCGTGAAAGACAAGCTGAAGCGCTTCGGATTGTACGCCCAGCTCGGCGAAGCCGATTTCTTTCCGACCATCGAGTCGGCGGTCTCGACCTACCTGAAAGTCAACAACGTCGAATGGGAGGACTGGGAGGATCGCGTTGAGGCCAATGCGTGACGGCAGCTCCCGAGTTTGCGCCGATCAGACGTTCATCACACCGCACGTTGACGAAAATCAATTGGAACGTCTTTGACCTGCAAGTCCGGCGAAGATCGAGAAAAAGAGCACATTATAGAGAAAGCCAAACATGATCTGCAGACAGACGACGAATTTTGCCCAGCCCGACCTGGGCGATATGTCGCCGTACCCCGTTGTCGTCATGGACACGATGCTGAAGTAGATCGCGTTGCCGAGATTGAGCTCGGTGGAAAACGCGTTTGCGTCGTGACGCACCAGATAAACGTAAAGCACGGCAAAGCAGAACGCCGCGAGGATGTAGGCCGCCGTGACGTCCATCAAAATTCTCCAGATGGGCGTGCGCTCCAGATAACGCGCGCTCCCCGCGCCGTAAATTCCCTGGAGCGTGCCGGCTATGCGCCAAATCAGATAGAGCCAGATTGCGAATACACCGGCCTTTGCAGCCTCCCCGACGAAGGTCGTCAGGCTGTTCTCCGGCAGGAATCGTGGCACGGCGGCTTCGACAAGGAGACCAAAGATACTGTAACCGACAAGAAGGGGTACGACAGGTCGGAGCCAGCTGCGCATTCGGCTCGTCATCGCTGCCCCTCCGGCTCCTACACGGGCCCGTGCGAGCCAGGCGGCACGACATACAGCGTCATGGCGAAGATGACGTAGATGAACACCAGCAGCGCGCCAATGAACCAGGCGGACCGTCCGCTGTTGGTGACAAAGCAGGACGTGAAGGTGGCGATCATCACCATCGTCACGGCCCCGGGCCAGAACTGCAGGTCCATCGGCTTGGGACCGACGAGATAGCTCAAGAGCACCAGCACCGGCGCCACGAACAAAGCAATTTGGGACGCGCTTCCCAGCGCAATGCTGACGCTCATGTCAAGGCGGTTCTTGCGCGCCGCAGAAAACGCGACTGCCATTTCCGCGGCGGCGCCGACGAGCGCAACAACAATGAAACCGACGAAAGCCGGGCTCAATCCAAGGGTCTCTCCTGCCTTCTGTACCGACCCTACGAATATTTCGCTGACCAGAGCGACCAGTACGGTGACCACAAGCAGCGTGCCGACCGCGAGGCCGATTGGCCAGCCGCCCTCGCCAGCCTCGCCATGCTCATGGCTCGCAAACAGCTCCCTGTGGGTCTTGAGCGAGAACAGCAGGCCGAGTGCGTAGGCGCACATGAGCAACACCGCCAGGCCCGCGCTGAGCTTCTGCGCCATCGCTTCGCCTTTTGCCGCATCAAGGTCGGCGACGGCGGCCGGTGCGAGTAGCGCGATCGTCGCCATCAACAGGAGTGCAGCGTACAATCTGCCACCGGCGCGATTGTAGTCCTGGACGTGGTTTCGAAGCCCACCGAGCAAAAAGGAAGCGCCGAGCATGAACAGCGAGTTCGTCACGATGGCTCCGGCGATCGATGCCTTGACCAGCATGTATTCACCGGCCTGAAGGGCGGCGATTGCGATGATCAGTTCGGTCAGATTGCCCAGCGTTGCATTGAGCAAGCCGCCGACTGCGTCACCCGTTTTCTCCGCGACACTCTCGGTCGCGTGACTAAGAAGCGTCGCCAATGGCACGATGGCCAGGACTGCCAGCACGAAAAGGGCTGTATGGGCTGACGGAGCCGCGTACTCGACTGCGAGCACGATCGGCACAAAAATCAACATCCACAATAGTGGATTGTGGCGAATTTCCCTGAGCAGAAGGTTCATGGTCAGGCCCGGCGATTTCGTGCACCGCAGAAAGCGGTATTGACCAAATACCTCGCAGGCCACTCGCGGGAGCGATTGATGTATGTCAAGGCAGCGAGACCGCGTAACCAATGCCGCCGTGATCTCGATTGCACTCAGCGCCGGTGCAAGCGACTAGCGCAGCGCCCTCGCCGCCTCGACGAGACGCGCGGTGGTGCTGGCGGTTGCGAGCACAGTGCCGTCATCTCCGATCAGCTTGCCTTCCATGAAGGCGACGCTCTTGCCGATCTGGATGACCTGCGCCTCTGCGGTCAGCGGCCCCGGTTTGGCGGGCGCGATGAAGTTCACCGTCAGACTGATGGTGGTCGCATAGTATCTGCCTTCGCTCGTCACGAACACGGCTGGTCCCATCGTGTCGTCCAGCATGGCCGAGAGGATGCCGCCCTGGATGAAACCGGCCGGGTTGCAAAACTCCGCCCTTCCATCGAAGCCGACCTTCAGCCAGCCGTCCCACGGCCGGGAATCAAGCAGCCGCCAGCCGAGCAATTTGGCCGATGGCGGCATGACAATGTCGTCGAGCGCTGTCTTGAGCATAGGAGCCTCCGTTGGAAGCAAATTAGCCCATGCCTGCTGCCAGCGTGGTGTCAGCACTGGCGGGGTCATTTGCGTTTGGAATCGCGGTTTAGCTGTTGCCGAGACCGTGGGCGATTACCTTGCGCATCACATTCGGCAGCGCTTCGCCGTCGAGTGTAGCAATCGGCACCCAGCGCATGCCCTTTGGCGTGCGGGCGCGTCCGGACACGCGGGCCGTGTAGACCACAAGCTCCAATGGAAAATGCGTAAAGACATGCGTGACCACGCCGACCTTCCGATGCCAGCGCGTCACACCGGTGAGTTGGGGCGCCTGTTTCAATGCGGCCTCGTCGTCCTGCGCCGCGCGCCAGTCCGAACCCGGCACCTCGGTCATGCAGCCGAGCAATCCCTTTTCAGGACGGCTGCGCACCAGAACTTCGTCGCCGCGCGTCACGACAAAGGCGGCGCCGCGGCGCAGCTTGCCCGTCTTCTTCGGCGCCTTGCGCGGAAACGTCTCCTGATCGCCGCGCGCTCGAGCGGCGCATCCCTCGTTGAGCGGACACAGACTGCACGCCGGTCTCTTCGGCGTGCAGATCGAGGCGCCAAGATCCATCAGCGCCTGCGCGCTATCCCCGGCTCGCGACTTCGCGATGCCGCCGGCGCGAGACTGCTCGTCGCCGGCTCTGGCGTCGCCGAGCAGCGTCGTCGCGAGCCTTTGGATGACGGGCTTCGCTTGCGGCAATGTTTCCTCGACCGCAAACAGCCGCGACACCACGCGTTCGATATTGCCATCGACCGGCATGGTCCGCCGATCGAAAGCGATCGCCGCAATCGCAGCCGCCGTATAGGGCCCGATGCCCGGAAGAGCGCGCAAGCCTTCTTCGGTATCGGGAAACACGCCGTCATGATCGCGCAAAACCGCGACTGCGCAGGCATGAAGGTTGCGCGCGCGCGAATAATAGCCGAGCCCCGCCCACATCCTTAAGACATCGTCGAGCGAGGCGCGGCCGAGCGCGGTGACATCACCCCAGCGCGCGAGAAATTTCTGAAAATAAGGCCCGACGGCTTTGACGGTGGTCTGCTGCAGCATGATTTCCGACAGCCACACCGCGTAAGGATCGGGCCGCTGGCCCGCCGGCGGACGCCACGGCAGCACCCTTCGGTGCCGGTCGTACCAGGCGAGCAGCAGCACGGGCCGCATCGCGGCCGGTTCCTCACGATCCGACGTTTTCTTCCGCAGGGCGGCGGCGCCTGATAGACTCATGGCCGTATGGTCGCAAACCGTCCCAAGATGAACAAGCCCGGCCCGATCTCGGCAAAGCCGTTATCCGTCCTGCTCAGCGACGTCTTTTCGGACGCCTATGCCAAGCAGGGATTTGCCGCTCGCGAACTCGTCACCCGCTGGAATGAGATCATCGGTCCCGAACTGTCGGCCCATTGCGAACCCCTGAAGATGCAGTGGCCGCGGCCGGTGGATGGCCAGCCGCAGGAAGCCGCCACGCTGGTGCTGCGTGTCGAGGGCCCGATGGCGCTCGAAATCCAGCATGCCTCCGATGTGATCCTTGAACGCGTCAACCGCTTCTTCGGCTGGAGCGCCGTGGGGCGGATGGCGTTGCGCCAGGGACCGTTGTCGCGAAAGCCACGGCCCCGCCCCTCGCCGCCACCGGACCCGCGGCAGGTCGAGCAAATCGCACAAACGCTGGCCTCGGTCGAGGACGACGAATTGCGGGCGGCGCTGGCGCGGCTCGGGGCCGCAATCAAGCGAAATTGACGTTTTCGCCAACTCTGGCGATCGTCGCACGCCATTGCCACATGGCTGGTTTCAAGCTAGCGAAGGCCCGTCCTTTCGCAGCCAAAGTCCGGAGCCGATCTTGATAATCACGCGTCGTGCCTTTACCGCCGCCCTGTCGCTGACCGGACTTGCCGCTCTCGCAGGATTTTCACCGTTTCACCTGATCTCCGAAGCGCTGGCCGACGATGCCTCCGCTGTCGCCCAACCGCAGCAATTGCCGGACATGGCGCTCGGGCCGAAAGATGCCCCGGTGACCATCACTGAATACGCCTCCATGACCTGCCCGCATTGCGCGGCGTTCAATGAGAACGTGTTCCCGAAGATCAAGGCCGCCTACATCGACACGGGCAAGATCCGCTACGTGTTCCGCGAATTCCCGCTCGACATCAAGGCGGCGGCCGGCTCGATGCTGTCGCGCTGCATCGCCAAGGACGATGCCGCCAAGTACTTCGCGGTCACCGACCTCCTGTTCAAACAACAGGCCGACTGGGTGATGAAGAACACCACCGAGACGCTGACCCGGATCGGCAAGCAGGCGGGCCTGAGCCAGAGCCAGGTCGAAGCCTGCCTGAAGGATCAGGCGCTGCTCGACAAGATCGTCGCCGACCAGAAATACGCATCCGACGTTCTGAAAGTCGATTCCACGCCGACCTTTTTCATCAACGGCGAGAAGATCAAAGGCGAAACCTCGTTTGAGGAATTCGACAAGCGGATCAAGGCGCTGCTCAAGAGTTAAGCTGTTCAGGCGGAACTGAAGCACATAGCGCCAATTCGGGAGCCGAGCTTGACCATTACGCGTCGCGCGTTGACCTCTGCCCTGTCGTTGACGGGCGCTGCCGCTTTGGCCGGTCTCTCCCCGTTTCATCTGATCAGCGCTGTCATGGCCAACGGCAAGGCCGACAACGTGGCCGAGCCGGCATCATTGCCGGACATGGCGCTCGGACCGGCGGATGCGGCCGTCACCGTGGTCGAATATGCATCGATCACCTGCCCGCATTGCGCGGCGTTCAATCAAAACGTGTTTCCGAAGGTCAAGGCCGCCTACATCGACACCGGCAAGATCCGTTTCGTGTTCCGCGAATTCCCGCTCGATCCCGTTGCCGCGGCCTCAAGCGTCTTGTCGCGCTGCATCGCGGGCGGCGACCCCGTCAAATACTTCGCGGTCACTGATGAGCTGTTCCGGCAGAACTGGTCGAAGGTGACGAAACCCCGCGACACGCTGAACGAGATCGGCAAGCAGGCCGGTCTGGACGATCAGCAGGTCGGGAACTGCCTGAAGGACGACGCGCTGTTCAGCCAGATCGTGGCCCAGCGGGCCAACGCCA
>NZ_DASREO010000053.1:0-77847 GCF_035652035.1 Bradyrhizobium sp.
ACGGCTTGAGGATGGAGGCGCCGGTGGTGGCCCGGCTCTCGAGGTCGGTATGCGCCTTGGCGGCGTCCTTTAAAGCGTAAGCGTGATTGATCGGCACGTGCAGTTTGCCGTTGATGACAGCGGCAAACAGCGTGTCGGCACCTTCGAGCAATTCGGAGCGCTTGCCGATATAGTCGTTGAGCTTGGGGCGGGTTGCAAACAGCGAGCCGTGATTGTTGAGTTCGGCAATCGCAAACGGTGGCACCGGTCCCGAGGCATTGCCGAAACTGACGAACAGGCCGCGCGGCTTGAGGCACGACAGCGAGCCCGGAAAGGTCGACTTGCCGACGCCGTCATAGACCACGTCGCACAATTCGTTGCGGCTGATCTGTTTGACGCGCGCGACGAAATCCTCCTCGTTGTAAAGGATGACATGGTCGCAGCCGTTGGCGAGCGCGAGATCCGCCTTGGCCTTCGAACCGACGGTGCCGATCACATGGGCCCCAAGCGCCCGCGCCCACTGGCAGGCAAGCAGTCCGATGCCGCCGGCAGCCGCATGTATCAACACGCGATGATGGGGTTCGACCTTGAAGGTCTTGTGCAGGAGGTACCAGACCGTCAGCCCCTTCAGCATCAAAACGGCACCCTGCTCGTAGGTGATGTGGTCGGGGAGCTTGACCAGCCTTTCCCAGGGGATGTTGCGTTCGCTCGCGTAGGCGCCGAGATTAACGTAATAGGCGACGCGATCGCCGGGATGAAAATGGGTCACGCCCGGCCCGACCGCGATCACCTCGCCCGACGCTTCGTTGCCGACGATGAACGGCAGGCCCGGCGCCTTGTAGAGGCCGGTGCGATAATAGGTGTCGATGAAATTCAGGCCGACCGCGTGCTGGCGGATGCGGACCTCGCCGGGGCCCGGCGCGGGCACTTCGGCGTCCTCGTAGATCAGGGCCTCGGGACCGCCAACCTTGTGCACCCGCACGGCCTTGGTCATCGCCCTATCTCCTCAAGTGTTTTCGTTGCCGCGAGCGAATGACATCAAGGCCGTATTGTCAACTCGGCAGGCCTCAATTGGCGTATCTTAATCTTTGCTGCGATTGCGGCGGGCCAGCACATTGAAGAATTCGACGGCTGCCGAGAACGCGATCGCGAAGTAGATGTAGCCGCGCGGAATATGAAATTTGAAGCCGTCGGCGACCAGCGCAACGCCGATCAGAACCAGGAACGCCAGCGCCAGCATTTTGGTCGTGGGGTGCTCTGCGACGAATCGCGCCACCGGGCCTGAGGCGGCGTACATGACCAGACAGGCGATGACGACCGCCGCGATCATGATCGCAAGCTCCTGCGCCATGCCGATCGCGGTGATGATCGAATCCAGCGAAAATACGATATCGATGACGGTGATCTCGAGAATCACCTTCAGAAACGCCCTCCTGGCCGACGCGCCTGAGCGCTTGTCGTCGGGTGCTTCGACCTCGCGATGGATCTCGTGCGTGGCTTTCGCGATCAGGAACAGGCCGCCGGCGATCAGAATGATGTCGCGCCACGAGAATGAGAGGTCCTGAACGGTGACGACGGCGCGCGTCAGTCCGATCAGCCAAACCAGCAGGCTGAGGAGCAGAATTCGAAACGCGAGCGCCATCGTAAGGCCAATCTGGCGCGCACGCTTCGCTTGCTCTGCCGGAACGGCGGAGACGATGACGGAAATGAAGATGACATTGTCGATCCCGAGAACGATCTCGAGCGCGGTCAGGGTCAGGAGCGCAGCCCAGGCTTCGGGGCTCGTCAGCAGCGTGATCATGTCTTGAGCGACCTGACCAGGCGAATGGCACTATCGCTGCCGACCACATAAAGGCCGATCGCACAGAGTGCCGACGTGACGGCGGTCCCGGGTTCGAAATCGTAAATCAGGGTGAGCATGGCCAGCACCGTCGCAATGCCAATCAACGTCAAGGTCAACCAGCGCAGGCGAGCCACGCGGACGGGATGAACGACATAGAATGGCATGAAGGTGAGCGCAATCAACACGGCAACTGCAACGCTGGATGCGGCCGGCGGCCAGTGCAGCAGGAACAGGTAGAACGCGGCGATGTTCCACAATCCGGGAAAGCCGCGGAAATGGTTGTCATCCGATTTCATGCGCCGGTCGGCAAAATACAGCGCGCCGGAGACCGCAACACCCACCCCCAGAACAGGTGCGGCGACTGGCCACAGCAGGCCGCTGGCCGTGATGGCATAGGCCGGAACGAACACATAGGTGACGAAATCGACGACGAGATCGAGGACCTCGCCTGACCAGTTCGGCTGGAGACGCACAACGTCCAGGCGCCGTGCCATCGGGCCATCAACGCCGTCAATGACGAGCGCCACCCCCAGCCACCAGAACATGGCCGCCCAATGCTCGCGAACGGCTCCCAGCAGCGCCAGCAACGCGACGCCTGCCCCAAGCGCGGTGAAAACGTGCACGGAAAACGCAGCGGTACGAAGACCCAGCGAGGCTTCGGCTTGTTGAGGTTCGGTCCCTTGATCCATCTGCGTGCAATGCGCCTGTTCGCAGTCACTGCTAACAGGAATCGGCTCTTTTGCACATATAGTGTCCCGATTCCGAAGTTCGTAGCATTTTACGGAGCCACGTTTCGAACTTCGGAATCGAAAGGACACCAGCAAAACTATTGTTCTAGTGTGGCTTTGGTTCAGAAGTCCGCATGACGAGCCCGCGGCAGCAATGATGCGGAGTCCTGAACCGCCGCACCAGGCGATGGGCTTGAAAATGTCGCAGGGAATGTCAAATGTCGTCGGTATGAACGAGCATTCCTCGATCTATGATCTTGCGGTGGTCGGCGGCGGGCCGGCAGGGTTGTCAGCGGCGATCGCGATAGCGCAGTCGGGCGCAAACACCGTCTTGGTCGCCCGCAAGTCGCCTTATGCCGACAACCGGACGACGGCACTTCTCGGCGGATCGATCGATTTCCTGCAAGCGCTCGAGGTCTGGCCGAACTGCAAGGATCAGGCTGCCGAACTGCGCGTGATGCGTCTGGTGGACGATACCGGCCGCCTGATCCGGGCGCCCGAGGTCAAGTTTTCCTGCGATGAAATCGGTCTCGACGTGTTCGGTTACAACATCGAGAACCGCGCTTTGGTAGCTGCGCTCGAAGGGCGCGCTGGGACGCTGACAAACCTGACGCGGTTTGACGACGAGGCTGCCGCGGTCAGTCCCGGCGACGATGCGGTTCCGATTGTGTTGGCGAGCGGAAAATCCATATCGGCGCGGCTTGTGGTGGGCGCCGATGGCCGGCACTCGCTGTGTCGGGAAGCCGCAGGGATCATGGTTCGACGCCGCGATCTCCATCAGGCCGCGCTGACATTCAATGTCAGCCATTCCCGCCCGCATCAAAATATGTCGACCGAGTTTCATACGCCGCACGGGCCTTGCGTCTTCGTTCCCCTGCCCGGCGATCGCTCGAGCGTGGTCTGGGTGTCCGAGCCGAAGGAGGCCGACCGGCTGACGGCGCTCGGCGACGAGGAATTGTCGGACGCGGTCGAAGCGCGTGCGCATTCGATCCTGGGCAAGATGCGCGTCGAGCCCGGCCGCAGCCGGTTTCCGCTCGCGATCGAACAACCTGCCGAATTTGCGAAAGCGCGTATCGCGCTTGTCGGCGAGGCCGCGCACGTTCTGCCGCCGATCGGCGCGCAAGGCCTCAACATGGGACTGCGCGATGCCGCCGATCTCGCCGACATCGTGCGGGATGCATTGGCGGCGGGCGAGGACCCCGGCTCGACCGCGGCGCTTGGCCGTTACGCGTCCGCGCGGCGTCCTGACGTCATGAGCCGCACCTTTGCCATCGATCTCGCCAATCGCTCGCTCTTGAGCGCTTTTTTGCCGATGCAGTCGCTCCGTGCAGCCGGCTTGCATCTGATCGGCTCGTTCGGACCGCTGCGAAGGTTTGCCATGCGCGAGGGCCTCGCGCCGTCGTGGCGCGCCTCACACGCGACCCGAAGCGTTACGGAAACGCCAACCGCCCAGTCTGAATAAGCCACATCGCAGCCGTCAGCGTCACGACGGAAGCAAAGGTTCCGACCATGACGGCGACCGAGGCCGGCTCGACCCAGGCATCGTTCTGACGCGCGATCATGAAAACGTTCAAGGCTGGCGGCAGCGACGCCATCAACACGGCGGTCGCCGCCCACGCGTTCGGAAACGGACCGAGCAGCAGCATCAACGCAAACACCATCAGCGGATGAACAAGAAGCTTGACCGAGACGACCGCGGGCACTTCCCAGGGCAGGCGGCCGAACGGCCGCAGCGCGACCGTTACCCCGAGCACGAACAGCGCCATCGGCGCTGCGGCGTTTTGCAGGAATGACAGCGTGTTGTCGATCGCGGTTGGCGGATGAAAATGAAACGCCGCGGCGAGCGCCCCGGCGCAAGCCGACATGATCGGCGGATTGAGAACGATCTGCTTGACCAGGAGGCCGAGCGCATGGAGCCAGTGATGGTCGCTGTGGTCGGTCAGCGCAATCAGAAACGGCACGACCGAAAACAGGAAAATGCTGTCGCAGCAAAAGATCAGCGCGGTCGGTGCGGCAGCCTTTGCGCCAAGCACGGCCAGCGCTAGCCCCGGTCCCATATAACCGATATTGCCGTAACCGCCGGCAAGTCCGGCGAGAGTCGCGTCGCGGAACGGGAGCCTTCCGGCTAGCCGCCCGGCGGCCATCGCAAGAAAGAATGCGAGCGCGGTCCCGGAGGTGGTGGCGATCAGAAATGGCGGATTGTTGAGTTCTTCAAAGGGCGTTCTTGACGTGATTCCGAACAGCAAGCCCGGCAGCGAGACATAGAGCAGGAAAAAGTTCATCCAGGCGAGGCCCTGCTCGGGGAGGGGCCGGAGCCTGGCGCAGGCGACGCCGATGAAGATCAGGCTGAAATAAGGCAGCGCCAGATTGAGAACGTCGGCCATGCTGGTCGGGCTAAGCGGGCATTTCGTGAATGTTGGCCCCGATTTAGCTGTATGCGTTGGATCAGCGGCTAACGTTAATTCGCGAGTTAGCCTCTAGCATCACGCCCCGTCATGGTCTATTCGACGAGCTATGATCAAAACGCGGACCGCCAAGTTCCAGATCGGGCAGATCGTCCGCCACCGGATATTTTCATTCCGTGGCGTGATCTTCGATATCGATCCGGAATTCAACAATACCGAAGAGTGGTGGCTGTCGATTCCGGAAGAGGTTCGTCCCCACAAGGATCAGCCGTTCTATCATCTGCTGGCTGAAAATTCGGAATCGGAATATGTGGCCTATGTTTCGGAACAGAATCTCCTTCCCGACGATTCAGGCCAGCCGATCCGGCATTCGCAGGTCGCCGAGATTTTCATCAAGGACAAGTCCGGCGGCTACCGGCCGCGTAACCCGTCGCTGAACTAGCGGCGAACTCGCAAACAGACGGCAAAGAAAAAGGCGCTTCTTTCGAAGCGCCTTTTTGTCGTTGGTGCGAGATGGCTTACTTCGGCAATGCAGCCTGAGGCGCACCCGGAGGCTGGCCGTTTTGTTCCAGCTTCTTGCGCGCTTCCTCTGCGCGCTTCTGCAACTCCTCTTGCAGCTTCTGCTGGTTCTTCTCGAACTCCTTCGGATCGGTCGGCGGGCCGTCATAGGCCTTGGCGAAATCGCCAAGCGGCAGCGGCAGCGTGATCGGCTGGTTGTTGGACGAGATCGCCTGAACGACGAGGTTCTGGCCCTTCTTCATCTGGTTCAACATGTCGGCCGTGACTTCGTAGTCCGACATGCAGCCGTTCTGGAAGCAGATCACGAACGGGCTTTGTGCCGGCGGATTGTTGTCGATGATGATGCGGGTGCCGTGAACGAGCAGCATGCCGAGCGGGAGTGTCACGCGAAGAATCTTCTTCGGCTCACCTTCGGGTTCGATCACAACGGCCGCAATCACCGGCTGACCGGACTCGATCCGGCCATCCTTGCCGGTAAAGCAGACCTGCTTGGCGCCGGCATCCTGCCCCTTGAGACAGAACTTGGTCCACGGCGCGTAAATCAGCTGAACCTGCTGATCGGCCGGCGGCTGGGCCGCAGGTGCAGCGGGCGCCCCTGCCGGCGGGGCTGCCTGGGCAGCCGGTGCGGGCGCGGCGGGCGCAGCATGCGGAGCGGCCTTCGGAGCCGCCTTGGCTTTCGGTGCAGCCGATGGAGCCGGGGCCGGCGTCTGGGCCGAGACGTCGGACGCAAGGAACGTGGCCCCCAGCGCGGTTGCCGCCAGAAAGGCGAAAACGCGCTTACGCGGCCCGGCTGGCGCGGCCAACATACGGAAATTCATTGCGGAAAACCCTTTCTGCACGGTACGCCGAAAACCGCTCCGGGCACCCAAACCCGGCCATTTTAGCGGCTGTCTCCCTGCCAATTGAGGCGGATGCGTGACCGCCCCTACCCGACTGGTCAATTGGACGTCTTCATACAGAGGCGGACGAAAAGATCAATGCCGACGGGCCACATTACGGCGCGTTACCGTGTCGGCCCGACGCCTGTGCTACAGGGCAATTGTGAACGAGATCGAATCAAATCGGCGCGTCAAATGGCGGGTTCCGGCGCGCAAGCGGATCGCGGCGGCCCTGTGCGGCCTCTTCGTTTTTATTTCACTCGTTTTATCCGCCTCTGATGGGGCTTTCGCGGCCGAAAGCTACGCGATCGCCATGCACGGCGCGCCGGCGTTGCCTGAAACTTTTCCCCACATGCCCTATGCCAAGGCGGATGCGCCGAAGGGCGGGCGGCTGGTCGAGGGTATTCTCGGGACGTTCGACAGTCTCAATCCCCTGATTGTGAAGGGATTGGCGGTCCCGCAAATCAGAGGCTACGTGATCGAGAGCCTGATGGCGCGGGGCAACGACGAGGCGTTCACGCTCTACGGCTTGCTCGCGCGGAGCGTCGAAACCGATGACGCCAGACACTATGTGACCTTCCGCCTCGATCCACGTGCGCGCTTTTCGGACGGTCGGCCAGTCACATCGGATGACGTGCTGTTCTCCTGGGCCTTGCTGCGCGACAAGGGACGCCCGAACTATCGGCAATACTATTCGAAGGTCGCAAAAGCCGAAGCGCCGGATCCGCTCACTGTGCGATTTGACTTCGGCGGAGTGACCGATCGCGAACTGCCGCTGATCCTCGGCCTGATGCCGATCCTGCCCCGCCATGCCGTCGATGTCGAAACCTTCGAGAACACCTCGCTGAAGGCGCTGATCGGTTCGGGGCCGTACCGTGTGAGCAAGGTCGATCCGGGTGTAAGCGTCACGCTGACGCGCAACCCCGACTATTGGGGCCGCGATCTGCCGGCGAACCGTGGCTTATGGAATTTCGACGAGGTCAGGCTCGATTACTTTCGCGAGGCCAACGGCCATTTCGAAGCGTTCAAGCGTGGCCTTTACGATTTTCGGGTCGAGACCGAGCCGCTACGCTGGCACGATGGTTATGATTTTCCGGCCGCTCGCAATGGGGAAGTGATCCGGGACACCGTCAAGCCGGGAACGCCGCAGCCGTCGCAATTTCTGGTCTTCAATACGCGCCGGCCACTTTTTTCCGACATTCGGGTGCGTCGGGCGCTCACGCTTCTGTTCGACTTCGAATGGATCAACCGCAATTACTTCTTCGCCCTCTATGGCCGTTCAGCCGGTTACTTCGCCGGTTCCGAGCTTTCGGCCTATGGACGCGCCGCCGATGAGCGCGAACTGGAATTCTTAAAACCATTTCTCTCGCATATTCCGCACGACATCCTCGACGGCAGCTATCACCTGCCGGTTACGGATGGATCCGGCCGGGACCGCGCCAACTTGCGCGAGGCGCTGAAGTTGTTGTCGCAAGCAGGTTATGATCTCGACGGCGCGGTGCTGCGGCAACGGAGCAGCAGAACGCCGTTCGCCTTTGAAATCCTCGCGAACACACGCGATCAGGAGCGCATAGCTCTCGCGTTCTCGCGGGACCTCAAGCGCGCAGGGATCGAGGCCAGGGTTCGCGTTGTGGACGCAACGCAGTTCGAACAGCGCCGTCGTGCCTTCGATTTCGACATGATCCAGAACCGCCTGGACCAGTCGTTATCGCCCGGCAACGAGCAGTACTTCTACTTTGGATCTGAAGCGGCCGACGCCCAGGGCACGCGCAACTATATGGGCGCCAAGGATCCGGCGATCGATGCCATGATCGCCAATATGCTCGCGGCGCGGGATCGCGCCGTCTTCGTCTCGGCGGTGCGCGCGCTTGACCGCGTGCTGATGTCGGGATTTTACGCCATCCCGGTTTTTAACATCCAGGAGCAATGGATCGCGCGCTGGAATCGGATAGAACGACCCGAAGCCACAGCTTTGACCGGTTATCTTCCGGAAACCTGGTGGTACCGGCCACAGCAACCGAAGTAGTCTCGTTTCGCACACGATTCGCAACCGAGCCAATTTCCGTGATCCAGACGACCAACGTATCGCCGACGCTCGACGGGTTGTTTCAGAGGAACCTGGCGCGCCAGCCCAATGCGCCGGCCTTGCTTGATCCGATCAACAAGGCCCGCATCAGTGGCCGGCCGCCGCTGCGAATGACGTTCGCCCAGGCCGACCGGGCGATTTCGGCGCTCGCCGCGCATTTTGTCGAATCCGGACTTCCGATCAATTCGGTGATCGGGTTGCAACTGCCCAACACCATCGAGTTTATGCTCACGGTGCTCGCCGCCCACCGCGCCGGGCTGATCGTCGCTCTTTTGCCGCAGCTCTGGCGGCAGGCGGAACTCACCGCCGCCCTCAATCGCACCGGCGCCAGGGCGATCGTGACCATGTCGAAGATCGACGGCGTCAGTCACGCCGATCTCGCCATGAACGCGGCGGCGGAAGCGTTTTCCATCCGCCATGTCTGCGGCTTTGGCGAGGATCTGCCGGAGGGCATGGCCTCGCTCGATCTTGCCTTGAAGAGCGGAAGGTCGTCTGAGCGCGTGGTGGTGCAGGACGGACGCAAGGCGGCGTTGGTCTCGTTCGACGTCACTGCCGACGGACTTCGTGCGGTGCCGCGAACCCATCTCAACCTCATCGCCGGCGGGCTTGCTGTTTTCCTCGAAAGCCGCATTCCGCAGGGCGCGCGGCTGATGTCGGCATTCGCTCCCTCCTCCTTCGCAGGTTTGACCTCATCGCTTCTGCTCTGGCTGCTGTCGGGCGGAACGCTCGCTTTGCATCACCCGTTCGACAGCGAGGCGCTGGAACGGCAAATCAACGATTGTGCCTGCGATACGCTGGTGACGCCTGGACCGATGGCGCTCCGCCTGACCGATGCCGATATGGGCTCGCGTGTGCCGACCTTGCGTCATGTGATCGGCTTGTGGCGGATGCCGGAACAGGTCGCCTCCAGCGCGCAATGGACGGCCGAGCAGGCAAGATTCACCGATGTCTATCTGTTCGGCGAGGTCGGCCTGTTCGGTGCGCGGCGTACCGCCGATGGCGTGCCCGTCCCGATCATGCCGGGACCACACGGCGCGCCGCGTGACGTCCCCGGCACCTCGATCGCCGGCGAAACCTTGTTGACGTCGAAGGGCACGCTGGCGTTGCGCGGGCCGATGGTGACGGTCGCCGCTTATGCGCCTCCGACACCGCCGTCGGATGCGTTGATGGCGCCGCCGCCACCACCTGACTATGCCGATACCGGCTACGCGGCGAGGCTCGACCGCTCGTCAGGCGCGATCTGCATCACGGCGCCGCCGTCCGGCATCGTCTCCGTAGGCGGCTACCGCTTCCTGTCGCAGGATCTTCAGGAATGGGCAAAGCGATTGGGACAGGGGGCACTGCTCACGGCCTTGCCGGATCGCCTGTGCGGATATCGGCTCGCCGGACGTGCCCAGGACAACGCACGCGGCCGTGACGCGTTGAACCAACTCGGACTTAACCCACTGATGGCGGAAGCTTTTCGGGACCGCACGATCATTGGCTAGTGTCCTGATTCCGAAGTTCGTCGCGTCTTGCGGAGCCACGTTTCGAACTTCGGAATCGAAAGGACGCTAGCTAATTTGTTGATCTGGTGTGGCTTTGGTTCCGAAGTCCGCATGACGTACCCGCGACACAAATGATGCGGACTTCTGAACCGCCACACCAGGGCGGGCCGCGGTCGCGGTCACTCCGTTGACAAGGCATTAAGACGGTCAAACTAGGATTGCGGCTCGAAACGAAGCGCGTTGATCCGAATTTCGACATGTCCCAACAGCAAGGCTTGATTATCGTCGTGGCTGACGACAAGTCACCGGCCTTCGCGGCGGTGCTTGGCGAAGCCATGTTTCCGGTCATCGAAACGAATTGGGCCGAAGCCTCGCGTGCAGTGACCCAGCTGCATCCAGCGGTCGTGATTGCGGCAGCAAGTCAGGGCATGGACGCAAAACTCGACGCGCTCGCGAGGCAAATCAGCAGCGTTCAGCCGTATCTTCCATTGCTCGCGATCGACCCGAAAGATGTATTGCCGGAAAACGCGCTTCCCTTTTCGCAAACGAGCGGCAAGTCGGATCGCCTGATCCCGCGCCTACGCGCGGCGCTCCGGGTCCGAACCCTGCACGCGACCGTCCTGCGCCGGCTGGACGATCAAGCCGTGGTCGAACTCGATATCGGCAAGATCAAGCCGGTTCGCGATGCAACGGTGCTGCTGGTCGGACGCGGCGGCGCCTATCCAGCTTTGTCAGTTGCACTCGGGGAACGCATGGGCGTCGTAGGCGCGCTCAGCATCGAAGCGGCTGCCAAACACCTCAACACCCGCGACATCGACGGGATTGTGCTCGGTGAAGGTTTTACGGATCGCGTGGTCGACGCCTTCCTCACCGTGCTCAGCGAAGATCCTCGCTTCCGCAATTTGCCGATCGTTGCGACGCTGGCGGGCCTCGTTCCCAACTATGACTTGCCGAACCTTGAAGTCATCGTCGGCGATCCCGTCCATGTCGCGGCAAATGCCCTGCCCCTGATCCGCCAACACGCTCTTGAAGCTTATTTGAGCCGCGCGCTGCGCTCGCTCGATGCTGGCGGTCTGCTCGACGCCCTGACCGGACTGTTGACGGTCGAGGCCTTCGATCGCGATTTTGCGACGGCCGTCGAGCAGACACTTGCGAATGGCGGCGGATTGTCGGTGGCGCGCTTTGCCTTCGATCCCGCAAATACGCGCGCACGATTCGATGGTGCGCGGCTTCTCAGCCGGCTGATGCGGCAAATGGATTTTGGTGTGCTCCACGAGGATGGATCGGCGCTCGTCGTTTTCACGGAAACCGATCTGCGAACGGCGCACGTCATCGCGCGTCGTCTCCTCAGCGTCATGCGGCATACGTCTCATGACAGACGGGATGGGCGGCGCAGCGAGCCGGCGGTATCCGTGGCCACGCTGGAACCCGCCGATACGCCGCAGTCGCTGCTCGCTCGTCTCGATCACGATAGCCGCCGCGCTGCCTCCTGAAACTAGGCCGCCTTGCGGTTCTCGGCAAGATTGGCGAGCTGGCGCAGGATTTCGGTCGTGCCTGCAAGGCGCTCCTCGGCCGTCTCCCAGTCCTGGAAGAACACCACCTTCATGTCGGGCCGCACGCGCGCGGCCTGCCCATGCTGGCGGATGAAGAAGACCAGCCGGTCGGGCTCTGCGAATTTATTGTCGCGGAAGGCAATCACCGCGCCCTTCGGCCCGGCATCGACCTTCTCGACATTGGCCCTGCGGCAGTAGTTCTTGATCGCCGCGACCTTGAAGAGGTAGCGGACCTCGTCCGGCAGGACGCCGAAGCGGTCGCGCAATTCGGCGGCGAAATTGTCGATTTCCTCGTCGGTTTCCAGATCGGCGAGCCGGCGATACAGCGACAACCGAACCGAAAGGTCGGCGACATAGTCTTCCGGAATGAGCACCGGCATGCCGATGGTGATCTGTGGCGACCAGCGGTCGGCCGCCGGTTCGACCACGCCGGCCTTGAGGTTGACGATCGCCTCTTCCAGCATCGATTGGTAAAGCTCGAAGCCGACTTCCTTGATGTGGCCGGATTGTTCCTCGCCGAGCAGATTGCCGGCGCCGCGAATATCAAGATCGTGCGAGGCGAGCTGGAAGCCTGCGCCCAGCGTTTCCAGCGATTGCAGCACTTTCAGCCGACGCTCGGCCTGTGCCGTGATCCTCTGCTGTGCCGGTAACGTGAATAGCGCATAAGCGCGCAGCTTCGAGCGGCCAACCCGGCCCCGCAGCTGATAGAGCTGCGCCAGGCCGAACATGTCGGCGCGATGGACGATCAGCGTGTTGGCATTCGGAATATCGAGGCCGGACTCGACGATCGTGGTCGAGAGCAGGATATCGTATTTGCCGTCGTAGAACGCGGACATGATGTCCTCGATCACGGTCGGCGGCATCTGGCCGTGCGCAACCGCGACCTTCATTTCCGGCACACTCTTGTCGAGAAAGTCTTTCACGCTGGCGAGATCCTCGATCCGCGGCACGACATAGAATGCCTGCCCGCCGCGGTAACGCTCGCGCAAGAGCGCCTCGCGGATCATCAGGGGATCGTGCGGCGCTACGAAAGTCCGTACCGCGAGGCGGTCAACCGGCGGCGAGGCGATGATCGACAATTCGCGCACGCCGGTGAGCGCCAGTTGCAGCGTGCGGGGGATCGGCGTCGCGCTCAGCGTCAGCACGTGCACCTCGGCGCGCAGCTGCTTCAGCCGTTCCTTGTGGCTGACGCCGAAATGCTGCTCCTCGTCGACGATCAAGAGGCCGAGGTCGCGAAACTTGATCGATTTGCCGAGCAGCGCGTGGGTGCCGACGACGATGTCGATCGAGCCGTCCGTCAGCCCCTTCTTGACCTGCGTCAGCTCCTTGGCTGCGATCAGGCGTGAAGCTTGCGCCACCTTGACCGGAAAGCCGCGGAAGCGCTCGGTGAATGTCTTGGCATGCTGGCGCGCGAGCAGCGTGGTCGGCACCACGACGGCGACCTGTTTGCCGTCGAGCGCGGTCGCAAACGCTGCGCGAAGCGCGACCTCCGTCTTGCCGAAACCAACGTCACCGCAGATCAGGCGGTCCATCGGACGCCCGATCTCGAGATCCTTCAGCGTCGCATTGATGGCGGTCAGCTGGTCTTCAGTCTCCTCATAAGGGAAACGCGCGCAGAACTCGTCATAGACATGCTGCTGAACCGGAAGTTTCGGCGCTTCATGCAGATGACGTTCGGCCGCAATCTTGATCAGTTCGCCGGCGATTTCACGAATGCGGCTCTTGAGTTTTGCTTTGCGCGCCTGCCAGCCGCTGCCCCCTAACCGGTCAAGCTCGACATTGGCGCTATCGGAGCCGTAACGCGACAGCAGCTCGATATTCTCGACCGGCAGAAACAGCTTTGTTTCGGCCGCATAGTGCAATTCGAGGCAGTCATGCGGCGCGCCAGAGACATCGAGCGTCTGAAGGCCGACAAAGCGGCCGATGCCGTGCTCGACATGAACGACGATATCGCCGGTCGCAAGGCTCGTCACTTCCGAGATGAAGTTGTCGAGCTTGCGGCTTGCCTTGCGTGGCCGCACCAGGCGGTCGCCGAGGATATCTTGCTCAGTGATGACGGCGACCTGGTCGGTCTCGAAGCCGGTTTCCATGCCGACAACCGCCAGCATGGTTTCGTTGCGCGGCGTCGCCTGCACCGTGCGCCAGGCGTTGACACTGGTCAGATTGAGCAGCTTGTGGTCGCGCAGCATGCTTTCCATGCGGTCGCGCGAGCCTTCGCTCCAGAGCGCAATGACGACCTTTTTGCGTTCAGCCTGCAACGCCTGGACGTGGCCAACGACCGCTTCGAACACATTGACCGTGCTGTCGTTGCGCTCGGGTGCAAAACTGCGGCCCTGCCGCGCGCCGGCATCGACCACGTCAGTGCTGCCGTCGGGCACGGCAAAGGGCGTAAGACGCGCCAAGGCGGCCTCTTGCCGCCGTTGCTTCCATTCGTCTTCGGTCAGATAAAGCCGATCCGGCGACAACGGCTTGTAGATCGCGCCGCCAGCGGGATGTTCGAGCGCTTCGCGCCGGGCCTCGTAATAGTCGGCGATCTGCTTGAACCGCTCGACGGCGGCGTCCTCGCTTTGCGGCTCGATCGCGATCGGCGCATCGCCGAGATAGTCGAACAGCGTATCCAGGCGATCCTGGAACAGCGGCAGCCAATGCTCCATGCCGGGATGACGGCGGCCTTCACTGACGGCTTCGTACAGCTGATCGTCACGCTCAGGCGCGCCGAATGCCGCGACGTAACCCATGCGGAAGCGCCGGATGGTCTCGGTGGTCAGCTGGAATTCGGAAATCGGCACAAGATCAAGCGATCGCATGTCGAGCAGCGTGCGCTGGGTCTCGGCATCGAAGCTGCGGATCGACTCCAGGCTGTCGCCGAAGAAGTCGAACCGCACCGGCTGATCGAGGCCGGCCGGGAACAGATCGAGGATGCCGCCGCGCACGGCATATTCCCCCGGCTCGCGGACGGTCGAGGCGCGGCTGTAGCCGTTATGCTCGAGCCAGGCGACGATGGAATCCATCGGCACGACGTGGCCGGGCGCCACCGAGAGCGCCTGTGCCGCGACCAGTTCGCGCGCCGGCACCCGCTGCACGATCGCATTGACGGTCGTCAGCACGATCAGCGGCTTTTCGCTGCCGGCAAGGCGCGACAGTTGCGCGAGCGTCGTCATCCGCTGGGAAAGGATGCCGCCATGTGGCGACACGCGGTCGTAAGGCTGGCAGTCCCAGGCCGGAAAATGCAGCACGGGCAAATCCGGTGCGAAGAATGAAAGCGCGCGCGCAAGTTGCTGCATGCGGGGCCCGTCGCGGCAGACCACAGCAAGGCTCACCGCCGGCGGCTTCGGCCGTGCTGCGGCGGCGCGCGCGAGGTCCGAGAGAACAAGGCCTTCGGCCCCCTCGGCGACGTTGGCAAAGGTGATGGCGCGACCGGAAACGAGCGATTGCGCGGGGGATTGGCTCGGCTGCTTCATTCGCCCTGCGCTCCCGGGCGGAAGGCCTTGATGCGCTCGAACAGCGGACCGGCATAGGCCGGCGCCGGCAGCGCGGTGTCGGTTAGTGCAGCGTAGAGATCGGGATCGGGGACCTCGATCAGCCGCTCGAGCTGTGTCAGTTCGTCCTCGGTGAGGCTGGCGATGGTGATATCGGCAAACCGGCCGAGGATGAGATCCATCTCACGGGTGCCCCGATGCCAGCAGCGAAATAAAAGCCGCTTGCGGCGCTCATCGAGCCCCCCGCTCGACCGTGTCGTTCCCGTCATTTTCGATTCCATCCAACGCCAAAAGCCCGGACGTGCCGGGCGCGGCTGATATAGCGATCAGAATGGCCGTTGTCAGCCCCAACAGTTACGTGAATTGCAGCAAGGTTGTCATTGCCGGGCTTGACCCGGCAATCCATCATCTTTGAAGAGAGATGGATGCGTGGGTTGTAGCCCGCGCGTGACTGATTGTGTGCGACGAAAGACTTCGATGCGCCCTGCTCTGCTCAATCCGCTGTTTGCGCCGGTCACGAGCCTTTCGGGCGTCGGTCCGAAGCAGGACAAGCTGTTTCGCTACCTGCTTGGCCGCGACGAGGCGCCCCGGCTGGTCGATTTGCTGCTGCATCTCCCCTCGAGCGTGATCGATCGCCGCGCCCGGCCGAAAATTCGCGATGCCGTGCCGGGAACTGTCGTCACGCTGGAGGTCACGGTGGACCGCCATCGGCCGTCGCCTCCCCGCAATGCCCGCGCGCCCTACCTCGTCTATGCCAGCGACGACACGGGCGATGTGGTTCTGACCTTTTTCCGCGCGAAAGCCGACTACGTCGAGAAACTGCTTCCGGTCGGCGCGAAACGCTACGTCTCGGGCACCCTGCAGATGTACGATGGCGTGCCGCAGATCGTGCATCCCGATCGCGTCGTCGATGAAGCGGGCTTTGCCAAACTATCGGGGATCGATCCCGTCTACCCCCTCACCGAAGGCCTCGCGCTTGGCTCGTTGCGGCGGGCGATTGCGCAGGCGCTGCAAAAGCTGCCGGATTTGCCGGAGTGGATCAGTCCGGAGGTGATCCGCCGCTGCAAATTTCCTCCCGTCAAGGAGGCGCTGAACCGCGTCCATATACCCGTCGAGCTGAGCGATATCCTGCCTGACGGGCCGTTCTGGTCGCGGCTCGCCTTTGACGAACTGCTGGCCGGCCAGCTTGCGCTCGCTCTGGTGCGCGCGCAGTTGCGGCGGCCTGCCGGCGATCGTCACGCCGGCGATGGACATTTGCGGCGCAAGATCATCGACGCGCTGCCTTACGCGCTCACGTCCTCGCAGCGTGAGACAGCGGCTGCGATCGCCGAGGATCTGAAGCAACCGGTCCGCATGCTGCGCCTGCTGCAGGGCGACGTCGGATCGGGCAAAACGGTGGTCGCGCTGCTTGCGGCGGCTGCGGTCACCGAGGTCGGCAAGCAGGCGGCGCTGATGGCGCCAACCGAAATCCTGGCGCGGCAGCACATCAAGACCATCACGCCGCTCGCCGAGCGCGCCGGATTGCGGGTTGCAATCCTTACCGGACGGGAAAAGGGCAAGGAAAGGCGGGACATTCTGGCGCGGCTCGAGGCCGGCGAAATCGATTTTCTGGTCGGCACGCATGCGCTGATCCAGGATGACGTGATCTTCAAATCGCTGGCCCTGGCGGTCGTGGACGAACAACATCGCTTCGGAGTGCGCGAGCGCCTCGCTCTCACGTCCAAAGGCGAGGCTGTCGACGTGCTGGTGTTGAGCGCAACGCCGATCCCGCGCACGCTCGTCATGACCTATTTCGGCGACATGGACATCTCGGAATTGCGCGAAAAGCCCGCCGGGCGGCAGCCGATCGACACGCGCGCCGTTCCAATGAACCGTCTTGCCGAGGTGATGGACGCGGTCGGCCGCGCCATCGACAAGGGCAAGCGCGTCTACTGGATCGTCCCGCTGGTCGAAGAATCCGAACTCATGGAAGTGGCCCTGACCGATGCAGAGCAGCGCTTTGCCAGCCTGAAAGAACGCTTCGGTGACAAAGTTGGTCTCGTCCACGGCAAGATGAAGGGTACGGACAAGGATCGCACCATGGCCCAGTTCGCGGCCGGCGAAATCAACCTGCTGGTTGCGACCACCGTGGTCGAGGTCGGCGTCGACGTGCCGGAAGCTTCGATCATGGTGATCGAGAATGCGGAGCGCTTTGGCCTTGCCCAATTGCACCAGTTGCGCGGCAGGATCGGACGCGGCTCGGAAGCCTCGACCTGCCTGCTGCTCTACCGCGAACCGCTCAGCGAGATGTCGAAAGCACGGCTGAAGGTGATCCGGGAGACCACCGACGGCTTCCGCATCGCAGAGGAGGATTTGCGGCTGCGCGGCGAAGGCGACGTGCTTGGTATCAGGCAGAGCGGCCTGCCCGGTTATCGGATCGCGCGATCCGAAGTGCACGGACAGCTTATCGCGCAAGCGCGCGACGAGGCGCTACGCGTCATGAAAGAGAATCCAAAACTGACGGGACCGCGCGGCGAGGCGCTGCGCTGCCTGCTCTATCTGTTCGAGCGCGGCGAAGCCTTGCCGCTGATGGGCGCGGGATAGCGGTAATCCTCATGGTGAGGAGCCGCGAAGCGGCATCTCGGACCATGAAGGCCCCTGACTTATCCTTCGAGACGCGGCGAATACGCCGCTCCTCAGGATGAGGACCTCAATCGACCTTCGCCGGCTCCGGCAACCGCGCCGAAGCATTGGCCGCTTGCGCGGCGTGCGCCATTCCGGCAAGCGCCGCCAATCTCTTTTGGGGGTCTGAGGAGCCCGGCTGCACCACACCGCAGGACATGATGAGCGTTGCGGCGTCCTCCGCGCTCATCTCGACCTCGACGACCCTGCTCTTGGGCACGTAGAAGAAGAATCCCGTGGTCGGGTTCGGTGCGCAGGGCAGGAACACCGAGATATGCTCCTCCTTGCCAGGAATGCGTTCGGCGATATCCTCGTTCGGCGCCTGTGAGATCAGCACGATCGACCACATGCCCGGTGATGGAAATTCGACCAGGCCGACGCGGCGAAAGCTCGATCCCTTGCCGGAGAACAACGTCTCGAACACCTGCTTCATCGCGCGGTAGATCGCACGCACCGCGGGAATGCGGCCGAGCAGCCGTTCGCTCAGATCGACGAGCGACCGTCCGATCAGGTTCGCGGTGAGAAAACCGAGCAGCGTCAGCGCAAAGACCGCGACGACCAAGCCTGAACCCGGCAGACCGAACGGCAAATAGGTTTCCGGCCGGTAGGCGATGGGAACGAATGGCCGCACCAAGCCATCGACCCAGGTGACGAACCACCAGGTCAGATAGAAGGTGATCGCGATCGGTCCGGCAACGATCAGACCGGTGAGGAAATAATTGCGGAATCGGGCTACGAAGCCGCTATGGACCTCAGGCGCAGGCTCGGCCGATGGCTCAGGCGGGGGAAAATCGTCGCGGTTCATTAGGGGTTCCAGGGTCGACCGAAACGGCCGGTCTGCCATGTCAGCTAAGCCATTCTAGCAGACTTTTGAAGACCCCTGCCGCCAACTCGGCCGCGGCGTTATTCCACGGTTACCGATTTGGCCAGATTTCGTGGCTGGTCGACGTCGGTCCCCATGACGACCGCGGTGTGATAGGCCAATAGTTGCACCGGAATGGCATAGACTATCGAGGCGAAAATCGCCCCCATATCCGGCAGGACGATGGTGACCAGCGATTCGATGGTCGCTTCCGTCGCACCCTTGGCATCGGTCATGAGAATAATCTGGCCGCCACGCGCCGCCACTTCCTGCATGTTGGAGACGGTTTTCTCGAACACCTGATCGTATGGCGCGATCACAACGACCGGCATCTTCTCGTCGATCAGCGCGATCGGTCCATGCTTGAGCTCGCCGGCGGCATAGCCTTCGGCGTGGATGTAGGAGATTTCCTTCAGCTTCAGGGCGCCTTCCAGCGCCAAGGGATAGCTGGCGCCGCGGCCGAGGTAGAGCACATCGGTGGATTTCGAGATATCGCGCGCCAGTTTTTCGATCTGAGGTTCTGTTGCCAAGGCTGCTGCCATCAGGCGCGGAACTTCGACAAGGCCGCGCACGAGCTTGGTCTCGTCGGCCTCAGACAGTGCACCCCGCGCCTTGCCTGCGGCAACCGCAAGCGTCGCCAGCACCATCAGCTGACAGGTGAAGGCCTTGGTCGAGGCTACGCCGATCTCGGGACCAGCGAGCGTCGGCAGCACGGTTTCGCTCTCGCGCGCAATCGTGGAGGTCGGCACGTTGACGACGGATAGCGTGTGCAAACCCTGCGATTTGGCGTAGCGCAGGGCGGCGAGCGTATCGGCGGTTTCGCCCGACTGCGAAATGAAGATCGCAAGATCGTTCTTGAACAGCGGCGGTTCGCGATAGCGGAATTCGGACGCGACATCGAGTTCAACCGGAATCCGCGCCAGCCGCTCGAACCAGTATTTGGCGATGTAGCCAGCGTAGCTCGCGGTACCGCAGGCGGTGATCGAGATGCGCTGGATATTCTTGAAGTCGAACGGCAGGCTCAGCGGCAACGACACCCGTTCGCTCGCCATATCGACGTAGCGCGCGAGCGTATGGCCGACGACTTCCGGCTGCTCGTGAATTTCCTTGGCCATGAAGTGGCGGAAGTTCGCCTTGTCGACCAGGAACGAAGACGCGCCGGACTTCAGCACCTCGCGATGGACACGTTCATTCTGGGCATCGTAGGCCACCGCGGCATCTCGCGTGAGCACAGCCCAGTCGCCGTCTTCGAGGTAGCTGATGGTGTCGGTAAAAGGCGCAAGCGCAATCGCGTCCGAGCCGAGATACATCTCGCCCTTGCCGTAGCCGATGGCGAGCGGCGAACCACGGCGCGCGCCAATCAGAAGATCCTTGTGACCGCGGAAAACAAAGGCCAGCGCGAACGCGCCGCGCAATTGCGGCAGCGTCGCCTTGACGGCCTCCTGCGGCGATGCGCCCTTCAGCAGATAGGAGTTGACGAGATGAGCGACGACTTCCGTGTCGGTTTCGCTGGCAAATTTCGCGCCCTGTTTCTCGAGGTTTTGTCGCAGCTCGCGGAAGTTTTCGATGATGCCGTTGTGAACCACGGCGACGTTCTCGGTCGCGTGGGGATGGGCGTTGCTTTCTGTCGGCTTGCCGTGAGTGGCCCAGCGCGTGTGCCCGATGCCTGTGTGGCCGCCGAGCGGGGCTTCTTTCAACCGCGTTTCAAGATTCTTCAGCTTGCCTTCGGCGCGGCGACGATCGAGATGATCGCCTTCCAGCGTCGCAACGCCTGCGGAATCGTAGCCGCGATATTCGAGGCGCTTGAGTGAATCCACGAGTTGCTCGGCGACCGGTCCTCGCCCGAGAATGCCGATGATGCCGCACATACGGTTGTTATCCCCTGAATGCCCGGGTCTTCTTAACGAAATTCGGCTGCGCCGAGATACTCAATAATTATTGCCGATTGAGACAGCGTTAGATTGAGACAGCGTTAAGTGGAAGGCTTAACGAGCAGCCTTAACCACCCCTCGGGGTCTTGCCGCGGGTCTTGAGCTCACGGTAGCGCGTAGCCCCACCCTCGCGGTTGGTCTGCTGGCTGCGCTCCACTGCCATGGCGTCGTCAGGCACATCGCGGGTGATCACGGAGCCCGAACCGATATAGGCGCCATTGCCGATTTTAACAGGCGCTACCAGGGACGAGTTGGTGCCGACGAAAGCACCGCTGCCGATCTCGGTCCTGTGCTTGCTGAACCCATCATAGTTGCAGGTGATCGTCCCCGCGCCGAGATTGGAATTGGCGCCGACATGCGCATCACCGACATAGCTCAGGTGGTTCACCTTGACGCCGGCATCTAGCGTCGCGGCCTTGGTCTCGACGAAGTTGCCGATCCTGGCGCCCTCGCCGAGCGAGGTCCCCGGACGCAGGCGCGCGTAGGGTCCGACGGACGCTTTCTTTCCGATCGACGCCTGGACGATATGGGAGAATGAATGGATCACGGCGCCGTCGGCGACCGAGACGCCTGGGCCGATGACAACGAACGGCTCGATCGTGACGTCCTTGCCAAACGTCGTATCGGCGGCGAGGAAAATCGTCTCCGGCGCGATCAGGGTCACGCCCGCGTCCATGGCGGCCTTGCGCAAGCGTGCCTGCATGACGCTTTCCGCTTCGGCAAGCTGCGCCTTGGTGTTGATGCCGCGCACTTCGTCCTCGCTGGTTTCGATCACGACAGCCTCCAATCCCTCATCCCGCACGATGGTCACTGCGTCGGTCAGATAGTATTCGCCCTTGCTGTTGGCATTCCCGATCTTCTGAAGAAGCGCAAGCGCTCTTCGGCCGTCAAAGGCCATGACGCCGGCGTTGCAGAGCGTAACGTCGCGTTCCGCCGGGCTCGCATCGGCCTCTTCGCGGATCGCGATCAAGCGTCCGTTCTCCACGAGAAGCCGCCCGTAGCCGGCTGGGTCGGCAGCCCGAAAGCCGAGCACGGCGAGCGTTGCGCCACCCTTCAGTGCCGCGCGTAGCCGCTCGAATGTTGCGGCTGAAATCAGCGGCGTATCGCCAAAGGCAATGATCAGGTCGTCCGATCCGCGCGCGAGCGCCGCGCGTGCCGCGAGTACGGCATGCGCCGTCCCCTGACGATCGCGCTGGACGAATGTCTCGGCGTCGGGCCGATAACGCCTGGCTTCCTCGCCGACCGCCTCGTGCTCCGGTCCGATGACGACGGCAAGTGAAGTGCCGGCACCCTTGGGCGTGGCCGACAATACGTGGGCAAGCAGCGATTGTCCGGCCATGGGGTGCAGGACCTTCGGCGTCGATGAGCGCATCCGCGTTCCCTCGCCGGCCGCAAGCACAATGGTCAGGCTGGTCCTGCCGCTCATCAAAAAACCCTTGGATAGTTCTAAGCGGCCGGAGCCGCAGCCGCCCTCATAGAGCCTTTTCACGTCAGATGGAAACCGGATTCGCCGCGACTCACGCTGACGATCCGAAGATAGCGGCCAATTTCCTGTTAATGTTTGGCGTTGATTCGGCGGGGCCTTAAGGAGGGCCGTAGACATCTCATGGCGAAGGATTCCGACAAGCTGCGCGGCCGCTTCGACGAAGAGACCGGCGGCGGGTTATCCGGCTTGCTCGCCGAGGAAGACGATTTTGACCGTCGTACCCTCTGGCGGCTTGGAACCTGGGCGGCAGTCTCGATCGGCGCCGTCGTTCTTGCCCTTGTCGTCAACCAATCCTCGATTGGTCTGCGGCGCGAACAAACCGCTTCAGCCGATCTCATGAGACAGGCGCAAGCGCTGCAACTCGCCACCCGGGAAAGCCAGAGCGAGAGCCGACGCCTGGCCTCCGCCATCGATACGCTCAACAGCGATCGCGACCGGCTTTATTCGCGCGTGGCCGGTCTCGAGCAGGGGCTCGATTCCGTCACCGGAGCGATTGCAAGGCAGGCTCCCGCACCTTCGCCGCCGCAAACGAGCGCGGGCCCAACGACGTCAAACCAGCCGAATGCGAGTGCGGCTCCGCCTGCCGGTCCTTCCGTCTCATCATCCGTTTCGACGCCCCCTCCGGCCCCATCACAACCTCCGGCCGCGTCGGCTGCACCAGCGGTCGCGGCTGCCACTGCATCCACCGCTCCCGCGCCAGCCGCATCGGCTGATCCGCCGCCCGCGGCCGCCAAATCCACGCCGCCTGCCCCCGCCGTGGCGCCGGTCGCCGCAACCGCGCCTGCCGTTCCCGACAAAGTCGTCGCCGACAAGCAGGACAAGCGCGACAAGGCGGACAAGCAAGCGTCTTCCGCTCCGCCATCGGAGCCGAGCCCCGCTGCAAAATCGGCCAGTAGCCAGCAATCCGCCTCGGCTGAACCGTCGGGCTCCCTGATGGCCCCGAAGTCGATGATGGGGCCGCCGGATCCAGCCGCCGCAAAGCTGATCGAACCGGTCGCACCGCAAAGGCCCAACACGCCGCCAAAGACGGTCACGTCGGCGCCGTTGCCAGAGATCGCTGCGGTTGCGCCCAAGGAAGCGGTTGCGCCCAAGCAAATGCCTGAAGAGACCGAACCGGAGCCAGCTCCGGCGCTCGTGGCGAGGCGCACGGAATTTGGCGTCGATGTCGGTGGCGCCAACTCGGTCCCCGGTTTGCGCGCGTTGTGGCGCGGGCTCCTCAAGTCGCACGCCAATGCTGCGCTGACGACGCTGCGCCCCGTTATCGTCATCAAGGAGAGCAATAACGGACTGGGCATGCAGTTGCGGCTGGTGGCGGGACCGATCAACGACGCGGCGGCAGCGGCAAAAATCTGCGCGTCGCTGACGATCAGCGATCGCGGCTGCGCCACGACGGTGTTCGAAGGCCAGCGGTTATCCATGGGAGCCGACGACCTGCCCAAGGCCGACACCAGAACTTCCGCCGAGACCAAGCCCGTAACTGAAGCCAAAGGCGAAGCCGACGCCAAACCTGCGTCAACCTCCAAGTATTCCGGCCACCGCCGTTACATCTCAAGGCACGCGCCCAAGGAAGAAGACCCGCCGAAACCAGAACCATCGACGCTATCGCGGATTTTCGGCAGAAGCTGACCCGCCGTCCGGGCCAAAAACCTCATTTTCCCAATCGGTTGGAAATCGTTCTTGATGGTCCCGGTAAGGCGTTTCCGATCCGCGCCAGATTGACCTTGCGCAGGCTTGCCAAACGCGGCAAACCGGCTGGCGCCTTCGGAAGGACCTGATCCGTGAAGAAATCCCCGTTCCGTCTCACCCCCTATCAGGTGCAGTGGCTGCTGATCGTGGGCTTCCTCACCGTCGGTTACGCGATCTACGTGCGCTACATGGCGATCGAGCTGTCCTCGACGTCGCTCGCCTGCGATGCCGGCCTGCAGACGCTGCTCTGCAGGTCGCGCGCGCTTGCCACCCCGCTGTTCCGCAATTCGGTTTTTGGAATCACCGCGCTCGTCATCGCGGTGCTGCATGTCATGCGACCGTCGATCGTGTTGCTCACGCTCGGCCTGATCGCCGCCGGTTTCGGCATCGTGCTTTATAACGTCGTGCTGTCAGGGCTGGCGATCGGCCTGCTTATTTTGGGATTTGCAAGGCCCGCGCCCGCCACAGCGTAGCGCCGAACAGGGCATAGATTCCGCTGGTCCACAGCGACTGCCAATTGTCCGGGCCTTCGTTGAAGCCGATAAAGATCGCGGTCATGACGAGCACGCCGGCAAAGGTTGCCTCGGCGATCGGACGAACGCCCTCTTTCGGGCGATTGAGCAGGGACAAAACGGCAAACGGCACGACCGCCATGGTCAGCGCCGCAAACGGAAAATCCTTGTAGCGCGGGTCGAAGGCAAGGCCGATCGCGGTGGCTGCGCCGATCACCGTGGTGACCGCAAGAGCCAGCCCCAATACCACGGTCGTCCACGAGGAGCGGTCGCGGTAGTCGGCCGGGCCAAGCAGACCCAGGAACGTTGGTACGCTGCGGCCCGACATCAAGGCGTACGCGCCAAACAAGGGCGATGCGATGCCTGCCGCCAGCAACGCCCCCCAGAACAGCCAGCCGCCGATGCCGTAACTCTCATAGAGCATCTTGTCGACGGCGATCCCCAGTAATGCGCCGGCCGTCGTGACGGAAAAGCCGACCGCGAGCCAGGCGGCAAAGCCGGGTTTCCAGGGTTTGCGCCGCTGTGCCAGCCAGGCCACGACAAAGCCCGCAAGCGCCAGCACCATGCCGCCCGCCATATCCAGCTTCCAGTACGGATAGTTGCTGATGGCTATGCCGGGCGGATATTTCAGCTGCCGGCGCACGGAATCGAACAGCCCCCAATAGCCGCCCATGGTGCCTTCGAGCTCGCGCTTCCATGGCTGGTCATAGGCTTCGATCAAGTTGACGCGAAAATGCTCGCGCTTGGCGAGATCGAGGATTTCCGAGACCACCCGCGCCTGATTAGTGCGTGACGGCAAGGCCGCATCGCGCATGCGCCCGGCGCTGGGCCAGCCGGTTTCGCCGATCAGGATCTCCTTGCCCGGAAAGGCCACCTCCATGCGACGGCGGATCGCCTCGACATGAGCGGCGGCATATTTCGCGCGGATCGGGAAATCCTCCCAGTAGGGCAGGATGTGAATGGTGACGAAATCGACCGCCTCGTAAATCTCGCGGTAGCGCAGCCAGAATTCCCAGACGTCGGCATAGGTCACCGGCACCGCGACCTGCGCCTTGACCGACCGGATCGTGGCGGCGAGGTCGGACTGGCTCATTTCCCCGCGCAGCAGCACCTCATTGCCGACCACGAGGGCAATGATGGTCGAGGGATTTTCCTTGGCTAGTCGTATGGCCGTTGCGATCTGAACCGCGTTCTTCTGGCGGTTGCTTGAGAGCCAGATTCCCTGAATGACCTTCAGTCCCACTTTGGCGGCGAGTGCGGGAATCTGGTCGAGCCCGTGATCGATCGAATAGGTGCGAACGCAATCGGATATCTTGGCAAGCTGGGCAAGATCTTCGGAAATCTGCTCCGCGGTAATGTGCGTGGTAGCCGACAGCGGCGACTGGTCGCCGCGGAACGGCGCATAGGACACGCATTGCAGCTTGGCGTTGGGATCGATCGGCGCGCGCGCAAGCGAAATCGGCGTGGCCAACCACCACCACACCGCGGCAATCGAACCTAAGGATAGTATGAGAAGCGCCAACGGCGTGCGAAGAGTAATCGGTTCCATCCTTTCGGGCAGGATCGTCGATTAACCGGTCAGAGGCGATCTGCCAAGAGCGGGAAGGATCGGGAGGCGTCCTAATCTTCGCCCGGCTTTACCAAGGCACGATAAAGTTGCAGGTTTGCTTGATTAAATCCAAAATCTCCGCCATGGGATTCCGGCTCGCCCGCTCGCCGTATTGGAGACCCATTTCGGCGGCAAATCGTTTGTGGACGCGGTCTTGTCCAGCGGGAATTGGCCGGAACCAAATCGGGGAATTTATGCGTCAGCGGTTGTTTGCGGGTCGGTTTGCGGTGTTGAGCTATTTCGTTGTCCCGGTTCTGGCCCTGATGCTCGGCATTGGCGGCGCGCTGGCCCAGAGCGGGGCGCCGGCGAACCCGGACCAAGCCGGCAAGCCAGCCGCCGGCGCGCCCGACGCCACCAAGGAAAACCAGCGCAAGACCGATGAGTTCGCCGAGGCTGCCCAGGCCATCAGTGGCCCGGCCGGCAACCCGGAATGCGTCTGGCTTGGCCGCCGGGTCGTCCAGTTGATGTATAAGGACGACCTCGATACTGCCTTTCGTCACCTCGATCTCTATGACCGTTTCGGCTGTCCGGGAGGCCATGTGCAGGCCGCGTTCCGCTGCCTCACCCGCTTCTTCGCCCAGATCGACGACAAGGTGGTGGCTAACAGCCTGAACAACCGCACCCACGTCTGCTGGATCAATCCCAGTGCCCAGCCGCAGACGGCCGCAGCCCCTGCCCCCGCCCCCACGACAGCCGGTAACGCCGCTGCGGGACCTGCGCCGACCCCCGCGCCGGCGACCAAGTGACCCATCCGCCGCCGGCCCTTTAGGAACAAGGCTGGTCCTAAGGGGTTAAAACCTGCCGCGCGATTTGCGCCCTGAAAACGCCATCGCTTCATACCAGTGTCCCGGTTCTGACATTCGTATCCTGTGGTGGCGGGTGCGTTTACGAATGTCAGAACCGAAAGGACACTGGCGAATATAGGTTTCTAGTATGGTTTTGGATTTGACATTCGCTCGTCAGGTGGTCGAGGAAATACTGGAGCGAATGTCAAATCCACCATACTAGTTGTTAAATTGCGTGGCAGGATTATCCTTAGAATCGCTCCCGTATCTGCCGAACCTTGGGGTCGGGTTCGCTTTGTCCCACCGCTAGCCCCGTATGGTTAGTTGCGATGCGCGCCGTCGTCGCTGTTCTTGTGTTCGTAGCCGCTGCCCACGCCGCGCTCTGGGGTTTTTTTCAGGAAAGGCAGCAAGCTCCTGATTTTCACGGGACGCTGCCGAGCGTCTCCTATGCGCCGTTCGCGCCGGGTCATCGGACGGCCGTCGATAGCGCGACAGAGTCCGAAACGGTTCGCGCCGACTCCGAGGTCATTCGCGCCGACCTGAAGAAACTGTCGACCATCACGCGCGCGGTCCGCCTCTATACGTCGACCGAGGGCAGTCAGCTCGTTCCGCCGATCGCCGCAGAGTTCGGCATGAAGGTCATGCTCGGCATCTGGATTGCCAAGGACGTCGACCGCAACGATCGGGAAATCAACTTCGCCATCGATCTTGCGCGGCATAACAGTAACGTCATCGGAATCGTCGTCGGCAACGAGACGATTTTCACGGACTTGCAAATTCCGCTCGAAAATCTGGTGCCTCCCTCGGAGCGAGAGGCATCCGCCGAGGAATTGAAGCGAATCCTCGCCGAGGAGGCGCAGCGGATCAAGGATGCGGAAGCCAGGCCCGAGAAAGAACGGTCTGAAGCTTCGAAGTGGGCGAACGACGAGAACAATGCACAGCGGCTGATCCGCCTGATTCAGCGGGTCAAGAAATCAGTCAACGTGCCGGTGACGACAGGCGATATCTACAGCGTCTGGAGCCAGCATCCCGATCTCGGCTACGCCGCCGATTTCATTGCCGCGCACGTGCTGCCTTATTGGGAACGGTTCCCGGCGAGCGAAGCCGTCGATCAGGCCATTGACCGCTACCAGTCGCTTCGCAACCAGTTCTCCGGCAAACGCATCATGATCGCGGAGTTCGGCTGGCCGAGCGCGGGCTACAATCTGGGCAGGGCTGTGCCCGGTCTTTTCGAACAGGCAACGGTGCTTCGCAATTTCGTCAGCCGCGCCGAAGCGATTGGCGTGGACTACAACATCGTCGAGGGCATGGATCGGCCCTGGAAATACTTTGAAGGCGGCGTCGGTCCTTACTGGGGCATTCTTACCAATTCAGGCGAGCCGAAATTCAACTGGGTTGGCCCGATCGTCAATCCGGACTACTGGAAGCTTGCGACCATCGCATTGCTCGTCGGCATCCTGATGTCGCTGCCGATCCTCGGGCTCGCGCAGCCGACCATATTGCAGGCGATGACGCTGTCCGCAGCAGCTCATGGCGTCGGCGCCTGGGCCGCCACCGTCTTCGCTTTCTGGAACGGGCACTACTTCGTCCTCGGCTCAGCCTTTGCCTTGACGCTGGGTATGACCTTGCTGGTGCCACTGGTGTTGATCGCGATGGCGCGGGTCGAGGAGATTGCGGCCGTTGCCTTTGGGCGAAAGCCGCGCCGCCTGATCGTCAAGGGCGAGCCGACCGTGCCTGCGACCATGGGCGACAGCGTGAGCTTCCCGAAGGTCTCGATCCATATCCCCGCTTATTTCGAGCCGCCGGAGATGCTGAAAGCGACGCTCGATGCGATTTCGCGGCTTGATTATCCGAACTTCGAATGTGTCGTCATCATCAACAACACGCCCGATCCGGCATTCTGGCAACCGATCCAGGATCATTGCCGCGCGCTCGGTGAGCGCTTCAAGTTCATCAACGCCGAGAAGGTGAAGGGCTTCAAAGCCGGCGCCTTGCGCATTGCGATGGAACGGACCGCTGTTGATGCCGAGATCATCGGTATCCTCGATGCCGACTATGTCGTGGGGCCGGACTGGCTGAAGGACCTTGTTCCGGTTTTCGCCGATCCGCGCGTCGGCCTCGTGCAGGCGCCGCAGGAGCATCGCGACGGCGACCGTTCGCTGATGCACTACATCATGAACGGCGAATATGCCGGCTTCTTCGATATCGGCATGGTTCAGCGCAACGAGGAGAACGCCATCATCGCGCATGGCACGATGTGCCTGATCCGCCGTACGGCAATGGATATGGCGGGCGGCTGGTCCAGCGACACCATTTGCGAGGACACCGATCTGGGGCTCGCCATCATCGAGCACGGTTGGCTGACGCACTACACGAACTATCGTCACGGCCAGGGCCTCTTGCCGGATACCTATGAGGCGTTCAAGAAGCAGCGCCATCGCTGGGCCTATGGCGGCTTCCAGATCGTCAAGAAGCACTGGCGGCGTTTCCTGCCCGGCGCGAGCCGGCTGACGCCCGATCAGAAGCGCGAGTTTTCATTGGGCTGGCTGAACTGGCTCGGCGCTGAGACCTTGGGCGTCCTGGTCGCGATCCTCAACCTGATCTGGGTGCCGATCGTCGCCTTTGCCGGAATTGCTATCCCCGACAGGATTCTGACGCTGCCGATCATCGCGGCCTTTGTCGTCACTCTGGCGCACTTCCTCATCCTCTATCGCCTGCGCGTGCCGGTGAAATGGGGACAGATGCTGGGGGCGATGATCGCCGCCATGAGCGTGCAGTGGACTGTCTCGCGCGCGGTTGCACAGGGACTGATTACCGAACATCTGCCGTTCGCGCGCACCTCCAAAGGCGGTCTGTCGCGGGTGTCGATCGAATTTCAGGCGTTTTGGGAAGCCGTGATCGGCGTGCTGCTCTTGATCGGCGCGGCCGTGCTCATCGTGACCAACAATTCCAACCAGATCCGCGAAATCTACATCTTTGCCGGCGTGCTGGTGCTGGAGAGCCTGCCTTTCCTCGCGGCTGTCGCGATTGCGATCCTCGAGAGTTCCCGGATCAACTCGTTCAAGTTCTGGCACGACGCCGGCGTCCGCACCGCCGAGCTGATCGGCCTGCGGCCGGTGGCCCTGCCCTCAGTCACAGCGCCGTCGCAGCCGGTCCCGAGCGAAATCCGCTCCGAGGCGAGCTGAGGCCTTCTTTATACCGCGTTGAATTATATGGCGATATTGGTGAGCGCGCTGGGGATTGAACCCAGGACCCCGTGATTAAAAGTCAAACCTGAGCCGTTTTGCTAAGTCCTTGAAGCGGATTCTATTTTCAGGCCCATCCCCAGAAAATATCACTGAATCAATGAATTCTGCGCGTTTTCGTTGACGGCGAATCGCAAATCAATGAATCTCAAACCTGTTTCGATGTGCCCACACGAGAGCAGGCAATGCAACCGATCAACGAGAAAATCGTATCCGCGCTGCCGGTCCCAAAGGCCGGCAATAAGGTCCATTTCTTCAGCGGATCGACCCTTCAGGGAAAGAAAGCGACGTCGGAGAGGCGCAACGGCTTGTCCTGTGGGTTCTGGTAGTCGCTCAAAATTTTAAGTTGATGGGCGGCTATCGCGTCGCGCTTCGTGTCATCCTCTTCAGCGAAATAGTCATTCATCGCACTAACAAATCCGTAGGCAACGGCAGGCGGTAGCTCAGTCGGCTTGCGGATCACCATGCGCTCGTGTCTATCGATCGAATATCGCGGCCCGGATGCAACTAATCCCGATTTCCAACAGCTTCCAGCGTGAAACTGGGATCACGACGCTCCCCCCCCAAATTCCTGATCCTGCACCACCAGCATTTTGCCGGTAAAACCAATAACCTTTTTTGGTCCATTGTGCTGGTCCTGATAAATCACTGAAAATGCCATCTGAAAAAAATCCCATCTGACGTAGTATTTCTATCCAAAAATATTCCAGAGGAAGGCCAGCGCACACGCCGTAGATGCTGCCGGCGCCATCTCGCGCAATTAACCTAACCTATCAAGGTTACTTCGCTGTTCGGCTGGTAAGAAGCAATGCCTGAGCGCAAAAAGTGGGATGGAAAAACTTGTCGCACTATCGTTCGTCGGTGTCATTTGTGTCTTCGCGGGGGTCTACGCGGCAGCAGCCGTAAGAGGCAGCAAAATGACACGTCCCAAACGGTAGCAAAACCGTAGGTTATACTCGCAATAGTGATTCTCTCGGCTAGGAAACGAGAACGAGACAGGCCAATGCGAGTCGCGCCATCCTCAACAGGCGAGGTGTATTTTGCACTCGCCGTTGTCAGCACCGTCCTAATTATCGAGATGGCGGCTTTCGCCCTCTTGGCCGGTTAGGATCAGACGAACGCCTAAGTTAGCGTCGGTCGATGCGGTTCGTTCGGCCGTGCCCCATCCTGGCGGAAGATCAAGCGGTTTCGGCGCTTTCACGCGAACATGTCCTTGCCGGCCTGGGTGAGCCTCACAAAGGTTCCGCTTTCGTGTTTCCAGAGCCAGCCGCGTTCGATCGCAAGCGTTAGGCCGGCCTTGTACTCCGACGGCGACCCACCGAATTCCGATAGGAACGGCCAGTTGATCTTTTCGATGTGAACGCGGCCGTCCTGCACCGGCTCGACGCCGAACGCGATTTCCATCAGTTTCCGTGCGGCGACCTCGGGATCAGCGTAAGCGCGAGCATTGACGAATTTCATGATCAGGCCCGCGCCTTGTCGCGCACATCGCGAGCGACTTTCTTGGCGGCATCTTCCGCTTCTTTCTTGCTCGTTCGCTTGGTGATCGAGCGCCGGGCCGGGTTTTCATCGAAATAGAAAAACCGGGAGACCCTGACTTCAATACTTTCGTCGTGCGGATGATGCGAATGATTGGCTTGTCCATCCTCGATTCATGCCGCTGAGTCGCAGCCGAGGGAAGCCGCTAGGGATTGGGGGTGACCTGCGATTTGCCCCCAACCAACCTTTGCAGTGCCGTGATGGCCCTTTTGAACCTATCTTCAATTTCTGGCGTGGGGAGCGTCTTAAATTCCTCGGTGGCCGGGTAGATGACATCGTGGATGTCCCGGAACAATTCCAGCGCTTCGCGGACAGGCTCTAAGCGCGACCTCACCACCAGAGCGGCACAAGCGCTTGTAAACCTGCGCCTTGGCTCAGAGAGTGCTGCGACCTCTGGACAGGATGAATCGCCCCTCGGCACAGATTTCAGTTTTGCAACCTCGCTGCTTATTTCATCGGTCTCAAAGCTGATCGGTTGTGCCGCGTGAGCGAACTCATTTCGCACGCCACGAATGATATCCAAGTTGTCCCGGGTAACTTCGTCGTAAACACCTAACGCAAATCCGAGATGGATTTTTCCGTAGAAGCTACTTAGCGCGCCGTCGCGGCCTTGCAGTTTTTTTATTGTCTTTGGATCATTTCGCGGCAGCACAGTGACAATCCACTGCTCAAGTTCTCGTTCGACCCATGCTGTCAATACGATAGCTGCAGTTCTATCCGAGGTATGCAGGACCTCCTTCGTCAATCCCTCAAGGTCGCTCTCTTCAAGTTCTCTGTTGCTAAGCTTCATGCAGCGGAGCCAAGCGCAACCAGCGCGCGCACGCAAGAGATTTCCCCAGCCGGGAAATTGTCAAATCAGGAAATCAGGCAGCCTGGGAGTCATTGCATCTGGCGATTCAGGTTTTTGCCGCGCGACCTGCTATCCTGCAAGCGGCGCCGACCGCCACAAAGAACACCACTGCCATCCAAGCCTGCGGATCTGAAAGCTTGTTTGTGGCGATTGCCACTGCAATCGTAACTGCTGCTATTCCGCACAAGACTGCAATTACAATGCAGAGCACATGTAGAACCTCTCGGAGAATGGCTTTCATTTCCTTTTGTCTTCAGCCGCCCTCAATGAATATCGCTGCTGCAAGACAATTCAAATGACGAAGAGTAGAGCGGCGATTAATGCAGATCTGAACTCTTGCCAATCCATCTCCAGCCCTTCACCTAGTCTTCCCCCTTGGCCGGTCAATCCGCACTTCCCTGAACTCCTCGGGACCTTTGATCAAGCGGCCCTTCCGGCTGGCCTTCTCATCGTTGTTCGGCGTGCCGCCGGTCAAGCTGTCGATTGTCTTCGACGCAAGCTCTTTCGCGCGATCGGCCGTGGTTGCCGTCGTCCGCTTCTGCTTTGCGCCGACGGTCAGCCCGAGCTCGACCAGCCGGCGGATAGCTTCAGAGCGGGTTGTGCCGTTCGCTTTTGCCCAAGCCTCGACCTCTGCGATCAAGGCGGGCGACATGCGCGCAGCAATATGGGGGTCCTTGCCTGTGGCTGGTCTACCGCGCGGCTTTTTAGGTGCAACCTTTATTGACTTTTTCATAATTTAGGTTGTACCGTAAAATCGAGCCGAGTGGAAGGTGACACTTCCCGACTCGGCTCTAACTCCAACCACAAAGGACGCGAATCCCATGATTGAAGCTGGCAGCGTGCTTAGCACGCCACCCCTAAACACGTCTCTATCCCGCCGCGGGGCTCTTGCCGGCCTTGCTGCCCTGTCTCTCGCACCCACATCGCTGGCGGCTGCGCCGGCCGAGCCTGATCCGATCTTCGCGGCCATAGATGAATATCACCAGGCTAACACTGCTCTCACCGCGGTTTTCCAGCTTCCGGGTGATGTTGACGAGACTACCACCGATCCGCTCTGGAGCCGTCGAGACGCTGCCTTCGATAAGGTCGTAGGCACGCGCCCGACCACCCCGGCCGGCCTCGTCGCGCTTACATCATGGGTCCGAGAATATTTCGATTGGCTCAGAACGAGTGCGAATGAAGCAAACGATCGGATGGACGCTCTCTCGCTCGAGATGGAGCCGATCAAGTACGCGATCCATTCGCTTCCCGCGTCGTCGATCGAAGGACTTCGGGCGAAAGCCCTGGTAGCACTGTTCGACATCCGCCCGACCTTCGCTGGCCTAGAAGAGCTCGAATTTAACGACGAGGTTGCATTCCAGCGGTTGTTCTGTGCGGTGGCCGAATTCGTCGGGCTTGCAGAGATGGTTGCGGATTCCGGCTACGTCATGCCTGACCTTCCCGAGTTCGACGAAGACGACGTGCTTCACGAGCGGGTCGAAGAGATCCTCGAAGCATGAAGCGCCGGCGCCGATCGCCCAGGCCCATCATCCCGTCTGTGGCCTTCTGGTGGTCACTAGCTGATATTGCGTAGAGCCGTCGCTGTCTCAACCCAGCGGCGGCTTTTACTTTTCGTGGTTTTCCGTCATCTTGGCGGCCTCGCACCCGGGGTCAAATACGGACAGGCCAACTCCGATCACACCGCAAGCGTACTCGGGTACGCTGGCGACACGCCGGACGGCCAAGGAGATAGCCGAAATCCGCAGCTGATCCATATTGGTCCGCCGCCGGGTTCTTTACACACAGATTTGCTAGGCATCGATCGTGTTTGAGCGCATAATCTCACGATGGCAAAAACAGCAACACAATTCACCGCGCGTCCCCTCAAAGATGGTAGCGCTTATCTTGTGATCTATTCGCCCCAAGGCGGAATAGAAGAACAGATATCTGGGTTCGCAAGCGAGAGTGAGGCCAAAGATTGGATCAACTCCAACTCTGGCGACTGGCTCAAGAAAAAAACAAAGTTGACAGATGACCCGCCCCGAGCGCCGTAAAGTCTCGTAGGACGCGGGGCTTCGGTCCCGCGTTCACACCGCCGGTACAGACCTCAAGCCCGCCGCCTCAACGCGACGGGTTTTTCTTTTGCTGTTGTCGGGCGCGGTGAGTTGTTGCTGCTGCCTTTCAAGGCGATGTTGCTCTCGGAGCGTACGCATGGCCGAAAATCTGGCAGCCCACCGCTGTTCGCACCTTCTTTCAAGGTCCAGAGGAATACTGCTCATAACCGGAACTCCGGGCTCACGGTCCTGCCTTAGTGTGACGAACTCAACGCCCACCGCGTCCGAAAAGTTCCTGCAGGGAATTAGCGGCGGGTGCCCGTGCGCTGGCGCCGATCTAACCGTAACCGGCAGCGCTTAGCAGCTCATGCTAAGCGGCTGAGGCGATAACGAAGCGTCAATCGATTGGCGTCAGATTGTGTCTGTCGCGGATTTTGTATGCGTGCCGCGATAACTTTCTGGTCACTAGAGCCCGCCGGCTTCGTCCCCGGCGGGTTTTAGTTTGGGTGCGCTCCTATGGATTGGATATCCGAGAGGGACTCAGACCGCCTGACGACCTTTGATCGCTCGCCAGAGTGCGATGATGATGCAAGCGCCGACAAAGCCCGTGATCAGGTAACCCAGCCAGCCGCCAAGGGCCACACCAAAAAGTCCAAGGAGCCAATTTGCCAGCGCGGCACCGACGATTCCGAGAACGATGTTCATAAGAATGCCGGTCCCACTTTTCATGAACATCTCTGCCAACCAGCCCGCCAGGCCGCCAACAATGATCGCGGCGATCCATCCGATCTCTGCTTCCGCCATCTGCGCTGCTCCTTCATTTGTGAACCGCGATGAGTTTCCCTGTTTGCCTGAGTCGGAAACAGCAATTGCACTGACCTAAACGTTTGATTTCTGCCGGTCATACCGGAAGTCGCTGTGGACAAGCGCTGCGAAATAGCAGCACAGGCGACAGGCGCGGGTCTTTGGTCGCGCGCTTTTCTTATGACACAGCGAATACCCGGCTGGTTTTTGGCCAGTCGGGATAGCTCGCAAGTATCAATCGGTGCTGAAACGTCACCATTATCGTCCCAAAAAAGAAGGGCCGCCTCATCCAAATTGGTGAGGCTGCCTTACAACGGTTTTTTGCCGCGCCAATCCTACCCCCGACGCCCGAGAATCCGCTATGGCCACCGGCTTCCCGATGGCGGCCAGTCATCGCCAGCGATCCACTGAGCGAGTTTGCTGAGGCCTGCCGCCATCATCAATAGCGGCACGCCAAGCGCATAGAACGGCCACGCTAGGGCGCGCCTGGGCTTCGGTCCCGCGCCCTCTCTCTAACGGGAAAGCACGCTCGTCATTGCTTGATGAATGACTTGGGCATAGCGGCCGTCGTTGTATTGGTGATCAGCAACATAGAGTATGGCCACGGCAATTAATGCGGATGCAAAGGCTTTCATTGACAGGCCCCCGTCGAATCAATCCGTAATTCTGGCAGGCACATCGCGGCTTTAATGCGGAGAGCGGCGACGGGCAAAGGCTGGCCGCACATGCCCGCCGGCTGAGGCGATAAGTAACTCGAGCTTAACCGCCCAGGCCCATCATCCCGTTGTGGCCTTCTGGTGGTCACTAGCTGATATTGCGTAGAGCCGTCGCTGTCTCAACCCCAGCGGCGGCTTTTTCGTTGCGGTGATCAGGTAATCAAGGTCGATGCCGCCCGCTGAAGCGGCCTTAGTTGGGCCGCGGCTGTTCGCGTGCGATCAAGGCCCGAATCTCTGATAATCGCAGCGGATCAACGTCGTCGCATCTGACACATCGGAATTTGCGGCCGCCGGTTTTGACGATCAAGAAGTGCATAGGCTTGCCGCACTTCAGGCAGGCGGGAGGTGGAGGGTTTTTAGGCATGACGCTCACCCCTGGATTCAGGCGGGAGCACAACACTCTCAGTCACCGATGAAAGCCGAGGGCGGGACGGTGATTGACTTAACGTGCTCGCTGCAGAACAGGAATGCGAGTCAATTTTTAGATTAGAAGAAATTAGGACAATCGGCCTGACCTTCTTGGCGACCACTTCCGATCTGTGTACGCAACTGGCTCATAAGCCTGCGCCCGGATTGTTTCCGGACGGCTTCGCAGTCAAACCAAATGGCTTCGTCCACGCGGTAGTTACGGTGATCCAGACCAAGATCAGCCTGCGGCGCGGCAATCGAATGGCGGTAGTGGGTCGGTTTGATTGTGGCAGCCCTGACGCCTAGCAATCGGAGGGGGCAGAGCGCATATTGCGAGGATGAAATCAGCCCATCGAATGCTAGAGGTCACGGTGAAGGCTCAAGAGCCTACGCTTTGGAAATGGCAAATTTCCGAAGCAAATCTTGAAGTAGCTCACGGATACGCCACCAGTCGGGAGACGGCTCAGATTGACGGCGATACCGCCCTGTTCGCGATGCTGCTATCCGATGGCTTCAAATGACCCCCCAAACGCCCTAGGGGCCGAACCAGCTAGGTAAGGCGATTATTGATACCGCCACGGGGACCGCGGGGCTTAACGGTCCGGCGCTTTACTCGGATGCGCGCCGAAGGCGATTGCGATCGTTTCGCTCCTTGATCAGTCCTTTGAGAAACGGAGCGGCAGAGGCGAAAGTTTGTTCGGCGGGCAAGCCATCAACGTTCCGGACTGAGTCCACGAGAAGTTGGCGCGTCTGGTCGTCCAGCGGATCCTGGTGCACGCTCACCAGCTCACATATCCAACTGATTGTCTCAGGCCGCATATTCAGACTGACCGTGGCTCGTCCACCACCCCAGAGCGCCAGTCCTTATATTTGGCGAGAGCCTCGCGGAATGCCTCTCGAAGTTCAGCTGAAATCGGTGCCCGTTCTTCTGTCATGGACAGACGAAATCACGGCTTGGGTGATTCCGTCTAGTTGCAGACACAAAAAATCGCCCGCAAAACGGATCATCCGTCGGGCGTCACGTCGGGCCGTATCCGGCGCAGGCCGGGGGCATCTGTCGGCTGTGTCCCTTGCGGGGAGCCTCGCATTCCAGCTTGGGAGCGTGTCCTTTCGGGGCTCTTTGATCCAAGCGCGCGAGCACCCTGCCTCCGCTCGACCGACACAGCAATGCACCGACGACGGGGCGGAGCGCGGGGTTTCGGTCACGCCCGTTCTCAAACTGAACCCGCTATCCCCCTAGTAAAAGATCGCCGCGATGCACAGTTGCTCTATATGGCCGACGAATTCTGCGTGCGTCTGCTCAACCTTGATGTGACGGAACTAGATCCGACGCTTTGGAAATGGGTGATTTCCGAGAGGGGCATCGAAGTGTCGCGCGGCTATGCCGCCTCACGGGAATCGGCCAAAAGCGACGGCAACATTGCTCTGTTTGCGTTGCTGTCGATCGTCCCTTGACGCCGCATGCATTCCCCGCAGCGCAAGGGCTAGCCGCCAGGCAGGCCTTCGTCCAGCGGATCAGCCCCGAGATCCCGCGCCTCCTCTGTGACGATCGCAGTGATCTGCCGCACAATTTCTCCGCGATCGGAGCCTGAGGCTTCCTTAAGTAGGTAGCGCACGGCCGCTCTGATCTCAGCCTTGGCGTCGTCTTCGTCGTTGAAATAAAACTCATCCATCATGACTGCTCCTTCGGCCGAAATCGATCTCGCGCGGCAACTGATTTGCCAACACGCTGCCCACATAACAAAAATCGGCTTCGAGAAATATCCAACTAAGCTATTGATTTTGTTGGTGAGCGCGCTGGGGATCGAACCCAGGACCCCGTGATTAAAAGTCACGTGCTCTACCGTCTGAGCTACGCGCTCGCTCAAGGCCGCTGTGTAGGGGCCAGCCGGGTGCGGGTCAATAGCACGTGCCCTCCTCGCCGCTTGGATCAATTGCCCGATCCTCCACGGCATTGCCGCGGCTTGCCCAGCGCTGTTGATATGAGAAACGCACTCAAACGGAGCAAGGTGCATGTCCAATGAGGCGAGCGAGCTGGCGCAAACGGTCCGCGCGACGCGGCCGATGCTGCCGGCGAAGGATTTCGTGGCCAGCAAACAGTTCTATTGCGATCTCGGCTTTCAACCGCGATTGCTGACCGGAAATCTTGCAGAAATGAGCCTCGGCGCCTGCTCGTTCCTGCTTCAGAACCACTATGTCCGCGACTGGGCCGACAACTGCGTCATCCACCTCTATGTTTCAAACGTGCAGCCGTGGTGGGACCGCATCGTCGCGGCCGATCTTGCGAGCCGGTACGGCGTCAGGACACGCCCGCCGCACCAGGCGGAATGGGGCGTCACCATAGTCAATCTGATTGATCCGGCCGGCGTGCTGTGGTGGATCCACGAGACGCAAGCAGCGCCGTGATGCCTCGAAGGCCACGGACGATTTGCTCGCCTAGATGGCGAGGATCTTTATACCCCAACACACAACTACAACTGCGATAATGACGCAGGCAGCGGTAAGGGCGTTCTCCAAGGCAGATGAAGCCATTGCGATGCTCTCATTTGCCTACCCCGAGGAAACGCTAAGCGATTCGATCGGGGCGAGGCAACGTGTTCGCCGCGAAATCCACAGGCTGACCAGGCGCGCAATCGCAAGGGAACCAATGCGTTCGCGGAACTTCCTCTTGAGCCGCCTGAGCGGCCAAAGTGGCGCAATCTACTCCCGGTGAAACACCAATGTCCGCAGCTCGATGCTTTCGCGCGCCGGCGTATCTTTCGGCGTCGCCGGATCGACGAAGGCGGTATGCGGGGCGAAGCGGGCACGGCCATCGGTTGCCGAATCGTAGCATTTCAAAAGCAACGCTTCGTCCGGCGTCATCTCCGGGAAATAGAACCAGCGATGGTCCGGGTTGAATTTCACCGAATAGGTTTCGCCGTTACGGTTCGGATAGATCAGGTCGGAGGCGACAAGATCGCCCGCGGCAACGCTTGCCGCATCGCAAAGCGCCAGCGGCGTATCACGCACCGGGCCGCGGATCGGACGCCACAGGTTGACGACCTGTACCCTTCCCTTCAGGAGTTCATCCGCCTCGGCAGGCAGATGCTCGCGCACGCGGTTGGCGCCGGACGTATCGGTCTGGTCGACATGGACGCGCGTTGCCGGCTGCCGCGGACCGGCGCCGCGGATATCGGCGGCGCCATCGACGCGCCGGCGCACGGTGTGATCGAAGATGACGACGCGGTCCGCTCGTAACGTCGCCCTGAGAAACGCCTCCGCCGCCGGATAGTAGACCTTGCGCACCTCTTGATCGTCGTAGAAATCCCGTACTGCCGTCGGATGCCTCACTAGCGCAAAGCCTTCGCGATCGAGCGAGAAGCTATTTGCCACCACCCGGCCATCGAAGATTGGCACCTGGTGCGACTCCGGCAACGCGGTCGACCTGGCCTCTCCCGCCGGCGGGTCAAACGCGTAAGTGCGTGGTTTACCGTTGACCGGTGCGAGGTAGTTCAGTTCCGCAAGCACGAAGGGCAGCGATTCTATTTTTCTTTCGACCAGGCTCATGCGCATCTCCCGGATTTAAGCATGTGCATGAAATCTGGTCCGCGGCCCAAGGAGCGACAAGGGGCGACAAGCGCGCTTCCGAAATAGCAACGCAACAGCTCTCGCACGCATCGTTAAGAGCAAATCCTTTCGCGAAAGGCAGCTTTTGCCGATAAGCTTTTCCGCACTGAAAACTTTTGCCGGCCGACGCAAAACGGTCCTGGAATTTTGCATTCCAGGACCGCTTGGTTGCCTGCATTGCAGGGCCGCGTTGCGGACAAACCTAGTTGCCGGACGGCCTCAGTGAGGGCGAACTGCCGCCCACGCGCGACGGATCTCTCCCAGTGAAGCCGTGGTTGACGAGATTCCAGTATTCGTCAGCGTTCCGGGGCGGCAGATAGTCCCCGGGCGCTTGACCGTAGGCACCGTAGAACCCATCCGGTCCACGTCCATATGGACCGCCGATATAAGGCCGATACCCCTGCGCGAAAACCGGGGCGGCGAGGATGGCCGAAAGAAGAGCCGCGGCGCTGATCGCTTTCATCGTGTTCATTGGCTTCCTCCTTGAATGCAACCGATCAATTCCGCCTCCGAAAGGAGGTTCCGAAATCTCAAAGTCGTGATGCTTTGCCGCGCGCGAATACCGTTACCAACTTTTAAGGTGCGTCGTGGCGGCATCGGCCACTTCGTAAGGTCCGTGTAAGCCTGCGCGAATATGGTGGCCGTTGCCCCCAAGCTTCGTCGGTGAGATCCGTACACCGCGAAGGGCATTTGAACGGCCCTCGGCTCAGTTGAGATTGCCCCCAACTGCGCCGGGGCCGTTTTTTTGTCTGGGCTCCGTCCAGACGGACGTCGAGGGGCCGGACTCGCATTGTTTTCGCCTTTGGGCTGGCTTAAACCGGACGTCTCAGGTTTTGCCAGCCGCATGTTATCCGACAGAAATCGTCTCGCCGGACTGCTTGTACTGATCCGCGGGCGGATTCGCCGTTACCGGCTGCAGTTGATTCTGGCCCTGCGGGTCACGGTCGGTGCGCTGTCGGCGTTCGCGCTGGCGCAAGTCCTGCACCTGCACCTGCCGCTCTGGGCGGTTCTGACCTCGCTGATCGTCACCCAGATGAGCCTCGGCCGCTCGCTGAAGGTTGCAAGCGACTATTTGATCGGCACTTTCGGAGGCGTTGCCTACGGCGGGGCGCTCGCGATCCTGATTCCGCATGAAAGCGAATGGGCGCTGCTCGCGGTCCTGGCGCTTGCGATCGCACCGCTCGCCTTCATCGCGTCATTTCGCGCCAACTTCAACGTGTTGCCGGTCACCGCGATCATCGTGCTTCTGGTACCCAGCATGCAACATGTCAGCCCAGCGGCCTCGGCACTTGATCGCGTACTGGAGGTCACGGTTGGGGGCGCCGTCGGCTTCATCGTGTCGTTTCTGCTGTTCCCGGCCCGCGCGCACGAGATCACCATCCAGGCTGCGGCGGATATGCTGGAGCTGATGGCCGACGCGCTCTCCAAGTTTCTGGAAGACCACACGCGAGAGCTCGATCCCGTAGAGCGGCGGCGGATTCAGGACGGAATCGCGACCGCACTGACGCGGCTGAACACGATCGGCGCGGAGGCCAGGCACGAGCGCAATGCGCGCCTCACCTCCGCCCCTGAAATCGGGCCGCTGCTGCGTACGCTGTTGCGGCTGCGCCACGACATCGTGATGCTCGGCCGGGTCGCGGGATGTGAGCTCCCTCCAGAGGTCTCCGCGCGGTTGAAGCAGCCGCTTGCGCATGTCGAGGCGGCGGGACGCGATTTCCTCCGCACCAGCGCCGCAGCGCTGCGCGACCAGAAACCGCCGCCGCCGCTCGAAGCGGTGGAGGTGGCGTTCCGCGACTACATTGAGGAGTTCGGCGCGGTTCGCCACGAGGGACTGACCCGCGACATGAAGAGCGAATCCGTAGAGCGGTTCTTTGCGCTCGGATTTGCGCTCGAGCAGCTTCGCGAGCATCTCCTGGAGGTGCACCGCCTGGTCGACGAATGGGCTCGTCACTAACAGTTGGGCTCCAACATTCGCCTGCGCGCGACGCGCCGATTATTGCCAATCAGCTCTGCCCCGGCGCAAGCCGGCGGTGTCCGGCTTGTGCGTATTGAGCCGTACCGAGAACGATCGGCTTGCGGCCGCGAAGTTTGGCCGTCCACCGGACGAAGAACACCTTCAGCAGCTCGGCAAGTTCTTCAGTGCGCCGGTATTCGGCTTGAGAGCGGACCTCAGCCTGGGTCGTAAAATGAATGAGAGGCAATTCGCGCTGCATAACGGTCTCCAAAATAGGATGGGTTAGAACGCAGCTACTATTTGATCGAGACAATGAACTGGTGGGCGTTGACGGGCCTCGGTGTATGCGGTGGCGTCCCCGCGATGAGCCAAATGGCAATCCCGGTCAAAATGGCCGCGAGAAACGTGGGGACCGCAATCGGTTTTTGTCGGGGCATCGGATAAGAGCGCTAGAAAAACCGGTGGTGCAGCCGGAAGGACCGGCAGTATTCCCGATAGATGAGACGGAGGATCAGCGTCATGGAACCAACTCCGTTGTTGATTACCCGACAAGGATTGCAGCCTTGTGTTTCACGTCCATTTCGTCAGGGGATGAAATTGATGTCGTGAGGCTGAAATCCGGCTTCGTCGCCGGCGGAAGCACCCTGCCCACCGCAGCCGCTTTTCGGGGACTGCGAAGCGCAGTCGATCCAGCCGTTGCGGAGCCTCAGGTCCCCTGCAGGTCATGCGCCTCAGCGAAGAACAGGTCTTTCCATGAGGCCGGCAGGCGCTTCATGCGTCCAACCCTGTGCATGAATTCGGCATGCTTCATCAGGTTGGCTGGCGTCGTGGTGTAGTCGATGTCGGGATCGGTGATCATCGTGACGAGATCGTCGGCGGAGTTCTTTCTGTCTTTCACGAGCTTCAGGTAGATTTCAGCCGATGCCTTCGGCTCGCGCTTGATGAAGGCGTTGGCCTCTTCATGTGCGGCACGAACCGCCTGACAGATTTTCGGATTGGCGTCGTGGAAGGCTCTTGTCGTCACCTGAAGGCCGTTGGTGTGCTTGCCGTCGGTCTCGTAGCTGCTCAGCACCTTGTGGATGCCCGCCACGCGCAGCTCGTAGTAATTGAACGGCGCCACGCTGAAATGACTGTTCACGGTCTGGCCGGAAACGACCGCCTGCATGGCGTCGGGATGCCCCATGGAAACCGTGAACTCGTCGAGGCGGTCGTATTTTTCAAAACCCCAGAGTTTTGCGGCGGCCATTTGCAGCGCCATGGCCTGACCTGAAATCTTGACGGTCGGCACCGCGATCCGGTCGGCGGAGGTGAAATCGGCAATCGTCTTCACCGCGGGATTTCGGGTGGTCAGAACATAGGGCATCGACTGTACGGCACATATCGCGCGGACTTCCGAAGGCGAGCAGTAAGTCTTGTCCCACAGGGTCGCAAGCGAGGGCGATGCAACGTTGACGAACTGGATACTCCCGCTCAAGAGACCGTCGTTCAGCGCGCCAGGGCCGCCCATGGTCTGCCAGATCACCGACAGACCGTTGATGCCGAGGCGCGCCGCATGCGCCTCGATCATCTTGTGATCTTCCATCACCATCTGCGGCAGAAACGGCAGGCCATATTGCTTGCCGAGCCTGATTGACGAGACTTCGGCGCGCGCGGAGCGCACTAGCGCCGGGAGAGTGGCAAGACCTGCGACGAATTCGCGTCGGTTCACTCGGTGCTCCGATGTTGCCACGTGATGGCCTAGACGAATCCGAACAAGCGCGCGGGATTGTCGGCGAGAATGCGCTGGCGCATTTTCGGATCGGGCGCCCATTCGCTCAAGAGATTATAAAGTTGGATAGTTCCGACCCGATCATGAAAAGACAAATGCGGAAAATCGCTGCCCCAGATCAACTGATCGGGCACGCGCGCGATCAGTGCCTGCGCTATCGGTTTCACGTCGGCAAAATCAGGCGCGGTGGAAAAGCGGTAGATGCCGGTCATCTTGACCCAGCAGCGCTTCGATCCGTCGTCGACCAGATCCAGAAACGACTGAAAACCGGGTTGCTCTGGACCATCCTTGGCCGGGAAAAGCCCCATATGGGCGACCGAAAATTCGACCGGCAAATCATACAGTGTCGGCAGCAATTCGCCGACCAGCCAGCCGGGAATGAGGAAATCGAGGTGCCATGTCAACTCGGCGCAGATCTTGGCCAGCCGCAGGATCCGCGGCAGCATTGCAGCCGCAAGGCCCGCCTCGGGTTTGCGGATCGGCGAGATGTTGACGCGGATGCCGCGCACGCCGAGGGAGTCAAGCTCGTCCAATTCTCTGTCGCTGGTATTGCTCTCATCGAGGTCGATGATGCCGCGCCTGATGTCAGGCTCGAGCTCACGCATCGCATCGAGCATGCATGAATTGTCGAAGCCATAGGCGCTCGGCTGAACGAAGACGTAGCGCACAAAGCCGAGACGACGCGCCAGTTTCAGGTAGCGCTCGACCGGCTCATAGGGCGGCTTGTAGCGGATGTCGGTGCCGTAGGCGTATTTGTCGGCCGGCCCGAACACGTGAAAATGCGCATCGCAGGCATTGGCCGGCGCGGCAAAGGCGGGCTCGAAGCCGGCATCGGGATCATGTTCGGTCGTTGCGTTCATATCTCGCTCATCGCGCGCTGGAACGGCGCCGGTAGGCCGCTCGCCGTCATGGCCTTTGCGCCCATCCAGGCGGTTGCCCGGATCGATGACCAGACGGGAATGCGCAGGCTACGGCGCAACTGCGGGATTGCGCGAAGGGTTGGCAATTGCGAGCAGGCCACGAACAGGCTCCTGCTCGACGGCGTTACGGTCCGCCGCGCCAGCGCGATCACGTCGTGCTCGGTGACGGCGCCAAGCTCGGCGGTGGTCTTGCAGAGAAAGCTGTTCAACCTCTCGACGGCAATGCCGGAAGCCTCGAGATAACGGCGCAAGCCGTCGTTGACGGGTTCGAGATAGGGCGTCACGACCGCCGTTTCCGCGACACCCTCCCCGCGGAGCACGTCGATCATCGCGCTGGCCGTGCTGACGACGATGGCGCCGGTACGCTCGCGCAGAGACGTCACCATGCGCTCGTTGCTCTCGGGACCGCCGAGAAAGCCGGCTGCCGTGCAGCCGTAGATCACGAGATCCCACGGTTCATTCACGAACGGCGCAATGGCCTCAAGGGTAGCCTCGGTATAGGCCGGCAAATCTTCTGATAACAACGTCCGCGGCGGACGTTTGACGCGGGCGACGGCAAGCGGCGCGAGCGCCGGGCAAAGCGCCGATATTTCCGGCTCGATCGTGGTGTTGTTCTCGGGGACCACGATCATGACCCGGATGCGTCGTGTCATGGTCCCGCCTCCCCGCCTAGTCCAGCGGTGCGGTCGAGACGGCGAGCTGCGGCAAGCCGGCTTTGGCCGCCGCCTCCTGCAAGGCCGCCATCTCCTTGGCATGAAACGGCAAGCCGGTGCGGCGATGCTTCGCCTCAAGCCGCCGCTCCCGCTCGCCCGGCATGATCACCTCGTCAAAGCCTTCCGCGGTCTGATTGGCATGGACGCGCTGCGCCAGCACGTCCATGCGTTTTAGATATTCATCCCTGCTCACGAACAGGTCCGGCCTCATCGCCATGATGAAATGCCCCACATTCTGCGGCGCTTCATAGTCCTCGAAATGGTTGCGCACGTCGCCGCCGAACGCCGCACCGGAAATGACCCCGCCCATCACATCCATCAGCATCGCAAGCGCCGAGCCCTTCGGTCCGCCAATTGGCTGCACCGTGCCGCCATCGAGCGCGGCATGCGGGTCGGTGGTCTGGCGGCCCTTGGCGTCGAGCGCGTAACCAAGGGGCATTTGCTGGCCGCGCCGGGCGGCGCGGCGAATTTTTCCGCGCGCGGCGACCGCCGGCGACATGTCCAGGTCAAATGGCGTTTCCTTACCCGCGGGCGCGGCGACTGCAATCGGGCTGGTGCCGAGCAGGCCTTCGCGGCCGCCCCAGGGCGGCATCGCCCGGGACGCATTGGTGAAGACGATGCCGATGAAACCTGCGTCCATCGCCTGCAGCGCGTAGTTGCAGGCCGCGCCGAAATGCGTGCTGCGGCGTGCCGAGACGATGCCGACGCCAAACTCGCGCGCCATGTCGATGGCTTCCGCCATGGCTTTGGTTGCGACGACAAAGCCAAACGCATCCTGGCCGTCGAGAGCACCCGCCACTGGCGTGACGCGCTCGACCTTCAAATTCGGCCGCGGATTGATCAGGCCGCGTCGCACGCGTTCGAGATAGTGCGGCAATGTTTGAAGCCCATGGGTGTCGACGCCGCGCAGATCCGCTTTCACGAGACAGCGCGCCACCGTCGCCGCGGCCTCTTCTGGCAGGTCGTGCGCGATCAACAGCCCACGGCCGAAGGCCTCAGCCGCCTCGGCGTCAACGTAAAATGGACCTGTCGCCGAATCCGCACCTGCCGTCTGTGTCGATGTCATTACCGCCTGCTCAACTTCCGTTTAACCCATAGGCTTCGGGGAAAAACATGTCCTTCCACGAGGCCGGCATCTTCTTGATCCGTCCAACCTCATGCATGAAGCCGACGATCTTCATGATGCTCACCGGCGTCGTCGTGTATTCGACATCGGGGTCCGCGACCATCTTCGCGAGATCGTCAAGCGACGTCTTGTCCCCGGTCGCTTTCAGGTAGGTTTGCGCGGCCTCGCGCGGGTGCGCCTTGATGAAGGCATCGGCCTCCTCGAACGCGGCCACCATCGCAGCGCAAATCTTGGGATTGGCGTCGTGGAATTTCTTGGCTGTGATCAGCACGCCATTGGTGTGTTTGGTACCGAGCGTGTCGTACGATTTCAGCACCTGATGAATACCGGGCGTGGCCAGCTCGTAATAGTAAAACGGCGCGCTGGCGAAATGAGCGTCGATTTCCGACTTGCCCGAGATCAGCGCTGCGGCAGCATCGGCATGAGAGCGGGTGATGGTGATGGAATCGAGCTTGTCGTAGTGATCCTGCCCCCAGATCTTCGCCGCCTCCATTTCGAGCGCGATGGCGTGCCCTGTCAGCTTGACCGCAGGCAACGCGATCTTGTCCTTGTCGGTGAAGTCCGCGATGGTTTTCACGGCTGGATTGCGCGTCACCAGCACATAAGGCATCGACTGCATCGCAATCAGCGCGCGGATTTCCTGCGGCGTGCCTGATGTCTTGTCCCAGACGGTCGCAAGCGTCGGAATGCCGGGCCCGACGAAATCGGCGTTGCCCGAGAGCAACGCGTCGAGATCGGCGGCCGGACCGACGCGCTGCGTCCATTGGCTCTCGACGTCGACGCCCAAGAACTTGGCGTGCTTCTCCAGGAGATGCTGGTCCTCGATGACGATCATGGGGAGATAAGGCAGACCGAACTGACGCGACACGCGCACCTTGGCGACTTCGGCTTGCGCGCCGCTCGCGACGGCCAACGCGGCCAGCGCCACGATGACCGCCAGCAATTTGCGCAGGCGCATCATGCGACGGAAATCTCGCGAGCCTGCTTGGCCTTTTCGATCATGGCGGCAAGCAGAAACTGGATGTCGGTTCCGGTCGAGAGCAGGCGCGCGCCCATATTGATGAACTCGGCGGCAAGTTTTGGCCGGGTCGAGAGCCCCCCGACGCCCGTATGCTTGCCGTGCTTGCGGCAGGCGGCAATGGTCCGCGCATAGGCGTCGCGTACTTTGGGATGCTCGAACTGGCCTGCAAGCCCAAGATCGGCGAGCAGATCGTTGACGCCGATCAGAACCATGTCGACGCCTTCAACCGCCGCGATCTCATCGGCTTTCTCGACTGCTTCGGCCGATTCAAACTGCACGATCACCATGGTTGCGTCATTCATGGCCGCGTTGGCGTCTTCCGTCGGAAACGGGCGGAACTCCAGATGCGGCAGCACGCCGCCCGCGCCGCGTTCGCCGCGTGGCGCGTATTTTGCGGCGGCGACCACCGTGCGAGCTTCCTCCGCCGATCGGACGCCTGGCGCAATGATTCCGAGCGCGCCGGCATCGAGCACGCGCTGGATATATTCCGGCGTATTGGCGGGAACGCGCACCATCGGTGTCACGCCGGCGCTCAGCGCCGCCTGGCAGATCTGGCCCGTCGTCTCCAAGGTCAGGGTCGAATGCTCGAGATCGACATAGATCATGTCGAAGCCGGCGGTGGCGGCCATCCGCGCGATCTCGACGCCGCGCACCAGGCGGACCGTCATCGACGATACGACCTCCTCGCGCGCGAGTTTTTCCTTGACGTTGTTGCGGACGACCTCACTCGCCTTCACGAGAACACCCCCTGCTATGTCGGATCCGGCAATTCGATCGCCAGCATCACGTTGCTGTAGCTCTTGCCGTGAATGTCCTGCGCCAGCGAGATGGTGACGCCGCCGGCAAGCGCATTCTCGATCACGAAATTGAATGCCTTGAGATTACGCAAGGGGTAGCGGCGGATTGGCCCCTGGGCGATGTGACGAAATGCCTGCGCGACGCGTTCGACCGTCAACTCACGCTCGAGGAACTCCCAATGCGCGGCGTCGTAGCAGATCACCGAGATGTTCGACGTGTTGCCCTTGTCGCCCGCACGGGAATGGGCGAGATCGTAGACGCGGACGCTCATAGCGAGCCCTCCACGACCACCTGTGGATTGACCGCGTTCTTCGGCAACAGCACCGACTTCACAGCGAGAACGTCGCGCACCCGCGGCTCGCATGCGCCCCCTGCCCCGCCGGGCCCGTGCATATGCATCGCCCGAACCTCGAAGCCGACAGCGTGCGCCGCCTTGCGGTCATGGGTGCGGCCCGCCATCCGCAGGCGAACCTCGTAGGGTTCGGGGCGGCTGTCCAGATTATCGTGCAGGCTCGACATGCCGATCAAGTCGACACGGAAATCGTCGTAGGTAAAACCTTGCAGCTTCAGCCGCTCCTTGACGATCTCGGCGGCCCATTTGGCGCGCGCCACTGCATCGATGCCGCCATAGGACACTTCGCCCTCGCCGATATATCCATCGGCGTAGCCGACATTGACCTTGTAGGTCGGCGTCGCCGGGCGGCCCGTGGCATCGGCGAGCCGGACTCGGTCGGAGGATTCCTGCCTCAAGGCGATGGTGGAGATATCGAGCACGCAGTCCGGCGTGATGTAGGCAGTCGGATCGTGGATCTCGTAGATCAGTTGCTCGGTGCAGGTCATGACATCGAGGCGTCCGCCGGAGCCGGGTGTCTTGCCGATCACGATCGAACCATCGGCCTTCACGTCGGCGAACGGAAAGCCGTTGCGCGCGAGATCCGGCACGTCCTTCTTGCCTGGCCATCCGAAACAGCCCCCGGTCACCGACGCCGTGCATTCAAGCAGATGGCCGGCCGCGGTGCCCTGCGCGATCTTCGGCAGATCATCGTAGGCCCAGCCGAATTCGTGCATCATCGGCGCAAGAAACAGCGAGGGATCGGCGACGCGGCCCGACAGCACGATCGGCGCGCCGGTAGCGAGCGCTTCGCACACGACATCGGCGCCGAGGTAGGCATTGGCCGAGATCATCTTCGGCAGGATCGATTCCAGCGGCTCGCCGTTCTCGATCAGCCGCAACTCGCCCTTGTGCTTGACCAGGCTCGAGACGTCGTCACCGAGCACGACGGCGACGGGAACGTCGCCGAGGCCGAGTTCGGCCGCTTCTCTGCGCGCCGCGCGCGCGCCACCGACCGGGTTGGCCGCGCCCATATTGCTGACGATGCGGATTTTCTTCTCGATGCAGGTCGGCAGCACCATGCGCAGGCGCGCATGCAGCGACGGCGCATAACCCTGGCTGGGATCCTTGCTGCGCGACAAGTTCTCCCGCGAGACCGTTCGCTCCGCGAGACATTCGAACACGAGATAGTCGATGTCGCCCCTTTCGGCGAGTTCCAGCGCCGGGAGCATCCGGTCGTCGGATGTTCCCGCGCCGGAGCCGACACGCACAGTGTCCTTCGACCTCATGCGAGCGTCTCCTCATAGTTTTTTGATCGCTTTTTTGCTGCGGAGTGTGCGCATCGACCGCATGTCAGTCCAATCAGGACCTTGGCATGGTCCATAAGCTCTGCTTATGTCCCTTCGGGCGATGCAAAGAGCGGTCGGCTAGCGATGAACCTGCGGCACATGGAGGTTTTCCACGCGATCATGCGCACCGGCTCGGTGACGGGCGCGGCGCGCGCGCTCAATGTCACCCAGCCGGCGGTCAGCGCGATCCTGAAGCACTGCGAAAGCCAGCTCAGGATGAAGTTGTTCGCGCGCGTCTCCGGCCGGTTGCAGCCGACGGCGGAAGCGAAAGCGATCTTTCCCGAAGTCGAGGCGATTTTCGGCCGGGTCGACGCGGTCAATGCCCTCACCCAGGATCTCGTTGGCGGCCGTCTCGGCACGCTATCGATCGCCGCCGCCTTTCCGATCGCCAACGGCTATCTCGCCAAGGCTGTCGCGACTTTCGTCGCCGCACGGCCGAATGTCCGTGTTGCGCTGCAATCGCTGACTTCACCGCAGGTGCTCGACCGCGTGGTTCACCGCGAAGTCGAATTGGGCATCGCCTATGAGCCGGTCGTCAGTTCGGAGGTCGAGACCAGGGTTTTGATGCGCACCGGGATTGCCTGCATCATGGCGGCGGGCCATCCACTCGCCCGTCGCAAGGAAATCGCCGTACGCGACCTCGAACGCTATTCGATCATCACCTATCTGCCGCAGGCGTTGTCGCGCATCTATGTCGATCGCGCATTGAGTGCCGCCGGTATCGTCCCGAATATTGTCGCCCAGGTGAGCCTCTCATTGACCGGAATCATGCTGGCGCGCCACGGCGCTGGCGTCGCGCTGGTGGAACCGCTGCTGGTCACCTCGATGGATTTGTCCGACACGGTGGTGCGGCCGCTGAAGCCGCGCATCGACATCAAAACCCTGATGATCCGGCACAAGACTGCACCGCAATCGAAGATCATGAACGAATTCATCGGCCATCTCGGCAAGGTGATCGCTGCGGAGCCGAGCCAATAGGCAGACTTATGGACAGTGGCCAAATTGTTATTGGACAGTTATGGGCTAGTGTAGCGAAGTCGTAGCCAAAAAAAGACCCTCGGGAGGAAGAGCGGATGACGGGAGGTCCAGCACTCGCGTCAAAAACGACCCCGGACACAAGATTACAATCGGCGCAACAGGCGCCGCGTGGCCGCACCGCGCCCAATCAAGAGGCCGGGCGGCCGCTGCTGGACGTGCGCGGCGTCACCATGCGCTACAAGACGCAGGCGCACCTGATCACTGCGACCTATCGTGTCTCTTTCAGCGTGCTGCAGGGCGACCGATTTGTCGTCGTCGGCCCGTCCGGTTGCGGCAAGTCGACCTTGCTCAAGGCGGTCGGTGGCTATCTCTCTCCGACCGAAGGCGAGATCATCCTGAAAGGCGAGCGGATCACGAGGCCCGGCCCCGACCGGATGATGGTGTTCCAGGAATTCGATCAGCTGCTGCCGTGGAAGACGGTCCTGGAAAACGTCACCTTCCCGCTCAGGACCACCGGCGCATTGAACGGCAAGGCCGCCACCGATCGCGCGATGCAGTATCTGGAAAAGGTCAAGCTATCCGATTTTGCCCATAGCTATCCGCACATGCTCTCGGGCGGCATGAAACAGCGCGTGGCGATCGCGCGCGGCATGGCGATGGAGCCGGACATTCTGCTGATGGATGAACCGTTCGCGGCGCTCGACGCGCTGACGCGCTCGCGCATGCAGGACGAACTGCTCGCGCTGTGGGACGAGACACGCTTTACCGTCTTGTTCGTCACCCACTCGATCCCGGAGGCGATCAAACTGGGAAATCGCATCCTCCTGCTGTCGCCGCATCCGGGCCAGGTCAAGGCGGAGATCAACAGCGTGCCGCGGGGTCAGGAGAATTCCAACGAAGCCGCAGCCCTGGGGCGCGAAATTCACGACATGCTGTTCGCCGACCAGATCACGAAGGCACCCGATGCTGCAGGCGAGTGAACGACCGAACATCTACTGCGAGACGCTCGGACCCGATCAGTTCGGTATCATCGAGAAGCCGCTGACGCTGGCCGAGCAGATCTACAACAAGGTCTGGCTTCGCAAGCTCGCGATCCTCGTCGTGCTGGCGCTCGCCTGGGAAATCTACGGCCGCTGGCTGGACAATCCGCTGCTGGTGCCGCCGTTCAGCGCCGCCGTGCAAGCGTTGATATCAGACGTCGCCAACGGCACCATCCCGAAGCGGGCGTTGAGCTCGATCGAGGTGCTGCTGGTCGGCTTTGCCGTCGGCACCGTGCTTGCCGGGCTGCTGACGGTCTTTGCCATCTCCAGCAAGATCGGCACCGATTTCCTCGACACCATGACCGCGATGTTCAATCCGCTGCCGGCGATTGCACTGTTGCCGCTGGCGCTGATCTGGTTCGGCCTGGGCGACGGCAGTCTCATTTTCGTGCTCGTGCATTCGGTGATGTGGGCGGTCTCTCTCAACATGCTCGCCGGTTTCCGCGGCGTGTCTGCGACCGCGCGCATGGTCGGCCGCAACTACAACCTCAAGGGATTGCGTTTTGTCGGTCAGATCCTGATTCCTGCGGCGTTTCCGAGCATTCTCGCCGGCCTCAAGATTGGCTGGGCCTTCGCCTGGCGCACGCTGATTGCGGCTGAACTGGTGTTCGGCGTCTCCTCAGGTCAGGGCGGCCTCGGGTGGTACATCTTCGAGAGCAAGAACCAGCTCGAGATTCCCGAAGTGTTTGCAGGCCTTCTCACCATCATCCTGATCGGGCTCGCGGTCGAGAACGGCGTGTTTCGCCTGATCGAGGCCCGTACCGTCCAGCGCTGGGGCATGCAGACGTAAATGGCGTCGATCGCGCTCAGCCGGCGGGGTTTCTGCAAGGCGGTTGCAGCCGCACCTGTGGCGCTCGCTTCGCCGATGCTGCTGCGCTCGTCTTTCGCTGACGAAGTCTCCAGCATCGTCATCGTCAGCCAGCACGGCCTGCCTTATCTGCCACTGATGGTGATGGACGCGCTTCAGCTCGTGCAGAAGCATGCTGAAAAGTTCGGCGTCGCCTCGCTAAAGCCCGAATACAAGAGCCTCGGCGGCACGCAGTCGCTGATCGACGCGTTGCTCAGCCGGCAGATGGATTTTGGCGTGACCGGCGTGCCGAGCCTTTGCACGCTGTGGGACAAAACCGCTGGCACGGCCAATGAAGTGCGCGCGCTGTCCGCGGTGCAGTCGATGCCGTTCATGCTGGTGACCAACAAGCCCTCGATCAAGACGATCAAGGATTTTTCCGGAGGAGACAAGATCGCGGTCCCAGCGATCAAGGTGTCGAGTCAGGCAATCTGCCTGCAGATGGCGGCCGCCAAGGAATGGGGCGACGAGCAATATGCCAGGCTCGACGCCTACACGATCACACGCTCGCATCCGGATGCCGCCGTCGCGGTGATGTCGAAGAGCGCGGAAGTCGATAGCCACTACTCGGTCGCGCCCTATTACTACCTCGAGCTTGCAACAGAGGGCGTGCATAACGTGCTGAAATCCTATGACACGCTCGGCGGTCCCGGCACCAACGGCGTGATGTTGATGAGCAAGCGATTTCACGATGCCAATCCGAAGGTCACGCAGGCGGTTTTTGCCGCGCTTAGCGAGGCCGAAGAGTTCATCAACAAGAATCCGGGCGACGCGGCGCAGATCTATATCAAGACCACCAACGAGAAGCGCAGCAGCCCGGCGGATTTGACCCGGTACATTTCCGACAGTGACAACATCTGGACCACGACACCGCAACAGAGCATGACGTTTGCCGGCTTCATGCACAGGGTTGGCACCATGAAACGCATGCCCGCGTCGTGGAAAGATCTCTACATGCCCGAATGCCATGACCTCTCTGGCAGCTGATTTCAGCCAACCCATTTTCATAGAAAGAAACGCTCAGAAAGGCGGCAAATGAAGATCTATATTCTCGATGCATTTCACCCTGCCGGCGTCGACCACGCTGCCCAGCATGCCGAGGTCATTCGCTGGGACGATTCGAGAGCCAAGAATTGGCACGAAGATGCCGACGGACTGATGGTTCGCGGCAAGAAGATTACCGCTGACGACATGACCCGCGCCAAGAAGCTGCGTGTTATTTCCAAGCAGGGCGTCGGCATCGACAACATCGACCTGGAAGCCGCAAAGGCCCGAGGAATTGCCGTATGCAGAACGCCGGGCGTCAACAGTGAGGCGGTTGCCGAAATGGCGTTGTCATTGGGCTTAAGCGTCGTTCGCCGCGTCTCAGAATTCGACCGGATGACGAGGGCTGGCACCAGGGTTCAGCGCGCGGACTTCCTCGGCTACGAATCCTGGCAAAAGACCGTCGGCATTGTCGGCATGGGCAACATCGGCACGCTGGTGGCGCGGAAATGGCGCGGCGCGTTCGATGCCAATCTCATCGGCTATGATCCTTATGTGCCGGCGAGCCGCTGGTCCGAGATGCCGCACCAACGCGCCGCGTCACTCGAGGAAATGCTGCCGCAGGTTGACATCCTCTCGCTGCACCTGCCGCTCACTCCGGAAAGCCGCAACATGATCGACGCCGCCAGGCTGGCTTTGATGAAGCCGACCGCGATCGTGGTGAATACGTCGCGCGGCGGCATCGTCAATGAGGCGGCGTTGTATCAGGCAATCTCATCCGGGAAACTGTTCGGCGCCGGCTTTGACGTCTTCGAGATCGAGCCGCCGACGTCGGATCATCCCTTGATGTCGTTGCCGACCTTTGTAGGCACGCCCCATGCGGCGGCCGGCACGATCGAAACCCAGGCGCGCAGCTCCATGCTGGCAGCCTCGCAGCTGATCGAGGCCCTGTCGGGCGGTCAGCCATTGGGCCTGGTCGCATGAGCGGCGCGGTCGCCGCAGCTCATCAGCTCACCAACCCGGTCAAGACGCGTATGCAGGCTGGCGACGTCGCACTTGGCATGCCGGTACGGCTTGGGCGTTCCGGCGATGTCGCCCGCATCGCCAAATCGACGGGCCACGACTTTCTCTTCATCGATTGCCAGCACTCGCTGTTCAACCTCGAGACCATCGGCCACATTGTCAGTACTGCAATGTCGTGCGGCGTCGCGCCATTGGTGCGCGTCCGCGGCATCAACGATCCCGACGTATCGCTCTTGCTCGACAACGGCGCGATGGGCATCGTCTATCCCGACATCAACACGGCGGAGGAAGCCAAGCGTGCGGTCGATGCTTGCAAGTTTGCGCCCATCGGAAAGCGCTCGGTGAGCGGCGGCTATCCGCACTTCAAACAATGTCGAGGCCATCGCTGCCGTGAAAGGCGTGGATGTGCTGCATGTCGGCAGTAACGACCTCTTGGCCAACATGGGAAAGACCGGAAAATTCGACGATCCTGAACTGGTCGCGGCGCAAGAACGTGTCATCGCCGCCTGCCGCGCCAACGGCATCTTCTCTGGCTGCGGCGGAAATCGCGATCCGGCGCGTCAGCTCGAGCTGATCAGGAAGGGCTGCCGGTTCATCACCACGCAATCGGATATCGGCTTCCTGTCGGCCGCCGCATCCGCCTGGACCGCGCAGATCCGCGCCGGGCTTTGATGCATCTTACAGCTCTCTCAATGCATTGAACTGCGCGACATAACCCGACGCGTCGATCCGCACGCCGATCACCGTGGTTTTCTTCGTCTTCAGCGCGGTGGTGAGCGCGTTGCTGAAAGCCTGCTCGGTCTCGACCGTCACACCATCGGCGCCGAAGGATTGCGCGAGCTTCTCCCAGTCGATGCCGCCGAGCGCGACGCCGTTGCGCGGGATGCCCTTGATCTCCTGCTTGACGCGGATAAGGCCAATTTCCTGGTCGTCGAACACGATCACGATGATCGGGAGTTTCTCGATCTGCGCGGTCTGCAATTCAGCAACCGTCATCAGGAAGCCGCCGTCGCCGGTGAAGGCGACCACCGGCCGGTCCGGATAGGCCATGCGGGCGGCGAGCGCGCCGGGCACCGCATAACCCATCGAGGCAAGGCCGTTCGAAGTGAGAAACTCGCGCGGGCCGTAGGATTCCCATTTCTGCACCACCAGAAGCCGGCTCGCGCCGGCGTCGCAGGTCGCAATGGTGTCGCGCGGCAGGATCGCGCGGGCGACCTCCATGGTCCGTTGCGGCGAGAGGCCGGTCGCGGGCGTATTGAGTGCATCGCGCACTTCGCTGCGGAAGGTCTTCGCGGACTTCTCGCCCCAGTTCGTCCCTTCCGGCGCCCATTGCGAAAGACCTGCCAACAACGCCTTGAGGTCTCCGATGATTTCGGGGTCCGCCGGCACCAGCGCGTCGGTGCTCGGCACGGACGACAGCGACAACACCGGCAGCGTGTAGGGCCAAGGCTTGGGCTGCAGCTCCACCGCGTCGAGGCCGACCGTGATGATGAGATCGGATTCGAGCACCAGTTTGCGTTCGATCAGCCCGCCGATGATGCAGCCGGCCCGCAACGGATGGTCTTCCGGAATCATCCCCTTGCATTTGGTGGTGGTGAGGACCGGCGCGCCGAGATGCTCGGCGAATTTCACGAATTGCACCGATGCGTTGCACCAGTAGACGCCCATGCCGGCAATCAGGATCGGCCGCCTGGCACGGCTTAGCATATCGAGCGCCGGCTTGAGATCGGCGCGGTCGGGGCCCGGCGTGATCCAGTTTGGCGTCAGCGGCGGCTCGGCGACGAGCTCGCCGGCCTCACGCGTGGTCTCGCTTTGCGGAAACTCGAAATGCACCGGGCCCGGCGGCGTCGCGGTGGCCGTGCGCATGGCGCGGCGCACCTGCTGGCGCACGGTCTTGGCGTCGACGACCGTGCTCCATTTGACGATCGGCTCGTAAATGGCCTGCTGGTTGATGCGCTGGCGCAATCCCGTCTCGAACACAGCACGCGAATAGGTGTCGGTGATCGCGATCAGCGGCGAGCGATCGAGGAAGGCGTGCGCCACGCCATTGACCATGTTTGCCGCACCCGGACCGCGGGTCGAAAGACAGATTCCGGGACTGCCGGTGAGATCCCCCCAGGTGGAGGCGAGCATCGCGCCGGCGACTTCCTGTTTCATGAGGAGAAAACGCATCTGGCGTTGCCGCGCCGCTTCCATCAATTCCACGGACTCGCCACCCGGATGTCCGACGATGAAAGGTGTGCCGGCATCCCTGAATGCGGCTGCGAGCACTTCGACTGTCGTGGCCATGGCAAAAGTCTCCCGGAGATTTTCTTCTATTGCCGCCAAGATGGCAGAACTCACCGCGCTTTCCAACTGCGCGCGGCAGCCCTGCCGATAGCTATATCGCCGTCATCCATTACTATATTGATGCTGTCCCGCGCCCGACCGAAGACGGCGAATGCTGCGTTAAGCGCTGAATTTTTCGAATCCAAAAAAAGGGAGGCTATCGATGTTACGTCTGGTTGTTGCTGCCTTGTTCGTCGTTTTCACCCTGTCCTCGGCGCTCGCGGACGAACCCAAGCGAACCGTGTTGAAGCGGGCCGATCTCACGGGGACTAACATGGAGATCATCGTCTCGGTGTTGGAGGTGCCGCCCGGTGTCAACATTGCGAAACACACTCATCCCGGCGAAGAGGCCGTTTACGTGCTCGAGGGTGCCACCCTGCAATTTCCCGATGGCCGCGAAGTGTCACGCCCGGCCGGAGAAGCGGGCGTCAACGTCCGCGATGTCCCTCACGCCGGGTACAAGGTGGTCGGCGACAAGCCGCTGAAGCTCTTGACTGTGCATATCGTCGACAAGGGCAAACCGATGACGGTGCCGGCACAATAGACGGCGTCACCGCAAGCGGATTGTTCGGGAAACGGTCGATCAGATCGGCCGGCCGCAGCTCGCAAGCAGTTCGCGCAAATCGCGTATCGGCGGGAAGACTTCCTGATTCCAGTCGGCGCCTTGCGCGTCCCAGGCCGCCTGCTCCATTTCGACGATTTCGCGGTCCTCCTCGAACACCCGATTGGTGAACCAGGTCAAAGCCGGCCACGCGAGATCTAGTATGCCGGGAATTTTCGGCCGCTTCACCGAGAGCAGGATGAACGAGCGGTTCTTACGCTGTTCTGTATCGACCGGCGTATAGCCGAGCCACACGTGCAAGACGGGCTCGTCGCCCGACGTCCAGAATCGCAAGCTCTGATGCGGATACTCGGTACGGATGGTCATGCGGTCGCGCGGCTTTGACGTGTCGAGGCGGAAACTTCCCATGATCAGGGATTCGCCGAGCGGCTGCTTTGAGTCCGGCCGCGCAAAGGTGTAGTCGAGCTCCATCCAGCCATCGCCATCGCGCTTGCCGAGATAGCGCGGCGTCACCTTTCCGGTGGTGCGGCGATGAAGAAACTGATGGTTCATGTCCATCAGGTTTTCATGCATGAACGTGTAGTGACAATTGACGACCTGGCCGAAGCTTCGGGTCTTGTAGCTTTTGTTCGCCGCGGCGCCGAGACCGGCCGGCGGCGGTGCGGCCGGCAAACTGCCCGGCCAGATGAAGATGACACCATCACACTCGCAGGCCGGATAGGTCCGTACGCCATTGGGCAGCTTTCCCTTACCGATATAAGGAACGTCACACTTGCCCGACGCGTCGTAACTCCAGCCGTGATAGCAGCAATGGACACGGCAATCCTTCACCGTGCCTTTGGACAACGGCACCTGGCGATGCGCGCAGCGGTCTTCCAGCGCGTAGATTTCGCCGTGTTCGGGGCGAACGATCGCGATCGGCTCGCCCGCGAAGGACGATGCAACCACCTGCCCTCGCTTGACCTCGCGCGACCACGCCACCGGATACCAATGATCGGGATGCGCGCCGACCCGGCGCAAATCAACCGGTGTCGCGCCGGCGCTGGCTTCGCCAGACATCAATGCTCGATTCAAGGCTGAAACTCCCCCGCTGCCTTTTTTCGCCGACGAAAATGTGCCCCGGAAAGCGACCATCTTATGTCGAGATGCGGGTAGCAGCCTAGCCATTTGATGGGCCGACGGCCGGAGCAAGTCTCCTCAGATTACCGCCCGTCTGTCAGTTTTGATGACTTTTGCGGCGTCCTCTCGGTGACGTGATGCGCGCCTTGACGGAATGAACCCATTATCGGATGTGTTGAATTGGGTAGGGCAGTCGACGAGAGGATATTGCAAATGAAGAAAACGATTCTCCTTGCCGCAGTGACGGCGGCTTTGACTGCGGGATCTGCGATGGCGAGGCAGCTGCCTCCGGTCTCTTCCGGCCAAAGCATCTACTGCGCGACCCGGGAAGCGGGCAATCCGCACAGCAAGTACTGCGATTATCTCGCCTGGAGCTTCTGGCGCCGGCGCGGTGGCTGGGATTCAACGCTGGACAACGCCTGCCTGATGAACCCGCAATACGTGCCAGGCGAGTGCGGCGGCGCGGCGCACTACTCGCGCTACTAAGTTTCGCCTACCGGATAGGCGATTAGGCGCATGGCGTGACCGCCGGCGCCTTGATATCTACGCGCTATGCAAGCGAATTATTTGGCGCTGGCGATCGTCGTCGCCTACATGGCCGGTCTCGGATTGCTCACGAGCATCGTGCAGCGGTCCGTGACGACCGCCACGACCTTTACGTCCGGCACCACCGATTCGGGCGTTCCGGCCGTTCTCGTCGGGCTCATGCTGATGTCCGAATTCATCGGCACGTCGGCGAGCGTCGGCACGGCACAGGAGGCCTACGTCTTCGGCATTTCGGCCGCCTGGAACATCATTGCACTTGGCGCGGGCTTTCTGTTCTACGCCTGGTTTCTCGCCGGCAAGTACAAGGCGTCCGGGCACAACACGATCTCCGCCGTGTTCGCCGAGGTCTACGGCCCCTCGACCAAGATCGCCACGTCGCTGGTCATGATCTTCGCGCTTCAGATCGTGGCGGTTGCGCTTTATGCCGGCGGCGGCGCAATCCTGAGCGTGCTGCTTGCCGTTGATCGCACGCTCGCGACCGTCATCTGCGGCGTTGTCGCCGTTCTCTATGTCTTTGTCGGCGGCATGAGGTCGGTGGTTTACACCAACGTAATCCACTCGCTGATGAAGTATATTGGCATCGGCGTTGCGCTGTATTTCGGGCTGACCAGAGTGGGCGGACTTGCAGAGCTGCACGCGCGCCTGCCGGCTCAAATGTTTTCCTGGACGAATGTCGGCGTCAGTCAGATCCTGGCGTGGTTCATCGCAGGCGTCGGCGCGACCTTCTCCACCCAATACGTCATTCAAGCCATCAACACGGTCGAAACGCCGCAAAAGGCGCGGACCGCGAGCCTCAGCGCGGCACTCCTGCTGGTGCCTTTCGGGATTGCGACCGCGCTGATTGGAATGTGCTCGCTGGTCCTTTCTCCCGGCATCAAGTCCATCAATGCCTTCTCGGCCCTGATCGGAGATATGAATGGCATCATGGCCGGTGTGGTCGCCGCGGGATTGGCGGCCTCGCTGTTTGGTACCATCGCGGCGATCAGCGTTTCTACCGCGACCCTGCTCTATAAGGATTTTTACTCCCGCTTCGTGAAAGCTGAAGACGAGCAGAACTCCCTCGTCTTCGTGCGCGTCACGACGGTCATCGTCGGCCTGCTGCCGATCGTGCTCGCGATCTACACGCCGAACATCTTGCAGATGACCTTTCTGGCAAAGGCCATACGGGCATCGTTATCGGTCCTGGTGATCCTGGTGTTCTACGCGCCGTGGCTCGGCACCAAAGGCGGTGCGCTGGTGAGCATCCTCGGATCGATGGTTGCCACCATCGCCTGGTTCGCGATGGGCAATCCCTTCGGCATCGACAACGCCTACGTGGCGCTGGTGCTTCCGCTGGTCGTGATGGTCACAAGTTCGGTGATTGCGTGGATGAAGAGCGATCCAGCACTCTCGACGCATTCCAGCGGGGAACGGCGATAGGCAACGGCACTGTGGCTATTTTGCCCGTAGTTCTCCGCCCCAGAACAAAGTTCCAATTCAACGGTCCAGTAAGCGGCAAAACGGCCGAAATCGTCGCGAAGTAGCCGAGCGCTGTCGCTCTCTGGGGTAGGTGAAAAAGGGCGGCGCCCGGCTACTCGGCCGCGCGGCGGTGCGGCTTTTTAATAACATCATCAATGATTTAAAAATTCGTCTTCGCCCGATCTGGAAAGAGGGAATTTTAACGCCTTGGCCATGCGGCTTTTGCGCACCAGCGGGCGTTCCCGAACCCCATAAAGCAAACTGCCCCGGACCTCGTTGGTCCGGGGCAGTTTCTCCGGCCGGGGGCTGGCCGTGCGCCTCAAGCTAAAGCTTGATGCGGAAACCGGTCACAACAGCGGCCGTGCTGATGTCGTGGCCAGGCGCCGGCCCAGAAAAGTTAATGCCCTGGAGCACCTTGGTGCCGGGGTTACCCGGAAAACCCGCAGCCAAACCACCGCTCACCTGCGCCCACGTCGCGCCAGCATAGACGTCGAGATGCTTGTTCAAAGCGTAGTCGGCCAGGAATGAAACTTGGTCGTAGCCACCGGCACATGTGATTGCACTCGCGCCGCCAGTCGCCGGGCAAGAGTTGTTGTCGGCAATGTAGGAGTTCTGGTTCACGTGGTAGTACGCGCCGGTGAGGCTCAGACCCCAGGCGAAGTCGTACTTCGCGCCCGCCCAGTAGAAATTCAAGACGCGCGCAGCCGTGAAGGCGTTGTTGTCAAGAACCGTGAGCAGATACCCGCCGGCGGCATCTCCCTGTGTGACCGGCGTATTCGGATTGGAGTTGCGGACGTTGGAATAGCCGGCGAAGATCGTGAACTTGTCGACCGGCAGCGGCTCAGCCTTGACGGCCTTGGTGTAGTACGAAGGGCTCGCTACTCCCGAGCGTCCAAATTCCCAGGTATATTTGCCCATAACCGATATCTCTTGATCGTCGGATATGTTCGCGAAGAGCGACGTGCTGTTCAGGGGAAGGTTGGCGGCCGACTGCAGGTTCACCACGCCGTGCTCTTTGGTATAGGTCGCCTCTGCCGAGAAACCACCAATGTGGCCGCCGAACATGAAGGCGTACGCATCGCCGAAGAAACCAGTGGCATTGCCGCCGTTCGAATACATCGCGCCAGCCGTGATCGGACCGTAGTCATAGACGTACTTCGCCGAGTTGTCCCAACGCGCGGCCTGCGTGCTGCCCGAGCCGCCATTCGTTCCGGAATAGCCGAGCAGCGATAAGGCGTAAGACAGCGCCATCGGGTCGTACACCGCGATGCCGTCGAGCTGGAACGAATTGTTCCGCCCGATCGTCAACTGGCCGTACTGCTGATTCCTGATGCCGCCCCAGAGCTGACCGTTGAAAGCCTGGCCGCAACGGCCGCTGTCGGCGTTGGAAGTCTGCTGGTTGTAAGCTATGCCTGCGTTCTGGAGAAACGAGCTACAGCCGTCGGAAAGAGTACCTCTCAGCGGATCGACGCCGGTATCGAGGCGCGCAATCGCCTTCCAGTCGCCGCCGAGCGGCTCTTCGACCTTTACACCGATAAAGGACTGTTGAAGGGCGCTATGCTGAACAGTCGCGATCGACTGCCCTGTGTAGTTGCGGGTCGTCGTGAACGGCGAGTATTCGAGACCTGACACCACCGCGCCAAGCGGCCGGCCGTTGGTCTGATAGGCACCACCGAGGTCGAGTACGCCGATCGGCGTGATGCCCCAGAAGGTCAGGTTATCAGGAATTGGGTCCGGGATTTTCGGCGGCGTCCAATCCGCGGCATAGGCGCTGCCCGCCAAGCCTGTCATTGCGAGCGCAACTGCGAGCGCTTTCTTCATTTTCAATACCCCAAGAATTGGCTGCCCCAACAGACCAGACAGGATCGATCTGGTCGCTGTGTTCGACTGAACATAGCGGTCGATATGTACGACGGAACATAACGGTGCCCACAAGTGCAGGCTTGCAACACCTCAGGACTAAAATTGATTTGGCTTGCCTATTGCCGGATTTGTGATCTCAAATCTCGCCGATCGCTGCGCGAGCCGATCGCCGGACACGCAAAACGCCCCGGTTGCCACACTGCTACAGGAGGCCGGATGCTGATCGGCTGTCAGCCCTTGGCGCGATGGGTTATGTCGGCGCGCAACGCTTGCAGCTCCTTGCGCGCCGCGCTCTCGGCCGAGCGCTCGATTTTCCGGTAACGCGCCACCAGCGATTGACCGAACGGCGTGAGCGTGGCTCCGCCGCCGTTCTTGCCGCCGGTTTGGCGCTCGACTGCCGCTCGCTGGCAGATGCGGTTGATCTCATCGACCAGGTCCCACGCCCGCTTGTAGGACATGTTCATGGCCCGACCGGCTGCCGAGATCGAGCCGCAGCTATCGATATTCTCGAGCAGCAAGATCTTGCCGGGACCGATCCGCCCCTCCGGGTCGAGGTCAATCCGAACGCTCAAAGATGGCAGCGCTGACTTGCGCATCGATGGCTCGTTCACCCCTGAAAGGCACGGTCGGAAAGTTGATCGCGCGCGGACATCAAAGCCGCCCGCGCGCGATCGTCGATGTCAATAACAGCTACGCGGATCGACCTGAACGTACTGTCCGGACGGATATTTGTAATAGCAGTTGCCTTGCGCGAGGTAATAGCCGGGACGCGCAGCTGCCTGCGCGCCTGCGATCGCGCCGATGGTGCCGCCGGTGATGGCGCCCACCGCGGCTCCGACCGGCCGGCCGGTGATCAGGCCACCCAGAACGCCGCCGACAATCGCGCCACCGACTGCGCCCGCTGCCGGATCCGGCGGGGGCGGAGGTGGCGGCGGCGCGTAAGCCACGGGCGGCGCATAGCCTGGACCTGGCCCCGGTCCGACGTCGTCGTCCGGTCCGCCCGCATAGGCGTCATCCATCACCTCGACATCGGAGACATAGGTCGGCGGCCCCTCCATCGGCTGCGGATAGAAATACCAGACGCCGCCGACATCCCACCAATAGCCATAGCGGCCATTGTGCATCTCGTGACGCCAGCGTCCGCCCTCCCACGCCATACGGCCGTGATAGGGATGGCCACCAAAACTGCGCGCTGGGAGATTGCCGTGGGCGAAACGCTGCCCCTGCGATCCACGGACTTGTGGCCCGGCTCCCTGCCGCGGGGCCATCGCAGGACGCGCACCTGGCGTGGCAGGCCGCGCGGTCTGGCCAGCGGGCGGGGCGTGCTGTTTCTGTTGATTTGGCTCCTGCGCTTGCGCCGATACGGCAAGGACCGCCGCGATTGATATCAAGGGAACGGCGATCCGCGAGCGCTTCAGTGCACGCATTGTATTTTTCTCCCACTGCCACAAGAGCGGCATTATGGATCAGCCGCAGGTCGAAATCTACGTTGGCCGATGCGTTTGAAACGAACGCAAACGAATGCCGCCGTGTTGCCACAAACACCATCCGGTCGCCCTCCGGACAGGCGATCGCAGGGCGGATTTGCGCGTGTCTTGGCCTATCTTCGTGTTGCAACGGCCGCAGCTGGCCTATAGAGGGACATGAATCCGACATTCGCCGGCCGCGTTGCCGCCGGGCGCTCTCCCGATGTGAATGTCCGAATCGAACGAGGGTTCGACCCAAAGAGGGACAGGGAAATGAAGAAATTGCTCGCGTTGATCGTCGTCTTGGGCGCGACGGTCGCCTTCTCGCTGCAAGCCATCGCACAGCAGGACGACGCGCCGCCGCCAGCGCCGGCAAAGCCGCCGGCGCATCATGCCAAGTCGAAGGGCCCTGCGGCCGGGCCTCCGAAGTCGCTGGCCGAGAAGCTTCTGGCTTGCCTCGACATCGACGACGAAACCAAGGACCGGCTGGACTGTTACGATGCCGCCGTCCCGCCCAAGCCGCCGAAGGCGAAAGCCGGAACGGCCAACGGCGTGATGGATTGCCGCTTTGTCAAGGAAGAGGACGAGCGGTTGAAATGCTTCAATGGCTTTGCGGAGAAAATCCCGAAATTCTCGTCCCGCTGATTGGCATACAAAGGCCGGTTCCCCCCTTCATCCGGTCTGTTGATAAGCCTGCCCTCGCCGCTTTCGCCCTGATGGCCGGGAGCTTTGGCATGTTATCGACATTCTCGGACCTTTATCTGACGGAACAAATACCATGCGGATCACCCTCGTCGGCTCCCGGCATTTCGGCGTGACGACCCTGCGAATGCTGCGTGAACACCAGGTGGATGTGGTGAGAGTAGTTGTCGCCGACGCCGAAGACCGGCTGGCTGCCGCGGCCCGCGATTTCGGCATCGAGGTGGTCGTCCAGGCCAATCCGAAGCTCGTCGTCGCTTCCGAAATCGCAGAAGGTACCGACCTGATCGTCACCGCGCACAGCCACGCGCGCATCGCCAAGGACGCGCTGGCAGCCGCGCGGCTCGGCGGCATCGGCTATCATCCGTCCCTCCTGCCCCGGCATCGCGGGATCGCCGCGGTCGAATGGACCATCCGCGAAAAGGACCCGATTGCAGGCGGCACAGTGTATCATCTGGCCGATCACATGGACGCTGGCGCAATTGCGGCGCAGGACTGGTGCTTCGTCGGCAAGGACGAGACCGCGCGACAGTTATGGGAGCGGGCTCTCGCGCCGATGGGCCAGAAATTGCTCGCCGAGGTCATCGATTACGCCAGGGCGCACGGCACCCTGCCGGCGCGGCCGCAGGACGAGCAATTCGCGACCAGGGCGCCGGCGCTGGCGGACTAACTTCCGCAGGCTCATCCGCGGCGGAAACCTGGTCCCGATCGGTTGATTTACCGTGCTCGATTCCTGCCATAAATCCATGTTTTGGAGATGTTTATAACGGCGGCCATGGCCTGAAATGGTCGTGGCATTTACCCTTGTGGCCCACGCGCAACGGGTAAATTTCTTCTCCTTTCGCAAACCTCTCGGTCATGAACGGTTCGCGAGGGACTTGTACTTCTACAGATCAATGTGCATATGCGAGCGGCCAGCGCAGCGACAATGCCGGATGGGGGAAGTGGAATGGAGCACGTGCGGAACAATAACAAGTCTTTCGGCATCACACGTCGCGTCGTCTTTGCGATTGCAACCGTGCTTGCCGCTTCCACCTGGAGCAGCAGCGGACATGCGCAGGCCGGTGGACCTTTTGCAGGCATGGCAGGCGTCTGGAGTGGCGCGGGCACTGTGACTTTGGATGATGGACAGACCGAGCGGATCCGTTGCCGCGCAACCTATGCCGTCGGCGCCGGCGGCAACGGTCTGCAACAGACCCTGACCTGCGCCAGCGACAGTTACAAATTCAACCTAACGAGCAACGTCACGGCGCAAGGCTCCGCGATTTCCGGAACCTGGTCTGAATCGAGCCGCAACATCAACGGCGCTATCGAGGGGCGTGCGGGTTCGGGCGTTATTCAGGTCGTCGCTTCGGCCCCGGGCTTTACGGCCAACCTCTCACTGACGACGCGCGGCAACAGGCAATCGGTGGTCATCAGGGCGGAGAGCCAGTTCAAGGCCGCCTCGATTTCGCTGAGCCGAAGCTAAATCCAGATCCTGATCGCTCGCCGGCGGGTCGCTGTTTCAGCGCCGCCGGCGATTTTCTTTTAAGCCGGCACGAAGGCCGTCACCTCGATCTCGACTTTCGCCCGCGCATCGACCAGCCCGTCGATGTAGAGCAGGGTCGACGGCGGAAAATTTCTGGCCATGGTCTCGCGCCACGCCGCGCCGATTCCGCTGCCCGCAGCCTCGTACTCGCCGCGGCTGGTGAGATACCAGGTCAGGCGGACGATGTGTTCGGGTCCGGCATTCGCCTCCGCCAGCAAGCGCATGATGCGCTTGAGCGCCGTGCCGACCTGGCCCGCCATGTCGGGCGAATAGTCGCCTTTTTCGTCGCCGCCGGTCTGACCGGCCAGCACGATCCAGCGGCCGGGAGCATCGACCACCACACCGTGGGAAAAACCGCGCGGTTTCGACCAGTCCGCCGGCTGCAGGATACGCATGAGAATCCTCCCTGATATCGCGCGAGTTCACTTTGCCGCGCATTATAGCATCGGCACATTTGCCCGTTGCAAATGACGGCCCGCTCGACGATACCGGCTTGCTTTGCCGACGTCTCCCGCATCACCACCCGCTCCGCATATTGTTCCGATGAACCGAACCCCGTCAAAACCGAAAGCCGCGCTCTGGATGGCGGGCTGGCTCAGCCTGATGCTGATGGTCGCGGTTGCCGGCCGAGAGGCCACGCGCGAGCTCAACGTGTTCCAGCTCATGGAAATCCGCTCCACGCTGGGTCTTCTGATGTTGTATCCCCTGGTCCATCTTGCCGGCGGCTTTGCAGCGCTGCGCACCTCGCGGTTGCGGATGCATGCCAGCCGCGGCCTGCTGCACTATTGCGGGCAGCTCGGCTGGTTTTACGCGTTGACGCTGATTCCGCTCGGACAGGTCGTATCGCTCGAATTCACCATGCCGATCTGGACGGCCATCCTGGCGGCGAGCTTTCTCGGCGAACGCATCACGATCTGGAAGATCCTGGCGATCGCGCTTGGTCTGATCGGCGTTTTCGTGATCGTCCGTCCGGCGACGGGTGAGATCAATCCCGGCCAGTTGATCGCGCTCGCCGCCGCCGTCGCCTTTGGCACATCGGTTGCCATGATGAAGTCGCTGACCCGCACCGAAACGTCGGTCGCGATCGTGTTCTGGATGATGCTGGTTCAGGCCGTGGCGGGCGCCCTCCCGACTTTGTATGTCTGGGTCTGGCCATCGCCCTATATCTGGGCCTGCGCGATTGCGGTCGCCCTCGCCGGCACGTTCTCGCACTTCTGCATGGCGCGCGCGATGCTTTATGCGGACGCCACGATCGTGTTGCCGATGGATTTCCTCCGAGTCCCGCTAACCGCCGCAGCCGGCTGGCTGCTTTACGCCGAGCGGATGGACGCCTTCACCGTTCTCGGCGCGCTGCTCATCCTGACCGGAAATCTGTTGAACCTGAAGCCGCCAGCGTCGCGGCCGGCGCCGGCGCAGGCCGCCTGAACATTCCACCGACCTCGATTACTTCCCCGCCGCCTTTCGCAAGGCGTCGTTGATCCGGTCCTGCCAGCCCGGGCCGCCGCCTTGAAAATATTCGAGCACGTCCTGGTCGATCCGCAGCGACACCAGTTCCTTCACTCCGGGGACCGCATTCGTTTTCGGCGGCGCTTGCGGCTCCTTCTTCGTCACCTTCTTGAACGCGGCTTCGGCTTCGGTGCGGGCATCGTTGAGGGTTCGCGGTCGCCGCGGCTGATCGGGCATCAGAGCTCCAATTCCGAAGTTCGCAAGCTATCGCAGCTACCTCCGATGCGAACTTCGGAATCAAAGGAGCTCTGCCAATCAATGGTTGTTAGTGCGGCATATGAATTTGAAGTTCCTATCATGCGATCGCGGCAACATAGTAGGAACTTCAAATTCGCCGCACCAGGTTAAATTCCTTCGAATAGAACAGTGGAGAGGTATCGCTCGGAGAACGACGGCACGATCGCCAGGATGGTCTTGCCGGCGTTTTCCGGACGTTGCCCCAGTTTGATCGCGGCCGCAATCGCGGCGCCTGCGGAAATTCCGCCAGCGATCCCCTCATTGCGCGCGAGCGCCCGCGAGACCTCGATGGCGTCCGCGCTGTTGACGGTGACGATTTCATCGATCACGGAGCGATCGAGGATGTCGGGAATGAAACCGGCGCCGATACCCTGGATCTTGTGCGACGAATGCTGGCCGCCCGACAGTACCGGACTTTCTTCCGGCTCGACGGCGACGATCCTGACCGCAGGTTTGCGCGCTTTCAGCACCTGCCCTACTCCCGTGATCGTGCCGCCGGTGCCGACGCCCGCGACAAAGATATCGATGTTGCCGCCGGTATCGTTCCAGATTTCCTCCGCCGTGGTCCGGCGATGGATTTCCGGATTGGCGAGATTCTTGAACTGCTGCGGCATCACGGCCTTCGGCGTGGTCCGCACCAACTCCTCGGCGGTGGCGATCGCAGCCTTCATGCCTTGGCCTGCCGGAGTGAGGACGATTTCAGCGCCGAGAAATGCCAGCATCTTGCGCCGTTCGATCGACATCGATTCCGGCATCACCAGTTTTAACCGATAGCCGCGAGATGCGGCGGCGAACGCCAGCGCAATACCGGTGTTTCCGGATGTCGGTTCGATCAGCACGGTGTCCGCATCGATGAGGCCAGCCTTCTCCATCGCGACGATCATCGCCGCGCCGATGCGATCCTTCACGCTTGCCGCGGGATTGAGATATTCGAGTTTGGCTAAAATCGTCGCGTTTGCGCCGCGCTGCTGCGGCAAGCGTTGCAGTCGCACGATCGGCGTATCGCCGATCGCGTCCACGATGCTGTCAAACACGCGCCCGCGGCCGTGATGCTGCGCGGCACGTGTCGTTAACGATTCGTCCATGGCGTATTTCTCCGATCTGTGACACGTGCCGCAAATTTGAATCTGTTTTTTACAGGAGAGGAAGCGCGCCGTCGTTGAATCAATTCTGCGCCACAATTCGCTGCATCGCAAAAATTCACGCGACACCGAATATCGTAAAACCAACGCATTTGTGTTGCGACATCTTCAAACTTTTTGTTGTATGTTGCAGTCAGGTTCAGATCGCAAAGGAGGCCACGATGTCAGCAGTTGCTGAAGTCCTGTCCACCCTGTCGCATAACCCGCGCGGGAGTGATCTGCCGACGTGCCCTGTTTGTGCAGATTCCATGGTTGCTGCGGAAGCGTCAGCCTATCTGGCCGACAACGTCGTCAGCTATCTCTGGACCTGCGACACCTGCGGCTACGGTTTTGTCACCAAGCATTCGCTTAAGCGTTTGACCTGCAACTGAGTTCCAGTTGCGCTCAGACTTGGGATCGGCGCGGAACCTGCTAGCGTGCCGCAATGTCGCCATGTTCCCATTCGCGTCGCGTGCGTTCGCAAAAGCTCGCAAATGACCCTTGCGAGATCGCGAGCCTGATTTCGCTCATCAAATGCTGATAGTAGGCGATGTTGATCTCCGACAGCAGCATCGCGCCGAGAGTCTCGCCTGACCTGACGAGGTGATGCAGGTAGGCGCGCGAATAATTGCGCGCCGATGGCCAGCGGCTCGCCTCGTCAAGTGGCCGCGGATCATCCACATGGCGTGCGTTGCGCAGATTGATCTGGCCGTAACGCGTGAAGGCCATGCCGTGGCGGCCGTTACGCGTCGGCATCACGCAGTCGAACATGTCGATGCCGCGCGCCACGGCCTCGAGAATGTCGTCGGGCGTTCCAACGCCCATCAAATAGCGCGGGCGCTCCGGGGGAAGGAGCGGCGCGGTCTCCTCGATCATCGCCAGCATCACCTCTTGCGGCTCGCCGACCGCGAGGCCCCCGATCGCATAGCCGTGAAAACCGATGTCGACGAGATTACGGGCGCTGACATGCCGAAGCTGCGGCACATCGCCGCCCTGCACGATGCCGAACAGCATGTAGCCGGGAGGCGCCGTCTCGAACGCGCGCTTGCTGCGCTCGGCCCAACGCAGCGAGAGCTGCATGGCGCGGTCGATATCGCCACGCTCGGCCGGCAGGCGGACGCATTCGTCCATCTGCATCGCGATGTCAGAGCCGAGCAGACGCTGCACCTCGATCGAGCGCTCCGGCGACAGTTCGACGATGGCGCCGTCGATATGGGAGCGAAAGGTGACGGCCTCCTCCTTCACCTTGCGGAGTTCGGACAGCGACATCACCTGAAAGCCGCCGGAGTCGGTCAGCATCGGACCGTTCCAGCCGGTGAACGCTTGCAGGCCGCCAAGCGCGGCAATGCGCTCGGCGCCGGGCCGCAGCATCAGATGATAGGTATTGCCGAGCACGATATCGCTGCCGGCGTCCCGTACCTCGCGCCAGTGCATCCCTTTCATGGCTCCGGCGGTGCCGACCGGCATGAAGGCAGGCGTCTTCACCATGCCGTGCGGCGTCGTCAGTTGGCCGGCTCGCGCGGCGCCGTCCGTGGCGAGCAGTTCGAAATGATTGGGTACGCTCATGGAAGCGGCTTATCGCGTAACTATGGTGTCCCGTTCAACCGCCAGTTAGGGGATTTTCGGGTAAAAACGATTGACCAATCTCCGCGTCTTGCCCATAAGTCGCCTCCCATGACCTTCTCGACCAGCAAAACCACGACCAAAACCAAGCCCGCCAGGGGCTCGGGAGGCGTGCGCGCGTAGTCGAACGACGCATCATCTGATCCGAAGCCCCGCCACCGAAACGTCCGGGGCTTTTTTATTGCCCAAAATCCATAAGGAGACGAACGTGCACAGAGACCCCGTTGTAGCCATTGCCGGCGTGACCGGCGCCGTCGGCGCCGAATTCATTGCGACCCTCGACAGGCGCCGCTTCCCGGCTAGGAAGCTGAAGGCGCTCGCCAGCTCACGATCGGCAGGCAGGACGCTCGGCTTCCGCGGCGAGACGATCGAGATCGAGGAGCTGCGGGAGGACTCCTTCCACGGCGTCGACATCGCGCTGTTTTCGGCCGGCAGCGGCGTTTCAAGGAAGTTCGCGCCGATCGCGGTGAAGGCCGGCGCCGTCGTCATCGACAATTCCTCAGCCTTTCGCATGGACAAGAACGTGCCGCTGGTGGTGCCGGAGATCAACGGTCGCCGCATCCGCGACCACAAGGGCATCATTGCCGTCCCCAACTGCTCGGCCATTACCGCGCTGATGCCGCTGTGGCCGATCCATCGGCAGAACCGCATCAAGCGGATGATCATCTCGACCTATCAGGCGGCATCCGGCGCGGGCGCCGCCGCCATGGCCGAGCTGGTGGATTCGACCCGGGCCAGCCTTGCCGGCGAGAACTTTACGCCGACGGTTCTCCCGCACCCCTACGCCTTCAACGTCTTCAACCACGACACGACAATCGATCCCGAGACCGGTTACAACGAGGAAGAGACCAAGGTCATCAACGAGACGCGGAAGATTTTCGAAGACGACGCCATTGCGATCGGCATCACCTGCGTCCGCGTGCCGGTGCTGCGCGCGCATAGCCAGGCGATCACCTTCGAATGCGAAAAGCCGATCTCGGAAACGGAAGTCCGCAAGATTTTGGCGAACGCTCCCGGCGTGAAGATCGTCGACGACCGCGTCCGGAATTACTTTCCGATGCCGATCGAAGCTTCAGGTCAGGACGACGTCCTGGTCGGACGCATCCGCCGCGACCTCAGCGATGCAACCGGCCACTCGATCTCGCTGTTCGTATCGGCCGATCAATTGCTCAAGGGCGCGGCGCTGAACGCAGTGCAGATCGCCGAATTGCTGCCCGCGCGCGTCGCTGCATGATGGTGCTTGCCGCGCGGCATTGCCTCCCCTCGCCAACTGGGGAGGCTTGGCCGCCCGGCACCAGTGGGTTAGACAACAATCCTTGAGAAACCCTCTTGCCGGACAAGCTGATGACGACCACGCTCCTGCTGAGAATTGCCTCGGTGATCGCGCTGCTGTTTGCGCTCGGCCACACACTGGGCGGCTTGAAAAAATGGTCGCCGATGGGGGACAACGACGTCCTCAAGGCGATGACGAGCGTTCATTTCGACGTCATGGGAACGAGCCGGTCGTACCTCGACTTCTACATGGGGTTCGGCTGGTCGCTCAGCGTTGCCCTGCTGTTGCAGTCTGTGCTGCTTTGGCAGTTGGCCTATCTGGCGCGTGCGGACTCGACAAGAGCAAGGCCGGTCATCGCTGCGTTCGCGCTGGCCACATTGGCAAGCGGCATTATCGCCTGGTTTTTCATTCTGCCCGTGCCGGCGCTTTTCTCGCTGGTCTTGCTGATCGTTCTGGTCGCCGCATATCTGAGAGCGTAGCGGATCAGCTTTCGTTCGGCGAACGAAACAGCAAACAGGCATCGCCGTAGGAATAGAAGCGGTAGCCGCTTTCGATTGCGTGCGCGTAGGCCCGCTTCATGGTCTCGAGCCCCGAGAAAGCCGAGACCAGCATGAACAACGTCGAACGCGGCAGATGAAAGTTGGTCAGGAGAATATCGACTGCGCGGAAGCGATGGCCGGGCGTGATGAAGATCGCAGTGTCGTCGGTGAACGGCCGAATCCTGCCGTCCTCGCCGGCTGCGCTCTCGAGTAGCCGCAGCGAAGTGGTGCCGACGGCAACGATACGCCCACCCTTGCCGCGCGCCGCGTTGAGCGTATCGGCGACTTCCGCGGAAATCGTGCCCCACTCGGAATGCATCCTGTGTTCGGACGTGTCGTCGGCCTTGACCGGCAGGAAAGTGCCCGCACCGACATGCAGCGTGATGCGGTTGAGGCCAACGCCACGCTCGCGCAGCGCCGCCTCCAGCGCCGGCGTGAAGTGCAGCCCGGCCGTGGGCGCCGCGACTGCGCCCTCGTTCACCGCAAACATGGTCTGGTAGTCGGCCGCATCCTGCTCGTCCGGCGTCCGTTTGGAGGCGATGTAAGGCGGCAGCGGCGGGCTGCCGAGATCGGCGATCGCAGAATCCAACGTCGGTCCGTGAAACGAAAATGACAGCGTCACCACGCCGTCTTCGCCCTTGTCCTCGACTTCCGCATCGAGGTGTCCGAGCAGGCAAACCTTGCCCTCGTTGCCAAAACGAACGACATCGCCGCGCGCGAGCTTCTTGGCCGGTTTGACCAGCGCCCGCCAGCGCGAGCCGTCGAGCCGCTTGATCAGCGTCGCCTCGATCTTCGGTTCGGTCTCGCGCCCGATGCGCCGGCCCTTGAGCTGTGCCGCGATGACCTTGGTGTCGTTGACGACGATCTGGTCGCCTTCCCTCAGCCATTGCGGCAAATCGGACACCACGCCGTCGTGCAATTGCGCGCCGGGCTCGACCATCAGCAACCGCGCGCTGTCACGTGGGACAGCCGGCCGCAGCGCGATCCGGTCGGCGGGCAGTTCGAAATCGAAGAGATCGGTGCGCATATGATTTGAGCTCGACCCTCATGGTGAGGAGCCCGCAGAGCGGGCGTCTCGAACCATGAGGCCGCGGCGTTAGGTCGGCCTCATCCCTCGAGACGCGCTGGCGCGCTCCTCAGGATGAGGACAGCAGATCACGCCGCATCCAGCGCCATCCGCGCCTTGACGATCTTGTCGGGATCGCGGACCGGTTCGCCGCGCTTGATCTTGTCGACGTTCTCCATGCCCGACGTGACCTTTCCCCAGACGGTGTACTGCTTGTTGAGGAACGGAGCGTCGTCGAAGCAGATGAAGAACTGGCTGTCGCCGGAATCCGGATTGGCGGCGCGCGCCATCGATGCGGTGCCGCGCACATGCGGCTCGGCGTTGAACTCGGCCTTCAGTTTCTGGCCGGAGCCACCGGTGCCGGTGCCGTGCGGGCAGCCGGTCTGGGCCATGAAGCCATCGATCACGCGGTGGAATACGATGCCGTCGTAAAAGCCCTCGCGCACCAGCTCCTTGATGCGCGCAACGTGGTTCGGCGCCAGATCGGGGCGCATCTCGATGGAAACGGGTCCCTGGGTCGTTTCGAGGATCAAAGTATTTTCTGTGTCAGCCATGCTCGTTTCTCGGTTGGTTGCGGTTTGCGATTATGAAATCTGATTGCGAAAGGTCGCCCGGCGGTGGCGCCGGCCATTGCTTCGGTAAATGGCATTGGCGTACAGCGCTGCAATGCCTCCATGACGGCAATCCGGTACAATAAACGGTCGTTATCGTCAGCTTGTTCCGATTGATAGGTGACGCGAGGCCTGCCCAAGATCCGGCCGGCCCGGTTGAAACTGACGATCACGGTGATGTCGATGTCGAGGTGGGCCCGCGAGGGCGGCTTCCAGCAGGCCCGCAGCCTCGCGACGACGTCGGAAATGGTGTTGACCTGCGCCGGTTGGGCCTGCGCGGGTAACAGCCCGACGAGCCAGAGCCCCGCCACGCAGGTCAAAGCCAGCTGCCGAAGCAGGCTCAACGCCGTCACTTCATGTCGGATGCGACCTGAACCTTCACCATCTTGTCCGGATCGGCCACGGCACCACCGGGCGCGCCCGGCGCAGCCTTCTTCAGCTTGTCGACGACGTCCATGCCGGACACCACTTCGCCGATCACGGTGTACTGGCCATCCAGCGGTGTGCCGTCCGCAAACATGATGAAGAATTGCGAATTGGCGGAATCGACGCTGTCACCCTTGCGCGCCATGCCGACGATGCCGCGCTTGAAGTGGACGTTGGAGAATTCCTGCTTCAGGTTCGGATATTTCGAACCGCCGGTGCCGTTGAAATTCTGGCCGTCGCCGGTCTGCGCCATGAACCCATCCATCACGCGGTGGAACGGCACGTTGTTGTAGAAGCCTTCGCGCGCAAGCTGCTTGATGCGCTCGGCGTGCTGAGGCGCGATGTCGTTACGCAGCTTGATGACGATCCGGCCCTTGGTGGTGTCAATGACAATCGCATTCTGCTTGTCGAGGCCGGCCGGAAGCGGCTGGGCGATGGCGGGCGCGGCGCAAACGAGCGCGGCAAGAACGGCGAGAATTCGGATCATGGAAGCTCCAGCGTGAGATGAAGGTGTATCGTATCAGCGGCCGAACTTGGCCTTGAGGCGCTTGGCGACCGCCTTGGGCACGAAATTCGAGACGTCACCACCCATACTGGCGATCTGTCGCACCAGTGTGGCGGTGATCGGGCGAACGGTCGGGGATGCCGGCAGGAAAACGGTGCGGACCTCCGGCGCCATGGTCTCGTTCATGCCGGCCAGCTGCATTTCGTAGTCGAGGTCGGTGCCGTCCCGCAGCCCTCTGATAAAAATGGTCGCTTTGGCGCGCCTGGCGGCTGTGACGGCGAGATCGTCATAGGTGATGGCTTCGAACTCGCACTTTGCTGTTTTCGCAACGGGCTCGAACACCTCGCGGATCATCGCAAGCCGGTCCTCCGCCGAAAAGAGCGGTGCCTTTCCCGGGTGGACGCCGATCGCGATCACCAGCCGGTCGCAAAGGCCGACCGCTTGGCGGACGACGTCCAGGTGGCCATTGGTGACGGGATCGAAGGAGCCGGGATAAAGCGCGATACGGGGCATGAAACCCTCCTACCCCGCCCTGTGCGGCCCCGCAAGCCGGTCGCGCTCCGTGGCACGCCCCTACGGCCCAGCCGCTGATTTTTGTCGTTCATTGAACCGGTTCGCCAAAGGCGGCGTCTATCGGATGCGCCTGCTTTGTTTCGTCCGGACGACCCCGACGAAACAATATGCCGGCCGGACGAAACCATTTTCGGCAGTTTTGAGGGTTTGGCGAAGAACTCCGGAAACCGCCGGCTTGTACCAAAACGCCCAGACAACGGGGCCACCAAGGCCCGATGACAGGGGACCGTCATGATCAAGACTCTTTCAGCTATCGCTGTTGCCGCATGCGTCGCAGCTGCCCTGACCATCCTCCCGGGCTTTGCTCCTACCGTCGAAGCAAGCGTGCCGCGCCCGCTCGCCAAGGCCGACCGCCTGGATATCCGCCCGGTCAACCATGACTGCGCGCAGCAGAACTGGCCGAACTTCGACGCTTCCTGCCTGCGCACCGCGGGCAACAGAACGTCCGTCCGCACGGCCCGCCTGGTCACCGCCGACCGCACGCCGTAGTGCTTGCCGCCTCCGGGCTTGCTTTTCCCCTATGATATCTCCACCGGCACGCTCTGAGCGTGCCGGAAAACGTTTTTCGGATCGAACGCCGCCTTGATCTTCATCAGCCGCGGCAGGTTATCGCCCCAATAGGCCTTCGCGTACCCCTCGCCGAGATCGAGATCGCAGTAGTTCACATAACAGCTGCCTGAAACATAAGGCCGCATCGCGCTGTACAGCGTTCGCATCATCGCCAGATTGGTCTCGGTGGCGCCGGGGCTCTCCCACTGCATGTAATATTGAATGAGATATTTGGTGCTGCCGCGATGAACGAACGCCGTGGCATCGGACGCGACCTTGTTGATCGCCCCGCCATAGCTGTCGAACAACACGGCGATCTCGCCGCGCGCCTCGAGCAAGCCGTTCAGCAGCGTCAGGATCCCCTGCTCGCTCATCGGTTCGCTCACGTAGTCCGATTTGCCTTTCATCAGCACGGATTCGTAAGGAGGGCCGCCGCCGTTGAAGATGGTGGCGGCTCTCGCAAAGGTCAGCGTGCTGGTGCTTTGTGTGTCGGCGCTGCCGGCGAGCTTCTGCAGCCGCTGCAATTCCGCGACCAGCCGGGTCTGTGAATCGACGGAAAGCCCGGCGATATGCACCTGGATCACTCCGCCCGGCTCCTTGGTCACGTGAAGCGTGCAGGTGACCGCAGGTGGTAAGTTCTCGAGCCATTCCTGCCAGGCCAGCACAATCTTCGCCGCCTGCGCGACTGGCTTTTTCCAGGTGATGGCGAACTTGGCGACCAGATTGACCGCGCTGGTGCGAAAGTTGAATTTGGTCACGACGCCAAAACTTCCGTTGCCGCCGCCACGCAACGCCCAGAACAAATCCGGGTTTTCCTGGGCGCTGACGCTCAGAACCTGGCCTGCCGCGTCGACGACCTCCATCGCGAGCACGCTGTCGCATGCGAGGCCGAACGGCCGTCCGAGCAGGCCGAAGCCGCCACCAAGTGAATGGCCCGCCACCCCGACTGGAAAACAGGTGCCGGCGGGTATCGCCCGATTGCTCGGCTCAAGCGCCTTGTAGACCGCCCCCAGGGAGGCGCCCGAACCGATCACAACCGATTTCTTGTCGGCGGATAGCTGCACGGCACTCATGCCGCGGACATCGATCACGAGATCGGCGCTTTGCGACAGACCTTCATAGGAATGGCCGCCGGAGCGGATGGCAAAACTCACGCCGTTACCGGTCGCCCAGCGAATGGTAGCGCCGACCGCCTGCGCGCTCGAGGCGACAACGCGCACTTGCGGCGTCAGCTGCTTTCGCTTGCTGTAAGAGGCGTTGTAGTCGACCTTGTTGGGCGCAACGCTGCCGGAGATCAGCAGCAGGTCTTTCCTGGGATCGAGCTCCGCCTGCAGCGCTGCAACGGGAAGGCCGGTCGCGGCCTCCGCCTTGCGGAGGGCAAGTACGGAATGACCTACGATTAGATTGGCGGAGAGAAGGCCGGTGGCTTGCAGGAAATCACGGCGCTTCATCCGCTTCGCTCGCTAGTGTCCCGGTTCTGACATTCGCATCATATCGCGGCGGGCACTTTTACGAATGTCAGAACCAAAGGGACACTAGCAAAAATATGATTCTAGTGAAGCTTTTACTCTGACGTTCCTTGGTCGCGGTCGCTGCGAAACTGAAAGGAACGTCAAAGTCGCTTCACTAGGCCTGCGCGGCCGCCTTTTGCATGTCGGTCTGAACCCTGTCGTAGAGCACGCGCCACGACGCCAACATGTCAGGGGT
>NZ_DASREO010000054.1:0-41601 GCF_035652035.1 Bradyrhizobium sp.
CGTCAGCCATCACTTCACGGCCATGGGCGCGGTCTCGATCATCCCGGATCCGACCATCGAGGTTTCGCAAACCGCGTTGCCGGCCGGATGGCTTGCGATTGGCGTCACGATCGCGAGCCTCGGCATTCTCGGCCTTGCGTCCGCCGCTGTGGTCATCGACATCCGCGATCAGCGCCGTTCCGAGCTCGAGACCGACCGCATGCGCGACCTCGCGGATGCGTCCGTCGAGGGGCTGCTCGTCTGCGACGGGCAAACGATCGTCTCGGCCAACAAGAGTTTCTCGCAGCTTGTCGGCGCGCCTGCCGCGAGCCTCGTCGGCCGCACGCTGGAAAGCTGCTTTCCCGATTCGGTGGCGCGCTCCAGGCTGATGTCGCGGCCCAACCACGCCATCGAGACCGAACTGCGCCATCGCGACGGCACGATGACGCCTGTCGAACTGATCATGCGGCCGATCGTCTATGCGGAGCGTCCGCATCACGTTGTCGCGGTTCGCGACCTCAAGGCCCGCAAGGCCGCCGAGCAGCACATCCAGTTCCTGGCGCATCACGATGCGCTGACCCGTCTTCCGAACCGCGCCTTCTTCAACGTGCGCGTCGATCAGGAAATCGCAGGCCTCAGCCCCGGCAAGAGCCTCGGCGTCCTTTGCCTCGATCTCGATCGCTTCAAGGAGATCAACGATCTGTTTGGCCACGCGGCCGGCGATCGCGCGTTGCAGACCTTTGCCGCGCGCGTCAGCGCCTTGCTTGACGAGCGGCAGATGATGGCGCGGCTCGGCGGCGACGAGTTCGCCATCCTGATGCCTGATCTGGCAAGCCCGGCCGCGGCGGGCCGGCTTGCCGAAACCATTCTCGAAACGCTGCGCGAGGTCAGCGATGCGCCGGAGATGCCGATCGCGACCTCGATCGGCATCGCACTGAGCCCGGACGATGCGGCCGATCGTCAGTCGCTGATGAGCCATGCCGACGTCGCGCTCTACCGCGCCAAGCAGGAGGGCCGCGGCACCTATCGCTTTTTCGAGGCGAAGATGGGCGCGGAGGTTCGCGACCGCCGCCTGCTCGAGCATGATCTGCGGCTCGCGATTTCCCGCGGCGAATTGTGGCTCGCCTATCAGCCGCAGCTCGATATCAAGCGGGGCCAGGTCGTCGGCTTCGAGGCGCTGGTGCGCTGGAAAAGTCCCTCGCGCGGCGAGATCTCGCCGGGTGTCTTCATTCCGATCGCGGAAGAGGCGGGCGCCATCCTGACGATCGGCGATTGGGTGCTGAAGGAGGCCTGCCGCGAGGCCGCAACCTGGAAGACGCCCCTGAAAGTTGCCGTCAACGTTTCGGCGGTGCAGCTGCACAGCGCTTCGTTCGCCCAGGAGCTGCATCAGGTCCTGATCGAGACCGGCCTGCCCGCCAAGCGGCTGGAAATCGAGATCACCGAGACGGCGCTGGTGCGCGACCTCAACCGCACGCTTGCGACGCTGCGGCAGGTCAAGGCGCTCGGCGTCGAGATCGCGATGGACGATTTCGGCACCGGCTATTCCTCGCTGTCCAACCTGCGCGCCTTTCCGTTCGACCGGATCAAGATCGACCGGTCCTTCATCAAGCAGGTGAACTCCAACCAGCAGGCGGCGACGATCGTTCGCGCCGTGCTCGGTTTGGGCAAAGGGCTCGGCCTGCCGGTGATCGCCGAGGGCGTGGAAACCAACGACGAACTGCGCTTTTTGCAGGAGGAAAGCTGCGACGAGGTGCAGGGCTATCTGCTCGGCCGCCCCGCCGCGATCGGAAGCTTCCGCCAATATACCCACGTGGACGCAAGCCTGCCGCAGGCCGCTCCCATGAAGCGGGCCGCCAACGGCTGAACACCGTTCCAGCTTCCTGCTTAAAGGCCGCGGGAACGGCGGCTTCGGGTCGTTTGGCTGTCGCAATCGGCAGCAATACTTTGTAGGAATGGACGAAGCGTTCTTTCCTTCAAAGCGACGGACCCGTGAGCGAACAGGCGATACCAACCTCCGAGACGCGACAGGGCCCGCAGGGCAAAATGTCGGCGCTGGCGCTATCGGCGCTCGGCATCGTCTTTGGCGATATCGGCACCAGTCCGCTTTACACGTTCAAGACCGTGCTCGGCACCACCGACACGCCGACTGATCCCACCACTGTGCTCGGCGCATTGTCGCTGGTGCTGTGGACGTTGTTCATCATCACCTCGGTCAAATACGTCTCCTTTGCGATGCGCGTCGACAATGACGGCGAGGGCGGCATCCTGGCGCTGATGGCGCTGCTCGGCGTCAAGAAGCAGCATCGCCCGACCATCGTGGCGGTCGGCCTGTTCGGCGCGGCGCTCATCTACGGTGACGGTGCGATCACGCCGGCGATCTCGGTGCTGTCGGCGCTGGAAGGCCTCAACATGGCGACGCCGGCCTTCCAGCCCTATGTGGTGCCGGCGGCGGTTGCGATCCTGCTTGCGCTGTTCGCGATCCAGTCGCGCGGCACCGCGGCGATCGGGCATTTCTTCGGTCCGGTGATGCTGGTCTGGTTCGTCGCGATGGCAATGATGGGCGCAGCCGGCATCGTGAAACATCCGCAGGTGTTCGCCGCGCTCAATCCCCTTTACGGACTGCACTACCTCGTCTCGCATGGCATGACCGGCTTTCTGGTGCTGGGCGCGGTGTTTCTCTGCGTCACCGGCGCGGAGGCGCTTTATGCCGACATGGGTCACTTCGGCAGCAGGCCGATCAAGCTCGCCTGGTTTGCGGCCGTGTTCCCGAGCCTGATCCTCAACTATGCCGGGCAGGCGGCGCTGGTGCTCGAGGGCGCGCCGACCGACGGCAATATCTTCTTCCGCCTGTGTCCGCAGCCGCTGCTGCTGCCGCTGATCGTGCTCGCGACGATTGCCACCATCATCGCCAGCCAGTCGATCATCACCGGCGCCTTCTCGATGACGCGGCAGGCGATCCAGCTCGGCTGGCTGCCGCGGCTTTACGTCAAGCAGACATCGTCGGAAGGTTACGGCCAGATCTACGTCGGCGTCGTCAACTGGCTCCTGATGATCGTCACGGTCGGCCTCACCATCGTGTTCGGCAAGTCCGACAATCTCGCCGCCGCCTACGGCATTGCCGTCTCCGCCACCATGCTGATGACATCGGCGCTCTTGTTCATCGCCATGCGCGAGATCTGGGGATGGAGCGTGATCGCGGCGGGCTTTGTCGCCGGCTGCTTCCTCGTGGTCGACAGCGCCTTCTTTCTTGCCAACCTCACCAAGATCGCCGAAGGCGGCTACGTGCCGCTGCTGCTGGCGCTTGCGATCTACAGCGTGATGTGGATCTGGCATCGCGGCGCAGCCGCGGTCTCGCTGCGCATGCACGAGCAACTGATCCCGGTCGACGAGTTCATGGCGCGCGTCAAAGCCGCGGGCGTGCCGCGCGTGCCCGGCACCGCGGTGTTCCTGACCCGCGCCGAGCGCGACACGCCGCCGGTGATGCAGTGGCATGTCAAGCATAACCGCGCGCTGCACGAGCATCTGTTCGTGCTGCGCGTCGATATCCGCTCGGTGCCGTGGACGTTCTCCGGCCAGCGCCTCGCCATCGAGGAGGTCGCGCCGAATTTCTGGCGCGCGGAAGCGCGGTTCGGCTTCATGGAGCGGCCGAACATTCCGGAGCTGTTAGCTGCTTCAAAATCGCTCGGCTGCACGGTCGACCTTTCCGACGTCACCTATTATGTCGGGCATGAAACCGTGATCGGCCGCGAGGACAAGATGGGCCTGCCGGCCTGGCAGGCCAAGCTTTTCGTGGTGATGGAACGCAACGCGGTCCACGTCAGCGACTTCTTCAGCCTGCCCAACGACCAGGTGGTCGAGATCGGCCGGCAGGTCGCGATTTAAAGTCATTGCGAGCCAACGGGTCGCGCGAATGCGCGCCCGATAACAGGCTCCGCGAAGCAATCCAGAGCAAAAGGAAGACTGGATTGCTTCGTCGCCACGCTCCTCGCAATGACGCAGAGAGCCGGACCGCCTTACACCAACCTTACGGCTTCGGAACCACGGATGTGCACGCGCCGCCGGAGCATTTCATGTTGTTCGTGACGACCGCGCCGCTCTTCTTCGACGTCGTGACGGGCGGGGTTGCTTGCGGAGCCTGCCCCTGCGCGTTGGCGGTTGTGGTCGGCGCCGGCGTGCCGGTCGAACCGGGCTTGCCGGCCAGGTTGACGGCCGGAGCGGGCGGTTTTGGCGCAGAAGGCGAGGGTGTGTGAACCACGGCGCCGCCGAGTGTCGGCGCAGGCTTTGCGACGCCGCCGATCTTGTTCTGCTGCTGCTTGGCGCCGCCAAGCGTGCTCTGTGCATAGGCTGACGAAACGCTGGCGACGGCCACGCCGAGCGCGGCTGTCAGGACCAGTCTGATCATCGTGCTGTTGTTCATGGGCAGCCTCGCGCGCTATCGGCTTCGACGACTCCATAGTTAATCCTGTCACGCAATGAAGCCAAGACGCCGTCCTGGCTATTTTCAGGCTATTGTCGGCTGCTGATTTGACACGTCGGGCAAATCACCGGCATAGGTGCATCGTTGCCAAATATCGCCCGCGGCCCGGACATCCGGCCGCGGGTTTTTTGTTTCTCCAATCGGGCGGCGGCCGCAGGGCGCGGTAATCTCTTCGACGCGTGATGCGAGGCGCCATCGAAGCGCGCCGCCGCCTGACCCTTTTCGTCCCTCAAAGAAGGAGGACACGCATGGCCGCTGCCGCGTGCCTGATCGCTCTTGCGATCTCAGGACTTGTTCTCATCGTGCTCTGGGAGATTTTTGCGTGAGCGCGGTCATTATTCAGTTCGCGCCGCGCCCGAGCGGCCGCAAGGGCGACGACGCGCCGATTCCGTTTCGCTCACCGGTGGGAGCCGACGATCTCGTGATGGATCACGCCGACACCGCGCCATGCGAACATTGGCCGACGTGCGCGGAAGGCGACGATGATCACGCGTAGAGAGCAGGGCCGGGTGTGAGCGAGCGAGTCTACTTCGCCTTCTTTGAATCCGCGTAAGCCCGCTGCGCGGCTTCGGGGCAATAGGCGAGTGGTTGCGCAAGCTCCGAAAACTCACCATTGCGGCTTTTCTGAATAGAGATAGTTTGATTGCCGCTGTCTGTGATGATGATCTTTTCCGATCCGACCGGCGCAAAAACAATCTCGCCGCGGATCGATCTTGCCACTGTCCCGGTCTGGCCAGGCTTCAGGTCACATCGCGCGTCGATCTTGATCGATGCCTGAGTTCCGGACTCGATACTAGCGACCTCGCAAAGCGAGGCATCAGTCGATATCGAAATCTGCCCAAGTTCGATCACCGCATCGCCCGACTTGCTGCAACGGTCGTTGAAGTCTGCGCCGGGTTTCGCGTAGACACCGTCGCGCGGATGCCATTCGGCGCGCTCTAATTGTTTCTGCAGCTCTCTTCGCTTGGCCTCTTCCGTTGTGATCTCCGGGCAGTAGACATACCGATACGACCGCTGACCGCGCCAACCCATGGAAAAAGATTGATCGTCGATTCTACGGATGACGATAGTATCTCTGGATTTTCCGGAATGAACATCGTCGCATTTCGCATTAAGACGTAGCGTTGCTGGCGCCGCCTCAGTTATTTTCATGATCTCGCATTTGTACATTTCTTCGGAGACGATCAAACGCTTGCCGAGTTCGACCCGGTGGAGCGTGAGAGTTTCGCACGATGCGTTAGGGTCTGTGCCGGGGTCCAAGCCGTAAGGACCATCCTTTGGGCGCCAATTTTCAGTTGCTGCAGTGGCGCCTTGTTGCGCCAAGACTGGGGTTGGTGCGCCGATCGCGCAGGAAAAGGCTGCCGCGAGAGCTATTAGGCCGTAACGGCCTCTACATTTATGGCGCAATCGCGTTCTCCGGCGGAGCTTCGGTTCTTTTTTTACGGGAGGGGCGGTGATCCCATCCGAACGTTCACAATACGTGTCACCTACATGTGGTGCAAGAAATCAGATTCCCGCAATTAGGCGAATCAAACAAGAGGAGGCTCGATTTAGCGATCCATATAAACTCAGTGACGGCCGCAAAAGGGCAAGTTCGGGTTACGGTTGGCGTATCCACCCAAAGACCAATCAGCCGGAGTTTCATCCGGGGTCCGATTTTGGCGCACCCGAGGGGACCACGATTCCGAGCGCTGCGTCCGGTGTCGTCGTCTATTCCGGTAAGAACGAAGGGGGATATGGAAACACCGTCATCGTCAAGAACGATACCGGTGATTACAGCCTGTACGCCCACATGCGCGGTGACAATCAGGTCAAACCAGGTCAGGGCCTCTGGAAAGGGGACACGGTCGGCGTCGTCGGAAATACGGGCGAGTCCACCGGCCCCCATGTGCATTATTCCGTAATCACGAAAGAAGCGGGAAGGATATACGACGCTGCTCATCCGAGGGATGGCGGTCCAATCGGGCTCCATCCGGATCAGACCAACACTTACGATCCCGCGACATACGGGAATTATGTTCTACCTCCACCGCCATATCTCGACCAGTCCAGGCGCGCCTCCAAAATCCTGTCCGGCCTGGACGAGACGTCTTCGCGCAACGGCGGCTCTCCTCCCGATCGTCCGGGCCAGCCATTCTTCAGTCCCTTCAACCAGCCAACACCCGCTCCCGCGAAAGCCGCTCCGCCGTCTACTCCCGCTAGCTCGAATGTGTTCGCCGACCGCTATCCGGCATGGGGCACCGTCCCGCTTCCGAACGCGCCGGCTGCATCCGATGCTCCGGCCAATTTCGCCGATCGTTTCGGCAACCGGGCGTCGGTCATTTCAGGCGTGCCCGACAATATCGCTCCGCCGAATGCAACGCCACCAAAGCCGGGCCAACGCTCGGAGATCCCGGACGACGTGACGCCGACGCCGGCCGACGACCAAACTCCACCAGTTCGGCGCCTGGCCAATTTGTCATCTCCAGTCGCGACCAGCGCGCCGCCGCTCGCGCCGTCGGCTTCAACGCCCTTGCTCGGGATTGTCTCGGGCCAGCCGATGCGGGACTACCCGTGCCGCCGTCGATCTTCCAGCCAAAGGACCCATCGTCGCGTGACGATGACGAGTTGTTCCAGCGCTGGATGAGATATGTCCGCGGCTGAGGCGCGAAGCGGCATTCCGGCAACCAGCGCGACTACCCCGCGTGCGTCTCGCCTGCATTCTTGCGTCGGCTCAGCAGCCGCCCATCGATCGCGGCAAGGCCCGCGCCGATAAAGGCGAGGCCGAGAAAATGCCGAGGCGCGAGATGCTCGCCTAAGGCGACCGCGCCCATGACGATGGCGCTGACGGGGATGAGGAAGGTGACGAGCGAGAGATTGGTCGCACCCGCTGTAGAGAGAATGCGGAAGTAAAGCACATAGGCGAGCACCGTTGAGAACACGGCGCTGCCGATCGCAGCTAACCACACGACCATTGGCGGCACGGGAAGTATCCACGGGGTATCGGCCAGCATGACGACGGGCAAAAGCATCAGCGCTGACGCGCTGGCTTGACCGGTCGCCGTCACAATGGGGTCGATGCCAAGTCGCTTGAAGCGTCGGCCAAAGACGCCGGCGAAGGCATAGGAGATGGCGGCGAGCAGCACGGCAAGCTCGGCCAGTACATCGACCCCGAGCCCCTTCAAGGCATCGGCGCCCGTCAGCACCGCGACGCCCGCAAATCCAACGATGACTCCAACAAGACGATTTGTGGTCATCTTCTCGTCGCTGGTCGTGAAATGCGCCACGATCACGGTGAAGATCGGCGTCGTGGCGTTGAGGATCGCGGCCAGACCCGAGGCAATGTGACCCTGACCCCACACGATGAGGCAAAAGGGGATCGCGTTGTTCAGAATGCCCATGCCGAAGAAGGCGCGCCAGGTGGCGGCGTCACCGAGCATGGTCCTGCCGAGCGTCCTGATCAGGACGTTGAGAATGACGGCGGCAAGGGCGACGCGCAGGAAGACGATGGTGAAGGGCGGAAGCCACTTGACCTGAAGGCCTGCGAAAAGAAACGAGCCGCCCCATAGCGCCGACAACAGCACGAGCGCCAGCCACTCGCGCTGGTCCATCCTCCGGTTCACGATGATGTCGGTCATTATGCGCGATCCTTCGAATCCGCACTTGTCCGACGAGATATCGCGCCGCGCCACCCGATTTCCGAACGGCCAACCTGACAATATCGAGGAGACCGACAACCCCCCATGCCCAAAGCCGTCACTGAAATCCGCTCCCTGGCGCGCGCGCATACGCGCACCGCGCTGAATGTGCTCGTTGGCGTGATGCGCAACACCAAGGCGACGCCGCCGGCGCGGGTCGCGGCCGCAAACGCCATCCTCGATCGCGGCTGGGGCAAGCCGACGCAGTCGCTCGCCAACGACGAGAACGCGCTTGAACTCATCCATCGCATCGAACGCGTGATCGTGCAGCCAGACCATGTCGACGCTGAAAATCCCGACAGCGAAGATCTTTGAGCCGCTGCTCTCTCAAAGAATGCTGATGCGTACGCGACGTGCGGTACGGTTTGATTGCCGGTTTAGGTAGTTATAGGCGGCGGCAGGTCTAATGGGTCATGTGCGGAAGTGACAGACACAACCTGCGTTTGGTCTGCCGCCGGAGCGACATACTTCACTTTCTGTGGACAGCCTGCTCATCGTTCATGAGCGTCGCGATCTCATGATCTTGTAGGTCTAGCTATGCCTGTCGTTCGCTTGGCGATATGTGAATCGCGATCCCGTTCGGCCGAACAAACGAGTCCGGCAGAAGCGAAAGCCCGAATTCCATTCGGGACAGGATTTTCCGGCTGTGGAGGGGACACCGATTCCAAACGCTGCGTCCGGCGTCGTGGTCTATTCTGGGTTAAATAAGAGTCTTAGTAATGTGGCGATCGTCAGGCCACGCGATGTTTGTGTTTGTGTCCAACACTACTCTCCTGTTCGAAAAGCATCCGACGCGCGTCGCGAACACAACGAATGGTGCCCGATCGCCCACAGGTTGAGCAATGGTTGTTCTTGATTTGTTCTTTCGAACTCTTTAATCTCTCGAAGCCTTCTTCTGGGGATGTCGAATGAGATTTGCATCAGGCAATCGCGTTTTCATTTCGACTGCCGTCGTGTGTGGTCATTACTCTTGCTGTGTTTTTCGATAGCCGCGCCGAATGCGCTCGCAGACGTCAAAAAAGAACGCTCAATGAAAACTCTCTCAGTTGTACGCATCGCGTTGTTATTGGCGCTTTCGGGCATCGTTTCCGGATGCCATTGGCGTTCGAGTTGGCCTTGGCCGGGCCGGACAGAGAATACAGATGGACTCGGCGACAGCGTCATCGGCAATTACATGCGTCCCGTCTGGGACAGCCATTTTGATGATCGGGTTAAGGAGAACATCATAAAGCTTCTAAAGCAGACGCCTGGGAAGGGTTTCACGCGCCAGGACGCGGAGTCACTCGGCGCGCATTGCGCCTCCGCGCCCAGCACAGAATGCAAATACGTTGGTGAGGCTTGGTATCGGTCACATGGTCTTCCGGAGACTTCACCGTCTTTCGGAAAAAAAGTCATTGTGAATATCGAGGTGAGCTTTTCCTATTTGAAGCCGTACGAACTGGTTGTGCGGAAACAAGAACGACTAATCCCTGATGACGAAAGAGACTAGAGATGGGGGACTATAGAATTATAAAAGCACAACTTCCGTTGGCCCTTGGCCTCGGCGGTCATAATTTGCTCGTGCTGCTGGATCCTGATGGTAATGTCGTTGCCGAATTGGATGGCGAAGCGACGGACGCAAACGGTGCCTCAAAGTCCATCGGGTATTTGCCGTGGGACAGGCTGATGGTGAAAGAGCACAACGGGGGAATAGGCGGCTACTATCGTCCTGATCTGGAAAAAACGACGATCGCTTCGGGCGACCAGAAGACGATCACGAATTTCTGGAATGCCGCAAGAGCGGCGCAGGAACAGATAAATCGCTTGAATCTACCGTACCCTAGTTTGGGATTTGGAAATAATAGCAACTCGGTGGCAAGCACATTGATCGCTGCCATGGGCTTAGATGATGCACCTATACCCGGTCTCCCCAGACTGATTCCGGGTGCTGGAAACATGCTGATGGAACCGGAGGCGATTCAAAACATACAGCGCCAGTATGACATTAAAGCCCCGCGCTCCAACGTTATCCCGGACACTTCGTCCGCTCCGCAATCCGGCAATCGACCTGCCCGCGCGCCGCAACAATCTTCTCCCAGCTTGCCAGTTCCCGGTGCCAAGGGGCCAACCTCACTTGGCGGTCCCGAGGGTCCGGCGACTCTGGTGCTTCCGCAGCTCGCGCCAAATCGAGGCAAGCGCTCTGACATCCCCGGCGATGTGGCTCCGATTACGGCACAAGCGACACCGACGGCATGGCCGTTGCTCGCCGCCGATCCAGTCCTCGGAAAGTATGTGGATGCCTGGCCGAATGCAGTCGGAGCAAATTCGCCGCTCGCGCCGTTGCCGCCGACCGATCCGAACGCGCTTCCATTCCCAGTGCCCGGAATAATTGACGGCGACAATGTGCCGGAGCGGCGTCTGGTCGGGCGCGTCGTCAATCTTTCCACGCCTTCAACCGGCGCGCCGCCGCTTGCGCCGGACGCACAAGCCGCGCCGCAGCCCTTGCTCGGCGTCTATAGCGGCAAGCCGATGCCGGGCTGGCCAGTACAGCCGCCGATCTTCCAGACCAAGGATCAACCCTCGCCCGAGGACAACGAGCTATCCCAGCGCTGGATGCGATGGGTGAACGCGTGATCGTGCAGCCAGACAATGTCGACGCTGAAGATTCTGACAGCGAAAATCTTTGAGCCGCTGCTCGCCCCTAGCCGCTACAAGGCGATCTTTGGCGGCCGCGGTTCGGGAAAGTCGCATTTCTTCGGCGAGCTGCTGATCGAGCTGTGCGAAGCCGAGCGCGGCCTATCGGCCGTCTGCATCCGTGAATCGCAGAAGACGCTGGCGCAATCCTCCAAGCGGCTGCTCGAAAGCAAGATCGAAAAACTTGGTCTCGCGCATCGCTTCAAGGTCTACAGCGACCGCATTGCGACGCCCGGCGACGGCCTCATTATTTTTCGCGGCATGCAGGATCACACGGCGGACTCGATCAAGAGCCTCGAAGGCTTTCGTATCGCCTGGATCGACGAGGCGCAAAGTCTGAGCGCGCGGTCGCTGGCGCTGCTGCGACCGACCATCCGCGCTGAGAATTCCGAGCTGTGGGCGTCGTGGAATCCGCGCCGCAAGAGCGACGCCATCGACGACTTCTTCCGCGCAAGGAAGCCGGATGGCGCGGTCCTCGTTCACGCCAACTGGCGCGACAATCCCTGGTTTCCAAAAGTGCTCGACGACGAGCGCAGGACCGATCTTGCCCTCTATCCGGATCGTTACGCGCATATCTGGGAGGGCGATTACATCAGGGCATTCGAGGGCGCTTACTTCGCAACATTGCTCAGCGAGGCGCGCGCGCAGGGCCGCATCGGCAATGTCGCCGCCGATCCGCTCTTGCCACTTCGCGCCTTTCACGACATCGGCGGCGCGGGCGCGCAGGCCGATGCCTACACGATCTGGATCGTGCAGTGGGTGGGGCAGGAAATCCGCGTGCTCGATTATTACGAGTCCTCAGGCCAGGTGCTCGCCTTTCACGTCAATTGGATGCGCGAGCGTGGCTACGAGAAGGCGATCAACACCCTGCCGCATGACGGCGTCAATGCGAGCGCCATCACCGGCAAGACCTATGCCGAGCACTGGCGAGAGGCCGGCTTTGCAGTCGAGCCGCCGGTGAAGAACCAGGGCAGGGGCGCGGCCATGATGAGGATCGAGGCGCTGCGCCGGCTTGCGCCTCAGCTCTGGTTCAACGAGGCGACGACGGAAAGCGGCCGTGAGGCGCTCGGCTTCTATCACGAGAAGCGTGACGATCAGCGCCAGGTCGGCCTTGGCCCCGAGCACGACTGGTCGTCACACGCTGCCGATGCGCTCGGCCTGATGGCGGTCTGCTACGAGGCGCCGGGCAAGACGGCGAGTTTTAATCGCGTGATCCAGTATAAGGAGCAGGGGTGGGTGTGAGAGGGAAGGTGGACGATATTATACTGCCGTACCCATACGGAACCGGCTACCATGAGTAGTTCAGCCGATTCGGCTGCTATTTTTGGTGTGTCATCCAGTGACTGGGCGGCGCCCACGCGAACGGCGAACTTCAACCGCGTGATCCAGTAGAGAGCAAGGGTGGGTGTGAGAGGGCACCGGCGATCGAAGGCCTTCTCAAACGCGTCCCCGAAAAAGCGCTGCGCTAAGCGGAAACTATAACACATTATAAAATAAGGGGTATTTCCCTTGTCGCACTCAGATCAGTGTGTATTTATACTCTTGACAAGAGGATAATAATACGTACTTATACACACCATGAAGTCAACGGACATCATATCGGCACTTAAGAAAGACGGTTGGTTTCAGGTTGCTCAGAAGGGAAGCCACGTCCAGTTCAAACACAAGATCAAGCCGGGCCGCGTGACGGTCCCTCACCCGAAAAAGGACATCCCGATAGGGACGCTTCGCAGCATCGAAAAGCGGGCGTCTCTGAAACTGAAGTGACGATCAAATACAGAATAGAAAATAGAGCCACCAGGGCTCACCCAGAATTGGGAGAATATCAAATGCGCAACTATATCGCCCTCATCCATAAGGACGCCGATAGCGATTACGGCGTTTCGTTTCCCGATCTTCCCGGCGTTGTGACTGCGGGATCGACCTTGGACGAAGCGCGCGATATGGCTGCGGAAGCCCTCTCTCTTCATCTTGAGGGCCTGGCTGAGGATGGCGACGCGATTCCGGAGCCTTCGTCTCTCGAAGAGATAATGGCGAACAAGGAAAATAAGGACGCCGTTGCGGCATTGATCCCGGCACCCGCTGCCAGTGCAGCCAAGTCCGTCCGCGTCAACATCACCCTGCCGTCTGATCTGCTCGAGCAGATCGACGCCAGGGCAGAGGCGGAAGGCTTTACGCGCTCCGGATTTCTCGCGCAATCCGCGCGGAAAGCCATGGCCGCATAAACGCGATCACTTCCACCGCGCGATCCCGTACAAGGAGCAGGGGTGGCTGTGAGGGTGGCTTTCCGTGCACCGAGCTCCATTTGACACGTCGGGCAATGCCGATCCGACGATCAACTGGGCCGAAGGGCAGGCGCCCTCGAGCATCAACGATTCCGCGCGCGCCATGATGGCGGCGACCGCCAAATACCGCGACGATATCGCCGGCGCGATCGTGACATCAGGCACGCCTACGGCCTACACGGTGTCGAGCTTTCAGGTGTTCGACACGCTCGGCGATCTCAGCGGTCAGATGATCGCGTTCACGCCGCATGCGACGAACGGCGCAACTGTGACGCTGAACGTGGATTCGCTCGGCGCGAAGCCGTTGCGCACGGCGCCGAATGTCGAGCTGCCCGCCGGCGTAATCATCCAGGGGACGCCCTACACGGCGACCTACAACAGCACGGATGGAGCGTTCTATCTGCAAGGCTTTTTCGGCAATCCCTATAATATTCCGATCGGGGCGGGGATCGACTTCTGGGGGACGGCGGCGCCGAACAGCTCGTTCGCGTTTCCGTATGGCCAGGCGATTTCGCGCACGGCCTACGCCGCCTTGTTCGCTATTCTCGGGACGACCTATGGCAGCGGCGACGGATCGACGACATTCAATCTACCCGACAAGCGCGGCCGAATTTCTGTGGCCCTGGACACCATGGGCGGAACGGCCTCCGGCCGCGTCACAACAGCGAATTTCGCGCTGGATGGGACCACTATCGGCGCGACCGGCGGCGGTCCCTACACCATGGCGCAAAGCGACATGCCGAACATCAAGCCTGCCTTCACTGGCACGCCTGGGACCGTCAACGTCACAGGTCAAGCAGACACGATCAACGGCGGAAGCGTTGCGGGCGGCATCGCGTCGTCTAGCGGCGGCTTTGAGGCTAGCAACGGCTCGTTCGGCCTGTTGGCTTCGTCTGGCTCGTTCACGCCGCAAGGTTCTGTCGCCAGCATCAACGGCAACGTTACGCAAACGGCCATGAAGGCGCTGCCGCCGGCAATCGTCGTGCCGTATCTGCTGCGAATCATCTGATGCGGGGCGCCTCCGGAACGTTCACGCCACAAGGGACAGTACAAAACCTCAACGGCGGCGTTGTGCAAACCGTAATGAAAATGATGCCTCCCTCAATAGCGGTACCCTATCTGGTCCGTATAATTTGAGCGGCTCGCGCTTCAGCGTCGGACCGTAAAAGGTGGTTGCCGAATTTGATCATGGGGCGTTCAATCACGTAGTATGTCAGGGTTGCAATTGCAGTAGTTGCTACGGCGGTTCCGAAAAATAGCGTCGCAAATTCTGCGGTCGGCGTCATTTCTTTGACCAACGCACCGATCCAGGCGGCACACTTAAAGTGCAGCAGGTAAATGGAAAAGCTGCAACGACCGATGTGCTCAATGATGGGATTAAGTAGATAGCGACCTGCGCCGTTCGCCATGCACGCTACTCCGACGGCGAATAGTCCTCCAAACGCGGCATAATCCTCTGAGCGATGGAATGCGTACCAACCAACGCCCGCGATGGCGGCTAGCAAAATGCCCTCCAGAACGAGGCTCCGCAGGTTGGCGAATCGGCTTGCCACAAAGTAGCTGGCTATCCCGGCAGCGAAAATTGGGAGTTGGGTCGGTAGGGTGAACGCCATGAAGCTGCCGAGGTTAGGAGCGTTTGGGAAGATCCAAGCCATCGCCTCCAGGCCAGCCGAACGCCAGAGTTTTGAAACAATTACCGATATAGCGACGAAATAGAGCGCGCGCGGTAGCGATGTGATGCGCGTGGCGAGCAGCGGAAACAGGCAGTAGAAACCGACCTCCGCACATACAGACCAACCACCCGGGACAAGGCCAAATATCCAATCGGGGCGCGTTGCCTGCAGGAAGAAGGCCGCCCCAATGGCCTGGCTAATATTATCGCCGGTTGAGAAGTAGAGCGGGATCGCCAGCCAAAACATCGGCACGATTCTGAAGGCTCGGCGAGTAAAGAAGGCAGCGGCGCCGTCCCGGCGATCGCGCCAACTCATAAACAGCGTAATCGCAGAAACAACGAAAAACAATTGGACGCCGCGCGCGCCAGCTGCCGATACTCCAGTTCCGAATTCGGTGTATTGGCCAGTGTGAACCAGTACGACGCCTAGCACAGCGTAGCCGCGCAGCGCATCTATATACGAAAATCGCTTATTCACTCCGCGAACCTTCGCTATCTAAAATTGTTCTGCAATCGCAGGACTGTGCAAGTCCAAGGCGATCGGCCAGAATATTCCTGCCGGACCGCGATCGTGCGCCCCATCTGGCTAGGGCCGGTCGGTCGCAGATTTCCTCCTCGCGATCGCACACCAGAAGGGAACCTGATCGGAAAAAGAAATGCGATCGAATCCGGCGTCGTGAAGCATTTCCTGGATCTGAGCTTTTGTGAATCGCTTCTCCAGTGAAGTGCAGAAGCGATCGTAGGCATCCGTTCTCATCGTGTAGAAGCTTCGGTCTTTGTAGGCATCCAGCGGAACAGATTCCGTGGAAAGGCCGAGCCAACTCAAGATCGCACATAGCCGCGCGATAGGCCAATAAACGCCGATAGCTATCATCTGGCTGATGACGAGCCTCGCCCAACGAGGAAGGCTGGAGATCGCCAGGCGTGCCAAGTCGGTTATTTTCCAGATCGCGCGAAACCAGCGCGGCCGATTGTCGAGAGCGTAGTACAGGTAGATCAGGAACGGTGCGTCCGGTTTGAGCTTGGAACAGATCTGTCTCAGCGCACCGACCGTATCAGGGACGTGATGAAGAACGCCGAGTGAATAGGCGAAGTCCAGCGAATTATCAGGAAGAGGAATGTCGCCGACACTGGCAAAATGAAAGGTGACATTCGTTGCGCCGGCAAGGTTGCCCTTCGCAGTCGCTAACGCTTCATGACTCGCATCGAGAAGGTGAAGGCTCCCTACGCGAGCCGCGACCTGCATGGCCCATCGGCCGCTGCCACAACCGGCGTCGAGACCAACCGAGCCTGGCGGAAGGTCGGACCACGGGAAAAGCCGAAAATATTGATCAAACAGCCGCTCACGCTCGGCAACTTCGAGATCGTCGGCGCCTTGCGTAAATGTCGACCATTCGTGCCCAAACCCCGACGTTACAGTTGGATCTGCGTTGCGCACTACCAGCCCCTCGTTTCCCGAGGGGAAGGTAGCCCGCCTATGCAATCCAAATCAACCGAGCAATTCTACGGAGACCGCGGACGCTGATGACGGCGGCGCACTAGCCGTACGCGAGACTCAAAGGCAATCGAGAATTCCCGGCCTCAAAATAGCGCTGCCGACAAAAGCTGGCGCAGGCTGCTCCCGACACTCCAACCACCCGCAACAGGTCCACCCATTCCCTCATCGTCTTTTGGCGAGGTATCGTCATGACTGATTTAGCTGCGCTCCAGCGCATCAATCTGCAGCGCTGGAGCCATGCCAAGCCGACGCGAAATTTCGCTTCCATCGCCAGGAGGCTTACCGCCTCGGACGCCCGGTCGCGCTATCAGGCGGTCGCCGCCAGGACCGGCGTGCCCTGGCCGATGATCGCCGTCGTCCACGAGCGGGAATGTTCGCAGGATTGGACGCGTTCGCTCGCGCAAGGCGATCCATGGGACCGCATTTCGGTCCATGTGCCGGCGGGCAGGGGACCCTTCAAGTCCTGGGAGGATGCGGCGATCGATGCCTTGAACAATTGCGCGCCTTACGCCGGCCGCAACAAGGATTGGTCAATCGGCGCGCTGCTGACCAAGCTCGAGGAGTACAACGGGCTCGGCTATGCCGCCCGCGGCGTGCCCTCGCCCTATGTGTGGGCCGGCACCGATCAATATCGATCCGGAAAGTATGTCCGCGACGGCGTCTACGATCCAAACGTGATCGACAGCCAGGCTGGTTGTGCCGGGCTCTTGATGGCGATGAAGGCGCTCGATCCCTCCATCGCCTTCGCCGGCGCCGCTCAGTCATCCAGTCATGCGAGCACATCCGAACCGACCGCGCCGAAGAAAGCCGCGCCTGCGCCGCCGCCAAAAACGCCGTCACTCAAATCCCCGGCGCCCGGCTCGATCGGCGCCTTCATCGCCTCAGTCCTCGTCGCGCTCGTCGCCGTTTTCAAACCGAAAGGAAAATAGATGTTTTACGCGCTCTCCATCGGACTTCTTCTGCTTACCGCACTCATGATCGGTTGGATCGTCTTCACCTTTGTCCATGCGTGGATCTCCGAGGCCGGATCGTTCTGGCAGCGCACATTGAAGGCTGGCAAGGATTCCGCGACCATCGTCTGGGCCAAAGTGGTGCTCGTCGCCGGCGGCCTTGTCGCCGTGCTCGACAAGATCGCGACGCTTGCCGGTGATCCGTCGCTCGCCGCGCAGATCCAGCAATATCTCACGCCCCAGGTCGTCAGTTACGTCATGATGGGAGTGATGGCCGTCAACGTCTGGGCCCGCCTGCGCACGCTCAACAAGTAGGAGGGCGCATCAGATGTGGCTTGCGCTCGCCAAATGGCTGGCCGGCTTTGTTACGGGCCCGGTGTTCGACGACCTCCTGAAGGGGTACCAGGCCAAGCTCGCCGCCGGCAACACGTCGGAAAACATCGCCGCCGATCTCGCCGCCAAGGAACTGGCTGTGCAGCAACGCGAGCTGGAATTGCGAACGCAACTGCGCATCGCGGAAATAGGCCATCCCTTCGAGCCGGATCGCCTGATGGGCTATTGCGTCGCCACCTATTTTTTCAAGCTCCTGATCTGGGACAAGGTCTTCGGGCTCGGCACGACCGACGCGCTCGCAGGCTTTGCCTCGACAACGGCAAATCTCATTGTCGCGTCGTATTTCGCCAAGCGCGGCTTCGAGAACGTCGCGAGGATCATCAAGCGATGATCCGACATCATCAAGCGATGACCGCATGACCGAAATCAGCGATGATGCCATCCGCGCCGTCGTTGCGGAGACGCTTAGTGAGCAACAGCGGCTGCACACAGGCGATATCGACGCCGTGGTCGATCGTGCGATCACCACGGTGCTCGCGTCCTTCGGCATCGAAGAGGAGGACAAGCGAGAGCTGCGCGCCGATTTCCAGCATTTGCGAAAGTGGCGCAAGAGCGTCGAGCAGGCTCAGGGTTTTACTTTCAAGGCCGTGATCAGCATCATCGTCGCGGGAATTCTCGGCGCGGTGTGGCTCGGCATCAAGGCGATGCTCGGCAAATGATTGCGGTCGCATTGCTGCTGACGGGTCTGCTGGCATCATCGCCGGCGGATGCCATTCCCTGCTGGGTCGTCAAGCGCGCGGTGGCGCAATATGGCGAGGCGGCGGCCGAATCCTGGGCGCGCTCAAAAGGCTTCTCGTCGAAGGATATCGAGCGGGCGAGGCGATGTCTCAAGTCGTGAGCCCCGCCTATCGCATCCGCGAGGTGGACGCCCGCGACGATGAGATCGCCGATATCCTGACCGAGCTGCATCGCCTGACTTTCTTTGGCGGCGCATCTGTTCCGCCGTTTGACGGAGGCCATTGGTGGCTGGCCTTTTCCGAGGCGACGCCGGTCGCGTTTGCCGGCGTCATACCATCGACGCATGTCCGCAACGCCGGATATTTCTGCCGGGTCGGCGTCTTGCAGCGCCACTGGGGCCACGGGCTTCAGTTGCGTCTGATGTGCGCGATGGAAGCACGGGCGCGGCGCAACGGTTGGACTAGCGTGGTGTCCGATACGACCGGCAATATCGTGTCAGCTAACAACTTTATCCGGGGCGGCTACCGGCTCTATCGGCCGCCGCTGCCGTGGGCATTTCCGGACACGCTCTACTGGCGCAAGGACCTCGTTCGCGCTCCTTCTTCTCATAGCACCCATTCGAAAAGGAGATAACGGCGCGTCCGCGCCGCTCAGGTCGCTTGGAATGACGGCAAAGGCCCGTATACAATCTCCCTCAAACAATAAGGGAAGGAACGGGCCGATCATGAGTGCGAGACCGAAACTGCCGGGACGGCTGCCGCGAGAGAAGGGGGCGCCGACCGCTCTTGACGGTCTACTGGTCGTCGATTTCACGCGCGTTGTCGCCGGTCCCGCCTGCACGCAGACCCTTGCCGATTTCGGCGCCACGATCATCAAGATCGAAAACCCCGAAGGCGGCGACGACTCGCGCCATTATGAGCATGCCGATCTTGCCGGCGAGAGCGCGGCCTTCGTCAGCCTGAACCGCAACAAGCGCGGCATTGCGCTCGATCTCACCAAGCCTGAGGCTTGTGCCGTGGCGCACGAGTTGATCGCGAAAGCGGACGTGGTCGTTGAGAATTTTTCGTCCGGCGTCATGAAGAAATACGGCCTCGATTATGCGTCGGTGGCGCCTCGCCATCCGCGGCTCGTTTATTGTTCGATCTCCGCCTACGGCCGTAAGGGTCCGTTCGCATCCCGCCCGGGCTTCGATCCGATCACGCAAGCCGAAAGCGGCTTCATGTCGCTCAATGGTTTTCCCGATGGCCCGCCGGTGCGCACTGGCCCGCCCGCGGTCGACATGCTGACGGGCATGTCGGCGGTCAACGCGATCCTTCTGGCGCTGCTGGCGCGCGACAGACTGGGGCGCGGCCAGCATGTCGAGGTGGCGCTGTTCGACATGGCGCTGGCGATGACGCAGTTCTACGGTATGGCCTATCTGATGAGCGGCGTGAATCCGAGCCGCCAGGGCAATTCACCGAACGGCTCACCCTCGGTCGGCATCTACCATGGCTCTGACGGGCCGTTCTATATCGCCTGCGCCAACGATCGCCTCTATCGCCGCCTCGTGGTGGACGTGCTCAACCGTCCCGATCTCGTCAGCGGCGAATTCGGCGACCGCCGCTCACGCAGCGCCAACAAAGATAAGCTGCGGGCGATCCTGTCAGAAGTTTTCGCGACCGACAGCCGCGAGAGCTGGGTCGCGAAGATGAAAGCCGCCAATATCCCTGTCGGCTATCTGCGGACCGTCGAGGAAGCCTTCAACTCGCCGGAAGCGCGCGAGCGCCATCGCGTCAGCGAGATTCCGCACCCCAAGGCGGGGAGTGTCCCGAATATCGAATCCCCGCTCAATATGTCGCTGACGCCCGCCATCGATCCGGTTGCCGCTCCGCTGTTAGGCCAGCACACAAAAGAAGTGTTGCGCGACACGTTAGGTTATGACGAGGCAAAGATTGCGGCGCTGGCCGAGGCAGGTGTCTTCGGCAAGGTCCTGGCCGCAGCCGGCTGATTGCTGCAATACATCGTTGAGCATGAAAAAACCCGGTGGCCGTTCGGCCGCCGGGTTTTTTGTCGTTTTGAGACCTATTGCTGAATCGGCCTTACTTTCGGGAGATCGCGGGGGTGTGTATTTTGGCATTCACGACAACCGCCATAATCAACCACTATAATAATGTGTCGCGCTAGTGTCCCGGTTCTGACATTCGTATTATGTCGCGGCGGGTTCGTTTACGAATGTCAGAACCAAAGGGACACTAGTAAATATATCATTCTAGTGAAGCTTTGACCCTGACGTTCCTTCGAAGAGATCGCTGCAAAACTGAAAGGAACGTCAGGATCGCTTCACTAGCGTTCCCCGCGTGGCCCCACCACCCCAAGGAGTATCCCCATGACGCATGCTATCCGCTTTCACAAGACCGGCGGCCCCGAAGTTCTCGTTTGGGAGGAGGTCAATGTCGGCAAACCGGGCGCCGGGGAAGCGCGTATTCGCCACACCGCCGTGGGGCTCAATTTCGTCGACATCTACAACCGCTCCGGCGTCTATCCGCCGCAGCAACTGCCGAGCGGGCTGGGTGGCGAGGGCGCCGGCGTCGTCGAGGAGGTCGGGCCTGGCGTCACTGAGCTGAAGGTGGGCGATCGTGTCGCCTATGGCGCCGCGCCGCTCGGCGCCTACGCCGAGGCGCGGCTCATTCCGGCCGAGCGGTTGCTCAAATTGCCCGACAGCATCGACGACAAGACCGCGGCCGCGATGATGCTGAAAGGTCTCACCGTGCAATATCTCATCCGTCAGACCTACCGCGTCAAATCGGGTGACACGATCCTGCTGCATGCCGCGGCCGGCGGCGTTGGTCTCATTCTCTCGCAATGGGCCAAGCATCTCGGCGCCACTGTCATCGGCACGGTCGGTAACGACGAGAAGGCCGCGCTCGCCAAGGCCCATGGCTGCGCGCACACCATTGTCTATTCGCGCGAAGACTTCGTGAAGCGCGTCGAGGAAATCACCGGCGGCAAGAAAGTGCCTGTCGTTTACGACTCCGTCGGCAAGGACACGTTCCTGAAGTCGCTCGATTGCCTCGCGCCTCTCGGCGTCGTCGCACTGTTCGGTCAATCTTCGGGCAGTGTCGAACCGCTGAATCTCGGACTTCTTGCCCAGAAGGGCTCGCTCTTCGTGACGCGTCCGACGCTCAACACCTACGCCGCCAAGGCTGAAAACCTTCGTGCCATGGCGAAGGAGCTGTTCGAGGTCGTGGGTTCGGGCGCAGTGAAGATCAACGTCAACCAGACCTATCCGCTCAAGGACGCCGCCAAGGCGCATGCGGATCTGGCGGCGCGCAAGACCACCGGTTCCACCGTCTTCCTGGTGTGAGGCGCGTTTGGCCCGCGTTCTCATTCCCCTGCCGGCGCGGGACTTCGATCCGAGCGAAGCCGCCGTGAGCTGGCAGGTGCTGTCGAAGGCGGGCCACACCGTCACTTTTGCAACGCCGGACGGCCGCTCTGCGGCGGCCGACGACATGATGCTTTCGGGGGAAGGCCTCGATCTCTGGGGCGGCATTCCGCTCCTCAAGAAGCTGCCGCTGATTGGCCTGCTGATGCGGGCCAATAGCGACGCGCGCAATGCCTATGCAGCGATGATCACAGATCGTAACTATGCGGCGCCGCTGCGCTGGGATGCGGTCGACCCCAGCGCTTTCGATGCATTGTTATTGCCCGGCGGCCATCGCGCGCGGGGCATGCGCGAGTATCTCGAGAGTGAGATGCTTCAGCGCTGCGTGGCTGATTTCTTCGAGGCGCAAAAGCCTGTCGCCGCGATCTGCCACGGCGTCTTGCTCGCCGCGCGCAGCATCTCGGCAAAGACCGGCCGTTCGGTGCTTTATGGATACAAGACCACCGCGCTGACCTGGGCGCTCGAGAACAGCGCCTGGAAGGTCGCTCGCATCACGCGTTTCTGGGATCCGAATTACTATCGTACGTACCTGGAGAAGGCCGGCGAATCCGATGGCTACATGTCGGTGCAGCAGGAGGTCACGCGCGCGCTGGCGAGTCCTGGCGACTTTCTCGATGTTCCCAAAACCGATCCTGACTTTCGTCGGAAGACCTCCGGCCTGCAGCGCGACACGATGGACGACGCGCGACCGGCCTTTGTCGTGCAGGACCGCAATTATGTTTCGGCGCGGTGGCCGGGCGATGTCCATACCTTCGCAAAAGCCTTTGCCAGCCTGATGTAATGGGGCGGCGAAGTCCTAGCTGTCATCATTTCAAACCCTAGCCGAAGCGCGGCCTCCTGTGCTTTGATGCGCTCCAAGGCCGGGGCCCAAAGAGGCCCTCAGTACCAAGCCGATAACGGCGGACGACGGTGATACTCCGTGGCCAAAAAGGGAGGCGCACTTGGAAACGCGAGGTCACTCTACGCCTGGTCGCACCATGCTGGCCAAGATCTGGGACCAGCATGTCATCGCGCGCATCAGCGATGATACAGACCTTCTCCATATCGATCGTCATTTGCTGCACGACCTCGGCGGTTCGCGCGGCCTGCTCGATCTCAAGAACCGCAATCTTTCCGTCCATAATCCCGAGCTGACCTTTGCCACGCCGGACCACGCGATTTCCTCCGCGCACGGCCGGGCAGGGACAACGAAAGTCGGGCTGGAATTGCTGCAAGGATTGCGCGCCGAAACCTCGGCAAGCGGCATCACGATGTTCGATGTCGACCAGCCTGGCCAGGGCATCGTGCACGTCATCGGTCCCGAACTGGGTTTGAGCCTGCCGGGCGCGCTGATCGTGTGCGGTGACAGCCATACCTGCACCCATGGCGGCCTGGGTGCGCTCGCCTTCGGCATCGGCTCGAGCGAGCTCGCGCATGTGCTCGCGACGCAAGCGCTGATCCAGCGCAGGCCGAAGACCATGCGCGTAAAATTCGAAGGCAAGATGTCCGCGGGCGTGACGCCGAAGGATCTCATTCTCACGCTGATTGGGCACGTCGGTGCTGCGGGCGGTACCGGCTACGCGGTCGAATATGCCGGCAGCGCCATCCGCGACATGGCGATCGAAGGCCGGCTCACCATCTGCAATCTGTCGATCGAGCTCGGCGCCAAGATGGGCATGATCGCGCCGGACGAGAAGACGTACGAGTTCATTCGCGGCCGGCGCTATGCGCCGAAGGTTGAGATGTGGGACCGCGCGGTCGCGGCGTGGCGGAAGCTTCCGAGCGATGCAGATGCGGTGTTCGACCGCGAAGTCACGATCGACGTCAACAGGATCATCCCGCAAATCACCTGGGGCATCAGTCCTGAACATGTCGTCGGCGTCGACGGGCACGTGCCGGACCCCGCCGAGATCGCCGACCCCGGACGCCGAACAGCGATCGAAACCGCGATCGACTATATGGGCCTTAAAGCCGGCGCGCCGATTGCGGGCACGCCGGTCGATTGGGTCTTCATCGGTTCCTGCACCAACAGCCGCTTGAGCGATTTGCGCGCGGCGGCTGCGATCGCGCGTGGTCGCAAGGTTGCCCCTCACGTGCGGGCGTGGGTGGTGCCGGGCTCGGAGACGGTGAAACGCGAAGCGGTCGCCGAAGGGCTCGACAGACTGTTCACCGAGGCCGGCTTCGAATGGCGCGAGCCCGGTTGCTCGATGTGCCTCGCCGCCAATGGCGAGGTGGTCGCGCCGGGGCAGCGTTCGGTCTCGACGTCCAACCGCAATTTCATCGGCCGGCAGGGACCGCGCGCCCGCACGCATCTGGCGAGCCCGGCGATGGCGGCGGCCGCCGCGATCTCGGGCGCGATCGCCGACGTCAGAACCCTGGAGCGATAGATGCCAAAGCCATTTACGAAGCTGAGCTCCATTGCCGCGCCGATCATGCGCAGCAATATCGACACCGACGTGATCATCCGCATCGAGCGTCTGGTCGGCACCTCCATTCGCGGCACACTGGGCAAATGGGCGTTCGGCTCGCTGCGTTATTTGCCGGACGGATCGGAAAACCCTGAGTTCATTCTTAATCGCGAGCCCTATCGCAATGCGGAGGTACTCATCACCGGGCCGAATTTCGGCTGCGGCTCGTCGCGTGAAGGTGCGGTGTGGTCGCTTCAGGAGGCGGGCATCCGCGCCATCATAGGTTCGGGCTTCGGCGATATCTTTTTCGCCAACTGCTTCCAGAACGGCATCCTGCCCATCATCGTCGACAAGGAGATCGTCGATACCCTCGCCATGGAAGTCGAACATAGCCAGGGCGCAGGGCGCGTCGGCATCGATCTGGAAGAGCAGACCATCACCTCGCCGTCCGGAAAGGTGCATCGCTTCGAGATCGACCCGCGCCGCCGCGCTGGTCTTCTGAAGGGTCTCGATGAAATCGAACTGACGCTACAGCGCGACAACGAGATTCGCGCCTTCCAGGCCGCCGATCGAGTCGAGCGGCCGTGGATTCATTTTGCGACGGACTTTGCCAGGGATCACGCATGAGCGCTTCATCCAACATGATCAATGTCGCCGTCGTCGGCGGCGAAGGCATCGGGCCCGAGGTGACCGCGCAGTCCCGGCGCATTCTCGACTGGTTCACCGCCAAACATAACGTACCCATGGTGTTGCGCGAAGCGCAGTATGGTCTCATTCCATATCTTGCGACCGGAAAGGTTTTGCCGCCGGATACGGCCGAGGCCATGGACGAGGCCGATGCGATCCTGTGGGGCGCCACCGGCGGACCTGAGACCAAGGAGGTGCCGGCGGAAGCGCGCAAGGCCGGCGGTCTATTGTCGCTGCGCCACAAATACGATCTCTACGCCAATTTGCGGCCGATCCGCGCCAATCCGGCGCTGTCGGAATCATCGCCGCTGAAGGCGCGCGTGCTGAAGGGCGTCGACTTCGTCATCATCCGCGAGCTCACCAGCGGCATCTATTTCGGCGAGCCGCGCGGCATCGTGAAATTGCCGGACGGTCAGCGGCGCGGCTTCAACACCGAGCAATATACGACGAACCAGGTGCGGCGCGTCGCCCGATCGGCGTTTGAGCTTGCGCGCACGCGGAGGGGCAAAGTCTGTTCGGTCGACAAGGCGAATGTGCTCGAGACCAGCGTGTTGTGGCGCGAGGAGGTCACGGCCTTGCATGCGGAAGAATTCCGCGACCTCGAGCTTAGCCACATGTATGTCGACAATGCCGCGATGCAGATCGTGCGCGATCCCGCGCAGTTCGACGTGATGGTGACCGGCAATATTTTCGGCGACATTCTGTCTGATTGCGCGGCGATGGCGTCGGGCTCGCTCGGCATGCTGCCGTCGGCCTCGCTCGGCCCGGTCGATGCCAAAGGCCGCCGCAAGGCGCTTTACGAGCCGGTGCACGGCAGCGCGCCCGATATCGCCGGGCGCGGCATCGCCAATCCGCTCGGTTCGATCCAGAGCGTGATCATGATGCTGCGCATGACGCTGAACCGCTCCGAGGATGCCGACCTGCTGGAGAAAGCCGTCGATCTAGCGCTGGCCAGCGGCGCCCGCACCGCCGATATCGCGGAGGCCGGCGCGCGCAAGCTTTCGACCAAGGAAATGGGAGATGCGGTGCTGGCGGCGCTCGACAAGGTCGCGAGCGAGCTGAAGGAGAAAGTCTGATGGTGATGCGTTTCACCCGCCGCTCGGCGCTCACCGTTATTGCTGGCGGCGCCAGCCTCGCGACGTCTCGCGCTCGTGCCGAAAGCATGAGCGGCCGGGCTATCTATCCGGTCGCGACGCCGATCTATCAGTCGCAATTCGTCGCCGACCGCCTCGGTTACTTCAAGGACGTCGGCCTCGACTGCAAGCTCATCCAGGGCGGCAGCGGCGTGAAGACGCGCGAGATCATCGCGTCCTCGCAAGGCGATGTCGGCATCGGTGACGTCACCCATCCGATGCAGCTCGCCAATCACGGCCGTGCTGGACGCATCCTGATGCCGACCGATACCCGCTCCAGCGCGGTGATGTTCATCATCCGCAAGGACCTCTGGGACCAGGGCATTACGACGCTGGAAAAGCTGACCGAGTGGAAACGGCCCGATGGCGGCAAGCCGATCGTCTCGGTCTCCTCGCTTGGCGGCACCAATCACGTCTGGTCGTCTTATTATATGGAGACGATGGGACTCGCCGAGAAAGTGAGATGGATCGGCACAGGTAACGTCGACACCATGCTGGGCACGCTCAAGAGCAAGCAGGCCGATGTGCTCATAAGCTCTCTCTCGCTGCTCGATGACTCGCAGGAGCAGGGCTGGGGGACGCTGTTGTTCGACGGCACGGATGAAGCGATCTGGAACAAATATATCGGCGGGAAGGTGCCGGTGACCGGCCACTTCACAGTGCAATCGACCATCGACAAGGACCGGCTGAAGATGCAGGCCTTCGTCACGGCACTGTGGCGCGCGGCGCAATGGATCAAGGCGCATTCGGCGGAAGAGATCTACGACGTGATCGAGCCTTATGTCGGCAGCACCTCGCGCAAGGCAAATATCCTCGAGATCACGGCGCTGAAGAAAGTCGCCGATTACGACGGGACCGTGGACGCGGCGAGCTTTGCGCGCGGCGAAAAAGTCTGGTTCCGGGAGATGACCGGCATCAAGCCCTTGACCATTGCCGAAGTCGTCGTTCCCGATTTCGTGGAAGCGGCCAAAAAGGCGTATCCGGGTTGACGGCGCGTCGCTAAAATCCGCACCAGCCAGGGGACGCCATGCCGCTTGATCGATCGCAGGATGTGAGCCGCATCGACGTCCGCGATCTGAACAAGACGTTTCAGCTCGCAGGGACCGCGATCGAGGCCGTTCGCGGTGTGTCCTTCCGCGTCCGCCGCGGCGAGTTCGTCGCCCTGCTCGGTCCATCAGGCTCCGGCAAGAGCACTGTGCTCAACATGATCGCGACCCTGATCAGGCCTTCGAGCGGACAGATCCTGATCGATGGCACACCAATTACGCCCGGCAAAGCAACTCCAAACGTCGGTTATGTTTTCCAGCGCGATACGCTGTTTCCCTGGCGCACGGTCGCCGACAATATCGGCTATGGCCTGCAGCTCGCCGGAAAGAGCGAGGCCGAACGCAAGGAGCGTGTCGCCGCCTGCATCGCCCAGGCTGGTTTGAAGGGCTTTGATCATGCCTATCCCTCGGCATTGTCGGGGGGCATGCGCCAGCGTGCCGCGCTGATGCGGACGCTGGTGGTCGAGCCGCAAATCCTGCTGATGGACGAGCCGTTCGGCGCGCTCGATACCCACACCAAGATCGACATGCATGAGGTGCTGCTGCGCATCTGGGAACGCGAACAGCAGACCGTGCTGTTCGTAACGCACGATCTTGGCGAGGCACTGACGCTCGCCGACCGCATCATCCTGTTCTCGGCCCGTCCCGGCCGGATCAAGGACATGTTTGAAGTTGATTTCCCGCGGCCGCGCGACGCTGTGAAAGTGCGCGAGACGCCGCGTTACGCTGAGCTGTTCCAGCACATCTGGCACTCGCTCGGCGAGGAATTCGTCAAGGGGCGCGAGCGATGAAGGCGGTGCGGAGTGGCACGCTCGGTACCCGTGCCTGGCAGGTCGCGATCTGCGTCGTCGTGCTGTCGGTGTGGCAATGGGGCTATCAATTCCACGCCCGTTTCCCCTGGCTCGTACCGGATATGCTCGATCCCTATTTCATCTCGAAACCTTCGGAAATCGTCGAGCAATTCCTGATCCTGAGCTGCCTCAAATCCAAGCTCGGCGTCTTCAACGGCTGGTTCAACGGGGAGTTCGCCAAATGCATGGCGCACTCGGAGAACAATCTCTGGGTCGCGACCGCCGTTACCTTGAAGAATACGTTCTTCGGCTTTGTCACCGGCGTCACATCGGGCTTTGCCGCGGGACTCATCCTTGGCCGCTCGGACCGCTTGAGCGCGATCTTTCAGCCGTTCATCACTGCGGTGAACTCGATCCCGCGCATCGCACTTGCGCCGATCATCGTGCTGGCGTTCGGCATCGGCGGCACTTCGAAGATCGTGACGTCATGGATCGTCGTGGTGTTCCTGGTGTTCTACAACACCTTCGAAGGCGCCCGTTCGATCGACGAGGGCTTTATCAATTCCGCGCGCCTACTCGGCGCGAGCGAGTGGCAGATCACGCGCACGGTCGTGATTCCATCCACCATGGCCTGGGTGTTCGCCTCGCTGACACCCGCGGTCTCCTTTGCACTGATCGGTGTCATCGTCGGCGAATTCATCGGTGCCGAACAAGGCATCGGCCGCCTGATCATCGAATCCGAAGCGCGTGGAGAAGCTTCCGGCATGATGGTGGCGGTCACAGTCCTGATGCTGGTCGGTGTCGTGCTGGCAGCGGGCATCCAGCGGCTGCAGCGCTATTTGTTGCGCTGGCAGCAACACAACCGTGCGGATTGAGGCGCTTGTCTATTCGAGTGCGAATGCTAAGAGTGCGCGAGCCTGGTTGAACGAGGATTTTCGATGAGCATCAAGGTCTACGGGTTCTGGCGGTCGATTGCCTCCTTTCGCATTCGTGTCGCGCTCAAGCTGAAGCAGCTCGCCTTCGAGGAGGTCTCGATCGACATCCTCCAGGGAAAGCAGTTCGAACCCGGCTACGACGCCGTGAATCCCGAGCATGTGGTGCCGACCTTCATTCATGACGGCCATTCGCTGTACCAGTCGCTGGCGATCATGGAATACCTCGACGACATCAAGCCGAGCCCGCGGCTGCTGCCGGAAGACATCAAGAAGCGCGCCTATGCCCGCTCGCTGGCGCTGATGACGATTGCGGATGCCCATCCGCTGACAGTGCCGCGCGTGCGCAAGCATCTGGCCAAGACCTTTGGCGCCGATGCGAAGGCGGTCGAGGAATGGGGCGCGCACTGGACCATCGAAGGGCTTTCGACCTACGAGCGCTTTCTCGCGCGCCGCAAGCCCGCGCCATTTGCGCTTGGCAAGGATGCCGGTCTTGCCGATATCTGCATCGCCGGCCAGGTGGTCGGCGCGCAATATCTCAAGATCGGACTCGAGGCGTTTCCGATTGTGAAGGAGCTTTCAGATCGCTGCTTTGCGATGCCGGAATTTTTGAGCTCGCATCCGTTCGAGCAGCCTGATTACAAGGCGTCGGGCGGGAAGCATTGAAGGTTTAGTTCACCCGTCATCGCGAGCGATAGCGAAGCGATCCAGTCCCTTCTTACTCCGGATCGCTTCGTCGCTTGCGTTCCTCGCGATGACGGTGAAATGGCGTTGGCTTGCCTGTGCTCTAAACATCCAGCCCGAGGATGCGCGCGGCGTTGCCGCCCGCAATCTGGGCCAGCGTCGCTTCGTCCATGCCGGCCACGCCAGCAACATGGCCGACGGGATTATATTCGCCCATGTCGAAGGGATAGTCCGTGCCCATCAGGATGCGATCGGGCCCGAACACGTCGATCAGATAAGCGAGCTGGTGATAGCTGAAGACGACGGTGTCGAGATAGACTTGCCTCAAGTAGGTCGTCGGCGGCAGCGGCAGTTCGTCATGCGAATCCTTGCGCGCGCCCCAGGCGTGATCGATGCGCCCCGAATAGGACGGCAGATAACCGCCGCCATGCACAGCCATGAGCTTCAGGTCGGGGAACCGCGCCAGCGTGCCCGAAAAGATCAGGTTATGCAGCGCGAGCGCCGTGTCGAGCGGATTGCCGAGCACGTTGTTGAGATAGAAATGCGTCAGCCGCTCGCCGTGGGTGAAGCCGTTCGGATGCATCATGATGAAGGCGCCGCGTTCCTCGGCGCGCGCGAAGAAGGGACGGAATTTCGGATCGGATAATTCCTGGCCGTCGACATTGGTCAGGATCTCGACGCCCTTCAGTTTCAGTTCGTTCATGATGTAGTCGAGCTCGCGCACCGCAAGCTCCGGCTCCTGCAAGGTAACGACGCCAAGGCCGACGAAGCGGTCCGGCTTGCGCGCGCAATATTCGGCGACACCGTCATTGGCGGCGCGATGGGCTTTTTCAGCGATCTTGGGATCGATCGAGTAGTAGCACTGCGGCGGCGCGGGCGCGACGAGCTGGACATCGATGCCCATCTTGTCGAGATCGTGCAGGCGGCGGTCGATGGTCGTCATGACCTCGGCGACATCCTTTTCCTGCTGCGCGTTGATTTCCTTCGTGATGTCGTCGGCAAAATGCGCCAGCGGCACGCGTTTCAGATCGACATGCGGCTGCGCGATTTTGGCGGCCTGCGGCACCACGATATGAGCGTGAATGTCGACCGTGACGGACGATGGACGCCGTGCGAGGCCGTCGGCGTCGTTGTTGCGTGCGGCGGTGCGGCCATAGCGGTTTTTGGTGTCGATCATGGAAAAACTCTGCTGTTGGGTTGGGCAACGACTCGTTGGCTATTTCTCGATCAGGCTTTTGGCTTGCGCCGGGTCCAGTGGACGGAAACGGTGGTCGCATCGGCCTCGCCAAGCCCGTCCTTTTCCGCCTCCTCAAAGCAGGCAAGCGCGCTTTTCGCAACCGGCAGTTCGGCATGGATGGAGGCGGCAAATTGCACGGCGGTGGCGAGGTCTTTTTTTGCGGCGGTAATGCCGAAAGCGGTTTCGCCAAGCGGCGCGCCGCCCAGCACCTTTGCGATATTGGGACCGCGGGCTTTCATGGCGGCCGTCGCGCCATTGGTGTCGGCGAGGATATCGATCAGCCGTTCGGGCGGCAGATTGAGCGGCTTACAGATGGTCAGGGACTCGCCGAGCGCCTGCCAGTAGACGAGCAGCGGCAAGTTGATCGCGAGCTTGAGCATTGAGCCGGCGCCAACCGGCCCGACATGCTCGATCCTGCGGCAGAGCTGTTCAAGCAGCGGCTTTGCGCGGGCGACATCATCGTCAGAACCGCCGACGAGGCCAAACAGCTTGCCTTCCTTCGCCGGCACTTTGCTGCCGCCGACCGGGGCTTCGACGAAGGCTGCGCCAGCTTTCGTCGCGGCCTCACCGACCGACTTCATCGTCTGCGGCTGGATCGTGCTCATGTCGATCACGAGTTTGCCGTTGAGCTTCGCCGAGAGCAGGCCGTTCGCGCCGCGATAGACGGCTTCGGTCGCCGCATCATTGAGCAGCATCACGATGGTGACGTCGCATCCTTCGGCGAGCGCAGCCGGCGAGGGATAGGCTTTCGCGCCGGCATCGACCAGCGGCTTGGTCTTGGCCGTGTCGCGATTCCACACCGCCACGTCATGTCCGACCGCGATCAACCGCTGCGCGATCGATCCGCCCATTCTTCCTGTTCCACAAACGCCGACTTTCATGTTCTTATTCCTTCTTGGTTAATGCGCATGATAGACGCCAAGGTGCTGCGAGATCAGCTCCTCGTTGTTCAAGACGTCACGCGCCTCGCCGGCAAAGACGCAGCGGCCGGTGTTGAGAATGACGGCCTCGTCCGCGACGTCGAGCGCGAGTTGCCGGTTCTGTTCGACCAGCACGATGGACTGGCCTTCGTCCTTCAGTTTTTTGATGGTGCGGCCGACCTCGGCCACGATGAGGGGCGCGAGCCCTTCCGAGGGCTCGTCGAGCAGCAACACGCGCGGGTTACCCATCAATGCGCGGCCGATTGCCAGCATCTGCTGCTCGCCGCCGGAGAGTGTGCCGGCAAATTGCGCATGCCGTTCCTCAAGGCGCGGGAACAGCTCGAAGATGCGTTTCACGTTCCACGGCTTTGCCGCGTCGCGTTCGCGTTGCCGGGCGACGACGAGATTTTCGCGCACCGTCAGCGAGGGAAAGATCCGGCGGCCCTGCGGCACGAGGCCGATGCCAAGGCGCGAAATACGCTCGGGACTGAGGCCGCCGATTGTTTCGCCAAACAGGCGGATGTCGCCTTCTTTCGGCGTCAGAAAGCCGACGATGGTCGAAATGCAGGTGGTCTTGCCGGCGCCGTTCCGCCCGAGCAAGGCGAGTACGTGGCCCTCTTCAAGCGAAAACCCGACGCCGTGCAGAATATGGCTGTCGCCATAGAAGGCGTTCACATTCGAGAGGTTGAGGGCTTCACGCGCCAAGATACACCTCACGCGTTCGCTCGTCCGCAATCACCTGGTCGCGCTCGCCGTCGACGATCACACGGCCGTAGTTGAGCAGCGTCACCGTTTCGGCGAGGTCGAGCGCCGTGTCCATGTCATGCTCGATCATGACCACGGTCACCTCCTTCGAGATCGAGGCGATCAGTGCCTTCACCGTCTTGCGCTCGCCATCGGAGAGGCCGGCCAGCGGCTCGTCAAGCAGCAACACGCGCGGCTTTTGCGACAGTGCCATCGCGAGTTCGACCCGGCGCTTCTCGCCATAGGCGAGTTCGGAGACGGGATGACCCGCCAGATGCAACAGACCGACGCTGTCGAGCGTACGCCGTGCCTCTTCCGCGAGATGCCGATAGGACGCCAGCGGCCGCCACATCTGCCAGCGCGAGGGCAACAGGCCGAGCAAGCCGAGCGTGACGTTGTGTTCGAGCGTGTCGCCTGCAAACAGCGTGATGATCTGGTAAGTGCGCGAGAGGCCGCGATGCGCGCGCCGATGCGGCGCCAGCGTGGTGACGTCCTCGCCGAACAGCTTGATCTGTCCGGAGTTCGGCCGCAGATCGCCGCTGATCTGGTTGAACAGCGTGGTCTTGCCGGCGCCGTTGGGGCCGATGATCAGCCGCCGCTCGCCGGGCCTGACGGCAAGCGACACGCCTTGCGTGACCTTCAGGCCGCCGAACGCCTTGTTCAGCGCGGTCACTTCAAGAGCAAGGTCGGGCGAGGCTGCGTTCATGACGAGCGCCCCCGAAACCGCGAGGTCAGCTTCTGCACGCCGGGAACGATCCCGGTCGGCATCACCAGCACGATGAACAGGAACACGAGACCGAGCAGCATGTTCCAGCGCTCGATATAGGCGGACGCATAGTTCTTGAGCAGCAGCACCAGCGCCGCGCCGACGGCGGGTCCTGCGAGCGTGCCGGAGCCGCCGGCGATCACGCCAAGCAAGGCTTCGGCCGAACTCGTGGTCGAGAGCGAGGTCGGGTGAATGTACTTGTTGTAATAGACGTAGAGCAGGCCGGAGACAGCGCCCCAGAAGCCGGCATAGACGAAGGTGATCCATCGGATCATCCAGGGATTGAAACCGAGCGCAGCCATCCTGCGCGGCTGATCGCGCACACCCTTCAGGGACGAGCCGAACGAGGACGACACGAAGACCGCCATCAGCACAAACGCGATCACCGTGACGGTCAGCGAAAACCAGTAGAACGCGACCGGGCTTTCGAGCGAGATGCCGAACGGCTCGGGACGCGTCATGCCGGTGATGCCGTTGTCACCATTGGTGATACCGGACATCCGGTAGGCGAGACCCCAGAGCACCTGCGACAGCGCAAGCGTGATCATCAGAAAGCCGAGCCCGGAGGCGCGCAGCGCAATCACGCCGAAGAATGCCGCCATTGCGACAGTTCCGAGGATCGAGAGCGCGGCGGCCGCGCCGTGGTCGAAGCCGTAGCGGGTGGTCAGCAATGCAGCGAGATAGGCGGCAACGCCGAGGTAAGAGGCGTGACCGAGCGAGGTCATGCCGCCGAAGCCGACCAGGAGATTAAGGCTCATCGCGAAGATCGCGGCGATGAAGATCTGGCTGGCGAGATTGATGTAGAAATCACCGGCTACGAACGGCGGCAGCAGCAATGCCGCGGCGATGAGGGCTCCTCCGATCCACTTCATGCGGAAACACGCCCGAACAGGCCCTGCGGGCGGAACGCAATGACGAAGATCATCGGCAGGAACAGGATGATGTAGGCAAGTTCGGGAAACAGCGCGGTGCCGAAGGTGTAGATGAAGCCGATGATGAAGCTGCCGACGAAGGCGCCAAAGAGACTGCCGATGCCGCCGAGAATGACGACGATCAGCGCGAGCGGCAACATGTCGGCGTCAAGGCCGGGATAGGCGGACAGAATGGGGCCGCCGAGCACGCCGGCCGCGCCGGCAATGCCGGCGCCGAGGCAGAACACGATGGTGAAAAGGCGCGAGACGGGAATGCCGACCGCGCGCGCCATCTGGCGGTCGTCGACGCCGGCGCGGATCATGGCGCCAAGCCGCGTGCGATCGATCAGGATATGGAGCGCGATTGCCGCGGCGACCGCGATGCCGACCAGCACCAGCCGATAGGTCGGGAACACGAAGCCGAACATCCGTGTCGGCGCCTGCAGATTGTGCGGCGTCGGCACCGGAATCGAATCGCCGCCCCACAACACAAGGCACGCATCCGAAATGATGAAGGCCATGCCGAGCGTGACCAGCACCTGGCCGAGCGGATTGGTTTTCAGTCGTGTCAACACCAGCCGTTCGAACAACCCGCCAAGCGCGGCGACGATGATGCCGGCGCCGATCGCAGTCAGCCAGAGATCGAGGCCGCTATAGTCACGCATCGCCACGGCGCCGAAATAGGTGCCGAGCATGAAGAACGCGCCATGCGTGAGGTTCGCAAGCCGCATCAGACCGAAGATCAGCGAGAAGCCGGACGACAGCAGGAACAGCAGGCCACCGAGCGACAGGCTGTTGAGACCCTGGATGATCCAAAACTGCATCGAGTGGTCCTTCAGCCGTCTCGTTCGGTAGCCTGCGAAGCGACGTTGCCCCTGTGATCAGAGCTCCAGATTCTTGGCCGGTGGATAGTCGCGCGAATAGACTGGGTTCTTCAGAAACTCCTTCTGGTCGTAGGTCCAGAACTGGCTGACATCCGGATAAGTCTTGATCACCGAGTTGACCAGCCGGCCGTCGCTGCGCGTGACCTTGCGGATATAGACGTTGCCGACCGCGTTGCCGAACTCGTCGAATTTGAGGTTGCCGCGGATGGTGTCGAAGGTGTTGCCGCGAACGGCCGCCATGAACGCCTTCTTGTCTTCGGCGTTACCCTTGATGATCTTCAGCACGCCCTCCAGCACTTCGCCCGAGACGTAGGTGCTGCCGGCGTAGTAGCCCGGGTCGTATTTGAACTGCTTGCGGAAGGCGGGCGCGAACGCCTTGTTGAGCGGATTGTCGAGCTCCGCCGAATACCAGCTGGTGGTCACAATGCCGAGCGCCTCGTCGCCCATGTTGCGCAGCACGGATTCGTCGAGCGCGGTCATGCCGCCGATCACGGCGATCTTGTCCTTCAGACCGTATTCGATGAATTGGCGCAGGAAGCGGAAGCCGTTCGAGCCGGCGGTGCCGAGGAACAGCGCATCTGCGTCGGTCTTCACCTGCGCGACATAGCTGCCGTAATCCGGCGTCGCCAGCGGCGTGAAGATCTTCTGGATGATCTTGCCGCCGCCGTCCTCGAAGCCGCGCTGGAAGCCGGCGCACATTTCGTGGCCGTAGGCGAAGTCGTCGGCGATGGTGACGATCTTCTTGTACTTCAGTTCCTTGAGCGAGTAGTCGGCCAACGGATAAGTGCATTGCGCCGAGGTCGAGGTCAGCCGCACGTACCAGGGCGAGGGGTGGCGCTGCGTCATGTCTTCGGCGGCCGAGACGCCGAGCGTCGGGATCTGCTTTTCGGTGAGATAGTCGATGATCGCGAGCGCCTCGAAGGCTGCGAGCGGGCCGATGATGCAGTGGACGTTATTCTTCTCCACCAGCTCCTGCGTCTTGGTGCGGGCGGTTGCCGGGACGCCGGCGGTGTCGGCGACGATCAGTTCGACCTTGCGGCCCGCAAGCGTGTAGTCGCGATCCCTGAGGAACATGGTCAGCGCCAGTTCCATGTCGATGCCGCCGGAAGCGAGCGGGCCGGTTTTGGCCGCCAGCAGGCCGACGCGAACCGGGCCGCTGCCTTGCGCGAATGAAAGGTTCGGGCCGGCCAGGGTCGCGGCGCCCGCGCCGGCAAGGGTCGATACAAACTGTCTTCGTGAAATCGTCATGGTCCCTCCCGAGGCAACAGCCAAGACTATCCGCATCTTTTATTGGTTGGATGATTTATCCGACGGAAGTCCTAAATGATCAAGTGATAACCACGGGGCCCGGGCAGGATCTTCCACGCACTAAAGTCGAAAAGGCGCGCTTTTGCCGTGTTTTGACGCGGTGCGATAACGGGAAGGGCGGTGCGACGATTGGCCTTAGCTTTTTGCGTCGCCTTTGCGGGCGGCAACGATCGTCTTCTTCAGGACTTCAAAGACCGACGCGGTGTCCTGGTCGCCGAGCCCCATGGTCATGGCCTGGCTGTAGACCGGCTGCGTCAGCGTAAACAGTGGGGTCTCGACGCCGACGTCATCGGCGAATTCGGCAATGATCGCCATGTCCTTTTTCCAGGTCGAGACCTTCATGGTCGCGGGCTCATATTTGCCTTCGACCATCATCGGCGCCCGCATCTGGAACATGCGCGAGCCGCCAGCGCCGGGGCCGACCATCTCGACGACCAGTTTGGGATCAAGTCCGGCGCGCTCGGCCAGGATCATGGCTTCTGCCGTTGCGACATTGTGGATCGCAACCAGGTGATTGGCGACGAACTTCATCCGGCTGCCATTGCCGTAAGCGCCAAGGTCGGCGCTTTGCTTGGCGAAATCGGCGAACAACGGCAGGCAGCGCGCGATCGCCGTGCTGTCGCCGCTGGCATAGACGATGAGGTCGCGCATCTTCGCCTGCGCGCCGGTGCCCGACAGAGGACAATCGAGCGGGATATGGCCGGCCGCTTTCAGGATCGTCTCGAAGCGCAGCTTGTCGGCGAGCGTCAACGTCGAAAGCTCGATCACGATGCGCTGGGGCTGCCCGGACTCCGCGATCTGCCTGGCAACGCTCTCGACCGCCGCAGGCGTCGGCAGGCTGGTCATGATGATGGGTGCGCTGCGGACGACGAGCGCCACGCTTTCGACGATGGCAACGCCGGCTTCCGCGAGTTCAGCGCATTTGGCGGGATCGGTATCGAAGCCAACCACATGCCACTTGCGCTCGACGAGGTTACGCGCGATCGCGCCGCCCATGATGCCGAGCCCGACAATCCCAACCGTTTTGTCCATGAACCGTTCCCGCCGAGAATGCGCGCCCAAATGGCGCAAGCTGTCTTCAATAGCGATTGATCGGCGAGGAGACAATCGGCAACGCGACGATCGCCGTGCGGCTTTGAAGAATTCCGGGATTCTTTTGCAGATATTGTGCAATTGCGCAGACGCGCGGGGTTTCGACATCAAACGAGGCCGCGTGGCGTGATAGATGCGCGCGTGTCGAAGCAACGATCACGCAACGCACCCAAGATGAAAAAATCAATCGTCACTGTCGCGCTCTGGATCCTTGGACTGCTATTCACCTTTGCCAGTTTCAGGATTCATGACCCCTATCTGTTTTTCCTGGGCCGCACCGGTGCTGCCGCGATGCTCGCCGCAAGCCTGGCCATGCTTGCGCTTCTCGTCTGGAACCGGAACTGGCGCGGAATCCACGGAAGATTGTTGATCCTGCTGTGGTGCCTGCCGGCAACCTCGATGCTGGTCGCGCAAGCCTCGTTCTGGCTGTCGAGGCACGAGGTTCGAACGACCAAGGCCGATGAGGCCAAAATCCTCGGACGACACTTCATCGTCGGCTATTCCTCGTTCGCCGAGGTCGCAGCGCTTGCCGAGAAAGGATTGATCGCGGGCGTCTATATCACCCGCCACAATGTCGCGGGCCGCAGCACTGAGGCGGTCAAATCCGAAATATCGGAATTGCAGGCGCGTCGGCGCGCGAGGGGTTTATCCCCGCTGATCGTCGCCGCCGATCAGGAGGGCGGCATCGTCTCGCACCTGTCGCCGCCGCTCGTCGCGCAGCCGGCGCTCGCAAGCTTCGCCGATTTGTCGCCCGAGGTACGAAAGATGAGCGCCGAGCAGATTGGCCGCGCGCAAGGCGAGGAGCTGGCGTCGATCGGCGTCACCGTCGATTTTGCGCCGGTGCTGGACTTAAAGCCTGCGACCGGGCACAAGTTCGACTTCAACACGCTGATCAACAAGCGCGCGATTTCGGACGATCCTGAAAAAGCCGCGCAAGTGGGGCTCGCTTACGTGCAAGGGCTCAACGCGGCCGGCGTCCAGGCGACGTTGAAACATTTCCCGGGACTGGGCCGGGTCGGTTCCGACACCCATCATTTCGCTGCCAGCCTCGATACAGCGCTCGCTGAGCTCGAACAAACTGATTGGCGGCCATTTCGTGAGGTGCTTGCGGCGTCGAACGCGCTGCTGATGGTGGGCCACGTGACATTGACCGCGGCCGATCCGGATCGTCCGGCCTCGCACTCGAAAAAGGTCATCGACGGAATTCTTCGGCAGCAGTGGAAGTATCAAGGCGTCGTCATCACCGACGATCTGGTGATGGGCGCGGTCTATACCCATCTTTGCACCGCGGTTGTCGAGGCGCTGAATGCCGGCGCGGACCTGCTGCTTTTCGCCTATGACGGTTCGCAATTCTATCGCGCTTTCGACTGCGCGTCGGAGGCGCTGAAGCGACGCGAGCTGGATCTTGCGGCGCTGCACGACAGCGAGATGCGTCTCGATCGTGCGTTCCGGCATGACGGGCCGGACAAGGCCGCCGGCGCGACGTCTCCAGGGTCCAGTGATCGCGCAAGCGTCCATTAACAACGCTGCACAATCCGCCCCTCCGGCCGGCTCGTCTTTCACCGAATTCGATTGACGGGGTGGGTCCGCCGCGCCTTAATAAGTGATCGGGCGATAAACAAGGGTAAAGCGGCATTCATCGCCGTCTTGATACAAGCCTATAGCAAGAATCGAGCGTATAAGAAAACAGGGCATGGCGGGCGCGATCGGGAGGACCGCGAGATGACAGCTACCGGTCTGAAAACGAATGTTTCCTCGGGTGCGGATACCGAAGAGCGCGCCTATGCGGGGATGGTCGCGCGCGCCGCGGCGCTGGCGCCGCGCTTGCGCGAGGGCGCGCTGCGCTCGGAACAACTGCGCTGCCTCCCGGAGGAGGCCGAGCGCGAACTGCATGAAAGCGGGCTGTTTCGCATCGTGCAGCCGAAGCGCGTCGGCGGCTCCGAGCTCGATTACGTCGCGCTGATCGATTGCGCTGACGCGCTCGGGCAGGGCGATGCCTCGGTGGCCTGGACCTTCGCCAATCTTGCGAGCCATCACTGGATGCTCGCGATGTTCGATTCCCGCGCCCAGGATCTGGTCTGGGGCAAGGATCCGAACACGCTGATCGCCTCGTCCTTCATTTTTCCCGCCGGCCGCGCCCGCAAGGTCGATGGTGGCTATGTGCTGCGCGGCAGCTGGCCGTTTTCGTCCGGCGTGAATTGCAGCGAATGGAACATGCTGGCGAGCGTGGTGTCTTCCGAGGATGAAGCCGACGGAATCGAATATCGCATCTTCCTGCTGCCCAAGAGCGACTATCGCATCAAGGATACCTGGGATGCGACAGGCCTGCGCGGCACCGGATCCAACGACGTCGAGGTCAGCGATGCCTTCGTGCCGCAATCGATGACAGTCGGCGTGCACGAACTGGCGGGCGGGCCAACGCCCGGCAGCGCCGTCAATCCGAACGCGCTCTACAAGCTGCCGGTGTTCTCGCTGTTTCCTTATGTGCTCTCGGGCGTCGCGCTCGGCAATGCGCAAGCCTGCCTCGACGACTACGTCAATCTCGCGCGTCACCGCGCTTCCACCTATAACCGCGCCAAGCTCAGCGATTTCCAGACCACGCAAATCAAGATAGCGGAGGCCGCTTCCAAGATCGATGCGGCGCGCCTGATCATGCGCCAAGCCTGCATCGAGGCGCTCGCCGACGCGCGGCGCGGGCGCATTCCCGATATGGCCACAAAGACAAAGATGCGGCGCGACGGTGCTTTTTCGGTCAACCTCTGCACCGATGCGGTCTCGTTGCTGTTCGCCGCGAGCGGCGCGCGCGGCCTTTACATGGCGAGCGCGCTGCAGCGCCAGTTCCGCGACGCGCATGCCATCAATGCGCATATCGCCTTCAATTTCGATGCGGCGGGCACTAATTACGGGCGGGTCGCGCTGGGCCTGCCTTCCGAAAACCTGACGCTGTGAGCCGGAATGAACGATAAGCCAACCCATGTGCCGGAGCCGGAGACCGCCAATGAGCTGGCGAGCGGAAGCTCGCCGCTCGATGCCCGGGATTTCCGCAATGCGCTCGGCACTTTCGCCACCGGCGTCACCATCGTCACCGCAATGGCGGACGACGGCAAGCCTTACGGGCTGACCTGCAATTCCTTTGCCTCGGTCTCGATCAATCCGCCGCTCGTGCTCTGGAGTCTCGGGTTGTATTCGCAAGGCTTGCCGATTTTCCAGAACGCGAGCCACTTCGCGGTCAACGTGCTCGGGGTCTCGCAGCAGGCGCTGGCGTCGACTTTCGCGAAATCCACGGTCGATCGCTTCGCCGGCGTGACGTGGAAGCCGGGGCTCGGCAACGCGCCGCTGCTCGCCGACTGCGTCGCCTATTTTCAGTGCCGCGCCGCCAACCGCTATTATGGCGGCGACCATGTGATCTTTCTCGGCGCCGTCGAGGCCTATAGCTATGCCAGGAAAGAGCCGTTGCTATTCGCCAGCGGCGGTTATGGGCGCTTCACGCCACAGGTCGCCGCTGGCTCATGAGCAAGAAGACCCCAACCAAGCGAGCGCGCACCAAGCAACGGCGTTTGTCGCCGGATGACCGGCGCAAGGAATTCGTCGCAAAGGCCACGGAGTTTTTCGCCGAAGAGGGCTTCGGCGGCGGGACGCGCGCGCTGGCGCGCCGGCTGGGGGTGACGCAGCCGCTGCTCTATCGCTATTTCCCGAGCAAGGACGACCTGATCAAGGAAGTCTATCGCACCGTCTATCTCGAGCCGTTCGGTGACGGCTGGGAAAAGCTGCTCGGCGATCGCACGCGGCCGCTTCCCGAACGGCTCAAGGAATTTTACGACGCCTATACCGGCGTAATCTTCAGCCGCAAATGGCTGCGCATCTATTTCTATTCCGGCCTCAAGGGACTCGAGCTCAACCGCTCTTATGTCGGCATCGTCCGCGACAAGATCCTGACGCGCATCGTCCGGGAATGCCGGCACCACGCCGCCTTGCCGGCGCAATCGAAGGCGAGCGCCGCCGAGCTCGAGATGGCCTGGGTGTTTCACTCCGGCATTTTCTATTACGGCGTCCGCAAGTTCGTCTATGACGCTCCGGTGCTGGAGAGCAAGGAGCAGATGATCAGCGACGCGGTCGATGCGTTCCTCGCCGGTTTTGCGCATGTGTTTGGCGAAAAGGAAGATGCGCGCAAGATTGCGGTGAAGGCGCTGGTGTAGCGCTGCTCTGCGGGACGCGTGGAGGGTCCTCGCTACTTTCCCGCATTGACCCGCGGCATCACTTTTTCCGCCATCAGGATCATCGACTGGCGGCCGAGCTCGCGGTCCTTCCAGTCCTTGCCGGCATAGAGCAGCGTGCCGAAGGTGCCGACCTCGTCCTGGAATGCGAGCAGCTGATCG
>NZ_DASREO010000055.1:0-16689 GCF_035652035.1 Bradyrhizobium sp.
CGCAAGGTTGAGCGCCAGCACGTTCACGCGCGGCTCGCCGAGAAGGCCGAAGGTGCGGCCCTCGATGTGCTGATCGACCAGCCGCCGCAGGCGATCTTCGCCGATGCCGCGCGCCTTCGCAACCCGCGGCACCTGGAACAGGGCCGCCGCAGGGGAGATGTGCGGATCGAGGCCGCTGCCCGAAGCGGTGACGAGGTCGGTCGGCACGGTGGCGTCGGGGTTTTCCGCCTTGCGGGCCGCGACGTCGGCCTTGACCCGCTCGATCAGCGCCTTGCTGGTGGGGCCGAGGTTGGAGCCGCCGGAGTTCGCAGCATTGTAGGGCGCATCGACCGTCTTGGAGGCGTCCTTGGGGTCGGGCGCCACCGTCGCCGAGGGCCGGCCGTGAAAGTAGCCGGCCTCGCTGAAGACCTGGCCGATCAGGGACGATCCCACCACCCTGCCGTCGACCTCGACCAGGCTGCCGTTCGCCTGCCGGGGGAACACGACCTGGGCCAGGCCGGTGACGGCCAGCGGATAGATGAGCCCGGTGATGACGGTGAACAGGACGATCAGCGTCACGGCGGGGCGCAAGTGCTCTCTCATGATCTTCACTCCTCAGGCGAGGTGCAGGGCCGTGACCGCGAGGTCGATGGCCTTGATGCCGATGAACGGGATGACGATGCCGCCGAGGCCGTAGACAGCCAGGTTGCGCCGCAGCAGCGGACCGGCGCCGATCGGGCGGTAGGCCACGCCCTTGAGCGCCAGCGGGATCAGCGCGACGATGACGAGCGCGTTGAAGATGATCGCCGACAGGCTGGCGCTCTGCGGCGTCGCCAGGTTCATGATGTTCAGCGCCTGCAGCTGGGGATAGAAGGCGAGGAACATCGCCGGGATGATGGCGAAGTACTTGGCCACGTCGTTGGCGATCGAGAACGTGGTGAGCGCGCCGCGCGTCATCAGCAGCTGCTTGCCGATCTCCACCACCTCGATGAGCTTGGTGGGGTTCGAGTCGAGGTCCACCATATTGCCGGCCTCACGCGCGGCCTGCGTGCCGGTGTTCATGGCCACGCCGACATCGGCCTGCGCCAGAGCGGGGGCATCGTTGGTGCCGTCGCCGCACATGGCCACCAGCTTGCCCTTGGCCTGCTCATCGCGGATGAGCTTCAGCTTGTCCTCGGGCGTGGCCTGGGCGAGGAAGTCGTCCACCCCGGCCTCCGCCGCGATGGCCGCGGCGGTGGTTGGGTTGTCGCCGGTGATCATGATGGTGCGGATGCCCATGCGCCTTAACTCGGCGAAGCGCTCGCGGATGCCTCCCTTGACAATGTCCTTGAGGTGGATGACGCCGAGCAGCTTGCCGTCGCGCGCCACGGCGAGGGGCGTGCCGCCGGATTTGGCGATACCGTCGGCCAGCGCCTGGATATCGCGCGCCGTCTCGGCGCTGACGCCCGGCTTCAGGGCGACGGCGGCGGCACCGCGGCTGGCCGTCTGGTGGCCACCGTTGAGATAGGCCAGGATGGCATCAACCGCGCCCTTGCGGACCGACGTGCTGCCGAACTCCACACCGCTCATGCGAGTCTGTGCCGAGAAAGGTATGAACTTGGCATTGAGCTCGCTCATCTCGCGCCCGCGAATGCCATACTTCCCCTTGGCGAGCACGACGATCGAGCGGCCTTCGGGCGTCTCGTCGGCCAGCGAGGCGAGCTGCGCGGCATCCGCCAACTCCTGCTCACTGACGCTGCGCAGCGGCTTGAACTCGGTCGCCTGCCGGTTGCCGAGCGTGATCGTGCCGGTCTTGTCGAGCAGCAGCGTATCGACGTCTCCCGCCGCCTCGACGGCTCGGCCCGACATGGCCAGCACGTTGAAGCGGACCAGCCGGTCCATACCGGCGATGCCGATCGCCGATAGCAGAGCGCCGATCGTCGTCGGAATGAGCGTCACGAACAGCGCCACCACGATGACGACCGAGATGGGTCCGCCCGCGTAGCTGGCGAAGCTCGGAATGGTCGCGGTGGCGAACGCGAAGATTATGGTCATGCCGACGAGCAGGATATTGAGTGCGATCTCGTTGGGCGTCTTCTGCCGCTCGGCGCCTTCGACCAGCTTGATCATGCGATCGAGGAAGGTGGACCCCGGCGCAGACGTGATGCGCACGCGGATCCAGTCGGAGATGACCTGGGTGCCGCCGGTGACGGCCGAACGGTCGCCGCCGGACTCCCGGATGACCGGCGCCGACTCGCCGGTGATGGCCGCCTCGTTGACCGAGGCCACGCCCTCGACCACCTCGCCATCCGACGGAATCAGGTCGCCGGCCTCCACCAGCACGATGTCGCCGACCTTCAGGCTGGTGCCTGGCACAAGCTTGTAGTCCTTGGAATTGGCGGCGGCGAGCAACTTGGCCTGCGTCTCGGTGCGCGTGCGCCGCAGGGAGTCGGCCTGCGCCTTGCCACGGCCCTCGGCCACTGCTTCCGAGAAGTTGGCGAACAACACGGTGATCCACAGCCACAGGACGATCTGGAACGTGAAGCCCAGGCTGCCGCCGCCTGTGAAGAGATCCCGCAGCAGGATGATGGTCGTCAGGGCCGCCACGATCTCGACCACGAACATCACCGGGTTCTTGATCAGGACACGGGGATCGAGCTTGGCAAACGCCGCGCCGACGGCCGGGACGATGATCCTGGGATCGGCGAGTGCGGACACAGGCATCCGCTTGCGAAGGGTGGAGCTTTCCATGGGTGTTACTCCGAAGTGAAGGTGTCAGAACAGCATCTTCGCTTGCATGGCGAAGTGCTCGACGACGGGCCCAAGGGCAAGCGCCGGGAAGTAGACGAGGCCGCCGATGATGACGATCACGCCGACGAGCAGGCCTACGAACAGGGCGCCGTGCGTCGGAAACGTGCCCGCCGAAGCCGGCACGATCTTCTTGGCGACCAGGGAGCCTGCCATTGCCATCATCGGAATGATGACGAAGTAGCGCCCGACCAGCATCGCCACGCCACCAGTGATGTTGTACCAGAGCGTATTGCCGGTCATGCCCGCAAACGCCGACCCGTTGTTGCCGGTCTGCGAGACGAAGAGGTACAGCGCCTCGCTGAAACCGTGCGGACCAGCGTTGGCCATGCTGGAGACCCCGAAGGGCAGCACGACGGAGGCGGCCGTGAAGCCAAGCATCGACAGCGGCAGGATCAAGATGGCCAGCATGGCCATCTTGACCTCCTTCGCCTCGATCTTCTTGCCGAGGTACTCCGGCGTGCGGCCCACCATGAGGCCGGCCACAAACATGGCGACGACCACCATCAGCAGCATGCCATAGAGGCCGGAGCCCACGCCGCCAAAGATGATCTCGCCCAACATGATGTTGACGAGCGGAACCATGCCGCCGAGTGCGGTGAAGCTGTCGTGCATCGCGTTGACGGAGCCGTTGGAGGCATCGGTGGTCGCCACCGCCCACAACGCGGAGTTGGTAATGCCGAAGCGGACTTCCTTGCCCTCCATGTTGGCCGGATCGAGCCCAAGCGCGGCAAAATGCGGGTTGCCGGCCGCCTCGGCCCAGTAGCAGACGGCGACGCCGACCAGGAACAAGATGGACATCGCCGCGTACAGCGCCCAGCCTTGCCGCTCGTCCTTCACCATGCGCCCGAACGTGTGCGTGAGCGCCGCCGCGATCAGGAGGATGTAGAGCACCTCGAGGAAGTTGCTGAGCGGGGTGGGGTTCTCGTAGGGTACGGAGGAGTTGGCGTTCCAGAAGCCACCGCCATTGGTGCCGAGTTGCTTGATGGCGATCTGTGACGCTGCGGGCCCCTGGCTCAAGGTCTGCTTCGCGCCCTCGAGCGTGGTGGCATCGACGTAGCCGCCCAGGTTCTGCGGCACGCCCTGCCAAACGAGGAAGAGCGCCGCCACGAGAGACAACGGAAGCAGCACATAAAGCGTCGTCCGCGTGAGATCGACCCAGAAATTGCCGACGGTATTGGCCGAGGCGCGTGCAAATGCGCGGATCAGGGCGATGAGCAGGGCAATGCCAGTCGCTGCGGACACGAAGTTCTGCGTCGTGAGAGCCGCCATCTGTGTGAAGTAGCTCATGGTGCTTTCGCCGCCGTAGTTCTGCCAGTTGGTATTGGTGGCGAAGCTGACCGCCGTGTTGAAGGCGAGGTCGGAAGGAACAGCTGACTGGCCTGCCGGGTTGAACGGCAAGAAGTTTTGCAGCCTCTGTATGGCGTAGACGAGCAGGAACCCGGCGGCGTTGAAAATGAGCATCGCCACCGTATAGGTGATCCAGTGCTGCTCGCGCGTTTCGTTCACGCCCGACGCACGATAAAGCAATGTCTCGATCGGCCGCAGCACAGGTGAGAGGAACGTGCGCTCGCCTTCGAACACGCGCGCCATATAGCGGCCGATGGGAACGACGAGCGCAGTGAGCACCGCAAAGTAGATGGCGATTTGAAGCCAGCCATTGAGGGTCATAGGGGTCGCGCCTCTTCAGAACTTCTCAGGCCGCAGCAGGGCGTAGGTGAGATAGATCAGGAGCGCCGCGGTCACGAGGCCTCCCAGGATGTATTCGACGAGCATGGGGCTCTCCCTTAGAGACGGTCGCAGCCGTAGGCGTAGGCGATCGACAGGATGAAGAAGCCGACACAGCCGGCTACCAGGATCACGTCCAACATGACTTGCTCCTCGTGAACTGCGCGCGCTGACGTGCAGTCAGCCGATCGCAAGGGCGCGCGACATTGAGCGCCGTCAAGCAAGCGAGATGCCTCGTCGCACGCGGCGGATACTTGCGCAGCGCGGCATATGAAATCGAGATGGACGCCGGCACTTCCGCATAAAGGCGGCATATAAAAACCGCCGATCCGCATAAGAGAGCAACCAAAAGACCTTCGACATCAGCGGATTGGTCGGATGGCTCACACGCGCCCGCTCAGCGTCTTTCGCGTGTCCTTCATGGAATTCCTATGCCGTCGGGCCCTCCTCCGCCTCGACTCTTGATGCGGGCGCCATGATCTGTCGGATGCGGCCGCAAGCGGCGGCCACGTGATCGAAGGGAGACTGCCATGTCTGCGATTGGCCTCAAGGGTGGGGCCAACCCTGAAGGATGGGTGCCCGCAAAGGCGGTGGGGCTCGCCGCGGTGCTCGGCGCCCTCCTCCTCGCAAGCCTCACAGTGAACACTCTGACGATCGCTGCCGACGGCAAGCGACGGCAGGGCACGTCGAGCACCGCAGAGTGTCAGGCGGTCGGGCTCACTACGCAGCCTCTGGACGGCCGCCACAAGCTGGCTGAGAAGCCCGCATCGGCAGACTTCCACGCCCCATCGCTTCGCTGGCGCCTATCTGGCGGTCGCGGAGGCCGCCTGACGCGGGCTGGCAGCTTCAGCCTTTGCGAAGGCGCGTCGCTGTGAGATGAGAAGCTCCTTCTCTTCTTATTCAGCCTTGTCGATGTCGCGCCGCCCAAGAGCGCTTATCGAGGATATCGAGCGCAGCAGCGCTTGACGCATGGCGTGCGGTACCGCGACGACCGCACGCGCTAGGCGCCACGCAGCTCTTGTTAGGGCACGGTGTGCATCGGCATCGGTGAGTGACCCCACCACTGTGCGCTCAGCACCTATCCGAGTGCTGCTCTCCACAGACGAAGCGCTCGACGGATAACCCCGCAATTACAAGCGCTAGCCGCTGGCAACCTCACGCGAGGGAGGGGTCATGTGTGGACGGCGCCCTCATTGCAAGAGGAATCTGGCGTGCGGCTTGCGGTCGGGTGCAAGTCATGTGTCCGGCCTGTTGATGCGGCCGCATGACGGCTGGCCCTGATGTGATCCGCGGATCGGGTCCCGATCAAAATTCCGGGCTCATAGGCCCACAGACCCCAGACGGGTTTTCCCGATCGACGGCTCGACCGTTTCGCATCACGCCATTATCACCCTCGCAATTGGAATGCGCCCGTCGATGCGATCTCTACCGGTTTATCGGCAGCCCTTTAGACTTTTGCCGCAAGCACCGGCGCTCGATAGCTCTCGCCCTTGGCCAGCACCGCCCATGCGATCCGCGCCATCTTGTTGGCGAGCGCCACCGCCACGACCTTGGCCGGTCGCCGTGCCAGCAGATGCATTAGCCAGGGATGCTTGTCAGGATGGGCGCGTGTGTGCCGTATGACCGCCGTCGCCCCGACCACAAGCAGCCGGCGCAGGTAGCGATCGCCCTGCTTGGAGATCGACCCCAGCCGCTCCTTGCCACCGCTGGAGTTCTGCCTCGGCACCAAGCCGATCCAGGCCGCGAACTCGCGTCCCGACTTGAAGACCCCGGCATCAGGCACGCTGGCGGCAATCGCTGTCGCACCGATCACGCCGATGCCAGGTATCGTCTCCAGCCGCCGGCTCGCATCGTTTGATCGATGCTCGGCATGAATGTGGCGCTCGATGCCTCCGATCTGCGGGCCAAGCGCATCCAATTGGTCGAGCAGGGCGTGCAAAGCCTTACGCGCCAGATCCGGGATGTGGCTCTCCTCATCCCTCACGATGCCAATCAAACTCGTCAGCCCGTCGCGGCCTTGCGCGGCGACCAGACCGAGCTCGGCCAAATGCGCGCGCATCGCATTGATCAACTGCGTGCGCTGCCGCACCAAGAGATCGCGCGTCCGGTGCAGCATCAGCAGGGCTTGCTGCTCGGCGCTCTTGATGGCAACGAAGCGCATGCTCGGTCGCGTCACTGCCTCGCAGATCGCGGCTGCATCAGCAGCATCGTTCTTGCCGCGCTTGACGTACGCCTTCACATAGCTCGCCGGCCTCAGTCGCACTGCGTGGCCGAGCGCCTCGAGCTCGCGCGCCCAGTGGTGCGATGTGGCACAGGCCTCCATGCCGATCAGGCAGCGCGGCAATCTCTCAAACAGCGGCAGGACCTGCGAGCGCCGCAGCTTCTTCGTGATCGCTACCTTCCCAGTCGCGTCGACGCCGTGGACCTGAAACACGTTCTTGGCCAGATCAATGCCGATCGTGGTAACCTGCATGTGGACGGCCCCCTCATGTGATTCGTTAGATGACGATCACCCTATGGCACCTCGATGCCGCGAGCGGGCGCCGTCCACCTCATCAAAATTGGACGCCGATCGGGGGTCTATGTTGGGTGCTGTTTGACACTTGGCCATCTGTCTCGCCCCCAAGGGAATAGATGCCCTTGTTCGTAGGGCCGATGACAAGCCGCAATGGATCGACCCCATTTGCTTCATCAGATCGGATCGAAAGGCCGTGACGTTTTTTATCAGTGAACTCGCGATGCGGGTGGCACAACTCTTGGACTCGGCCAGAGAAGCATGCAGCGAACATGGCTTGTATCTCTCCTCCATGTTCGATGACGCGTAACGCCGTTCCCGGCAAGGCGCACTGCCTGGGTCACGGGTAACGTCTCTTAAGGTACCGCTGAAAGGTCATGCCTGTGAATCGGCCAGCGCCTGACACATCGATCGGCGCCGAAAATCGACCCCCGCGTCGAAGCCCTCCGCTGCTGCGCTACGCTGCGCAGCTCCGGCCTTCGACGCGCGCTACACCATCGACGAGAGGGGTCTCGATTGCACGCCGCTTAGGGGTGAAGATTCCGCGCCGATTGACACTTCTTGGACACCCACCCCGATTGGCGGGCGTCAAAAGACGCCCTGATCCGCCGGATGCGCCCCCATGGCCCTGACTTCCCTCAGCTTATGCGCGAGCTCTGGGATCATGCCCTCAAAATCCACCGCCAGGTCGGTCGCGATTGCGAGCCGCAGCTTGGATAGCTTGACACCTCCGAGCCCTTCCCGAACATAGCTGCCTTACCTGGTTAGGGACGCTGGCCGTGTACTGCCATCCCGAGCAGATCACGATCGAGCCTGTCAAGCACCGGCAGCGCTGCGCAATGATCACTGATCTCGGTCATACGAGCGATCAGATCCTGGCCGGAAAGCCGTTTGCGCGGGTGTAGCGCGACGCTGACCGCTTCTGCTTTGCCGCGATGGCCTCTTGTCGGCAACGACTCAGGCACGCCTCCTACTTCTTGATAGCCTTCGCGGCAGCAGCGTGCGGCATGAGAAATTCTGCCAGTTCTTCGATAACCGTCGCCAAGGGATCGGCCTTGGCTTCAATGCCCTTTGGCGAAGGCCGCCCATTGTTGCTGCTTATCCTTGTCCTCCGCGAAGTCCTGCGTCAGCGCGTCGGGTGGCTCGGCCGGAAATCTCCGTCTTGCGGCGTGCGAAGGTTGCGGCAATAGCGCGGGCGAGGCGGTCATCTTTGAATGCATAGGCTCGTGACAGCAGCAGCAGGTCGTGCAGGTCTTTCATCCGGCTGTTGGCGCGGCCAAACAGAACCATCGCATGGAACTTTTCCGCGACAACGGTTTCGGGCGGATAGGCATGCAGTCTCGGCTTCGGCAGGTCAAGAAGAACAGGCAATTCCAAATTGGTGGCCTCGACCGCATCCCCAAAACCGATGTCGATTACGACCCGCACGCGTGCGCTATCAACACTGGCGCTGGTCTTGATGCGAAGCCCTCCATACTCCAGGTCTTCACGATTGCGCTCAACCTCGAATGCGCCCGCATCGTAGACCACGCCGTCGTCCAGCTTAATTTGGGAGAGCTCCTTGAGCACGGTGATAATCCCCTGCGGTTCGGGGTCGCCAAAGCCGAGCAGGTGGATGTCGCGCGTGGGGCGCAAAGGATCGTCGAACCAAGCCGTCAACAACATGGCCCCTTTCAGCACAAAGCGGTCGCGATGCTTGCTGATGCTGAGCCGATAGAGCAATCGCTCGAGCACGTAACGTGTGAGCAGCAGATCGAAGGGCTGATTGCGCTCCTTGGCAAGCGTGAGGAGCCGCGCGCGTACCGAGGCCCCCATGTTTTGGACCGGCTTAGCCATTGGCGGTCATCGCCGTGAGATAGGGCTGCACGACCTTCCATATCCCGGTCTCGGTTGCGTAACGCGCAATGTCAGACGGGCTGACCTTGCGCGTGCGCAGCGCTTCGCGCAGGCCTTCAAGAGCGAGATTGAGGCCAGGGCTTCGCTGGTAGCGTTTGCCCGCGCGCTGCCGGTAGCGGAAGAGATCGATGACGGTGCGGGCCGGGTCGGTGATGCGGACCCGCACACCCTCGATGCGATGCTCTTTCACACCAGAACGCAGCAGCTTGTCGGGAAAGCGAACAAATTGGAGCGGCGGATGCGACGTCTCAGGCCTGCGGTCCTTGGAGCCGATAGCCATCCACACGCGTCCCGGAACAGCGTCGGTGAGTTCGTGAAAGGCGAGCGCGGAAACCAGGCAAACCACGCCCTTTGGCACCAGCTTGGCAGCCTCGGCCAGCGAGTGGTTGGCATCGAGCGACGCATCAGGCAGCTGATAAAGACCGCGGGCAAGGCGCGTGATCAGGCCTTGGCGCTCCATGCGAGACACGGTGGCTGCCGTAATCCCGGCGTCCACAAGTTCCGAAAGGCGAGCCATGCCTCGCTGCTTGAGCACGGCGACGGCCCGATCCTGCTGGCGTTCTGAGATCGCGTTCATGCGTCGGAGCATGATACAAATCGTCGGATATGCCAATGATGTACCCGACGTTTCATATCATCATCGAAATGAGCCTGCGAGCTGATGCTTGGCGTCAGAAACACAAGAACATAACAGGAATTCTGAACATCGTCCGTGTGCCATCCATGTGCCATGGAGAAAAAATTTGTAGCCGTTCAGAATAGATGGAAAAAACCACATCAAGCCTTTGATATACCTGCGCTTTCCATGGAAATAGGCCGAAACTGGTGGGACTGTTCCGTAACGGAAGAGAGACAATTTTATAAGTTACTGATTTTGATGGGGAAAAATTGGTTGCGGGGGCCTGCATCACTCGGTACCGAATCGCGCCGCCTCTCGAGAAGATCATTTTCAGGCTCGCTCCGTGAGGGGTCTCGATGTGACTATGGGCGACGAACACGACGGGCCGACATCCGGCAGCTTGAAGCGATGGTTATTCACTACGGTGAAATGGTCAACGGGAAGGCGTTGTGCGGGACATCCGCAACTTGCACAGGCCCATGAGCGCTGCGAGGCTCAACGCTGATGAGAAAACAAGCACGCCTGCTCCGTACCAGTCGATCAGGATGCCGAACAGCAAGGGCGCTGCGGCCATCGCGACGCGCGATGGCGCGCCAAGCAGGCCAAGCCGATAGCCATAGTTGTCGGGGCCGAACATGGCCAGCGGAACGCTTCCGCGCGCGATCGTTAGAATTCCACTGCCGGCACCGTGCAACACCGTGAATGGGGCAGATGCCGCGGCGGCGCCGAACACCGCCAGGATGCCGGCACCGATCGGATGCAAGGCCACAGAGATCCTGGCCGAAACCATCGGATGAAAGCGTCTAAGTAAGCTCGCTTCCAGGATGCGCGCCCCGACCTGCGAGGGGCCGATCAAAGCTCCCGCCGCAACCGCTTGTACGGTTGTTGCGCCAGCCGCCTCCAGCATGCGCGGCAGGTGCACCGCCATGGCAGCGACAACCATCCACGACGCCGCAAACGCCAGGCCGAGGATGATCATCGTCCGATCCAAGGCTACATGAGCCTTTCCGTTGTCGTCGCGCGAGGTAGCCACAGTCGCGGGCTTCGGCAGAAGTAAATTCAAGGGCAGGCCGAGGACAATGTGTGCGGCCGCCCAAGCCATGCAGGTCTCCCGCCAGCCGAGCGCGCTTGCGCCCCAAGCGCTCAAAGGCCATCCGACCGTGCTGGCAAACCCCGCGACGAGCGTGATGCCGGTGATGGCGGAACGCGCTTCGAGACCATAGATGCGGCCGAGCGCAGCAAACGCCGTGTCATATAGGCCGATGCCCATGCCGACGCCCAGGACGAGCCAGGCGGCCCATAGCGTCGGCTGCGAATGGGCAAATGAAAGCAGTGCGAGCCCGGCGGCGATGATCACATTGGAGAAGGCGAGCACTTCGCGTCCGCCGATGGCGTCGACAGTTCGACCCGCACGCGGTCCGACCAGTGCCGAGATGACGAGCGCGGCAGAGAACGCAGCGAAGAACCAGGTGCTGGACATTCCGAGGTCTTCGGCAATGGGATCAGCAAGGATGGCCGGCAGATAATAGCTCGAAGCCCACGCCAGGGTCTGCGTGCTGCCGAGCAGCATGATCACCGCCAGGCGGTTGTTGCCGATCATGCCCGTGTCGCCAGGCGGTCGCTCGCGCGCACCTGAGCCCCTTCATACCATCGCGACATGAGCTCGATCGCTGCCCAGGTCGCAAGCGAGCAGCCGAGCAGCGCGTAAAGCGAAGTTTGCCAGCCGAACTGGTCGACCAGCAGCGCGAAGATGGCGGGCGAGAACGCGTTGACCAGCAGGATGGGTGTCGCGATCAGGCCCAATACCTCGCCGTAACCTTTGGCTCCGAACAACGCCAGAGGGACGGCGCCCCGCACGATCGTGATGACGCCCTGCGAGGCGCCGAGCAGAAGCGTGAAGGCGACGAGCAGCCACAGCTCTCCTCGTGCGAAGAAGAGAAGCACCAGGGAGACGGGCACAACGCCAATTGCGATACGGGCGATGGTCATGGCCTTCAGGTTGCGCCCAAAGAAAATCTCGACCACGCGTCCTGCGAACTGCCCGTGTCCTTTCAGCGATGCCACCCACACTGCTGTCGCGCCGACGAGGCCAGCCGACTCGAGCATGGGCACGAGCTGCAGCGATATGACGCCGAACACGAATCCATTGATTGACATGATCAGTGCGAAGAGGACGATGCCGACGACACGCATGCGTCCTTCGAGTGTTGGTCCGTCCGGCGAGGACGCGGCCACTGCCGCAGGCGCCGCCTCTTCCGCGTTCTCATGCCGCGAGAGGCCGAGCCAGTTGAGCGGCAGGCAAACGGCGAGGTTGATCGCAGCGAAGATAGCGAGCGTGCCGCGCCAGCCATAGGCTTGGTTTAGGTAGTGACCGATGACCCAGAACACGGTGGAGGCATAGGCTCCATAGAGGGTGAGATACGAGATGGCCTTGCGACCGCGCGTTGGGGCAACCTGAACGAGCGCGGCAAACGCCGCGTCGTAGAGGCTGCAGCGCATTCCGACACCGACGACGGCCCAAACCGCGAGGTAGGTTACATGATCGTTTACTTGTGACAGCGCGAGCAGGCTCCCCGACAGAATGATCGTGCCGATCGACATGACGGCGCGCGCGCCCAAACGGTCGATAAGTCGACCGACCCATGTCGAGATCAGGCCCATGACAATCAGGGCGACGCTGAAACCGAGAAAGACTGTGGTCATTGTCCATCCGGTCTCGGCGGCAATCGGCTTCGCCAGCACGCCGAGACAGTAGAAGCTCGTGCCCCAGGCCGTGATCTGCGTGATCCCGAGCGCATTGACGGCGACGACCATGGGGTCGATCCGTCCGCGGCTTTCTGTTCTCTGCTGCATCCTAGGATCACCGACGCTTGCTGTTGTCGCCCTCGAGCTCACGCGGGCGAATCAGCCAGAACGTGACGAGGGCAATGGCCATTAAGACTGCTACCGCGAGGAACGACATGCCCCACCCGGTTGGCGACATCCCGCCCGAGAGGTCGAGGATCAAGCCGACCAGCAGCGGGCCGACGAAGCCACCCGCGTAACCGAGCATGGAATGCACGGCCAGCGTGGCGCCGCGCCGCGACGGTTCGGCAGTACCGGCCGTTCCCGCGGTAAGCGAAGAGGAATCGAGCCAGATGACGATGCCGTAGAGCGTGATGAGCACTGCTGCGATGGCATAGGACATGGGGCCGACAAAGCCGATGATCCCACCGATCAGGATCGATGCCAGCATGGCGGACATCACGAGGCGTTTACGGCCGAAGCGAATGGCGGCCTCGTTGCCAGCAACGCTCGCAAACGTGCCAATGAGGCCCAAACCAGTGGCAATGATGGCAGGCGACAGGATGGACGCTGCGCTTGTTCCCGTCGTCACCGCGACGTAGCCAAGGAATGCTACGCCCCAACCGCGCAGCGCGCTCATCTCCAGCGTGTGTATGCAGTAAGCGATGGCGTAGGCCATGGCCGAGCTGTTGCGAAACACCGGTCGAAAGTCATAGAGCCCTTGTCCGTCCTTCGCAGGCGCGGGAGGCTTCAACTGAGGGGGAACGATCAGCGCGACCATGAGCCACGCCACAGTTGCGCTGATGCCTGCGGCGAGAAAAGCCGCGGGCCAGCCGGCGGCAGCGGCGATGAGATCGCCGCATGCAAACGAGAGCGCCCCGGAGATGCCGATGCTGGCCGCGTGGCCTGCGGTGGCTCGCGACATCATCTTGGCATCAACGCGATCGGCCAGCAGCTTGAGACCGGTCATATATGTTCCGGCCCAGCCCATGCCCGTGAGCGCGCGCAGGGCGAGGGCCGACCAGAAACCTTCCGCCAGAAGGCCGAACAGCAAGTGTCCGGCTATGGTCGCGCCAACGCCGAAGAGGTAAACGCGTTTCGGGTCAACGCGGTCGGTCAGCGTGACGAGCACCGGCACCGAAATCATGTAGGCGCCATAGAAGCTCGCCGTGATCCAGCCTGCCTCGCTGTTGGAAAGCTGCCAGAGCGGCATCATGCTCGGCAGGAGCGCTGGCCAGAAGAATGCACCAATTTGCACAAGCACCTGCGCAGCGCAGACCAGGCCAACCAACTTGGCGGGCGTTCGCGCAAATGTCGCAACACGGGCTGGCATGACTGGGGTATTCCAACGAAGGGTTTGTTCCAATATCATATTTCTATCGTGCTAGAAATACCATTGACGCCACATCCACACAATGATAGTGAGATGCGCATGAAGATCGGTGAAGCGGCACAGCGTCTCGAGGCCCTCGGTAATCCGACGCGGCTCAAGATATACCGCATGCTGGTGCGTGCGGGTGATCCGGGGCTGCCGGTTGGGAAGCTGCAGAGCCGGCTGTCGATCCCTGGTTCGACGCTTTCCCATCACTTGAAGACGCTCATCATCGTCGGGCTCGTCAGCCAGGAGCGCGACGCCACAACTCTGATTTGCCGTGCGAACTATCCGGTCATGCGCAGTCTGGTCGAGTTTCTGGTGGCGGAGTGCTGCACGGAGGCGGACTGCAACTCGCTGCGCCAGCAGACCGACACCGCCGCTTAGTCAATTTGCGTGCTATTTCTATAAACCCAGAAGGATAGATGTAATGTCGAGCCCCCAGAAGACCATCGCAATCATCGGCGGAGGACCAGTCGGTCTCGCTGCTGCTGCGCATGCGCTGGAGCGCGATCTCACGCCGATCATCCTGGAGGCGGGCAACCAGGTGGGGCAGGCCGTGCGCGAGTGGTCGCATGTGCGCATGTTCTCGCCGTGGACCTACAATGTCGACAAGGCGGCTGAACGGTTGCTGCGACAGGAGGGGTGGAACGCGCCGGACCCCGATCACTATCCGACCGGCGCGGAGCTGGTGGAGCATTACCTGGAACCGCTGGCGACGCGCACGCCTCTCAGCAAGCACATTCGCACCAATGCCCGCGCTGTTTCCGTGGGGCGGATCGGGTTCGACAAGGTCAAGACCGACGGTCGTGAACGCGCTCCGTTCGAAGTGCGCTATCAGAACGGCAAAGGCCCTCAGACTGTACGTGCCGATGCCGTGATTGACGCGTCGGGAACGTGGCGCACGCCCAATCCCGCTGGCAGCAACGGCCTTGCGGCAATAGGCGAGATGGAGCACGCGAGCCTGATCGCTTACGGCATGCCGGACGTGCTGGGTGGCCAGCGCTACCGCTACGCGGGAAAGGTAGTGGCCGTGCTTGGCGCAGGGCATTCTGCTGTCGGCACCATTCTCGACCTGGCGAAGCTGAAAGAGGCCGAGCCGTTGACGCAGATTGTCTGGCTCCTGCGGAGCGATAGCCCCGAAAAGTCATTCGGTGGCGGCGCCAACGACAAGCTCGCGGCCCGCGGTGAGCTCGGCAGGGTGTTCCGACAGTTGATCGCTTCGGGCGGCGTGCGCGTCGAGACCGGCTTCCGCCTGACCCATATTACGGCGACTGGCACAGGACTTCGGTTGGGCGCAGGATCGGCCTGTTGCGGCCGTCACGTCGAAGTTGAAGAGCTGATCGTGTCGACCGGTTTCCGGCCCGATTTGTCCTTCCTGCGTGAGCTACGCATCTCACTCGATCCGGCGCTCGAGTGCCCTTTCATGCTGGCACCGCTGATCGACCCCAACGAGCACAGCTGCGGCACGGTGCGGCCACATGGTGCGCGCGAGCTGGCGCAGCCTGAGCCCGGCTTCTACTTCGCCGGCATGAAATCGTATGGTCGCGCACCCACGTTTCTCATGATGACCGGGTATGAGCAGGTGCGCTCGATCATCGCCGACATCGTCGGCGATAAGGAAGCGGCAGAGCGCGTCGAACTGGTTCTGCCCGAAACCGGGGTATGCAGCCGCCCCCTTACAAATGGAGCAGAAGCAGAGGGATGTTGTGGCGGGCCGGCTCCGGTCGAGGTCGATGCCTGCTGCAAGCAGGATGCAGAGGCGAAGGCCGCCGGAGCCAAGGGCTGCGGGTGCTCATGATCCTTTACGCTTCATTCCGGCTTGACGGCAGTGTCGTCCTGCTTCCGCCAGAGCTTGAGTGCGGATATCGCCAATATTGCCGCCAGAACGAGGCGTAGGGCATCGGTGGGTGCCCATGCGGCTAGGTAGCCACCGAGCATGGCCCCAACAGCTGAGCCGATGGCCATCGGCAGTACCAGATAGACCAGCAGCGACTGCGAGCGGTAGTGGCCCGTGAGCCAATGGCGGGCTACGCCCGTCAGCACCACCGGAATGCTGATGAGCACGCTTGCCGTACCCGCTGTCCGTATGTCGGCGCCGAAGATGAGCATCAGAATAGGAATGATGAACTCGCCGCCGGCAACGCCCAGTAGGCTGGAGATAGCGCCCACGACCAACCCAGACGCGATTGCAACATGAGGGCGCCATGCAGAATCGGCGGCCAGAAGCGACCACACCGTACCGTGCATCAAGGTTTCGGCGACAAGAAGGACGGCGGTGACCAATAGCAACACCGCGATCACAGCCATCATGCGCGCTTTTGGAATGCTGCGCAGATAGCCCGCACCCAGCCAGGCGGCAACAATGCCGCCTAGTAGCATGCCTGCGATCTCAACCTGGAAATCGGCAACGCTGGTAGTGTGCACGAAACTCAGGCGCGCAACGGCGGACATACCGAGGGTTGCGAGACTGATCAGGAGATTGGTGCGCACCGCTCGGTGCGGAAAAAGCGCGAAAATGCCGATCAGGATGGGAAGGCGGAACTCAGCACCGCCGAGGCCGATTAGGCCGCCCAGGATCGCCACGGCAGCACCGGCAAACGCTGCCGCCAGAGGGCGGCGGATGGGATATAGGCGCTCGGTCGTGATCACCGTCTTCACCTTGCAGGATGACGTCTAGGGTTCGTCCGTAGACCGCGGGCAGGTTAGCCGAAGGCGAAACGAGGCGGGAGATCTTCACACCAGGCCGACGCCGGTCAGTGGCTTTGCGGTCCCAACGTGAACCGCCAGACGATCGCTCGACGTGTTTCCATGAGCACCCGTCAAGCCGGCTGATTGGCCACAACGGAAGCGTTGGCAGAGGCCGGCAGCAGCAGTGTGATGAGCCAGCACAGCGCCAACATGACGGCCGAGCCGACAAGGCATCCTGTCATGCCGCCGAGCTGATACAGGAGGCCCGAAAGCAGCGTGCCCATGAGCCGCCCGCTCGCATTGGCCGCGTAGTAGAAC
>NZ_DASREO010000056.1:0-16203 GCF_035652035.1 Bradyrhizobium sp.
GAAGTTGGTTAAGAGCCTTATGCTCGGCTCAGCGGCGGGTCTCGTCGTCATGAGCGGGGCACAGGCAGCCGACCTTCCCGTCAAGGCCAAAGCGGTCGAATACGTGAAGGTTTGCTCCCTGTATGGTGCCGGATTCTGGTATATCCCGGGCACCGATACGTGCATCAAGCTTGGCGGTTATCTGCGCGCCGACGTCCTCTTTAACACTAACTCGGATGATACCGGCAATTTCGCGGCTCAAGGTGGCGCGCGGAATCGGTACACGAACTATATGATGACTCGCGCTCGTCAAGACCTGAGCGTCGATACACGCACCGCGACCGAATACGGCGTGGTTCGTACCTTCGCCGAATTCACGCTCAACTGGACGACGGACAGCTACTCGGCCAACCCGAACGCCGCGGCTGCTGGTTCGAGCGTCTACTCGGCAATTGGCGGTGGCGCGACCGTTTCACCGGCGTCGGCGCCGAACAATGCTAACGCCGGCGCAGTCGCAGGCGGTACCCTCGGTGTCTACTACGCCTACATCCAGTTCGCCGGGTTCACCCTCGGTAAGGCGGTCTCGGAGTTCAGCATGCCCTGGGCCAGCTACCCGGGCAACAACTTCGACGGTCTCGTCGGCGGCGGTGGCGACATCACTGGTGTCGATCAGTTGACCTATACCGCTCAGTTCGGCAACGGCGTCAGTGCGGCATTCTCGCTGCAGGATCCGACCGCCTACTATCAGGCGGGTGTCAACAACATGAGCGCCGGCGGCCCCTTCGGCACCAGCAACTACGCTGGTACTGCGGCTCCCGACATCATCGGCACGGTCCAGGTGGACCAGGCCTGGGGCCTGTTCAAGTTTTCGGCCGCAGCGCATGACAATCACGCCGCCTATTACGGCGCGACCGAAGTCACCGGACATCCCTCCGACAAGTGGGGCTTTGCGGTTCAGGCGGGCTTGACCATCAAGAACGTCCCGACTGGCCCCGGTGACACGATCAACGTGTCGGGCGTGTACACCGATGGTGCGACCCGCTTCAACCTCCAGGATCTGGCTTCCCAGTACAGCGCTGCCACCATCTATGGCAGCTCGCACATCCCCGGAGGCTACCAGAGCGTCGCGTTCGGGATTGCTCCTGACACGGTGTTCGCTGCGGGCACTTCGCAGCAGACGATCCAGACCTGGGGTATGCGCGGTGCGTTCAACCACAACTGGGATCCCTACTGGAGCTCCAGCTTGTACGGTGCGTTCGCCTCCGTTCATTACGGCAGCACGGCGTCGGCCCTCATCTGCAACAGCACGTCGCTGGGCCTTCCCGCTCTTGGCCTCTCGGCCTTGGCTGCGGCTGGCGGCACGATCACGAGCTGCAATCCGAACTACGACATCGGGCAACTCGGCTTCATCACCCGCTGGACCCCTGTCAAGAACCTGACCTTCTCGGCGGACGTGACCTGGAGCCATATCGACCAGAAGATGGCCGGGACGATCAGCGCCGCGAGCGCAACGCTCGGGAAGCCGGCAGCGGTGTACGACTTCCACAATCAGGACAACGTCACGCTCCTGACCCGCGTTCAGCGTAACTTCTGATCGAGGCCTCCTGACGGAGGATCTCAACAAGCCCCCGGCAGGCAACTGCCGGGGGTTTTGCTTTTGTGCTGGGTCATCCAGCTATCCCGAGCCATCGCGGCTCGTCGAGGCGGAGCCAGGCGGAGGCTCCCCCGGACCCTTTGGGGCGCAAGCGAAGCAATTTTCGTGCAATACCGTGCCGGCTCGGCGTCCTGGCTGCGGTTTTTTGTGCTGCTTGTGCAACACTCATTTGAAAAATGGAATGTGGCAGACATCCGGAACCGTACTCATGTGCTCGCCAAAATGCGGAGGCTGTTTCGCCAACATCCTCAGGTGAACTGCCCCTCAAGGCGCAGGGAGAGCGGCATCCCGACGTCGTCTCGTGTTCTTGGCTTCGTGGCCTGCAATCCTAGGTTGATTTGCAGGATTCGATACCGCTTGGGCGCGGGTTCGCGGGGACTAAGGGGCCAATCTGGGTGTGTTCACCAGCAGATTCCGGACCTCCCCTGGTAGAGTAACTTGGAGGTTAAACATGAAGTTGGGTAAGAGGCTGATGCTCGGCTCGGCGGCGGGTCTCGTCGTCATGAGCGGGGCACAGGCAGCCGACCTTCCCGTCAAGGCCAAAGCGGTCGAGTACGTGAAGGTTTGCTCCCTGTATGGTGCCGGATTCTGGTACATCCCGGGCACCGATACCTGCATCAAGCTCGGCGGTTATCTGCGCGCCGACGTTGTCTTCAACGGCAATACAGATGCTACCGGCAACGTCGCGGGCGCAGGTGGCGCGCGGAATCGGTTCACGAACTATTTCACCACTCGTGCTCGTCAAGACCTGAGCGTCGATACCCGCACCGCGACCGAATACGGCGTGGTTCGTACCTTCGCCGAGTTCACGCTGAACTGGACGACGGACAGCTACGCACCCGGCGCAACCGCCGGATCGACGGTTTACTCGCCGATTGGCACGGCGTCGGCGCCGAACAACGCCAATGCAGGCGCAGTCGCAGGCGGCACCCTCGGTGTCTACTACGCGTTCGTCCAGTTCGCCGGGTTCACCGTCGGCAAGGCGATCTCGGAATTCAGCATGCCCTGGACCAACTATCCGGGCAACAACTTCGACGGTCTCGTCGGCGGCGGCGGCGACGTCACTGGCGTCAATCAGTTGACCTATACCGCCGAGTTCGGCAACGGCATCAGGGCCGCGATCTCGTTGCAGGATCCGACCGCCTATTACCAGGCGGGCGTGAACAACCTGAGTGCCGGCGGCGCCTTTGGCACCAGCGACTATGGTGGTACCGCGGCTCCCGACATCATCGGCACGGTCACGGTGGATCAGGCTTGGGGTATGTTCAAGTTTTCGGCCGCAGCGCATGACAACCACGCCGCGTATTACGGCGCGACCGAGGTCACCGGCCATCCCGCCGACAAGTGGGGCTTTGCGGTTCAGGCGGGCCTGACCGTCAAGAACATTCCGACCGGCCCCGGTGACACCATCAACGTGTCAGGCGTGTATACCGACGGTGCGACCCGTTACAACATCCAGGATCTGGCTTCGCAGTACGGTGCGGTCGCCTTGTATGGCAGCACAAACCTGGCTGGAGCCTATCAGAGCGTCGCGTTGGCGGCAGCTCCCGACACGGTGTTCGCAGCAGGAACTCAGCAGCAGCTGATCCAGACCTGGGGTCTGCGCGGTGCGTTCAACCACAACTGGGATCCGTACTGGAGCTCCAGCTTGTACGGTGCGTTCGCCTCCGTCCATTACGGCGGCACGGCCACGGCCCTCGTGTGCGACAGCAAGTCCTTGGGTCTCCCCGCTGTCGGCCTCTCGGCCGCGGTCGCGGCCGGCACGATCACGAACTGCAATCCGAACTACAGCGTCAGCCAGCTTGGCTTCATCACCCGCTGGACTCCTGTCAAGAACCTGACCTTCTCGGCCGATGTGACCTGGAGCCACATCAACCAGAACATGACCGGCACGTTCGACGCCGCGAGTGCGACGGTCGGCAAGCCGGCAGCGGTTTACCAGTTCAGGAATCAGGACAACGTCACGCTTCTGACGCGCGTTCAGCGCAACTTCTGACCGAGTCCTCCCGACGGAGGATCTCACAAACCCCGGCAGGCGACTGCCGGGGTTTCTCATTGTTGAATTGTGCTCTGCGCGACCCGGTCAGAGCATCTGAGCGATGTGGACACCGATTCCGGACAACCCTTCACCTGACGTTGGGTTTTTGTATCGCGAAGTGCCGCAAGTCGTGACGGTGGACGCCACCGTTTGGCCAAGCGCGTGGCGCGAGCGCCTTCAACGCGGCTGCCAGTAGCCTCGACGTTGCTCTGCAAACAGGTATTGCGGATTCTCGCCGCAGAAACTGTCTGTTCCAGACGCGGTTGCCATGCATTGGGCGTAGGTTGAGAACTGACAGTTGCCGGGGTAGCCCCAGCTTCGACCCTGTAAGCAATAGAGGTCCATTGGTGCTCCGGCTATCCCAGGATATCTGAAATGGTAGTGGTGGCGCCGGTGTTGCGCCGTTGCGGGATCAGCAAGGGCACCCAGTGCGATCAGGAGTGCTAAAGCCACGAGAGCGCGCATTGCATTCATTCCAAGTGATCCCGCTCCCATCGGCGGGACGGAGATTTTTCCTCACATGCGCCATGTGTGTTTGGAAAGCAAGTAGCCAGCGGCGTTGCGCAGCCAAGCCTTGGGGGCGCCATGATCTGACGGGGCCCATAACTTCTCGATGTCGTCTTTGGATTCGACTCGTGTACCTTCCGGGATGCGGGGAGGATCGAACGGTCGACTACTCGGGATGCGAACGATGGTCGCGTCGGGCGAGTCGATGAGTGGCGGTGGCTTTTCTTCCTGGCCCGCTTCTTCTTGGCCCGCTGGTGCTGCCATCGGCATGATTGGCCTTGTAAGTTGGATTGACCAGGCAGATCGCTGGCAGGCCTGAGGCGGTCATTGCACACTGTTCCAATGACTTGAAGATGCAGTCCATGCGCTCGCCCAAGAGCTCCCCGTAGATGTGGATGCAGACAGGATAGTTGGGATCAAAAATCTGAGCTTGTGCGGGGGGCACGGCAAAAGATCCAAGCGCAACAATGAAGAGGATCAGTCGAATCAGGATAGGCATACAATCACCACTTGCCCGAATAAAACGGCCGGATCGATCCACGGCAAAGGTCCCGCGTTCCTTCTACCAAGCATACCACGGCAATGCAGCGCTTGATGATGCTTTCGGCAGAGGGCCACCGTGAACTCCTAGCTGAGTTTAAGCCCGGGAATTCTCAAACGGCACAAGCGGAGAAGGACCAAAGCGAAAACGCATGTTCTGACTCTCGATCTAAACTGGTACGGGAGCCGTTGCGGAACGCAGCAAGGCGGACGCTATGGCGTGCAGCATTTCGGAATAATGCAACGGTGCTCCTGATTTGCCCGACGCGTCAAGCTGTCCCGAACGCCGATCGCGGTCAGTTACTTTGCATGGGGTTGTTTTCGATATTTGGCACTTTGGAACGTGCGACGAGTAACGTGCGACGAGTCATGGGGGGCCGATATCCGTTTCTGGCTGCGGGCCAAAGCCCTACTGACCACGCAGCGGTGAGGTGTGCCACCGGCGGCGCTCACGCTGCAGGCGCATCGATCGACCTGTCCGCTTGAGGGACCTATTCGACCGCGCCGCGATGCAGATCGGCCTCGATCTGCAGATGCATGCCCCCTCCGAAACGGGCGCGGTAGACCTGCAGGTTTTCCATCACCCGCTGCACATAGTTGCGCGTCTCGGAGAAGGGGATCAACTCGACCCAGTCGACCGCGTCCACCTTAGGATCACGCGGATCGCCGTAGCGCTCGATCCATTTCTTGAGGCTGCCGCGACCCGCATTATAGGCGGCGAAGGTCATGATATAGGAGCCGCGATAATCCTCCATGAGCCCGCCGAGCTCGGCGGCGCCGAGCGCCGTGTTGTAGACGGCATCGCTCTTCATCCGCCTGACGTCAAAGGAGACGCCGGCGCGCTTGCAGACATATTCGCCGGCATCCGGTGTCACCTGCATCAGGCCATAGGCCTGGGCCGGCGACACCACCGCCGGGTTGAAGGCGCTTTCCTGCCGGGCAATCGCAAAGATCACGCTGTGCTCGACCTCGGGTCCGATGGCGCGGTATTGCGGAATGCCGTTCAGCGGATAGGCGTAGTGGTCGAACGGCAGGCCGCGGTTGAGCGCGGCCTTGCCGACCAGCAACATGCCGCGCGCATCGCCATAGTGCTCGGCGACCTCGGCAAGCCCGACCAGGGCCTCCGGATCGCCGTTTTCGCCTTCGTCGGCCAAAATCGGTACAGTGATCTCGCGCTCGTCGAGCTCATAGAGCAGTTGCAGGGCGCGCACGATCTCCAGCCGCTCGGCGGCACGGCTGTGCGGAGCGGGCCGGAGGCCCAGCTGCGGCAGGCCGAGCTTGGCGCGGGCGAGCTGGCCGTAGTAGCTGGTCGATTGCTCGGCGGCGGCTTCGTAAGCCGCACGGGCCTCCTGCACGCGGCCGGCAGCTTCCGCCGCGCGACCCTGCCAGTAGCCGGCGCGCGCCAGCGTGGTTGGATTTGAACTGCCGATGCCGATGCGGGCGAAATGCTGGGCGGCGAGGGTGGGATCGTTGAGGAAGCGCAGCGCAATCCAGCCGGCGGTGAACTCCTGCTCGGTCTTGTAGATGTCGCGGTTCGGAAGCGCGGAATCACGCGCGATCAGGTACGCGGTGCGGTTCTCGCCGGCATCGATCATCTTGCGCGCGAGCAGCCGCCGCTCGATCCACCATTCGTCGACATTGTAGAGGCGGGCCGGATCGCGCGGCGCGCTCATCATCAGCTGCGCCGCCTCGCCGAACTTTTCCTCCCGCCGCAGCAGCTGGATTTTTGCAAAGAGATAGCCGACATCGCCGTGCAGCTCGTACGGCACGGCTTCCAGCAGCGCGCGCAGATTGGAGGATTTTCCGCTCGCTGCGATCCGGGCTCTGGCGAGCGCGACATAGCCTGCGCCGAGCCGCTTCGCCTCGCGCATGCCGCCGGCCTGCTGCTCGCTGCTGTAAAGCAGCGTGTCCATGCGCGCCTTGTGATCGGCAGCCGAGAGCAGCGCACCGAACATATCGAGCGCAGCACTCTCGGTGTCCTCGCTCATGCCGTCATTGCGCCAGGCCTCGCGCACCAGCCGCTCGGCATTGGCGCGATCGCCGCGCGCCAGCATGGCTTTGGCCAGCGCAAGGCGGCCCTTGGCGGAGAGCGGCGATTCGTTCTCGAACCAGGACCAGACGACGGAGTCCTCGCGCTTGTCGTCCCACATCGCCGCTTCCAGCCGCCGACGCAGGTAGCTCTGCGAGGGCCAGCTCGGATTGGCCTCGAGGAAGGCGCGATAGCGCTCCACGCTGGCGCCATTGTCGTCAGAGCGCAGGATGATCCATTCGGCGAGCTTGCGCGCGACGGGATCTGAGATTGAGGCCTCGGCCTGGGTGGCCTCGCCCGGGTTGTGCCGACGGACGAGCTCGATCACGTTCTCCAGCGCGCCCTTATCGGTTTGCGAGGTCGACGAGGTCGCGGCGACTGCGGCAGGCGTAACCGGTTTGCGCGGCGGCGTTGCCGGCAGGCCTGGACGCAGCCGCGGGGCCGGCGCCATCGGCGTGGCCGAGGCGATGCTGGCGGTCATTCTCGGCGCAGCAGCAGTCTCTGCTGCCGTGGCCGAGGGAGTGATGTTGATCGGTGCAGCGGACGGGATCGTTCTTGGCACCACATTGCGCGCGATCGGCCGCGGCTTCGGCAGAGGAACCTTGTGGCTGATCAGCTCGTTTGCGGCAAAGGCCGTCATGGCGACCGAGACGGTCAGTGCGCCCGCCAGCGCCGCGGAGAGCGCGAAGCGGGCGGTCGACCGAAGTGCGGCTGTGAATGGTGAAGGGGTCACGGCATTCCTTCGCGGCGAATCGTATGGTCGCCTCAAGGGCTAGCTGCAATTGACTGAATATTTCGGAAAAGAACAGTAAACGCGTCACCGGCCGCGGCTTTTTTGCTCCCGCACCGCGGCGAAATCGCGGCGCGGATGACCGGTCGCGTTACGGTGAAGATCGGGCAGCTGGCCGGCCCGGGGCCTTTCGCCCGGCGAGCAGACCCGATATGAAGGTTTTCACACGGTTGAGCGGGCTTAGGGCGGTGTTTTCGACCGGTGTTTTCGGAGGGAGTTCCATGGCAGCCAAGACAAAATTCCGGGGTTCCTTCACGGCCCTCGTGACACCCTTCAAGAATGGCTCCCTGGACGAGGCGGCGTTTCGCGCCCTGGTCGACTGGCAGATCACCGAGGGCACCCATGGCCTGGTGCCGGTCGGCACGACCGGCGAGAGCCCGACCTTGAGCCATGATGAGCACAAGCGTGTGGTGGAGTGGTGCATCGCCGAAGCCAAGGGCCGCGTACCCGTGATCGCGGGCGCGGGCTCCAACTCGACCAAGGAGGCCATCGAACTCGCCGAGCATGCCGAGAAGGCCGGCGCCGACGCCGTGCTGGTGGTGACGCCCTACTATAACAAGCCAACCCAGGAAGGTCTGTACCAGCACTTCAAGGCGATCAACGATGCGATCGGCATTCCGATCATCATCTACAACATCCCGCCGCGCTCGGTGATCGACATGTCCGTCGACACCATGAAGCGGCTGTTCGAACTGAAGAACATCGCCGGCGTCAAGGATGCGACGGCGAGCATGGTGCGGGTGTCGCAGCAGCGCGCGGCGATGGGCGAGGAGTTCAACCAGCTCTCCGGCGAGGACGCCACCGTGCTCGGCTACATGGCCCATGGCGGCCATGGCTGCATCTCGGTCACCTCGAACGTCGCGCCGCGGCTGTGCTCCGAGTTCCACGCCGCGTGGCAGCGTGGCGATCACGCCACCTGCCTGAAGCTGCACGACAAGCTGATGCCGCTGCACATGAACCTGTTCATCGAAAGCAATCCGGCGCCGATAAAATATGCGCTGTCGCTGCTCGGCAAGATCGAGGAGAAGCTGCGCCTGCCAATGGTGCCCGTGAGCGAGCCGACCCGTGTCGCCGTGCGCAGCGCCATGGTGCATGCCGGCTTGATCAACTGAGCGTTCATTGCATTGCTGTTGGCGTCGAACTGTAGGATGGGGACATGGGAATGCTGAAGGAATTCCGAGAGTTTGCCATGAAGGGCAATGTGGTCGACCTCGCGGTTGGCCTCATTATCGGCGCGGCCTTCGGCGCCATCGTCAACTCGCTGGTTGGCGACATCATCATGCCGATCATTAGCGCCGGCACTGGCGGGCTCGACTTTTCGAACTACTTCATCCGGCTCTCCAGCAAGATAGACCCCAACGTCACCAGTCTTGCGGATGCAAAAAAGCAAGGTGCGGTGTTGGCTTGGGGAGAGTTCCTGACGCTCATAATTAACTTCTTCATTGTCGCGGTTGCAATGTTCCTGGTGGTGCGTGTCATGAACCAGTTGAGGCGACGTGAAGCAGCGGCTCCCACGCCGGCGAAGCCGACGCCTGAGGTCGAGCTTCTGACCGAAATTCGCGATCTCCTGAAGAAGGCGTGACGTGGCCGACAAGAACGAGCGCGCGATCAAGGTCGTCGCAGAAAACCGGAAAGCGCGGTTCAACTACGCAATCGAGGACACGGTGGAGGCAGGCCTTGCGCTGACCGGCACCGAGGTGAAGTCCATCCGCTCCGGCAAGAGCACCATCGCCGAATCCTATGCGGATGCACGGGACGGCGAGATCTGGCTGATCAACGCCAATATTCCGGAATATCTGCAGGCCAACCGCTTCAACCACCTGCCGAAGCGGCCGCGCAAGCTCTTGTTGCATCGAAAGCAGATCAACAAGCTGATCGGCGCGGTGGACCGCGAAGGCATGACGCTGATCCCGCTCAAGCTTTACTTCAACGAGCGTGGCCGCGCCAAGCTCCAGCTCGCGCTCGCCAAAGGCAAGAAACTGCACGACAAGCGCGAGACCGTGAAGAAGCGCGACTGGAGCCGGGAAAAGGGCCGCCTGATGCGGGCGAGGGGATAGTCCTGCTGGCATTTCTTCCGGCGGTGCCTATCTCGGGCGTGAACCGGAAAAGACAAGGTCGTGGAGGAAGCGACGCGATGAACCAGCGAAATCTCAACGAGGTCGATTGGAGCAAGATTCCGGCGCCCGTCGATGACGGCGCCACCGCGCATCTGGTGGGCATGACCATACCGCCGATTTCGCTCCGTGCGACCGACGACACCATGGTGACGCTGTCAACGCTTCCCGGCCGCATTGTCGTGTTCGCCTATCCCCGCACCGGCGAGCCCGGAAAGATCGCGCTGGTCGATGACTGGGACATGATTCCGGGCGCGCGCGGCTGCACGCCGCAGACCTGCGCCTTCCGCGATCTGTTCGCCGATCTCAAGGCCGCTGGCGCTTCGCATGTGTTCGGCCTCTCGACGCAGGACAATGTCTACCAGACCGAGATGGCTTCGCGGCTGCATCTGCCGTTTCCGGTGCTCTCCGACGAGAAGCTCGAGCTGGCGCGCGCGCTGCGGCTGCCGACCATGGACGTCGCGGGGCTCACGCTCATCAAACGGCTGACGCTGGTCGTCGACGACGGGCGCATCACCCACGTGTTCTATCCGGTTTTTCCGCCGGACCAGAATGCGTCCGAGGTGCTCGCCTGGCTGAAGGAGAATCCGGTTTGACGCGAGATGTCTCTTCACCTCTTCCCAGTGGGAAGAAGTGAAGGAAGCAGCTTCCGTTCCGCCTAATCCAGATCCGCCTTCAGCTTTGCAAACACGCTGCGGAACATCTCGGGTGTCAGCACGCCCGTGTTCGTGTTGTAGCGCGAGCAGTGATAGCTGTCGTACAGCCTGAAGCGGCCGGCCTGGTGGACGGCGCCATGCGCGAACGGCACGGTCGAGCCGCGCACGCCCAGCGCCTTCGCGACCGTCTCATGCGCGATGCGGCCGAGCGCCACGATCGCGCGCACCCGGGGCAGGGCCTCGATGGTCAGGCTCAAAAAGCTGCGGCAGGTATTGATCTCGGCCGGCAGCGGCTTGTTCTGCGGGGGCACGCAGCGCACCGCATTGCTGATCAGACAATCCACCAGCGCAAGTCCGTCGTCCGGCCGCGCCTCGTAATGGCCGCGCGCAAACCCGTACGCCAACAGCGTCGCGTAGAGAAGATCACCGGCATAGTCACCGGTGAAGGGCCGTCCCGTGCGGTTGGCGCCCTGCAGCCCCGGCGCCAGCCCGACGATCAGAACGCGCGCATTCGGATCACCGAAAGACGACACCGGCGCGTTGAACCAGCTTGGTTCCTTCGCCCGTGCCTGCGCGCGGAACTCGGCGAGCCGCGGGCAGAGCGGGCAGTTGCGATCAGGCTCGGTCGCGAGCAGCGTGGCAGGCGGGACTTGACCGTTGACTTGAGCGGTTACCTTGCCGTCTGCCGATCGCTTCTCAATCGTCGAAGTCTTCATCGGCACCGCCTCGGGGCGCCACGGTCGTCGCGCGCTGCAGGAATTGCGGCGCGTGATGGCGTGGCTCGCGCGGCGCCGGACGCTCGGACGGATCGCGGCCGAGCTTCGACTGCAGCTCCACGAGATCGGTAAAGACGTCGGCCTGACGACGCAGTTCGTCGGCGATCATCGGCGGCTGGCTCGAAATGGTCGAGATCACCGTCACCCGCACGCCGCGGCGCTGCACGGCTTCCACCAGCGAACGGAAGTCGCCGTCGCCGGAGAACAGCACCATCTGGTCGATATGCTCGGCGAGTTCCATGGCATCGACTGCAAGCTCGATGTCCATGTTGCCCTTGACCTTGCGGCGGCCCGAGGCGTCGATGAACTCCTTCGTCGCCTTGGTGACGACGGTGTAGCCATTGTAATCCAGCCAATCGATCAGCGGGCGGATCGAGGAATATTCCTGATCTTCGATGATCGCCGTGTAGTAGAACGCACGCACCAGATTGCCGCGGCCCTGGAATTCCTTGAGCAGGCGCTTGTAATCAATGTCGAAGCCGAGCGTCTTGGCCGTCGCGTAAAGATTGGCGCCATCGATAAAGAGCGCGATCTTGTTGGTAGAAGATGACATCAGTGGGTTACTCGCTTGAGTTGGTATCCATTTTTGGCGCGGTGGCAGCAACCGCGCAATTCAAAGCACTGCCAAGATTGTGAACTGCCGAGACTTTCGTACCGCTGAGACCCATCCTGCCAAATCTTATACTGCCGACAACCGGCGGGTGATTCCTATAATCCTACCGCACTTCTGGTGGGGTTGGGGCAATAAAGGTATGGTTATGACGACGCAATGAAGCGTTTTCTTGTCCAAAACCGCCGGTTGCGAGCTTCGGACGGTCCGTTTCGCGTGTTTAGATAGGGGGTTAGCAAACGCCAAGGGAGGGGCCAAATCACAAATTTGTCTTGCGAACTGGCACCAGCCTCTATAACTAGCCCACAAAATCCGCATTTTGAACCCTCAAAGAACGGAGCGACAGGCCATGGCGCGCGTCACCGTAGAAGATTGCATTGACAAGGTGGACAACCGGTTCGACCTGGTCCTGCTGGCCGCCCACCGAGCCCGCATGATCTCCTCCGGCTCACAACTAACAGTTGATCGCGATAACGACAAGAATCCTGTGGTGTCCCTGCGCGAGATCGCGGACGCTACCATTTCGCCGGAAGATTTGCGCGAGGAACTCGTGCATTCCCTGCAGAAATTCGTGGAAGTGGACGAGCCGGAGCCGGATACGGTCCCGTTGATCGGTTCGGCCGGCGCCAGCGTCGATGCCGACGATACCGAGGTGGCGGTCGAACGCATGACCGAAGAAGAACTCCTCAAAGGTCTCGAGGGCCTGGCCCCGCCGGAAGAACAGCCGGAAGAGGACGAATAGGCAAGGCCTGTTTTGTTTCGGCTCGTTACAGCCGACCGAGCGCCAAAAGCGGGCGCAAAAGAATACGAAAGAAGGCCCGGACCCGCATCCGGGCCTTTGCTTTTGTTGACCTTTTCGTGGTTACCATAGACCCTTCGCGGCTCCCGGACATCCGCAACCTGCTCTGTCCCCGATTTGATCGGCGGGCGGCCTGATCGGCGTTACACTGGGAGCGAAAGACGCGCTGGGACCGCTTTCGCTGGGTCCGGCGAACAGGTTGAGAGGCACTTTGTCGATGGCGTATCGGCGCCAGAGCCCACCCCAGATGCAGGCTGCGACCGAACAGGTTGCGGTCGTCCCGACCTCGCCCGTGAAGACGCCCAAGGCGTCGCGCGTGCGGATGATGCGGCAATATGACCTAGTCGAACGCGTCCGTTCCTATAACCCCGACACCAACGAGGACCTGCTCAACCGCGCCTACGTCTATGCCATGAAGGCGCATGGCTCCCAGACCCGCGCCTCCGGGGACCCCTATTTCTCCCACCCGCTCGAAGTGGCCGCCATTCTCACCGACCTGAAGCTCGACGACGCCACCATTGTGGCGGCGTTGCTGCACGACACCATCGAGGATACCGAGGCGACCCGCGCCGAGATCGACCAGATCTTCGGCTCCGAGATCGGCGCGCTGGTCGAGGGCCTGACCAAGCTGAAGCGATTGGAACTCGTCTCGCGCGAGGCCAAGCAAGCGGAGAACCTGCGCAAGCTCCTGCTCGCGATCTCCGACGACGTCCGCGTGCTCCTGGTCAAACTCGCCGACCGCCTGCACAACATGCGCACGCTGGAATTCGTGCCGCCGGAATCGCGTAAGCGCATTGCGGAAGAGACCCTCGACATCTACGCCCCGCTCGCTGGCCGCATGGGTATGCAGGAGATGCGCGAGGAGCTCGAGGATCTTTCCTTTCGTACCCTTGATCCTGAGGCCCACGCCGTGGTCAAGCAGCGCCTCGATGCGCTGGCCGAGCGCAACCGCAATCTGATCGGCGAAATCGAGACCCAGCTCACCACCAATCTGCGCAGCAACGGGCTCACCGCGAAGGTCTACGGACGACGCAAGAAGCCCTTCTCGATCTGGACCAAGATGGAGCGCAAGTCGATCGGCTTCGAGCAACTGTCCGACATCTTTGCGTTCCGAGTCATCGTCAGCGACATCGAGGCCTGCTACCGTGCGCTCGGTATCGTGCATACGACCTGGCCGGTCGTGCCCGGCCGCTTCAAGGACTACATCTCGACGCCGAAGCAGAACGACTACCGGTCGATCCACACTACCGTCATCGGTCCTGGCAACCAGCGCGTGGAACTGCAGATCCGCACCGAGGAGATGCACCGCATCGCCGAGTTCGGTATTGCCGCACACGTGCTCTACAAGGACGGGACGGTCTCGCCGACCGAGCGCTTGAAGCGCGAATCCAATGCATTCGCCTGGCTGCGGTCTACCATCGCGATCCTCTCCGAGGGCGCCAATCCGGAGGAATTCCTCGAGCATACCAAGCTCGAGCTGTTCCACGACCAGGTGTTCTGCTTCACCCCCAAGGGAAAGCTGATCGCGCTGCCGCGGCACGCCAATGTCATCGATTTTGCCTATGCCGTGCATACCGATGTCGGCAACAGCGCGGTCGGCTGCAAGATCAACGGCAAGTTCTCGCCGCTATCGTCCGAACTGCAGAATGGCGACGAGGTCGAGGTCCTGACCTCGGAAGCGCAATCCGCGCCGCCCTCGGCCTGGGAAGCGCTGGCGCGCACCGGCAAGGCGCGCGCGGCGATCCGCCGTGCCACCCGCACCGCTGTACGCGATCAATACGCAGGCCTTGGCCGGCGAATCGTCGAGCGCCTGTTCGAGCGCGCCAAGCTCGACTATGCCGACGACAAGCTCAAAGGTGCGCTGCCACGGCTTGCCCGCAACTCCATCGACGACGTGATGGCCGCCGTTGGTCGTGGCGAGATGAAGGCCTCCAACGTCGCGCGCGCGATGTATCCTGACTACAAGGAGGAACGCGGCGCGCGCTATGGCGCCAAGAAGGGGCCAGCGCTGAAAGCGCCCGCCGATCCGCACCGCAGCCCCTCGGCGATCCCGATCCGCGGCATCAATTCCGACCTGCCGGTGCATTTCGCCCCGAACGGCGGTGCGGTGCCGGGCGACCGCATCGTCGGCATCGTCACGCCGGGCAAGGGCATCACCATCTATCCGATCCAGTCGCCGGCCCTGAAGGATTTCGAGGAGGAGCCCGAACGCTGGCTGGACGTGCGCTGGGATGTCGACGACACCACGCCGCAGCGCTTTCCGGCGCGCATCCTGGTGCAGAATGTCAACGAGCCCGGCAGTCTTGCCCAGGTCGCAACCGTGATCGCCGAGCACGACGGCAATATCGACAATATCAGCATGCACCGCCGCTCGCCGGATTTCACGGAGCTGACCATCGATCTCGAGGTCTATGACCTCAAGCACCTCAGCGCTATTATCGCGCAGCTACGCGCCAAATCCGTTGTCGCCCAGGTCGAGCGCGTAAACGGCTAGTCCCTATGTCTGCGAGTCCCGATATGCCTGTTCCTCCGCCGCGCCTTGGCGTCAATGTCGATCACGTCGCCACCTTGCGCAATGCGCGCGGCGGCGAGCGGCCCGATCCGGTGCGCGCGGCGCTGCTTGCGATCGAAGCCGGCGCTGACGGCATCACGGCTCACCTGCGCGAAGACCGCCGCCACATCCGCGATGCCGATATGGCGCGGCTGAAAGCAGAGATCTCAAAGCCGCTGAACTTCGAGATGGCGGCGACCGATGACATGCTGCGAATATCGCTTGCGACCAAACCGCACGCCGTCTGTTTGGTGCCCGAGCGGCGCCAGGAGCTGACGACCGAGGGCGGCCTCGACGTGGTCGGTCAGCACAACGCGCTGGCGCCGTTTATCGCCAAGCTGACTGACGTCGGCATCAGGGTGTCGCTGTTTATTGCCGCAGATCCGCGGCAAATCGAGATGGCGGCGAAGCTGCGGGCGCCGGTGGTGGAACTGCACACGGGCGCCTGGTGCGACGCCGTGGTCGACGGCCATGCGGAGAAGGCCGCAGCCGAGTGGCAGCGGATCGTGGCCGGCGTCGGCCTCGCCAGATCGGCCGGGCTCGAGGTCCATGCCGGGCACGGGCTCGACTACGCCACCGCCGAGACGATTTCCGCGCTCCCCGAGATTGCCGAGCTCAACATCGGCTATTTCATGATCGGCGAGGCCATCTTCGCCGGCCTGGCCGAGACGGTGAGGGCGATGCGCGCGGCGATGGACCGGGGACGGAGCAAGGCCGACGGTGCCAAAGGATCAACCAGGCCATGATCATCGGCATCGGTTCCGACCTGATCGATATCCGCCGCGTCGCCAAGGTGATCGAACGCCACGGCGACCGCTTCCTGGAACGCATCTTCACCGCCGAGGAGCGCGCCAAGGCGGCGCGCCGGGCCAAGAACGAGAAGATGCTGGTGGCGACCTACGCCAAGCGATTCGCCGCCAAGGAGGCCTGTTCCAAGGCGCTCGGCACCGGTATCCGCCTCGGCGTCTGGTGGCGCGACATGGGGGTGATCAACCTGCCGGGGGGGCGGCCGACCATGCGGCTGACGGGCGGGGCACTGGCGCGGCTGCAAAAGCTGACACCGCCCGGCCTGGAGGCGCGGATCGACCTCTCCATCACCGACGACTGGCCGTTGGCGCAGGCCTTTGTGGTGATTTCGGCCGCGCCAGCCGCGCCGTCAT
>NZ_DASREO010000057.1:0-42690 GCF_035652035.1 Bradyrhizobium sp.
CACGGTGCGGCCGGCATTATGGGTCAGCGTGACGCTGTCGCGCCTGGCGCGCGGCGAAAAGCCGCCGGCGATCGCGACCGCGCTCTCGACGCTCATGTTCGGCACGTAAGGATATTGGCCGGGCGCTGCGACCTCGCCGAGGATGAAGAACGGCCGGTAGGTTTCGACTTCGACAGCCACGGAAGGCTCGCGGATATAGCCATTGCGAAGCCGGGCGGCGATGTCGGCGGCAAGGCCCGCCGGCGTCTTGCCGCGCGCGGCGACGGCGCCAATCAAAGGCATGGTGATCGCGCCCCCTGCATCGATCGCATACGTATTGGTGAGACCTTCCTGACCGTAGACGACGACGCGCAGCTTGTCGCCGGCGTCGAGGTGATAGGGTGCATCATGCGCGGGTGCGGCCGGTGCGGCCGCATAGGCGGCGTAAGTGGCAGGCGGTGCCTCGGCATAGGTGGTGTGCGGCGAGTTCGCGAGGCTCGTGCGAAGCGCCGCGATGGCGCCGCCGCCGGAATCGGCCGACGCTGTTTGATAAGACGACGCCGGATAGGACGAATAAGCCGGCGAGGGCTGGCCGTAGGCCATGGCGTCGAGGTCGCTGCGCGGCGCTGACGCCACCGGATAGGAGGTCGTCTGGCACCCCGCGAGGGCAAGCGCGGCCATGGCAGCCGTGACCGGCAATAAAAGCGCGCGCGTGACCCGCAACTGAGCCGTCCTACATAAGAGACAGTCTCAGTCTTGCACCAGTTATGGTTAACAAATCGTTTTTTCTTCTGATCAGGCGGTGACGCCGGTCGGAAGCGGGCACGACACGCCGGTCCCACCCAGTCCGCAATAGCCGGCCGGATTCTTGGCGAGATATTGCTGGTGATAGTCCTCGGCAAAATAAAACGGACCTGCGGGAGCGACCTCGGTCGTGATGGTACCGAGGCCTTTGGCGGCCAGCGCCTTCTGGTAGTTGGCTTTCGAAGCGGCCGCCGCCGCGGCTTGCGCATCGTTCGACGTGTAGATCGCCGAGCGATATTGCGTGCCGACGTCGTTGCCCTGACGCATGCCCTGTGTCGGGTTGTGGCTTTCCCAGAACGTCTTGAGCAGCCGCTCATAGGAGATCTTCGCCGGATCAAACACGACAAGCACCACTTCGGTGTGACCGGTGCGACCCGAGCAGACCTCTTCATAGGTCGGGTTTTCAGTGTGGCCCCCGGCATAGCCCGCGGCGGTGACATAGATGCCATCGCCGAGTTCCCAGAACTTGCGCTCTGCGCCCCAGAAACAGCCGAGCCCGAACACGGCCTGCTCGAGGCCTGCGGGATAAGGCGGCTTCAGCGGATTGCCGTTGACGAAGTGCCGCGTCGCGGTCGGGATTGGCTCGGCCCGGCCGGGCAGCGCCTCGGTGGCGTTCGGCAATGTGGTGGTCTTGCGCATGAAGAGCATGGGTCAGCCTCCTCGACCGTGGTGACAGTCCGTCACTCTATATAGGGCGTTACGCAAAATCCGGCAGCCCTGTTACGCCGCCGCCGCTGCGCCCGTCTTTAATCCCGGGAGTAGCCGATCAGCGGCTTCCTCGGCCGGAACAGCAGCATCAGCAGGATGCCGAGCACGGCCATCACGGCAAAAACCGGCTGGTCGAGAATGACGCGCACCACGTTGTTCCATAGCCAGGGTGAGAGTTTTTCGACCCAGGCGTGGAAGGCCTGCTGGCTCGATTGATTGACGTCGTTCCAGAACTGGCCGAACCGGGTGAAGCGCAGGGTATTGTCGGCGACATACCTCGCTCCGTCATAGACCATGAAGACAAATCCGCCGGCGAGCAGCAGTAATCCTATCAGACGGAAAAAGCCGCGGATCATGCTTCACCCACTCTCTTCTCTGGACCCGATCCTCGTCAGGGATTAACGGCGGGGCGCAGGAAATTCAACCACTTCAGCGCCTTATAAGGCGATCCGGCCCACTTTGGGCAGGGATCGGTCCCCCCTAAGGCGTTGACGCTGCACCGGGCGGCCTCTATAAGACGCCTCAATTGGCGGCGGGCGCAATCCTGCCGCCGCTGTTCTTTTGAGCGTTGCTGCCGGAGCCAGGGTTTCCGGTGTGGCACTCTCGATGGGGCACCCGAAACCAATCAGCGTTCGATCAGGCAAACCGTGGGCAATTGTTCGCCCAGGTCGCGATCGGTCACTGCCGAAGGACATTTGAGAACATGGCCAATACGACTTCCGCCAAGAAGGCGACGCGTAAGATTGCCCGCCGCACCGTCATCAACAAATCGCGCCGGACCGAGATGCGCACGTCGGTGCGCTCGGTCGAAGAGGCGATCAAGCGCGGCGACCGCGCCGCGGCGCTCAAGGCAATGGCGACCGCCGAGCCGGAACTGATGCGGGCAGCGCAGCGCAACATCATTCACAAGAACAACGCGAGCCGGAAAGTCTCGCGGCTTGCGCACCAGATCGCCAAGCTGGCCAAGTAAGGCCTAGTGGTCCAATTCTAACATTCGCATCCCTTCTCAGCGGCGGCTCTTGCGAATGTTAGAATTAGAAGGACCACTAGCAAATATCAGTTTCTAGTGGAGTTTTGGATTTGACATTCGCTTGACGAACTCGCGGCTAGGTGGGGAGCGAATGTCAAATCCACTCCACTGCCGACAGCACGACCAAAGAAAGCCCGGCACTGCCGGGCTTTTGTTTTTTGCGCGACACTTTCTTCCGGGCGAAAATTCTGCCGGACGAAAACGCCGTTCGTGCATTTTCAGATTGTGACAGTTGCGAAGCCAGTGAATTTACGGAGAATGAAAGCGCCGCTTGCAGGTTGCAGATGCACTTTCAAAAAGATTGCGGCGTCATCACCGCGGAGCGGCCTCGAAGGTTACCCTTCTCGGACGAGCACAAAAAAACGCGTTTGCGTAGTCACTTATCGGCATAGTGACAGCGGGTTGTTTGAAAATTCGTTTCCGCTCCGATCAAAGATGACCAACTTATGAATTAATTTTGCGGTGTGGCCGGAATTGTGACAGCGCCAGAGCATTTCGAATCTGTGCACAGATTCAAAATCTTGCGGCTTTGCACGAAATCGCGTGCGGTTTGAGCGAACGGCCAAGTGGTTTTTGTGCGCCATCGAGCTGAATCATTTTCGTTGCGGGAAACGAAGCTTGATGTACAAAAAAGAACGTTCGCAGCGCCCATGACCTTGAGACCAGCGCGGATTAAGGATTAGGGGCGGACGTGCAAATCGGCGGCGGTGTGCGCGTTAGCGACGCTCTCCAAGCGATCGTTAGGTTCAAACCCATAGCAATATGGGGACGGGAGATCTGTGTCGAAACTTCTCAAGGCGCTCTTTTCGCCATCTGAAAAAAGAGAGAAGTACGGGACAATCGACCACTTGACGGCAACGGAAAGTGGAGTGCGCGAGCGGGGGTTAGAGGCGGGCGGAACGAGCGGCGTAGCTGGACAGTTTGAGTTTCAGGTTCGCCGGTCGGTTTGAAATGATTTGGAGTGCACTTGCTGCGCCTGTTTGCGGCGAGAGGGGGAGGTAGCATGACCTACAAATTCATTGGAATTCTTGATCTCAATTTGGATTTGAACGACAGCGTCACGGCCGCATCGAGCAATGACGCAAAGCGGGCCTCTACACGGCCCCTCGCGCGAGCTCCGGACACCCCGTCGAGTACGCGCTAGCCTCGCGAAGCTTTCCTTAGAGCCAAAACGTGCCGAACGGCATTTCGCCGAACGGCGAAGCTTTGGCCGAAACAGGCTTCGTGCGAGGCGGCCCCGTGCGGCGCACGGCGGACCAACCATCGAAAGAATTCCACCAAGGCTAAGAGAAGTTATTCGGCAATGACAAATATCCAACCAGCTACGACAAATATCGAACAGGATCGTTGGTCACGTGTGAAGGGAAGGTTGCGTACGAGTGTAGGCGAAGACGTCTATACGAGCTGGTTTGCGCGCATGGATCTGGAGAGCGTGCACGACGAAGCCGTCCATCTCTCGGTGCCGACGCGCTTCCTCAAGAGCTGGATCCAGGCGCATTACGCCGAGCGGGTTCTGTCCTGCTGGCAGGCCGAGTTGCCCCAGGTGCATCGGATCGATCTTTCGGTGCGCACGGCGATGCGTAACGCTGCGCCGGTGAAGGATGCGTCAGTCCCGCAGATCGACACGCGGCGTCTCGAGCGCACCGATAGCCGCCCAGTGGCCGAGTTGCGTGCGGTCGCAACCGCGCCGGTCTCGGCCAGTCACGATGCACTCGGCGGTTCTCCGCTCGATCCGCGCCTGACCTTTGCGAGCTTTGTCATTGGCCGTTCGAATACGCTGGCGCACGCGGCTGCGCGTCAGGTGGCCGAAGGCCGCCGCGGCGATCCCGTGATGTTCAACCCGCTCTATATCCATGCCGGCGTTGGCCTCGGCAAAACCCATCTGTTGCAGGCCGTGACCTGGGCAGGCAATTCCGGCAGCGAACGCAAGGTGCTGTATCTGACGGCGGAAAAATTCATGTACGGCTTCGTCGCGGCGCTGAAGACGCAGACGGCGCTTGCCTTCAAGGAAGCCTTGCGCGGCATCGATGTGCTTGTGATCGACGACCTGCAATTCCTGCAAGGCAAGTCCACCCAGGCCGAGTTCTGCCACACGCTGAATGCGCTGATCGATGCCGGCCGTCAGGTCGTGATCGCGGCCGACCGTCCGCCGTCCGACCTGGAAAGCCTCGACGATCGCGTGCGCTCGCGGCTTGCCGGCGGCCTCGTCGTCGAAATGGGATCGCTCGGCGAAGAGTTGCGGCTTGGCATTCTCAAGTCGCGCGTGGCGGCGGCGCGGGCGCATCATGCGAGCTTCGACGTGCCCGAGCAGGTGCTGGAATATCTCTCCCGCACCATCACGCATAACGGCCGGGATCTCGAAGGCGCCGTCAATCGGTTGCTCGCGCACTCCAAGCTGAACAACCAGCCGGTGACGCTGGAGATGGCCGAGCGCGAGGTGCGCGATTTGATCCGTCCGCAGGAACCGAAGCGGATCAAGATCGAGGACATCCAGCGCGTGGTGGCGCGGCAATACAATGTGAGCCGGTCCGACCTGCTGTCGTCGCGGCGCACCGCCAACGTGGTTCGTCCGCGGCAGGTGGCGATGTATCTGGCCAAGACGCTTACTTTGCGGTCTTTGCCTGAAATTGGCCGCCGGTTCGGCGGGCGCGATCACACGACCGTGCTGCATGCCGTGCGCAAGATCGAGGCACTGGTGGCCAAGGATGTGTCGCTGTCGGAAGAGGTCGAGTCCCTCAAGCGGCAATTGCAGAGCGAGCCTTAAGAAGATGCCCTGAAGCCCTCCCCGAGCGGGGAGGGTTTCACCCCCTGTGCAATCACCGCGGCGGGCCGAAAAAACCCCAAAAGTGGTGGGGAACGGCGGCGCGCCTCCCTTGCGCTAGAGCGCCATCCGCGCCACTTTACGGCCCCCCGAGCGGGCCGGTCGAATCCAGCTTTGATCGCGCTCCTTTGATCGCTCCTCGGGTTCAAGCGCCGCGGCGCGCGCATCGCGTGTCGTCTGGCTTTCATCTTCGATCAGGCGGGTTAAGGCAATGAAGGTTACCGTCGAACGCGCGCAACTCCTGAAATCGCTGGGCCACGTCCATCGCGTGGTCGAGCGCCGCAACACCATTCCCATTCTCGGCAACGTGCTGGTCCGGGCCGAGAACGCGCAATTGTCGCTGAAGGCCACCGACCTCGATCTCGAAGTCACCGAAACGTTGCCGGCCGAAACGGCGACCTCCGGTTCCACCACCGTTCCGGCGCATATGTTCTACGATATCGTGCGCAAGCTGCCCGACGGCGCGCAGATCGTGCTGGAAGGCGACGGCGATCGCTCGGTGCTGGCGATCCGAGCCGGCCGTTCGCGCTTCACGCTGCAAACGCTGCCCGAGAACGATTTCCCGGATCTCGCCGCCGGCGAGATGACCCATTCGTTCACGCTTGCCGCCTCCGACGTCAAGCGGCTGATCGATCGCACGCAGTTTGCGATCTCGACCGAAGAGACTCGCTATTATCTCAACGGCATCTATCTGCACTCGGCAGGCACGCCCAAGGCCGCGACGTTGCGCGCGGTCGCAACCGACGGCCATCGTCTGGCGCAGATCGATCTGGTGCAGCCGAAGGGCGCTGCCGGCATGCCGGGCGTGATCGTGCCGCGCAAGACGGTCGGAGAAGTCCAGCGCCTGATCGAGGACAACGAGGCCGAAGTCAAGATCGAGCTGTCGCAGGGCAAGATCCGCTTCACCATCAACAACGTAGTTCTCACCTCGAAGCTGATCGACGGAACTTTTCCGGACTACGGCCGCGTCATTCCGCAGAACAACGACAAGGAACTCGTCGTCGACAAGAAGGATTTCGAGGCCGCGGTCGATCGCGTCTCGACGATCTCGAGCGAACGTGGCCGCGCCGTGAAGCTGGCATTGTCGGCAGGACGGCTGGTGCTGTCAGTCACCAATCCCGACTCCGGCAGTGCGACGGAAGAACTCGAGGTCGAATACGCTTCCGACCCGCTCGATATCGGCTTCAACTCGCGCTACCTGCTCGATATCGCCGCCCAGATCGAGGGCGAAGTCGCAGTGCTCAGACTGGCCGATCCCGGTTCGCCGACGCTGGTGCAGGACAAGGATTCCAAGGGCGCGCTCTATGTGCTGATGCCGATGCGGGTGTAGCTCGGTGTAGTCCGACATGGACCGCGGCTGCCTTCTTCCTTCTCCCCTTGTGGGAGAGGGTGGCGCCGCAGGCGCCGGGTGAGGGGTTTGATGCCGCAAACGCCGCACCATCGACCAACTGCAAAGCGCGTGCGCAATTTTGCGAGGAGAATGCGGCCTTTTCAAAGTTTTATTCTCGATCTTGTGTGTTTCGATAAGCGTTTGGTGATCGAAATCGATGGCAGCCAGCATCTATCGTCAGAGCGCGACGCAGCCGGAGATGCTGCTCTAAAGGCCGAAGAATTCCGTGTCGCTCGCTACTGGAACAACGACGTCTTGCGACGACCTGCTGCGGTGCTGGAGGATATCGTCGCCAAGCTTGCGGAGCCGTGACAACCCCTCACCCGTCGCCTCACTTCGTGAGGCGCCACCCTCTCCCACAAGGGGAGAGGGTAAAGAAGATGCGCTCAGTTTTGCATGACCCCATCCCGCATTCATCGCCTCACGCTGACGCATTTCCGCAACTACCGCGCGGCGAGCCTCAGGACACAGCGCGACATGGTCGTGCTGGCGGGGCCGAATGGCGCCGGCAAGACCAATTGCATCGAGGCGATTTCGTTTCTGTCGCCAGGTCGCGGTCTGCGCCGTGCCAATCTTGAAGACGTTGCCGACAATCAGGGCGATGGCTCGTGGGCGGTCTCCGCCGAAGTCGAGGGCGCGCTGGGGCTCGCGACGCTCGGCACCGGCATCGATCCGCCGATGCCGGATGCCTCTGTCAGCCGGCGCGCCCGCATCGACCGTGAGCCGGTGGCCTCAGCCACCGCGTTCGGCGATCACCTGCGCATGGTGTGGCTGACGCCAACGATGGATGGACTGTTTCTCGGGCCGGCGTCGGAGCGGCGACGCTTCTTCGACCGCCTCGTGCTTGCGATCGACAGCGAGCATTCGGCGCGGGTCTCCGCGCTTGATCGTTCGCTACGTTCGCGCAACCGCCTGCTCGAGGTGCGCAACTACGACGACCATTGGTGCGACGCGATCGAGCGCGAAACGGCGGAGCTTGCCGTCGCGGTTGCCGCGATGCGCGGACAGACCGCCGCGAGGCTGGCTGCGATGTTGCGCGTACGCGGTCAAGCCTCGGCTTTTCCATCTGCCGAGATCGCGCTCGATGGCTGGATGGAAAATGCGCTGATGTCGGAATCGGCCACTGCCGTGGAGGACCGCTACCGGCAGATCCTGCGCGACAATCGCCCGCGCGATGCCATCGCCGGTCGCACGCTGGATGGTCCTCACCTCACGGACCTCGGGGTGGTCTACGCGCCGAAGAACATGCCGGCGCGCGATGCTTCGACCGGAGAGCAGAAGGCGCTGTTGATCGGCCTCGTGCTGGCGCATGCAGAGCTCGTCGCGGAAATGACCGGCATCACGCCGCTGCTTCTGCTCGATGAGGTGGTGGCGCATCTCGATCCGGCTCGTCGTGTCGCGCTATTTGATGAACTTTCAAAACTCGGCGCACAGGTCTGGATGACCGGCGCCGATCCTGCCGCGTTCGCCGACATCGGCGCGTCCGGCGAAATTTTTGGCGTCGATTCCGGCGAGATTTCGCGCCGCGGTTGACGTCCGCGCCGCCGGCCGGCATGCGATCGACCGGCCCGAAAAGCGGGGTAAAACCCTTAGCTTTTGACTTGCGGAACAGGCCTTCGAATCGCGCTTTTTCAGGGTCCCGGAAGGGGCCCCTGGCGGACTTGAAAAATCCTTAAAAATTCCTATCTTTTCAGCACGTTGCAACCCAAGACTTTGGGCTAGGCGCAGCCCCCCTTTCATGGCAGAAATAGCGTCAAATCAGCGCCCCTTGCACAGCTGATTCGTGGAGTAGATCTGACCTTCGCTACGCCTCTGTCCGCGAGTCCGTAAGGCGCCACCTAAAGACATTCCAAAGGCCCCACATGACAGAACCTGCGCGGCAGCCGATTGCCGACAATGAGCCCCCCGTGACTGCTGAATACGATGCGGAGTCGATCCGGGTTCTCAAAGGACTAGACGCCGTTCGCAAGCGGCCGGGCATGTATATCGGCGACACTGACGATGGCAGCGGCCTGCACCACATGGTGTACGAGGTCGTCGACAATGCGATCGACGAGGCACTGGCTGGCCACGCGACCGTGGTCCAGGTCACGCTTAATGCCGATGGCTCTGTGACCGTGTATGACGACGGCCGCGGCATTCCCGTCGACATCCACAAGGGCGAAGGCATTTCTGCTGCTGAAGTCATCATGACGCAGCTGCATGCGGGCGGAAAATTCGACCAGAATTCCTACAAGGTGTCGGGCGGCCTGCACGGTGTCGGCGTGTCGGTCGTCAACGCGCTGTCGAGCAAGCTGCAACTCAGAATCTGGCGCGACGACAAGGAACACTACATCGAGTTCGCCAATGGCGATGCCGTTGCGCCCTTGAAAGTGGTGGGCGACGCGCCGGGCAAGCGCGGCACCGAGGTGACGTTCTTTGCCTCGACCGAAACCTTCAAGAACATCGACTACGATTTTGCGACGCTCGAGCATCGCCTGCGCGAGCTCGCCTTCCTCAATTCCGGCGTCAACATTGTGCTGTCGGATGCGCGCCACGCCGTCGAGAAGCGCGAGGAGATGCACTACCAGGGCGGTGTCGAGGCTTTCGTCAAGTTTCTCGACCGCAACAAGAAGGCGATGGTACCCACCCCGATCATGGTCAATTCGGAGGCGAACGGCATCACCGTCGAGGCCGCGTTGTGGTGGAACGACAGCTACCATGAGAACGTGCTCTGCTTCACCAACAACATACCGCAGCGTGACGGCGGCACGCACTTGGCCGGTTTCCGCGGCGCGCTGACGCGCCAGGTCAATGGCTATGCGGAAGCCAACGCCAAAAAGGAAAAGATCCAGCTCACCGGTGACGATTGCCGCGAGGGCCTCACCGCCGTGCTGTCTGTGAAGGTGCCGGATCCGAAGTTTTCGTCGCAAACCAAGGACAAGCTGGTGTCCTCGGAAGTGCGTCCTGTTGTCGAGAACGTCATCAACGAGGCCTTGCAGGCCTGGTTCGAGGAGCACCCGTCCGAGGCCAAGGCCATCGTCGGCAAGGTGATCCAGGCGGCGGCGGCGCGCGAGGCCGCGCGCAAGGCACGCGAGCTGACGCGGAAAAATCCCTTGAGCGTTTCCTCGCTGCCGGGAAAACTCGCCGACTGCCAGGAGAAAGATCCCGCCAAGTCCGAACTCTTCATCGTCGAGGGCGACTCGGCCGGCGGCAGCGCCAAGCAGGGCCGCAATCGCGAATTTCAGGCCGTGCTGCCGCTTCGCGGCAAGATTCTCAATGTCGAGCGCGTCCGCACCGACAAGATGCTGTCCAGCGAGCAGATCGGCACGCTGATCACGGCGCTCGGCACCGGCATCAGCGATGACTTCTCCATCGAGAAGCTGCGCTATCACAAGATCATCGTGATGACCGACGCCGACGTCGACGGCGCCCATATCCGCACGCTGCTGCTCACCTTCTTCTACCGGCAGATGCGCGACATCATCGACAACGGCTATCTCTATATCGCGCAGCCGCCGCTCTACAAGGTCACGCGCGGCAAGTCCGAGCAATACCTGAAGGACGAGCGGGCGCTGGAAGATTACCTGATCGAGGCCGGTCTCGACGAATGCGTGTACAAGCCGGCGTCCGGCGAAGACCGCTCGGGCCGCGACCTGCGCAGCCTCGTCGAGGAAGCTCGCGTCATTCGCTCGACGCTCAATCACCTGCACAGCCGCTACAATCGCAAGGTGGTCGAGCAGGCGGCAATCGCCGGCGTGCTGCGCCATCAGGTTTTCGGCGATCTGCCGAAGGCGATGGCGGCCGCGGAATACATCGCAAAGCGTCTCGATGCGCTTGCTGACGAGGTCGAGCGCGGCTGGGTCGGCCGCTTTGCCGAAGGTGAAGGCTTCACCTTCGAGCGCACCGTGCGCGGCGTCAAGGATGTCGCAATCATCGACGACGCGTTGCTCCGCTCGGCGGATGCGCGCAAGCTCGACGAGTATGCCGCGAGATTGCAGGATGCCTATCCGCGGACCGGAACGTTGCGGCGAAAGGACAGCGAGACGGCGATCCACGGCCCCGTCAGCCTGTTCGAGGCGGTGACCGACGCCGGCCGCAAGGGCCTCAACCTGCAGCGCTACAAAGGTCTCGGCGAGATGAATCCCGGACAGCTCTGGGAAACCACACTGGACACCGAGGCGCGTTCGCTGTTGCAGGTGAAGGTCAAGGAGGTCGACGAGGCCGACGACATCTTCACCAAGCTGATGGGCGATCTGGTCGAGCCGCGCCGCGAGTTCATCCAGGATAACTCACTTAGCGCGAACGTCGACGTGTGATGCCCCCCTCATCGAGCGAATCGTCGTTCGAGTCGCTCGATGACATAGCTCGCCACGAAGGTAACGACAGCGCAGCCGCAAGCGCCCCATCATTCAAGGCAGGCGCCCGCGAACGCAATGGCGGCATCGACGCGCTTCGCGCGGCCGTCACCTTGCTTGTCGTCTTTCACCACACTGCGCTCACCTACGGCGCGATCGGCGGCTGGTACTACCGCGAGATTGCACCGTCGAATTCGCCATCCAGCCTGCTGCTGATCCTTTTCACCGCTTTCAACCAGGCCTGGTTCATGGGCCTGTTCTTCCTGCTTGCCGGTTATTACACGCCGCCGGCGCATCGCCGCCACGGCACGGCGGGCTTTGTCAAAGAGAGGCTGCTGCGGCTCGGCGTTCCACTTCTCTTCTATGTCCTGATCCTCAGCCCTCTCACCATTGCGTTGGCGCAGACGGCCAAGGGCCATCCATTCCTCGGCGTCTTCACTTACGTTTGGATCCACGGCAGGCTCGAGCCGGGCCCGCTGTGGTTTGCCGAGGCGCTATTGATCTTCACGGCGGTCTGGTTGCTGTGGCGCGCAATGCGCAAGGGCGATGCGACGGTCAAGGCGCCGTTTCCGTCCAACATGGTTCTGTTCGCCGCCGCTGTTGTCACCGGCATCGCCGCCTTTCTTCTGCGGCTTGTCTGGCCGGTCGGGGTGAACGTCGCGTTCCTGCAACTCGGCTATTTCGCGTCCTACATCGTGTTGTTCGCGGCAGGCTGTGCTGCCGCCGAGCAAAAATGGCTTGAGCGGATTCCCGAAAGCCAAAAAAAGCGATGGCTGCGGATCGCGTGGCTGGCTTTCGCCGTCCTTCCCATTGCTGTCGTGCTCGCGCGCCGGGTGCCATGGCTTCACGGCCGGGCCGAGGGCGGCCTCAATCTTCAGGCGCTCACTTACGCGTTCTGGGAGCCCTTCGTCGCCTGGGGCGTCATTCTCGGACTGCTGACGCTTTTTCAGCGAAGATTCGCCAGCCTGACCGGCGTCTGGGCGAGACTCGCCCGCCGCGCTTATCCGATCTACATCATCCACCCGCCGGTTCTTGTCGGCGTGGCGCTGGTCTGGCGTGACGTGGCCGCGCCCGCGCTTCTCAAATTTCTGGTCACGGGATCGCTCGCCTGCGCGCTGTGTTATGTCATCGCAGGACTTGCCTTGCGCATTCCGGTCGTGGCGCGGATCGTTTGACGGCTGGATTGATTGCCGCAAATTGTCCGTGAACGGCCCTTAACACGCGTCCAACTGACTGGGGGATGCCCGATGCAGCAAATGCATATCAATCTTTTCATCCAGAGCCGCGGGCATCATGAGGCGGCCTGGCGGCATCCGAAATCCTCGCCCCTGCCGCTGACCGATATCCGCTACACGGTCGAGCTGGCGCAAAAGGCGGAAGCGGGATGTTTCGACTCGATCTTCCTCGCCGACGTCCTTGGGCTCTGGAACGACGTCGAGAGCACGCCCTTCAACTGGCTGGAGCCGATCACCTCGCTTGCTGCGGTCGCGATGGCGACGAAGCGCATCGGATTGATCGCGACCTGCTCGACCACCTATACCGAGGCCTACAATCTCGCCCGCCAGTTTGCCTCGCTCGACCACATCAGCCGCGGCCGCGCGGCCTGGAACATCGTCACGACCTGGTCGCCGCAGGCCGGTGCCAATTTCGGTCACATCGGACAAATCGGTCACGCCGATCGCTACGAGCGCGCCGAGGAGTTCATGTCCGTCGTCAAAGGTCTCTGGGACAGCTGGGCCGATGACGCCGTGCTCGACGATCGCGCCGGCGGGCGATATGCCGACCGAACACGCGTCAGGACGATCGATCACAAGGGGCCGCATTATCCGGTGGTCGGTCCCCTGAACATGCCGCGCTCCCCGCAGGGCCGTCCGGTCTTCGTCCAGGCGGGCTCGTCGGATACCGGCAAGAAATTTGCCGCGCGCCATGCGGAGGCGGTGTTCACTGCGCATCTCGAGAAGGGAGCCGCGCAGGCGTTCTACGCCGACCTCAAGCAACTCGTTGCAGCCGAGGGCCGCGATCCCAGCCATGTTGTGATCCTGCCGGGAATCAACCCGGTCATCGGCGCGACGGAAGCCGAGGCCGAACGCTACGCGGCCGAGCTCGATGCGCTGTCCGATCCAGAGGTCGGACGCCATCGCCTGTCGCAGCGCTTTGGCGGCCATGATTTTTCGCATCTCGCGCTGGATGAACCTCTGTCGGTGGAAGATTTTCCCGACCCCAGCAAAAACGAGGCATCCCGCAGCCGGATGGAAGGCGTCGTGGCGCTGGTCAGGAAAGAGCGGCCGACGCTGCGGCAGCTTCTCGCCAAGCTTGCCGGCGCGCGCGGGCATTTCACCGTCGCCGGGCCGCCGGAAAAGATCGCCGATGTCATGCAGGACTGGTTCGAAACCAAGGCCGCCGACGGCTTCAACCTGATGCCGCCGGTGCTGCCGCATCAGCTCGATCTCTTCATCGCCGAGGTGGTCCCACTCCTGCGCAAGCGCGGCCTGTTTCGCGAAGCTTACGAGGGCGAAACCCTGCGCTCGCATTTCGGCCTGTCGCGGCCAGATGTGCGGTTTGGTTAGAACATATCGAGATTAAGTTCGAATGGTGCGGCGACGGCGGTGTGCTCCCTCTCCCTGAGGGAGAGGGTTGGGGTGAGGGGTTACGGTTTCTCCGTAGTCCAAACCCCTCACCCGGCGCTTCGCGCCGACCTCTCCCCATGGCAGAGGTGAACCGCTTTGTGGCCGCATCTATTATTCAACCAAGCTTCGCGCTTTAGACGTGATCCGTTGATTTTCCCGCTGAAAACGGAGTAGCTGGAGCCAGCCGATTTCGTGGAGGACGCCAGTGCCGCCGATCCAGTACATCGTCGAGGGAGGCCATAGGCTCTCCGGCACGATCGAGCCATCCGGCAACAAGAACGCCGCGCTTCCGATCATTGCCGCGGCGCTTCTGACCGACCAGCCGGTCACGCTCACAAATGTGCCGCGCATCCGCGACACCGAAACGCTGGTCGAATTGATCCGCTCGGTCGGCGCGTCGGCCGAATGGCAGAAGCCCAACACGCTTCTCATTCACGCCAAGACGATCCGCGCCGCCGATCTCGATCCTGAGTTGTGCGCGCGCATTCGCGCCTCGATCCTGCTCGCGGGTCCGCTCTTAGCGCGCTGCGGCGAAGTGGTCTTGCCGCCGCCCGGCGGCGACGTGATCGGCCGTCGCCGGTTAGACACGCATTTCCTCGCCTTCGAGCAGTTAGGGGCGACCGTCACGGCTTCCGCGCGGCTGGAGTTGCGCTGCCCGCGCCTGAAGGGCGCGGACGTCTTTCTCGACGAACCGAGCGTCACCGCGACCGAGAACGCGCTGATCGCGGCGGTCGCGGCGCACGGCACCACCTATTTGCGGAACGCGGCGTCCGAGCCGCATGTGCAGGACCTCGCGCATTTCCTGGTCGCGCTCGGCGCGCGCATCGAAGGCATCGGCACCAACACCATGATCGTGCATGGACCGGCGACACTCGGCTCGGTCGCTTATGCCATCGGTCCAGATCATATCGAGGTCGGCTCTCTCATCGGGCTTGCCGCGGTGACGCGCTCAAAACTTCGCATCGCGCGTGCCGGCGTCGACCATCTGCGCTCGATCCGCATGGGCTTTGAGCGGCTCGGCATTTCCTGCCAGATCGAGGGCGACGACCTCATCGTGTCGGATTTCCAGACGCTGAAGATCCAGGACGATTTCGGCGGTCATGTGCCGAAACTGGAGGACCAACCCTGGCCGGCCTTTCCCGCCGACCTGATGTCGATTGCGATCGTGACCGCGACGCAATGCGCCGGCGTCATCCTGATGTTCGAGAAGATGTTCGAATCCCGGATGTTCTTTGTCGACAAGCTGATCGCGATGGGCGGTCGCATCGTGCTGTGCGACCCGCACCGCGCCATCGTTGCAGGTCCCTGCCGCCTGAAAGGCGCGCTGATGACCTCGCCCGACATTCGCGCCGGGATGGCGATGCTGTTGGCTTCGGCCTGCGCCGAAGGCGTCTCCACCATCAACAACGCCGATCAGATCGAGCGCGGCTATGAGCGGATCGACCAGCGGCTCAATGCGTTAGGCGCCAAAATCACCCGCGTGCCGGCGCGCGATGGTTAGAAGTGGAGTTGACTTTCGCCGCCCATATCTAGCCGCGAGGAGCGGTCGTCTCGTCACCAGTCTTGCGGCCGACGGCGTGACCGCGTTCGAGAGCTGGTTGGTGAACCCTGATAGAAACTTGCCTTGAAACGTGATCTAAGGAGGTGCGCGGGGCCGAATGTTCAGATGGAGGAACGCCGCATGAAAGCGCTCAGCCTTGGATTGCTATTCGTCGTCGCCACGCTATCAAGCGCCCACGCGCAACGTTCGCCTGAAACGCTTCCGCTCGTGACGGTCGATTGCTACCAATCGTTTGCCGCAAAGGTGCCACTGCCGGAAAAGTCCTCGAAGGAAATTGCAATCGATGGCGGCAATCTCGATACGCCGATGATCCGCTACAGGCTTCAAGTCGCCGATAAACGAACTCTGAAAATAATCAGAGACCCTGACCGGCCTGCCTTTCGGACAGAGCACGGCAAGAGTGTTTGGGAGATCAAGCGCGACTTCACCAGCGCGCATCAGGTCGTGGGTTGGCGAGAGGAGTTACCGGGCGGAATAGTCCGGCTTTTCACATTCGACTTCGAAGACCTCTTGCTGAGTACGGTTGACATCTCGCCGGCGTCGGCGATTGGTGCCGGGGTAGAACTTCACACGATGAGATGCAACAAGCCGATCCAATCTTCGGCGGATAGTCGTCAGTAGACATTTGACGGCCCCAAGGCGCGCTGGCGGACCATCGGCGGCGCGCCAGTTTATTCCCGCAAATCCGACATTTTATCCGCGCACATGTCTCTTGCGTTCTTGCCGCGGCGTGCAAGACTTCGCGTGCCATGATGATCCGAGAAATCAGACCCGACGTCGATCGTGACAGCCTGCTGGCCGGCGCGCAATTCGCGGACGCCTTTCGGGTTACGGTCTCTGATGCGAGGCTCGATGCGCGAGCCGCTGCGATGCGGATGTTTTCCGAGAGCCCGCGCTGGGTTCAGGCGCTGCTCGATCTGCGCAACAGGATCGTCGCGCCGTTTGGCCTGAAAACCTCCGGCGAGCGCGAAGCGACGTCCAGGGGCATGATCGGGTTGTTTCCGGTTCTCAGCGAGACGCCGCAGCGGCTGGTCGCTGGCTTCAACGATCACCACCTGGATTTTCGCGTCATCGTGGATGTAGTGCCCTCAGGCGGGGCTAAGGACGTGACAGCTACTACGCTCGTTCTCACCCATAACTGGTTCGGCCGCGCCTACCTCACCGCGATTATGCCGTTCCATCGCATGATTGCCAAAACCCTGCTCAAGCAGGTCTCGGTCCCGGCCTCGCAATAGCGATGCCGCCACGCGGCCATGCGATGGCGGCCATTGAAGAAGCCGCACGAGGGACTTAGGCTCAAGGCAAATCGCCAAGCCAAAGGACCAACAATGGCCGAGGAAACCGCCAAACTTGCCGCCTATGTCGCGGGGCTGAAATTCGACGATATCCCGCCGGAGGTGCGCGAGCGTGCCAAGGCCTTGACGCTCGATTTCCTCGGCAGCGCCATCCGGGCGCGGCGCGATGCGGAATCAACGCCGACGCTATTCAAGACCCTCGAGGCGCTGGCGCTCGACACGAAGGGCTATTCCACGGTGTTCGGCGACAACAGAACCTGGACGCCGGCGATGGCGGCGCTGCTCAATGGCGCGCTCGGCCATTCGCTTGATTTCGACGATACGCATGCCGATTCCTCGCTGCATCCGAGCGCACCGGTGGTGCCGGCCGCATTTGCCGTCGGCGAACTCGTAGGCAGCTCGGGCCGCGAGGTGCTGACCGCCATCGTCGCCGGTTACGAAGTCTGCTGCCGGCTCGGCAATGCACTCGATCCGACCTCGCATTACGCGCGCGGCTTCCACCCCACAGCGACGGCCGGCACATATGGCGCGGCTGCCGCAGCGGCAAAGCTCTTCGGATTGTCGAAGCAGCAGATCATCGCGGCGTTCGGCGTTGCCGGCAGCCAGGCGGCGGGCTCGCTGCAATTCCTGGTCAATGGCGGCTGGAACAAACGCTATCAGGTCGGCGCGTCCGCAATGAACGGCGTGATTGCGGCAACGCTCGCGCGCAACGATTTCGTCGGCGCGACCGAGTCGGTCGAGGGCAAGCACGGGCTGCTTGTCGGCTACAGCGACAACGCGCATCCGGAAAAAGCGGTGGCCGATCTCGGCAAGGTCTATGAGACCATGAAGATCGGCGTGAAGCCCTATCCGAGCTGCCGCTACACCCATGCCGCGCTCGATGCGTTGATCGCGATGCGCCGGGAGCACAATCTGACGCCGGAACAGATCAAGCGCGTCGAGATCGGGCTGCATCGCAATGGCATCACGCTCACGGGCGATGAGGCCACCAAGCGGCATCCGACCTCCATCGTCGGCGGACAGTTCTCGATGTTCTTTACCGGCGCGGTGGCGCTCGACCAGGGCAGCTTCGGCTGGGACGACTACCACCGGCTTGGCGATGCGGCGGTCGATGCACTGGCCGACAAGTTCGACGTCGTGCGGGACGATCGTCTCGAGATCGGCCGCAAGCATCCGTTCGGCGCCCGCGTTTCCATCACCACGGATGACGGTGTGCACGAGCGAATCTACGCCGATCCGTCCGGTGAGCCGGACTCGTTTCCGGATGCGCAGGCCATGGCGCAGAAATTCCTCACTTTGGCGCGCCCCGTGCTCAACGGCCGCGCCGATCAGCTGGCGGATGCGATCCTGTCGCTGGAGCGATTCGACCGCATCGAGCAGGCGACCCATCTGGGACGGCAGTAAAGATCTTTTGAGACTTGTGGCGTCTCCGGCGGAGCCGTCAACTTAAGGTTCCATCGCAACCACCGGCCGTGTCAGGCGTTATATCGCCGCCGAACGGAGCTCGAAGATGGATCAAGAAACCAGACACGAAATTGTGGTGCTGTCGCTGAGTACGCTCGCAGCCCTTCCGGTTGTAACGGCCCTTGGCCTTGCGGTGGTGACCGGGATCATGACCTGGTAGGGCGCTTCATTGCATTTGATCAGAACGGCCCGCATGGTTCGCCCAGCGGGCCTGTTGCTGTTCTCACGGCAAGTCGTCGCGAAACTCCCGGTTCGCAAGGCTTGCTTCTTCCAGATCGAGATCGCGTTCGATGTGCCGCCGCGCTTCGTCGGTGATTTTCCCGTCGCGCAGCAGGATGTGAATGAATTTCCGTTCGGACGCGATCAGCTCCCGTGTCAGATCGGTTCCAGCCGCCGAGACCAACCGTCCATCCGGATCAAGCGATGTCGGCAACTGACTGGTGCGAGTCTCGTGCCGCGCGCGCAGCAGCCGGACCACGCCCTCCGACAGGTCACGATCCTCGGTGATGGCCTCGAGCGATTTGAGCGCGGCGTCGAGCGCCTCGCGCCGTGCGGCTATCTCGGATTCGAGCTCGGCTGCTCGCTCGCTGCGGCCGGCCTGCGCGATACCGAGCCAGCGCACCACCGGCGCGAGACTCAATCCAAATCCGACCAGCGTGATGAAGATGACGCCGAAGGTGACGAACAGGATCAGGTCGCGGTCGGGGAAAGGTCTGCCATCCGGCAGCGCCAGGGGCAGTGCCAGTGCGGCGGCCAGAGACACCGCGCCGCGGACACCGGTGAACGAAAGCACGAACGGCCACTGCCATGGCGGCGCCGGATCGCGCTGCCGCACGCGCTTGATCATCCGCGGCAGGTAGGTCGCAGGAAACGTCCAAGCGAAGCGTGCGACGACGATCATCACCGTGACGAGCGCGGTTGCGATCAGGATATCGTCGAGCGGAAATGTCTTCGAGCGTTCATACAACAGATGCATCTGGAATCCCGTCAGCAAGAACAGCGTCCCTTCGATCAGGTAGATGACCAAATTCCAGAAGAAGATGCCCTGCAGCCGTGTCGCCGCCGAAATCAACAGCGGTCCGTTCCAGCTCATATAAAGGCCGCAGGCGATGGTCGCGATCACGCCGGAGCCGCCGAGATGTTCCGGCAGCCAATAGGCCACGTAGGGCGTGATCAACGACAGTGTGATCTCGATCTGCGGATCGCGCGCCCAATGCCGCGCCCGCAACGAGAGCCATCCAACCGCGATGCCGAACAGTGTCTCGCCGGCGACGATGGCGGAAAATTCGCCGATCGCCATCGGCAACGAGAACAGGCCGGTCGAGATGGCCATCACCGCGAAACGATAGAGGATCAGTGCGGTGGCGTCGTTCGCGAGCCCCTCGCCCTCGAGCACGACCATGATACGGCGTGGAATGCAGAGTTTGCTGGCCACCGCCAAGGGAGCCACGACATCCGGCGGCGCGACGATCGCGCCGAGCAGGAAGCCGACACTCCAGGGCAGGCCGATCAGGTAATGCGTGGCGGCAGCGACCGCGAAGGCGGTAAAGATCACGCACCCGACCGCCAGCAAAATGATCGGGCGCAGATTGAATTTGAATTCGCGCCAGCTCATGGCGACCGCCGCCGAATAGATCAGCGGCGGAAGCACCACCAAGAGGACCAGTTCGGGCGGCAATTCCACCGCGGGCATGCCCGGCACGAAGGCGAGCGCGATGCCGGCGACGAGCAGCAGGATCGCGGGCGCGACCTCGATCCGCCGCGCCAGCAGCGCGGTTCCAGCGAGCAGCGCGAGCAGGATCAGAAATAGCTGAAAATTCGCTTCCACGGTCGCCTCGCTCGCTCACCTCTCCCCGGCGGGGAGAGGTCGGATCGCTCCTGGCGATGCGTCAGCGTCGTCCAGTGCGATCCGGGTGAGGGGGCGCTGCTCTAACGTGAGACCGTAACCCCTCACCCCAGCCCTCTCCCAAAGGGAGAGGGGGCAGATCTTCAATGCGGCGCTAGTCGAAACCCATCCCATCAGGCAAAGCTGCGCCGGCTGCGCCGCTCATTCCCTCATGTCGTAGCGATACGACTTGGAGACGATCTGCCAGCCGTCGGGCAGTTTCATCGCCACCAGATAGTCGGTGAAATAGCGCGGCGGCCACTGGCAGCGTACCTTGACGAAAGCTGTGTTCTCGTCGGAACGGTCGATCGTGACGATGAAATCCTCACGCGCCTTGCCTTCGGACTTGGCGGACGGAAGCTTCTTGAGACGCTCCAGCCAATGGGGAACGCTGATCACCTTGAGCTCGCCTTTTTCCAGCCAGCGCAGATCGGCGGAGGGATGAAACATCGCTCCTAACTTTTCGGTGTCGCATTCATACAGGCCGTCGAAATAGTTCTGTACGACCGCCTCGACGCTGGAACGATCATGGCTCATGGTCTTGCTCCCTGATGGTTTGTCATTTTGCGCATGATCTAGTCGGAAAACCGCTGCACACTTTTCCGGATCATGCGCTATATCGCGCTGGCGGCGATGTTGACCATCAGCGCCAGCAGCGCAGTATTGAACACGAAAGAGACGATTCCATGTACCGTCGCGATCCGGCGGATCGTCTTGTCGGTAATGCCGACGTCGGAGACCTGCGCGGTCATGCCGATCACGAACGAGAAATAGACGAAGTCCCAGTAGTCGGCGTGATCGTCCTTGTCGCCGCTCGGAAACTGAAGGCCGCCCGGCGTGCGGCCGCGGTAATATTCGTGAGCGTAGTGCAAGGCGAAGGCGGTATGCACCGCCGCCCAGGACAGCGCGACTGTTGACGTCGCAAAGATCAGCTCGGCCGGCTTGTGCTGCCCCTGACCGAGCTCGAATACGATCGCGGCGAGGCTTGCGAAGGCGCCGAGCGCCGTCAGCAGCGGGATCAGGAAGCGGCCGTCGTCCTGCAGCGCCGCCATGCGCCGGATGGTTGCGAGCGAGCTTCGCAGCATCATGGCGTAGACGAGCACGATATACATCGCCACGAACGTATCCCAGCCGATCAACAGCCGTGTGACCAGCCGATGCGATGTCGGCAGCAGGAAGAACACGACGATCCCGCACACGATTGAGAAAGTTGTGCGTGGGCGCGCATAGACGAGGCGAACGGCCTTCGGCAGCTTCCGGAAGCGAAGAAGGCGTTCCTCGAACTCCTCGCCGCTCATGGGACCTTTGGCTTTCTCTAGTTCTTCCGTTCGGCAACAAAGCGCGCCGCGGCGCGCAAAACGTCGCCGCGCGGGCCGAAGATCGACAGCGCCTGATCGGCTCGCGCCAAAAGGTCGCGAACGCGCTGCTTGGCGCCGTCGATGCCGAGCTGGGTGACGAAGGTGGTCTTGCCGAGCGCGGCGTCAGCACCCGCGGGCTTGCCCAGCGCGGCCGCATCGCCCTCGACGTCGAGCAGGTCGTCGGCAATCTGGAAGGCTTCCCCAAGCGCGCGCCCGTAATCGTCGAGCGCCTGATATTCCTTTTGCGAGGCCTGCCCGAGGATGGCGCCGGCGATGCAACCGAAGCGCAGCAGCGCGCCGGTCTTCATCTGCTGCAACCGGGCGACGTCGACCGGTTCCCGGTCGCCGAAGCGGCCTTCGCCGGCGAGATCCAGCATTTGCCCGCCGACCATGCCGCCGATGCCGGAGCAGCGCGCCAGCGCGCGCGTCAGCAGAAGCCGCACGGTCGCGTCCTTGTGGATCTCATCGCGGGTGACGATGTCGAAGGCGAGCGTCAAGAGGCCGTCGCCGGCCAGGATCGCGGTCGCGTCGTCGGTCTTCTTGTGCAGGGTGGGGCGGCCGCGGCGGAGGTCGCTGTTGTCCATCGCCGGCAGATCGTCGTGGATCAGCGAATAGCAGTGAATGCACTCCAGCGCCGCGCCGGCGAGCAAAGCGGCTTCGCGGGAGACGCCAAAGATCGCGGAACTCTCCACCACCAGGAACGGGCGCAGCCGCTTGCCGCCGCCGAGCGTCGAATAGCGCATGGCGTCCATCAGCCGCTTCGGCCGCGCGATCTCGTCCGCGAGCAGCGTGTCGGCGAGAAGCTTTGCGAGCAACGCTTCGGTGTCCTCGGCTGTCTGGTCCAACCGCTTCGCAAAGTCCTGATGTGACGTCGTCATTAACCAAAAGCTCCCAATCGAATTGGGCCGGACAATCGTTGATGAGAGCGCCCGCGTCAATTGCGCCCAGACCATAGCGGGGCGCCTTAAAACCGTTGAAAAAATAATGGATTATCAGCCAGATATCGGCCGAGCCGACATTCAAGTCTGCCTATTCAGCCAGAAACCGTCAATTTTGCGCATTGCCCGAATCCTGTTCCTGATCCTTTTGGCCGTGCTTTTGCTGCCCTATCTGGTGGCGCCGCTTTATCGCAGCGGCCACCCGGCCTCCGCTCTGATGGCGTGGCGCTACGTGACCGGCGCGCCCGTCACGCGGCAGTGGGTCGACCTTTCCGCCATGGCGGCGCCGCTGCCGCGCTCGGTGATCGCCTCCGAAGACGCGAAATTCTGCAGCCATCGCGGCGTCGATTGGGGCGCGCTCCGCGAGGCGATCGACGATGCCGAGGATGGCGAGCCTTCGCGGGGCGGCTCGACCATCACCCAGCAGGTGGCGAAAAACTTGTTCCTGTGGCCGGGCCGCAGCGTGGTCCGCAAGGCGCTGGAACTGCCGCTGGCGCTGTGGATCGATTTTGTGCTGCCGAAACCGAGAATTCTGGAAATCTATCTCAATATCGCCGAGCTCGGTCCGGCCGGTCAGTTCGGCGTCCAGACCGGCAGCCTTTATGCTTTCGGCCACGGCGCCTCGAATGTGACGCCGCGGGAGGCGGCGTTGCTGGCCGCCATCCTGCCCAATCCGCATACCCGCAGCGCCCGCAATCCGGGTCCTGGTCTGCGGCGTCTCGCCGGGATTTACGTGGTGCGGGCGCAGGCTGCGGAACTGGCGCGCTGCTGGGGTGAAAATCGCGCCTTTTGAGCGGTTTTTACCTATTTTGCAGCTAGCGTAAGCGGGCTCCATCCTCTATAAGCGCGGCCTCATCGGCATTTCCAGCTTGCGCCTTTGGCGCTTTAGCCGCCCGTTTCGGGACGATGCCACTTTCGGAATCAGGATTTTAAAAGGACACCGATATGGCTGTTCCCAGAAGGAAAACCTCGCCGTCGCGCCGTGGCATGCGCCGCTCGGCTGACGCCTTGAAGAAGCCGACCTATGCCGAGGACAAGGATTCCGGCGAACTGCGCCGTCCGCACCACCTCGATCTGAAGACCGGCATGTACAAGGGCCGGCAGGTGCTGAAGAAGAAAGAATCCTGATCCGGTTTTGTTGACCGGATGCGGCCTACAGGCGGGTAGGAACGGCCGGATGTGGCGAAGCGTTGGAGCGCTTTGCCCTTAGGATGATTTAGAAGGCCTTGCCGATGTCGATGGTCGGTTTCCCGCTGCTTCTGATCCCACTCGCGATCTACAACATCATCGTCTTCATGATGCCCAGCGTCTCGCTCACCGAGGCGCTGGTGAGCGTGCCGCTGCCGTCGGGGGCCGAGTGGTCCGTGACGCTGAGCGATATCCTGGTTGCGATTGGCATCCTGATGGTGCTGCTCGAGGTGATCAAAGGCGCGCGGCCCGGCGCGAAATTCCTGACCGATCACCTGCTGTCGCTGATCGTCTTCGGCGCGGCCCTGGCCGAATTTTTGCTGTGGCCGCGCTTTGCCAACTCGACCTATCTCCTGCTCGTGCTTTTGGCGCTGACGGATTTTCTCACCAGCGTGGCGCTCCGCGTCAGGCGGACGCCGGCCCCAGCAGGCGTTGCGCGCCGCGTGCGGCGTGACCCCGTCGAGGACAGGCGCGAGCCCGCTCATGCCGATGAGGGCGCCTGGTCGCCGCGGCACGAGCCGGCAAGCCACACGCCGGTCGAGCCGAAATTTACCCATGCTGAGCCGTCCGCTGCTGAGACGCCGGCGCCCGCGCCCGCGCCAGAACATGACGCGGCATCAAGGCCCGCCAGCGGCGAATCACAGCCGCCCGAGACGGCTCACTAATTTCCGTTAAACCACCCGCCGCGTCCGGCTGGCGATGTCCTCTGTCGGGGACGGGTGCGGCCGGTAGGCCGCCTGTGCGTCCGCCATGCTCGTCCGCCGAATGCGGCGAGCCTGCGGGACGTACTGGGCCTCCGCAATCAGATGCGTCACGAAGATCGGGTCGGCCGACCAGCGGTACCAGCGCCGGCGCGCACGCCGTTCAATGAAGGTGGCCAGCGGCACCAAAGCGCGGCTCGCGGGTTTTCCGTCAGAAGGCGCGGCCTGGTCAGTCGAATCTGTGGGCATCGGGAGTACAGTTTCCCTGCTGGACTGTCACATTTTGGGACAGTCGAGTCCTCTGTTACAGTCGCCCTCGCAAAGACCATGCCGATCCGCGCCGCTTGTTCCTATTTCGCCAAAGCGGCCGCGATTTTCGGAATATTTATGAACTTTGCATAAGTTCGGCGTCGAACTGGCCCAGGTTTTTCGTGCCAGAGAGTCAGCCGGCCGCAAAACAAAAATCGAATCCTGTCCTGAAACGAGGCGACCTTGACCGACAGTCTCCCCCCAGCCGACCAGATTCTCGCCTCCCTCGGCCAGGCCGCCTTTGTCTGGGATATTGCGACCGACAAACTGGTCTGGAGCGCGCACGTCGCCGCGGTCTTTCCCGACATCCCGCTCGAGCGGCTGGCAACGGCCACGGAATTCTCCAACCTGATCGAGCCCAAGCGCTCGGTTCGCTCCGAAGCGCTGGTCGCTTCGCCTGCCGCCTCGAGCGGCGAGGGCGCGCCCTACCGGATCGAATATGGCGTGCGGGCCACGACCTCGGCGCAAGTGCAATGGATCGAGGAAACCGGCTGCTGGTTTGCTGGAAGCGACGGCAAGCCGGTGCGCGCCCAAGGCATTGTCCGGGTCAACAACGAACTTCACGCCCGCGACGAACAACTCGTGCGGCTGTCGCGCAACGATCCCCTGACCGGCGAGCTCAATCGTACGCATCTGATCGCCTCGCTGGCCGAGATCATCGAGGAGGCCGTCCGCTTCCGCACCAACTGCGCCTTCATGCTGATCGGCATCGACCATCTGGCGCGCATCAACGACGCCTTCGGCTTTGATGTGGCGGACGCCGTGATCTCGGAAGTGGCAGCTCGCATTCGCCCCAAGCTGCGCGGCGGCGACGTGCTCGGCCGTTTTTCCGGCAACAAGTTCGGCCTGGTGCTGAAGAACTGCACCGTTGACGACATGAGCATCGCGGCCGAGCGGTTTCTTGCCGCCATCCGCGACGAGGTGGTGCCGACCAAATCAGGTCCGGTCTCGGTGACGGCCTCGATCGGCGGCGTCGCGGTGCCGCGCTATGCGCGCAGCGCCGATGAGGCGATCAACCGCGCCCAGGAAACGCTCGAATCCTGCAAGAGCCGCCGCGCCGGCTCGTTCGCGCTGTGGCGCCCGAATGTCGAGCGCGACGCCCAGCGCCGGGTGAACATTCGCGTCACCGACGAAATCGTCACCGCGCTCAACGACCGCCGCATCACCATGGCCTTCGAGCCGGTGGTGGACGCCCGCGCGCGCGATGCGGCTTTCTACGAATGCCTGGTCCGCATGGAACAGCACGACGGGCAGGTGCTGCTCGCCCCCGACATCGTGCCGGTGGCCGAACGGCTCGGCCTCATTCGTCTGGTCGATCACCGCGTGCTTGAGCTCGTGGTCGCCGAACTCGCGGCTTCGCCCGCAATAGAGCTCAGCCTCAACATCTCGCCGGACACGACCATGGATCCGGACTGGTGGACCTCGATCGAATCGCTGATGCGCGCCCATCCCACCGTCGGCGAACGGCTGATCGTCGAGATCACCGAGACGGTCGCGATCCAGGATGTCGACGATGTCCGCGGTTTCGTCACGCGCTTGAAGAATTTCGGCAGCCGCATCGCCATCGACGATTTCGGCGCCGGCTACACCTCGTTCCGCAACCTGCGCAAGCTTGGCGTGGACATCGTCAAGATCGACGGCGCCTTCGTGCAGAACATCGCGCGCTCGGCGGATGACCGCGCCTTCGTGCAGACGCTGATCGATCTGGCGCGTCGGCTCGACATCAAGACCGTCGCCGAATGGGTGCAGGACGAAGAGGCTGCCTTGATGCTGCGCGACTGGGGCTGCGATTATATCCAGGGCCGGCTGATCGGGCTCGCGTCCTCGCAACGGCCCTGGCAGCAGCCGGCCGATGCGGTTTTGCCGGCGGCGAGCTGAACGACCCGCGCCTTGCTATGATTTGCCGGGACGCAGGTCGACGCGCAGGCGCTGCTCCAGGCGCCGCACGAGGAGGCTCGTTCCGTAGCACAGCACCAGGAAGGTCGCCGCAAGCAGCGCATAATAATGGACCGGCGCCTGCTCGCGCGCGTTGATGATGGTTGCTTCTTGCAGCATCTCAGGCACCCCGATGATGCTAGAGATGGTGGAATCCTGAAAAGCGATCAACGATTGCGTCAGCAGCGCCGGCAGCATGCGTCGCAAGGCCTGTGGGATCACGACGTAACGCGCCGCCTGAAATCGCGACAATCCTGTCGCGACCGCAGCGGCATACTGATTGGACGGGATGGACTGCACGCCGGCGCGCACGATCTCGGTGAAGTAAGCGACTTCGAAGCAAGTCAAGGCGATCAAGGCCGACCAATAAGCGGAGAGCGAGCGGCCGCCGATCATCGGGACGATCATGTAGATCCAGAACATGACCATCACCAGCGGCATGCTCCGCAGCGTGTTGACATAGATACGCATGGCAAGCGCGATCCAGCCGATGCGCGAGAGCCTTGCAAAGGCGCCGGCACAGGCGATCGGCAGCGCAAGCGCGACTGCGAGCAGTGTCAGCGTCACGTTGTAGCGGAGCAGGGCCGAGAGCATCGACAGGTATTCGTGCATTTCCTACCCGCCGATCCGTCCGGGAACAGCGATGCGCTTCTCGACCAGCAGCATTGCGGCGGCGATGATCCATGCGCAGAGCAGGTAGACGGCACTTGCGTAGACATTAACCGGCAACCACTGAAAGGTCTCCGTCCCGAGTTGTCGCGTCACATAAGTGGTCTCGGCGACGCCGACCGCCATCGCCAACGAAGAACCCTTGAAGATCGTGACGAATTCAGATGCGAGCCCCGGCGTGATGGTCCGCAACAGCAGGTTCAGGAAAATATGGCGCTGCGATTGCCACCAGGTGAGGCCGCTGGAGGCCGCCGCCATGTGCAGGCCTGGGCCGATGGTGTTGAAACCGGATTTGACGAGTTCGGCGATTTTGGCTGAAGAATACAGCGACAGCGTGATGATCGAGGCGGCAACCTCCCAGCCGTAATTGAACAACACCTGCCTTGCGAAGACAGGCAGGATGCGCGGGAAAATGAAATAGACGAAGAAGAGCTGCACCAGCAGCGGGATGTTGCGGAATATCTCGACATAGACCGTGCCGATGAAGCGCAGCACCGCGATGGGTGCAGCTCTCATCAGGCCGATACCGATGCCGAGCGCCATCGACATGACCCAGGAGATGGCGGCTATCTGAAAGGTCAGAAGCAGCGCTTCAAGCAAATTCCTGCCATTCGGCGGTTGCCATAGAACGGACCAGTCAATCATTGCCGATACGCATCTCTCGTCAGCATTTTCGATCCGGCGCGAACGTGCCGAACACGGCGGTCAGGCGGGCCAGGAATTCATCTGCACCAGAAATTTTCCGGCTTCCGGCAGCGGCATCTTGAAACCACCCTCGCCGAAATAGCGCTGATAAAGCTTTTCCCATTCGCCGGAGCTGCAGAGTTGCGCAATTGTCTGATCCGCGATGCGCTTGAATTTCGAGCTTCCGGGGCGGATCAGCAGCGTCTGGGTCGCGGCGTTCATCTTCATCGGCACGACGCGGAATTGCGACCGGTCACGGCCGATGTCGTAAAGGATCGGTTCGTCCGAACTGTAGACGTCGACCGTGCCGGTCTGCAGCGCGGTGATGCCCTGGCTATGGTCCGGAAAGCCGATCGTCTTCACCGCAGTGGCGAAGGTGCCGGATTCGTTCGCGGATCGAAACAGGGCGGCCTCGAGCCCGCCTTGCGGAATGCCGATGCGCTTGCCCGCAAGATCGGCAACGTCCTTGATCGGGCTAGCGGCGAGGACAAGCGCGCTCGTGCTGGTGACGAAATGCGGAATGCTGAAATCGACGACCTTGGAGCGGCCAATGGTCATGACGGTCGCGCCCGCCTCGAGATCGATGGCGCCGTTTTGCAAAAGTGGAATGCGGGTCTGGCTCGTCACGGCGACGTAATTCAACTTGATCGCGCCGCCCAGTTCCTTGTTGACCGCATCATGGATCGCTTTGCCGATGTCGGTGGCGAAGCCGAGATATTGTCCATTGGCGTCCTTGAAGCCGTAAGGCGGAGCCGCTTCGCGTATGCCGAGATTGAACACGCCGCTGCTCTTGATCCTGTCGAGCGTGTCTTCGGATGTATCTGCCCTCGCCGCCGACGCCGCAAGAAGCGTGGCGAGGCTTGCGGCGCCCGCGGATAAAAAGCCGCGACGATCGGCGGAGTGGGTCTCGCTGGTCGCTTCTCTCATGCCCGTTTCCTTCTCTCTAATGCGTCAGGATGCGATTGAGGAATCGCGCCGCCCGTTCGCTCGTGGGCTTGGCGAAGAACTGCGCGGTCGGCGTATCCTCGACGATCGCGCCGTCCTCCATGAAGACGATCCGATCGGCGACGTTGCGCGCAAAACCCATTTCGTGGGTGACGATGATCAGTGTCATGTTCGACTGCGCCAGCAACCTGATCACGTCGAGGACCTCGTTGATCATTTCCGGATCGAGCGCCGATGTCGGTTCGTCGAACAGGACGACAAGGGGGTCTGTCGCCAGCGCCCGCGCGATAGCCACGCGCTGCTGCTGTCCGCCGGAAAGGCTCGCGGGCCAGCGCTCGGCGTAGGCGGCCATGCCGACTTGCGCGAGCAGCGCGTTTGCCTTTTCGATGGCTTTGGCCTTGTCGTGCCGCAGCGCCACCACCGGCGCGAGCGTGATGTTGTCGATCACCTTCATGTGCGGATAGAGCTCGAAGCTCTGAAAGACCATCGAGACCTTGCGGCGAAGGCGCAGCAGCGCCGCGGACGACTGGACCACCTTCTCGCCGTCGACATGGATGGAGCCGCCTTGAATCGGCTCCAGCCCGTTGATGCACTTGATGAGCGTGCTTTTTCCCGATCCGGACGGGCCGCAGATGACGACCGTCTCGCCGCTTTCGATCGTGAGGGTGCAGTTGCGAAGAACCTGGTGGTCCCCGAACCATTTACTGACCGACTCGACGGAAATCATCGGCCGTCCTTCTTCCTGAAGACGTGGCCACCTTTACGAGGAATGATATGACAGCATATCAGGTCGGATAATCCAACCCTTTATAACGGATGCTTGCGCGGCCATCCCTGGGGTAGAAGACAAGCGTGCCGCGGCTCTCGCCTTTCGAAGTTCAGGAGAACATCAAGTGACTTTCCCATCCCGTGAAAATCTGGTGGTCTGTTTCGGGCATCCCGCGTATCGGGTGAAAGCGGCGTTCGACCAGCTCGACACAGGCGTCAAAGGTTTCGAGGTCAAGACGTTCGAGGAGTTCGAGCGCCGGATCGCGGACGCGGACGTCGTGGTGGTGTCAGGCTTCTGGAAAAATCATCTGCTTGAGAAGGCGCCGCGCCTGAAGTTCATTCAATCGATCAGCGCGGGCATCAATCAATACGATCTGAACGTGCTGAAGGCCGGCGGCGTGCGACTGGCGAGCGCGCAAGGCGTCAACATGAACGCGGTATCGGATCACGCGATGAGCCTGATCCTCGCAATGTCGCGGCGACTGCCGGAAGCGCGGGACAACCAGGCGAAAAAATTCTATCGCCCGATGCAAAGCGATCACGCCCTTCGCGAGGACGAACTGGCGGGCAAGACGCTCGCAATCTTCGGCATGGGGCGCATCGGCGGCCGCCTCGCCAAACTGGCAAGGGCCTTCGACATGAACGTCATCGGCTTTCGCCGCAGCAATCTGTCCGACAAGGGTTATGCCGACGAGGTTCATGCCTCATCGCAGTTTCACGAATTCCTGCCGCGCGCCGACTTCGTCGCGCTCACCTGCGCGCTCACCGATGAGACGCGCAACATCATTGGCGAGGCGGCATTGTCGCGGTTCAAGGCCACCTCCTATCTGATCAACCTGGCGCGCGGCGCTTGCGTCGACGAAGGCGCGCTCGTCAAGGCGCTGCGAAACGGAGCGATCAAGGGCGCAGCGCTGGATTGTACGGTCGAGGAGCCGCTTCCTGAAGCATCGCCGCTATGGACGATGCCGAATGTCTTCATCACCCCGCATACCGGAGGCGAGACCTGCTCTTACGAAGCGGGCATCGCGAAGCTGTTGCAGGCTAACCTGAACAAGATCTGGGCCGGTGACGACGATCTCGTCAACAAGGTGGTTTGAGCAGGCGGCGCCGTGGCGATGAAAAGGAAACAAGTGGCCGTTATCGGAGCCGGCATGGTCGGCGCCTGCGTCGCGCGCTATCTGCAGCGCGACGGCCACGACGTCGTGATGATCGATCCGCTCGATCCCGGAGAGGGGGCGTCTTTCGGCAATGCCGGATGTTTCAATCCGTCGTCGCTGGTGCCGATCGCAGGACCCGATACCTTCCGGCAGGTCCCGAAATATCTGATGGACCCGCTCGGGCCGCTGTCGATCCGCTGGTCCTATCTGCCGCAGCTTGCCCCATGGCTGATCCGCTACGGGCTGGCCGGCACGCCGGAGAAAATCAAGCTTCAGGCGACGGCCCTTAAAGCTTTGATCGCTCCCTGCTTCGACGTGCTCATGCCGCTCGTCGATGACGCCGGCGCGCAGGATCTGGTCAAGCGCGAGGGCATCCTGATCGTATACCGCTCGGCCGAAAGCGTGGCGGCGGATGCGCGCGGCTGGGCGTTGCGGCGCGAGAACGGCATCGTCTGGGAAGAGTTCGACCAGGCGCAGCTGCGCGCCTTCGATCCGAATCTCACGCCGGATGCAAAATTCGGCAAATACGTTCCGAACAACGGCCACACGGTCAACCCGAGCGAACTGGTCAAGACGATCGTCGACAACGTCGTCAAGTCGGGAGGTCGTCTGGTCAAGGCGGAAGCCAGGGGTTTCGCGTTCGATGGCGACCGGCTCGTTGCGATCGAGACGTCGGCCGGCCGGATCGAGACCGATACGGCCGTGCTGGCTGCCGGCGCGCACTCGAAGGTGCTTGCGGCGCAAGCCGGCGACAAGGTCCCGCTGGAAACCGAGCGCGGCTACCACGTGATGATCCGCACCCCCGCGATCAAGCCGCGCGTGCCGACGACGGATTCGGAGAACAAGTTCGTCGCCACGCCGATGCAGCTCGGCGTTCGCCTCGCAGGCACGGTTGAACTCGCGGGCTTGCGGGCCGCGCCGAACTGGAAGCGGGCCGAGATCCTGCTCAAGCGGATCGGTTCGCTTTATCCGGCGCTGGGCAAGGACTATTCGCCGAACGAGATCACCTGCTGGATGGGGCATCGCCCGAGCTTGCCGGATTCTCTGCCCGTGCTGGGCCGCTCGAAACGCTCGGCCGGTGTCGTCTACGCATTCGGACACCAGCATGTCGGCATGACCGCCGCGCCCTATACCGGCGTCGTGATCTCCGATCTTGTTTCCGGCCGGCCGTCGCCGATCGATCTCACCCCGTTTCGCGCTGATCGCTTCTGACGCTCCATCTGACCATTCGCTCCAGTCTTTGCCTCCGCTTGCTGTTGGAAATGTGCAAATGAAGAGAGCTATCGCCATCGTGACGCTATTTGCCTGCTGGGCCGTCGCTTTTGCGCAAGAACGCACGATTACCGTTGCGTCGACCACGTCCACCGAGCAGTCCGGCCTTTTCGGCTACCTGCTGCCTGCGTTTTCGAAATACTCGGGCATTACCGTCAAGGTCGTCGCGGTCGGGACCGGTCAGGCTCTGGATATCGGGCGCCGGGGCGACGCGGATGTCGTCTTCGTCCATGACCGTCCGGCGGAGGACAAATTCATGGCCGAAGGTCAGGGCGTCAAGCGCTTTGACGTCATGTACAACGACTTCGTCATCGTCGGGCCGAAGACCGATCCCGCGCACATTGCCGGTAGCAAGGACGTCGCCGATGCGCTGCGCAAGATCGCCGCAACGAAAGCGACTTTCATCTCGCGCGGCGACCGGTCCGGCACATATGAAGCAGAACTGCGGTTGTGGAAGATCGCCGGCATCGACATCGCCGCAGCCAGGGGTGATTGGTACCGCGAAATTGGCCAAGGCATGGGGCCAGCGCTCAACATGGCCTCGTCGTCGAACGCCTATTTGTTGTCAGACCGCGGAACCTGGCTGTCATTCAAGAACAGGGGCGACCTGACGATACTCACCGAAGGAGACAAGCGCCTGTTCAACCAGTATGGCGTGATGCTGGTGAATCCGGCCAAGCATCCAAACGTGAAAGCCAGTGAGGGCCAGGCTTTCGTTGACTGGCTCATCTCGCCCATGGGTCAGAAGACCATCGCCGACTACAAGGTTGGCGGAGAGCAGCTATTTTTCCCCAACGCGCCCCACTAGGAGAAACGCTACGGTCGAGACGGCGACGCTCAGCGTCAACAGGATCAGTCCGAGCCCCAGCGCCAGTGACAGCTCTCCCTTGCTGGTTTCCAGCGCAATCGCCGTCGTCATCGTCCGCGTAAAGCCGCGGATGTTTCCGCCAACAATAATAATGGCGCCGACCTCGGCGATGGCCCGGCCGAAGGCCGCGAGAAATGCCGTCAGCAGCGACGCGCGGCCAAGGGCGAACAGCAAGGCGATGCTTCGGACCGCCGACAGGCCATCGGTGCGCGCGAGGTCACCGTACTCGGCCCACAATAAAGTGGATGGGCGGTGCACCAGCGCGACCACGATCGGCGCGGCGAGCAGCGTTTGCGCGATGATCATGGCTGTCGGAGTGAAAAGCAGACCGGCGGACCCGAGTGGCCCCGACCTGGATAGCAGGAGGTAAAGCGCCAGCCCCACGACGACCGGCGGAAGCCCGAGGAGCGCGTTAGTCAGTACGATGATCGCCTGCCGTCCGGGAACGCGGGTCATGGCGAGCCAGGCCCCGATGGGAGCGCCGACGAGCAGCGCAACGATGCTGGCCGTGAGGCTCACGCGCAACGACAGGCTGACGATGGCGACCAGTTCATGATCGAGGCTGGCCATCAGAGAGAACGCCGCAGCCAGGGATTCCGCAAAATCGTTCATTCGACGCTCAGAAGAAAATCAATTGAACACCGGCAGCAAGAAGGATGCCTGCCAATATGAACTTCGTAGTCGTTTGTCCCAGCCACCTTAGACCAACCAGTGTCCCCAAAACGGAGCCCGCCAAGGCGGCCATCGCGTAGAGACCAGTGTAGGAGTTCGGGAGCTGTCCGGCGAACAGGGCTCCAATCAGGCCAACGCCGGAGTTAGCCAATATAAAAGGGGACGATAGCGCAGCTGCCTGCCGCGGCGATGCCCAACCCAAGCCGATGAGCGTTGGCGCCAGGAAAACGCCGCCTCCAACGCCGGTAAGGCCGGATACCAGTCCTACGGTCGCGCCAACGGCGACCGCTCCCGAAAGCGGCGTATCGCTGTCCGAGAGGGGACCACGATGAAGGCTGATGGACATCGCCATTCCAGCGACAAGGAGCACAATCCCGGTCGAGGTCTTATACACGCGCTCGTCGAGTACGATGAATCCGCCGATCAACGCTGTTGGCAGTGAGGGCAGCAAAAATGATCGTAGTTTTTGCCAATCAAGCACTTTGTGACGATTGAAGACCCAGGTCGAATAAGCCGCGGCGACGACGTTGAGCGTGAGCGCTGTTGGGCGCATCTGCGACGGCGGGAATGCGGCGAACGCCATAAGCGCGAGAAACGCCGTCCCTCCCGCCTGGCCTACGGTCGCATAGAGCAATGAAATGAGGCCGAAGAAGATAGCCAGCAAAGACGAGTCATTTCCAGTTGTGAGAGAAGCCGTGGCTGTCACGATAATCTAGCCCAGGCCGGAGCCAAAATCACCGGCAAGAGGGTTGTCAATCAGAGGACGATGATGGGACACCCGTCGTGCGGGTGCACTGGCCGCGCGCAGGGTTCGTCCCGGCGCGTACCAACCAACCGCGGCTCGTTTGAAGGTTCGGTTTATCTCGTCATCATTCCCTTCATGGGCGCGCCGCTCTTTTCGCCGTCATGGGGCTGATGCTGCCGAGCCGGTTCGGACGTTGGCGTTTCGACCTCGTGGGCGACGGTTCCCTCGGGGTGCCGGTAAGGACCGGGATCGCGATAATCGTCGCGCGCCATGCCTTCGCGGATCTTCATCACCGTGAACATGCCGCCCATTTCGATGGGTCCGAACTGGCCGCTGCCTGTCATCATCGGCAGCGTGTTGTCCGGTGCGGGCATCTCCATATTGCCCATCGCCATTCCCGTATTGCCCATCACCATCGCATCCGGTGCAAGCTTTCTGACTGCATTTGCCAGCTCCTTCTTCGAGACGCCGATGAAATTGCGCATCTGATGTCCCATCGCGTTCATGGTGTGGTGCGCCTTGTGGCAGTGAAAGGCCCAGTCGCCGGGATTGTCGGCGACAACGTCGAACGCTCTGATAGCGCCGACGGGAACGTCGATCGTGACCTCCGGCCATTGCGCGCTCTCCGCCACCCATCCGCCGTCGGTGCAACTCACCGCGAAGCTGTGGCCGTGCAGATGGATCGGATGGTTGGTCATGGTGAGATTGCCCATGCGGACGCGGACCTTGTCGCCGAGGCGCACCGGTAGCGGATCGATGCCCGGAAACACCCGTGCATTCCACGTCCACATGTTGAACTCGGTCATCTCGTTGATGTTCGGCAACGAAGTGCCGGGATCGATGCGATAGGTGCTCATGATAAAAACGAAGTCGCGGTCGACGGGGCGGAACGAGGCGTCGCGCGGATGCACGATGAACATGCCCATCATTCCCATTGCCATCTGCACCATCTCGTCGGAATGCGGGTGATACATGAACGTTCCGCTCTTCCTCAGCTCGAACTCGTAGACGAACGTCTTGCCGGGCTCGATGTGCGGCTGGTTGAGGCCGCCAACGCCGTCCATACCGTTCGGCACCAGCATGCCGTGCCAATGCACGGTGGTGTATTCGGGAAGTTTGTTGGTGACGAAGATACGCACTCTGTCGCCTTCGACCGCCTCCAGGGTCGGTCCCGGCGTTTGGCCGTTATAGCCCCAGAGATTGACCTTCATGCCCGGCGCGAATTCCCGCACCACCGGCTCGGCGACGAGATGGAATTCCTTCCAGTCGCCGTTCATGCGCCACGGCAGCGACCATCCGTTCAAGGTGACGACGGGACGGTAGTCCGGCCCGCTGCTCGGATGGAGCGGCGGCTGCATCACCGCATTATCCTTGACCGGCGCCTCCGGAATGGCGGCAGCCTGGACGCGACCGCTAACCGCGTTGGCACTGATCAGAGCGGCGGTTCCCAAAAGTCCTCGACGAGAAAACATGACGTTTCTCCTTAGTGATTGGCGTTCGGCACTTGTGCCATCGAGACCGCCTGACCGTCTCCGCCTGCGGCTGGTCCGCCGCCATTGATCGCAGTCACCAGGTCAGACTGCGCGATCCAAAATGCGCGGCTGGCATCGATGGCGGCGCGCGACGATGCCACGCGCTGGCGCGCCTCGGTCACCAGCGCGAAGACATCGACCTGCATGCTCGACAGCCGCAATTGCATCTCCTCGGTGATGGTCTGCCGCAGCGGCAGCACTTTGCGCTGATATTGGCTTGCGATGTCGTAAGCCGATCGGTAGGTCCGATAGGCTTCCCTGGCTTCGGAGCGGACGTTGATGGCTTTCTCGGTCAGACGATTATAAGCCCGACGATAGGTCTCTGTGGCCTGCCGGACGCGGACTTCGCCGCCGTCGAAAATCGGAATTTGAATCGCGATGTCGAAACCGCGCTCGCGAAACGCAGGCACGCCAGGCTCCGTGGTTCGCTTGTCGATTCCCGCGATGTCCACCAGTGTCACGAACCGTGTCGCCTCGGTCAGGTCGAGCGATTTGGCGAGCGCAACAAGGTCAAGCCGCGCGATCTGTAGGTCGATGCGGTGACCGACTGCGTCGGCTTCAATGGCGGTGGATGTCCGCAGGCGGACGGGCAGCGGGGGAAGATGCTCCGGCAGACGAAGCGCGGGCGAGATCTCGGAGAGGCCCAACAGCCGCGCCAGTTGCTCACGCGACCGCGACATCTCCTGGCGCGCGCTCGCGAGTTCAGCTGCGGTCTCGGCGTCGAAGACCTGCTCACGGGCCTGGTCGAGCTTGCTGATCGACCCGGTCTGCCCAAGTTTGTCCGCGAGCTGTGCCGCTGCTTCCGCGGTTGCCTTGGCGTCGGACAAAAGCGCAGTCAGCTCGCTTGCGGCTATCGCTCTGTAGTAGGCGCGCCGGACCTCAGCGGCGAGCCGAAGCGTTTCCAGCGAGGCCTTGAGCTGGGCCTGGTGGAACCGGTCACGTGCAATGTCGGAGCGAAACGGGAGCGTTGCGAGTGCCAGGATGTTGCCGGCGACCTGCCGCTCGGCCTCGCTCGCCGCATCGCCCGAGATACGCGAGATGGAAAGGACAGGATTTGGCGGCAGGCTTTCGCTGACGAGATCGGTCTCCGCCAGCGCCAATTCGTTGTAGGCCGCTTGCAAGCCCTTGTTGTTGAGCAGTGCGACCTGCACCGCCGCATCGGCCGTCAGCGAGCGTGACAGCAGGCGCCGGACAGCGCCATCGGCGTGGGCCGCGTCCTCAGCCGAGCGAACAAAGGCGACATCCTTGCCGATCGCAGATCCGGCGATGTCAGACACGACGGACATGCCGGCGTCGGGAGAAAACGGCGCGCAGCCGGACAGGCCGAGCGCTGCGACGATGATGGTCGCGGAAGTAAAACGCCTCGATCCGAAATACGCGTCGTGCGCCGTCCGAATGGCGGCGAGGCTCGCTGATAGTCGCGCAAACATGGGTTCTCCCCGATCCGATCAATGACAGGCGCGCGCAAAAATCCTGCGCGACGCCGGCTTTTCCAGTCGGGATCAGGCGATGGGGGGCCGGTAGAGCAGGGGAGGTGCTTCGCCCCTCAAAGGGCGAAAGATCGCTGAGACAAGCGCGGCCATCGGTCGCGAGGGCGTCGCGATGGCCGGCAGATCGGCCGGAACGGCCGACAGGCAGAGCATCGCGCAACACGGTCCCGGTGATGCTTTCCCATGATGGTGATGAGCGTGATTGTTGTCACCGTGCAACGCGCCGTGGTCGTGCGTTCCCGCGTTGGGAATGTGATGAGCCGTGGCGGAATCGGCGTCTGGTTGCATCAACGTTGCCATGCCGGTCTCGGCTTCCAGACAAGGCGGGGGATTGCCGACGGCAAGGGCTGCGGCCGGTGCGAGGACGCATAGCAAATAGACCAGAGCGAGCAAGCGTCCGGCACGAATGCGGATCGGATTTGTCAGCCGTGCAAGCATGGGATCCGTGGTCGACAGGCGGTGGCAGTGTAACTGCGGTTACACGTTAAGACAATCGAGCGCGGAAGTCAGCTCTTGCTAGCGCGGCGAATTTGAAGTTCCTACAGCTTCGCTGCGAGTTCGTCATAGGAACTTCAAATTCAAAAGCCGCCCTAGAAACAATAATTTGCTAGAGCTCCTTTGATTCCGAAGTTCGCATCAGAGGTTGCCGCGATGGCTTGCGAACTTCGAAATCGGAGCTCTGGTATTCAACTCGTCAATGATCGGACATTCCGGCCGGTCGTTGCCGTTGCAGCGCCGGGCGAGTTCCGCGATGGTGTTGCGGATCGCCGTCAGCTCTTTGAGCTTCCGATCCAGCTCCGCGACGTGCTTCAGCGCCAGGCGCTTGACATCGCGGCTGGCGCGGCCGTCGTTGCTGTAGAGTTTGAGCAGGCTCGCAACGTCCTTCAGTGAAAAGCCGAGCGCCCGCGCGCGTCTCACGAAGCTCAGTGTTTGCACGTCGGATTCGGAGTACCCGCGATAGCGGTTGCTGCTGCGCGCGGCGGGTTTGATGATTCCGGCCTCTTCGTAGAAGCGGATGGTCTTCGCAGGCACGCCGGCGCGAAGCGCGGCCTCGCCGATGGTCACCATGCCGAAATTCTTCATGACCACTCCTTCCCGGAACCGCTCGCCTGCGATGGCGGCTGGTACGCAAGGTCTCACCTTACAGTCAACTGGATAGTAAGGGTTCCGGTAACTGGAAGGTCAAGGACCAATCCCGCGGCGCTTCCCACCGACTGTCATTCCGGGATGGTCCGAAGGACCAGATCCGGAATCTCGAGATTCCGGGTTCACGCTTCGCGCGCCCCGGAATGACGCGGCCGCCCTATCTGGCCGACCGGATCTCGGTAACTGTTTTGGCGCCGTTGATCTCTTCAGCCTCGAAACGGACCTTGTCGCCGGCTTTCAGACCATTCAGCATTGCGCCATCACGCACCGCAAACACCATCGTCATCGCTTCCATGTGCAAGTTTGGAATTTCGCCGTGCTTGAGCGTGATCTTGGCCAGGGACGGATCGATCTTGACGACCACGCCGCTGACACTCGACGTCCTGGTCTGTGCGTGGGCCGCCGGGATGGCAATCAGCAGCGCCAGTCCAGCGGCAATCATCTCTCGTCTTTGCATTTCCACCTCATCTCAATCTGCGTTTGACGCAAGCTGTGTCATCGCAATCTGACGCAGGTTTGACCTTCCGCTTGCTGGAAGGTCAAGCCGTTTCGTCGTCATGCTGATGGCACTTGCAAATGATGCAGATCATGAAAAGTCCACGCCGCTTGCGGGCTTGACTCTCCAGTTGGCGGAACGTGCAGGCTCTCATCGTGGCTCTGACGGTCATCCGATCGCTAGTGGTCCGATTCTAACATTCGCTTCACTTCTCGGCCGCCACTTTTGCGAATGTTAGAATCAAAGGACCACTAGCAAATATATGTTTCTAGTGGAGTTTGGGATTTGACATTCGCTTTGCGAACTCGCGGCCAGGTGGGTAGCGAATGTCAAATCCACTCCACTAGCGCCGCCGAAATATTGCCGGGCAACTCACAGCGGGAAATCAGAACGTGCCAAGTCGAAGAAGCTTCATGTCGCTCGCAGCAGGAACGGTTGCGATGGGATCGTTCGTGAGGACTGCCGCTGCGGCCGGCGAATCGGCATCTCCCGTGCTCCTCGGCTACTCGCAGGAACAGCTCGACCGCGTGTTCGATCAGGCGCGTTGGGCGCCGCGGATGAAGGAACTGGAAGAGCAGATCGCCTCTGAGAGCGCGGCGGTGCGGCAACAGATGCCGCCGCAGACCGTGCGATATGGAAAAAGCGACGATGAAGTCCTCGATATCTTCGCCCCACCGGGCGCTCGCGATGCCCCGGTGATGATCTTCATTCACGGCGGCGCCTGGATTCGTTCGACCAAGGACGACGCATCGTTCGCCGCGCCGGTGTTCGCGCGACGCGGCGTAGTCTACGTCGCGGTGAACTATTCAAGTCTCGCCACCGTCCGCATGCCGGAAATTGCCGAGCAGTGCGCTCGCGCGATTGAGTGGGTCGTTCGCAACGTGTCGGGCCACGGTGGATCGCCTGAGCGGATCTTCGTCTGCGGTCATTCGGCCGGCGCGCATTTGAGCGGTTGCATGCTGGCGACGGACTGGCGGGCCCGCGGCCTTGCCGCGAAGGTGATCCGCGGCGCGCTCTTGCTCTCAGGGTTGTACGAACTGCGGCCGGTGGTGCTTTCGTCCCGACGCTCGTATGTCCATCTCGATGACGCCGAGGTGGACGCGCTTAGTCCGATGCGGCACCTCAGCCGCATCTCGTCGCCCGTGACCATCGTGAGCGCAGATCAGGACACGCCGGAATTCAAACGCCAATCAAGGGTTTTCGCCGACGCGCTCGACGCCATGGGTCTGCTCACGGCCCATCATGTGCTGTTTAACGCAAACCATTTTGAGGAAGCCCTGCAGCTTGGTCGGGAGGACAGCGAGGTCGTTCGCTCTGCCCGGCGAATGATGAGTCTCTGAGGCTGCCCGATGCCCCCGCTGAACGAAAAATACACGCTCGAAATCCGCGTGCTGCACTGGCTGATGGCGATCGCTTTCGTCGGGATGCTGATCGTCGGATTCATCGTGTCCGGTATCCCGAAGAACGAGCCGGCCCGCCATCTCTATTTGGGACTGCACAAATCATTCGGCATTACGCTTTTTGCGCTTGCCGCCTTGCGCCTGATGCTGAGGTTGTTCACCGCAGCGCCATCGCTCCCGGACGCTATCCCGTCAAGGCAGCGTGCAGTCGCGCAAGTCGCGCATGTCGCTTTCTACGGCCTGATGTTCCTGATGCCCGTCTCCGGATACGTCAGGAGCATCTCGATGGGCCAGCCGGTCAGATGGTTCGGTCTTGAGATGCCGCGCCTTCTCACCGAGGACCACCCGCGCGGCCTGATCGCGGGAAACGTTCACGCGGTTGCCGCCTACGCGCTCGTGGTGGTGCTCGTGCTCCATGTCGGCGCGGTGGCCTGGCACTATGTCTTCGATCGAATGAATCTGCTGCGACGGATTGTTTGAGATCAGCCGTCCGACTTGACCTGCCGGAGAAAACCCACTCTCCCGTGCCAAGAACTTTCCCCTTGCCCCGTCGGGCAAATCATTTGTACGCCTCGCGTCATCCTGTCCCATCCAAGAGGGGCGGCTCGCGATCGCCACGAACGCGGGGCAGGAGGCGGTGGCCGCTTGTTTCCTCGCAAGGCGTGCGCAGAGACAGCGGACGGCGAAGCCGTGTGGTCCTGACGTCTCGACGCTGACGTCAACTCGCGACAATGCTGACGCATTGCGCGGGGACGGTGACAACAAAGCCCGATCACCGGGGAGAGCGCGGAGTAAGCCGTAAAACCATTCGCGCAGGGAATGCCGGTGTTGTCCGGTGAACCTGTGGTGACTAACTCGTGTGCTTTTTTCACTGCACGCGAGGCTGCGGGTGCATTGGTGCCCGGCATTCCCTGCGCCCTCTGATGTGAGGGGCGGAAGAAATTTAAAAAGCTCGGGCGCGGAATGCGTCGCGAGGAGGTGAGGGCGTGTCTCAAATAGACCGTCGTCATTCCGGGGCGCGAGCGAAGCAAGCGAACCCGGAATCCATCGTGCCGCAAGAGCGAGTAGAGGAATGGATTCCGGGTTCGCACCTGGCGGTGCGCCCCGGAATGACGGCTGAATATGATAAGCGTGGCTGCGCAGCGTCCGGGGAACGAAACCTACTCGCCCTTGCCTTCCTTCGACATGCGGTCGAGGCGTTCCTGCATGTCCTTCATCTGCTTGCGCAGATCGTCGATGTGGCCGTTGTCGTCCGGCGCCGGCTCGGGGGCCTTGTCGGTTTCGCCGGGGCGCTGCGGCACGAACGGTTTGAACATCGAGAACGTCTGCTGAAACAATTCCATGTTGCGGCGGACGTGTTCTTCCAGCGGCGCAAACGGTGTGCCGCTGAACGTGTCGGCAATCTGCTTGCGGAATTTTTCCTGCTCGCGCGTCAGCGTGTCGATCGATTGCTCGAGATATTTCGGCACCACCATCTGCATGCTGTCGCCGTAGAAGCGGATCAACTGCCGCAGGAACGTGGTCGGCAACAGATTTTGCCCGGCTTTATTCTCCTGCTCGAAGATGATCTGCGCGAGCACCGATCGCGTGATGTCGTCACCGGTCTTGGCGTCGTAGACGAGGAAGTCCTCGCCCTCCTTGACCATCGCGGCGAGGTCCTCGAGCGTCACGTAGGTGCTCGTGCCGGTATTATAGAGCCGCCGGTTTGCGTATTTCTTGATCGTGGTGGGTTGGTCTGATTTCGCCATGGAGCTCACACAGAAAGAGCGAAAATGGGAACCCTACGGGCCGCCGAAGGGTGGAAGGCAACGCATCGCAGCAAAGGTAAGCATTTTCAATGCGGTTCGGCTACCGTTTTGTGCAGCACGGTTAATCCCAAAGCACGGAGGCCGCTTGAGGAAAAGGCAGGGATCACCATTTTGAGTGCAGTGCCGTTGACATGCCTCAACGACGTTAACAGGATGCGGGACGAGACTGGCCCATCAATTGGCGCCCGCCCGGCCTCATAAAAAGAACCCCAAGCTCAGGAGAAAAACCATGTCAGACGATGTCGTCATCGTCAGCGCCGCCCGCACCCCGGTCGGAAGCTTCAACGGTGCATTTGCCACGCTCCCCGCCCACGATCTCGGCGCCATCGCCATCAAGGCCGCGCTGGAGCGGGCCGGCGTCGAGCCGGGGCGTGTTTCCGAAGTCATCATGGGTCAGATCCTGACCGCGGCCCAGGGCCAGAACCCGGCCCGTCAGGCCTCGATCGCGGCTGGCATTCCGGTGGAGAGCCCGGCCTGGGGCGTCAATCAGCTCTGCGGTTCCGGCCTGCGCACGGTGGCCTTGGGCTATCAGGCGCTCCTCAACGGCGATTCGGACATCGTCGTTGCCGGCGGCCAGGAATCGATGAGCATGGCCCCGCATGCGCAGTATCTGCGCGGTGGCGTCAAGATGGGTAACGTCGAGTTCGTCGATACCATGATCAAGGACGGGCTCTGGGATGCCTTCAACGGCTACCACATGGGCAACAC
>NZ_DASREO010000058.1:0-14495 GCF_035652035.1 Bradyrhizobium sp.
CCAACGGAGAAACCGACAATCGCTCTCAGCGGTCCGAGATGTACCAGCTCGATTGGATTATGCCGACATTCTAGCGGCAGTTACCGCCACGAAAGCTCGCTCTCCCACACTGATCGGCATAATCTGGAAGTCGGCATAATAGAGGTTATGCCGACGTCGGCATAATCTCTACAGCATGACCAAGAACGTCGACGCGATTCGTCGATTGTTCGGCGCTCTCAACATCCGCGTCGGCAATCTGCCCTCGATGCCCGGCATCTTTCCGGACTACCCGGCGCCGATCGTCCGCAACGCGGACGAGGGACGGGAAATTGCCATGGCGCGTTGGGGCATGCCGAGTTCGCAGCGGGCTCTGATGGATGCCACCAAGAAGCGCGCCCAGAAGCTCGAAGCCAAGGGCAAGCCGGTCGACTTCAAGGAGCTGCTCCGCATCGAGCCGGATGGCGGCACCACCAACATCCGCAACGTGAACAGCGCACACTGGAAGCGTTGGCTGGGTCCCGAGCATCGCTGCCTGGTGCCATTCACCAGCTTCTCCGAGTACGACACGATCGATGGCAGGAAAGTGCCGGTCTGGTTCGCTCGGGACGAGAGCCGGCCCTTGCTGGCGTTCGCCGGGCTCTGGACCAACTGGACCAGCGTGCGTAAGGCGAAGGAAGGCGAGATCACCGCCGACGTCTTTGCGTTTCTTACCTGCGAGCCGAACGTCGAAGTGGCCCGCGTCCATCCGAAGGCGATGCCAGTGATCCTGACCACGGCGGAAGAATACGACATCTGGATGCGCGCGCCGTGGGACGAGGCCAGGCCGCTGCAGCGCCCGCTCCCGGACGGCTCGCTGCGGATTGTCGCGACCGGGGAGAAGGAAGATCCCGCGATGGCTGCCTAGCTCGTCCACAGCTCGGCGGAACAGGTGGACAAGCGGCCGCCACCGCGATTCCGAATCCCTGCCCTGTGCTAACTGCGCGGAACAGCGAGAGGGTACGAAGGATTCGTCCCTGGCAGGAGTGGTTCGATGCTGATGACGAGGGAGAGGCGACCGGCGATCCGGACGTTGCGCGGCTGGGCGATCTCCGTGCTGCTGGAAGCCGGCGCCATCCGCGAATGCGAAGAGCACGGCTGGATGCAGGACCGCGCCGACCCGTATGCGCGTGAGCGCGCCATCGAGGTCGCCCGTCGGGATCCGCCGCCTGATATCTCCGCCGAGGCAGCGATCGCCGAAATCCAGGAGGTCCTGACATCGATCGGCGATACCTGTCCCGAGTGCTCCTGAGGATATCGATTAGCGCCCAGGGCTGCTGATCGCGAGGTCCGCGGCGGTCACCGAGCAATCCGATACGCTTGGTCACTACTGGACTGGATCCAGCACGACCACCGGTATCTCACGCTCGGTCTTGAGTTGATAGTCCGCATAGGGCGGCCAGAATTCGAGCGCCTGTTTCCAAAGTCGGAGGCGCTCCTCGCCCTCCGTTGTCCTGGCCCTCGCGTGCATTTTCTTGGTCCCGACCTGCACTTCGACATCGGGGTTCGCGAGAATGTTGCGATACCACCCGGGATGCTGGGGCGCGCCTCCGCTTGAAGCAATTACGAAGTAACTGCCACCTTCCGTTCCATAAAACAGCGGGAATATAAACTTATCGCCAGACTTGCGGCCGACGGTGGTCAGCAGCAATGCTGGTGCCGTGATCTTACCTCGCTCGGGCAAGGTTACCGTGAACATATGCCCGTCGGTTCCGCCGCTCGCAAGATAGCGGTTCGCGTGCTCGAGCATCCAGTCCGGCAAGTTCGGCGCGAGTTTCGCGTCAGCCATTGAGACCTCCGTTAAAGCTGCACGACACCATACCATCGGGCGCGGTATCGGCCAAATCAACCGACCTTCATGGCAGTCTCCCGCCCTCGCCGGCACTGTTCAAGCGACGCGCCCCCTCGTATCCTCCGCTCCGGAGGACATGGCGATGAAGCTTGGTCTGTCAATCGGTTATTCGGGCGCACATCTGGAGGTGCCGGTCGCACTGGTGCAGCGAGCGGAAGAGCTCGGTTACGACTTCGTCTGGTCTGCCGAAGCCTATGGCTCCGACGCGATCACGCCACTCGCGTTCCTCGTCGCCAGCACCAGCCGCATCAAGCTCGGCACCGGCATCATGCAAATCGCCGCCCGCACGCCGGCCAACGCAGCCATGTCCGCCGCCACCATCGACGCGATGGCCGGCGGCGGCCGCTTCATCGCGGGCCTTGGTGTCTCGGGACCACAGATCGTCGAGGGCTGGTACGGCCAGCCGTGGGGGAAGCCCTACTGTGGGGTCAAGGACTACGTCGCGATCATGCGCAAGATCTTCAAGCGCGAAGGACCCGTCACGCATGAAGGCCGAGAGATCAGCCTGCCCTACAAGGGCGAGGACTCCGCTGGACTTGCCAAGCCGCTGAAATCGATCCTGCACATGAACCCCGATACCCCGATCTATCTCGCCACCGGTGGTGAATCGATGGTGAAGCTGACCGCTGAAATCGCCGATGGTTGGCTGCCGATCGGTTTCGTGCCGGGCGCCATGGAGGAGCACGGCCCGTGGCTCGATGAAGGCTTCCGCCGAGCGGGCAACGGCAAGAGGCTGAAGGATTTCACCATCCAGGCCTCCGTCCATGTGGAGGTCGACAGCGACGTCAAAGCGGCGCTGACACGGCTCAAGCCGGAGGTGGCGCTCTATGTCAGCGGGATGGGTCACCAGACCAAGAATTTTCACATCGACGTCGTGGTTCGGCGCGGTTTCGGTGACGCCGCCAAGCGCATCCAGGAACTCTACCTCGCCGGCCACAAGGAAGAGGCCATCGCCGCCGTGCCCGACGAGCGCGTCGACCTGAGATCGCTGGTCGGCCCACCCGCGCGCATCCGCGAACGCTACCGCGCCTGGGAGGACAGCGGGGCGGACTCGCTCAGCGTGCGATCCAGCCAACCCGAGGCCATCGAGGTGATGGCCGAGGCCGCGCGGCTAAACTGAGATGCAAGCGAGCTGATCCACGCAGACGTCCCGATGAGCGGAAACAAGCATCATGCGTCCACCACTTCGCGTCGGCACCGTCTACGATTTCCGCAACACCCCGGATTCCGGCATGGACATGCCGAGCCTGTACGCCGCGATCATGGACCAGGTGGTCATGCTTGACAGGCTCGGCCTCGATCTTGTGTGGTTCACGGAGCACCACTTCCTCGATGATGGCTACCTGCCGTCCTGGGTACCGATGGCGGGCGCGATCGCCGCGCGGACCAAGCATGTGCGGCTATCGAGCGATGTCTGCCTGCTGCCGTTCAATCATCCGCTGCGTCTGGCGGAGGACCTTGCCGTGCTCGATAATATCAGCAACGGGCGCATCGAGGTTGGCGTCGGCATGGGCTACGCGCCGCACGAATTCCGCGGCTTCGGTCTGCCCGTCTCGCGCCGTGTGTCGCTGACGGACGAAGGCATCGAGCTGCTGCGCCATTGCTTCACCGGCGAGAAGTTCAGTTTCCATGGCAAGCGCTACGATTTCGACGACGTGGTGATCAGGCCGCGTTACGTGCAAGCGGGTGGCCCGCCGCTCTGGATCGCTGCGATGTCGGAGCCCGGCGCACAGCGCGCAGCACGCAATGACAGCAACTTCCTGCCGCAGGGCGCGCGGTCGATGGTGCTTGATCCGTGGCGCGCGGCACTGAAGGCATCCGGCCGCAACCCCGAGAGCTATCGCGTCGGCATCATCCGCTCCTGCCTCGTAACCGACGACGCCGAACGAGATTGGCCGGCCGTGCGTGCCGCCGAGCGTTATCGCGGCCAAGTCTATCGCAGCTTCAACAAGGACGAGAGCGCTGCCGGCGGCGTTTCGGGCAACACGCGGGAGGCCAGCATCCCGCAGACATGGGTGGTCGGCAATGTCGAGCATTGCGTGAGGGAGTTGACATCCTTCGTGCGCGAATACGGCATCACCGACCTTGTCACCTGGGCGGTGCCGCCCGGCATGCGGCCAGACCAGATGAACGCTAGTCTCGAGCGCTTCGTGAGCGACGTCGCGCCACGCGTCAAAGCCGCAGCCGCGGCGGCCAGCGCATGATCCGGAAAAGTTTGAAACGGTTTTCCGAGAAGATCATGCGCAAACAATAGAAGGACCGCGCATGGGGATCGCGATCGGACTGGGTTGTGCGGACTTTCCGTTTTCCAGCGCCGCGGCCTACTGGCGCTGGATTGACATGTGTGAGGCCGGCGGCGTGGATTCGATCTGGCCGACCGATCGGATCGTCAGCCGTCAGCCATTCCTTGCATCGATGACCACGATGGCGGCCCTGGCCGGGCGCACGCGGCGCATGCGGTTCGGCATGAACGTCGTGTCGCTGGGCTTTCGTGACCCGGTGCTGCTGGCCAAGCAGTGCGCCACCATCGACATGCTGTCCGAAGGCCGCCTGCTGCCGTCCTTCGGCATTGGCAGCCCGCTGGCGCCCGAATGGCAGACGCTCGGCATCGACGCCAAGACACGAGGCCGCAAGACCGACGAATGCCTCGAGATCATCCGCCGCCTCTGGCGAGAGGAGTCGGTCGACTTCAAAGGCGCCTTCTACAAACTGAATGGCGTCACCATTGCGCCGAAGCCTGTACAGCCCGACCTGCCGATGTGGATCGGTGGCTCGAGCGACGCCGCAATCCGCCGCACGGCGCGCATCGGTACCGGCTGGCTGGCTGGCGGCGAGGCGCCGGCCGAGGCCGGCCGCGTGGTGGCCGCCATCAAGGCCGCCGCCACCGAAGCCGGCCGAACAATCGACGAAGATCATTACGGCGCCGGATTTGCGTTCTTCTTCGGGAGCCGGGATGCGCCTGGCATCGGCAAGGCTATGGATGCCTATACTAAGCGCACCGGACGCGACGCCATGCACGCCTTCGTGGTCGGCCGCGCCGACATGATCGTTGCGCGCATCGCCGAATACGTCGACGCCGGCGCGTCTAAGTTCATCCTGCGGCCGCTGGGCAGCGATGACGACGCCATCCTGGACCAGACCCGACTGCTGACCGAGCAAGTGCTGCCGCGCGCGCAGACGCCGTGGCCGAAACGTCCAAAGGACACTACGACCGATAGATAACGACACAAAATTCGCCTCCGGCCAAGGGGTCCGCGAGCGACGCCACAAGGGAGAGAACGATGCGCATCGGCGGAGCCATGTTTTTCACCGACTACTCGATGTCGCCAACCGAGCTTGCGCGGGCGCTGGAGGACCGTGGTTTCGATTCCCTCTGGGTGCCCGAACATTCCCACATCCCGTTGACGCGCAAATCGCCCTTCCCCAGCGGCGGCGATCTGCCGAAGAAATACTACGACGTCATGGACCCGTTCGTGGTGCTGGGTGCGGCTGCGGCGGTAACCAAAACGCTGCTGCTCGGTACCGGCATTTGCCTCGTCGCTCAGCGCGACCCGATCCAGACCGCCAAGCAGGTCGCTTCGATCGACCAGATATCCGGCGGCCGTTTCCTGTTCGGCGTCGGCAATGGCTGGAACGAGGACGAGATGGCCAACCACGGCACCGCTTTCGCGAGCCGGCACAAGCTCGCGCGCGAGCGTATCGAGGCCATGAAGGTGATCTGGACTGAGTCAAAGGCCGCGTATCGTGGCGAGTTCGTGAACTTCGAGCCGATGATGGCGTGGCCGAAGCCGTTTCAGAAGCCGCATCCGCCGATCATCGTCGGCGGTGCCTTCCCGTACGGCGCGCGGCGCGCCTTGCACTACGGCAATGGCTGGATGCCTCACCGTTCACGCACCCAGTATGCGGATGTGCAGGCCCTGCTGCCGAAGTTCCGGGAAATGACCGCCGAAGCGGGCCGCGATCCCGCGTCCGTGCCGATCACAATCTGGGGCGCCAAGGAAGACCTCGATCTGCTCAAGCGCGATCGCGACGACGGCGTCTCACGCGTGGTCGTCAGCCTCGATTCCGGCAAGGCCGACACGATCCTGCCGGAGCTCGACCGGTGGGCGACTTTGATCCGCCAGGTCGGCAGCTGATCGTTCGCAAGAATGGCTGTTAGTTTAAACTAGCGGCAGGACTTCGGCCCTGAATTTCTGCATGCCCGCGAGGACTTCGTCGGCTGTCGAGCCGCCAAATCCGAAATCGATGCAGCCGACACCCATGTCGCGGAGCGCCCTGATATCGGCGGCGACAAGCGCCGGCGGACCAGCGAACAGGCGGTGTTCCCCATCACTCGCTTGAAGTGGCGCGGTCTCACCGAACACCGTGCAGCGCAAGCTCAGGCCTACCGCTTTGGGATCACGCCCCGCCTCGACGATCATCTTGCGCAGGCGCGCCGCCTGAATCGTGTAGCGCGTCAAGCTATCGAGCGGATTTTGCGGGTTGGTCCCGATCGGGTACCAGGCATCACCGATACGGGCAGCTCGTCGGAGCGCCGGACCGCTCTCGCCTCCGACCCAGATCGGCGGATGCGGCTTCTGCACGGGCTTCGGCTCGAAACTGATATTCGAGAACCGGACATGCCTGCCGTCGAATTTCGGGCTCTCGCTCGTCCAGAGTTCAACGAAGGCGCGCACATATTCGTCGGTCACCGTTCCGCGGGCATCGAAATCAGGCGCATCGATGGCCTCGAACTCCTCACGCATCCAGCCTGCACCAATACCCAGCGTCAGCCGGCCACCCGAGAGAACGTCGATGGTCGACAGAATCTTGGCGGTCAGGACGGCTGGCCGATGCGGAACCACCATGACCGAGGTCACCAGACGCAGGCGGGTCGTTTTCGCGGCGATCCAGGCGATCTCCGTCAGCTGTTCGTGCCGCTCGCCGCGGGTGCCGCTTGGGAATTCCCCGGAGGCGCTGTAGGGATACTCCGCCGCGATCGCGGTCGGAATGACGACGTGGTCGCTGAACGTCGCGTAGTCGAAGCCCAGCGCCTCGCCGCCAACGACGATCTTCGAAAGGTTGTTCGCGGCCGACAGGCGGCCGGCGGTCGGTGCGTTGAAGCCGATCAGCATTTGTTGCGTCCCTCCTCGTATTGCATCGCTCGCGTCGATGCGACACCATGCGGCTACCGGCGGGTGGCGGCAAGCGCGTCGCGCGACGACATGCGATTCTCTGAGGACGGAAAAGACAGATTATGACGGCGACTAGGCAGGCGATACGGCGGCGGTTCGAGGCGCCGCTGGCCGAACTGATGGCAGAAGCCGCGGCCCTGCGCGATTCCGCGCACGGCCGGCTGATCTCCTACTCGCGCAAGGTCTTTATCCCGCTCACCAAACTCTGCCGCGACGTCTGTCACTACTGTACGTTCGCGCAAGTGCCGCGCACGGGCAAGCCGGTCTACCTCTCACCCGACGAGGTGCTCGCCATCGCACGCGACGGAGCCGCCGCCGGTTGCACCGAAGCGCTGTTCACGCTGGGTGACAAGCCCGAGTTGCGATACCAGGCCGCACACGACGCACTGAAGGCGCTCGGCCACGAAACAACGATCTCCTATCTCACCGCGATGTGCGCGCTTGTGCTGCGCGAGACCGGATTGCTTCCGCATGCCAACCCCGGCGTGATGACGCGCGAGGAGATCGCCGACTTGCGTGAGGTGACAGCCAGCCAGGGCATCATGCTGGAGTCCACCAGCGAGCGGCTCTGCAGGCAGGGCGGCGTGCACTACGGTTCTCCCGACAAGCATCCTGCCGCCAGGCTGGAGACCCTGCGTCTGGCCGGCGAACTGAAGGTGCCATTCACGACCGGCATCCTAATCGGAATCGGCGAGACACGCGACGAGCGGATCGACGCGCTGGAGGCGATTGCCGATCTGCACGCCGCCCACGGGCATATACAGGAAGTGATTATTCAGAACTTTCGGGCCAAGCCCGACACCAAGCTCGCTGATTCCGGGGAGCCTGATCTCGACGATCTCTTGTGGACCATCGCGACGGCGCGGCTGATCCTCGGGCCGGAGATGAATATCCAGGCGCCGCCAAACCTGTCGCCCGGAGTCTATCAAAAGCTGATCGACGCCGGGCTCAACGACTGGGGCGGCATCTCGCCGGTCACGCCCGATCACGTGAACCCCGAAGCGCCGTGGCCTGCCATCACCGAACTCGCCCGCAACAGTGCGGACGCCGGCAAGCTGCTGGTGAACCGCCTGCCCGTCTACCCGGCCTATGCGCGCGTTGCCGATAAGTGGCTGGCTTCCGACGTCGCCATCCGCGTGCGGCGCATGAGCGACGCCGAAGGCTTCGCGCGCGACGACGACTGGGCACCGGGCAACACCAAGCGGCCTCCGGCGCTGCCGGTGCTTGCCCGGGTCGTCGATGCTCGCATCGCGAGAATCGTCGCGCGCGCCACATCGGGCGAACGTCTTGCCTCAAACGACATTGTGCGCCTGTTTGCGGCACGCGACGCCGACTACCGGTACGTCACGCAGGCTGCCGACGCGCTGCGACGCGCGGTCAGTGGCGACACCGTGCGTTACGTCGTGAATCGCAACATCAATTACACCAACATCTGCTACTTCCGGTGCAAATTCTGCGCCTTCTCGAAAGGCCGCACGCACCAGGATCTGCGCGGTGCACCCTATGATCTCGCCATCGAGGAAATTACGCGTCGCGCGATCGAGGCGTGGGATCGCGGGGCGACGGAAGTGTGCCTGCAGGGCGGCATTCATCCCGACTACACCGGCGCCACGTACGAAGCGATCTGCCGCGCGATCAAGGCGGTCGTCCCCGAGATGCACGTCCACGCCTTCTCGGCCCTGGAGGTGACGCAAGGTGCCGCCACGCTCGGACTGCCGATCAACGAGTTCCTCGCAAAGCTGAAGGCGGCCGGTCTCGGCACCCTGCCCGGAACGGCGGCCGAAATCCTCGACGATGAGGTGCGCGCCATCATCTGCCCCGACAAGATCAACACCGAACAATGGCTCGATGTCCAGCGCGCCGCTCACAGGGTGGGACTACGCACCACCTCGACCATCATGTACGGGCACGTCGAAACGTCGAACTCGTGGGCGAAACATCTCCTCGCGCTACGTGACTTGCAGGCCGAGAGCGGCGGCTTCACCGAGTTCGTGCCACTTCCCTTCGTCCACATGGAAGCGCCGATGTACCGCCTCGGCATGGCGCGACCTGGCCCAACGTTCCGCGAAGCCGTGATGATGCATTCGGTCGGGCGGTTGGCCCTGCATCCGCTGATTCCCAACATCCAGACCTCCTGGGTGAAGATGGGGCCGGCGGGGGCTGCGGTTTGCCTGAAGTCGGGCGCCAACGATCTTGGTGGGACGCTAATGAACGAGAGCATCTCGCGCGCCGCCGGCACTCAGCACGGCCAGGAGTTGCCGCCGCACGAGATGGAAGCGCTCATCCGGTCGATTGGCCGCGAACCAATGCAGCGCGACACCCTCTATCGGCCAGCGCCAGAGGATCGCCGAGCAGCATCCGTTATCGCGACCGACCTGGAGCCGATCGTGCTGACGCCGCCGCGCAACAGAGCGCAGGTCGGTTAGGTGATGCCAAGGTCGACCAGCCGCGCGCGCACGCCAAGCTCCTCGAGCAGCGCGCGAGTGCGAGTGCCCGCTGATTGCGGCAGCCGCAGGAAAAGCGCCAAATCGACCGGATGGTCGATATCCGTCGCAATTCCGGGCTGACGGATCACGGTCGGCTCGATGCCCTGACGGCGCGACGCATCAAGGTGCGGAAAATAGCTGTTGTCGCCGAAGCGAAGCGGGACCGATTCCGGCGGCGAGCAGACCACGGCATTGGATCCGAGATCGTCATGCGCCGGCGAGATCGTGAAAGCAGGTGCCGCAAGATGCGCCGATAACACTGCATCAATCTCGCCGGAGCGGGTGGCTGGAATGTCTCCGGGCATTGTGATCATGCCATCGCGCCTTTCGCGTGTGAGAAGGTGGCGACCGGCGTTCACGCTGCCGGTATGCCCGTCCCGCGCTCCCTCGGTCACGATGCGAGCACCGATTTTTTCGCCAAGAGCCGTCGCGTGTGGATCAAGCGTGACGATCAGCACGCCGGCGAGAAGTCGGGAGCGGGTCACGGCCTCAAGCATGTCCGTCAGCATGGTCTCGGCGAGGAGACGGCGTTCTGACGGAACGAGCAGGCTCGATAGCCGATGCTTGGCGCCATCGAACTCCTTGACCGGAATGACCGCCCAGATGTCGCTCATCGCTGCAAGGCCAGTGCGTCCGCAGCGTCAAGTGTTACGCGCGCGAGCATCTCTCTGTCCTGCAGGCTTTTCATCAGGGTTCGGGCGACCGTGACCCGCGCACCGACATTTCCGATCCCAGCGGCGTCGGCGTGGTCGACGATATAGCCATCGAGCAAGTCGCCGTAGCGCGCGGCGACCCCGGCGGCGCTGGCCTCGAGGCCGAGTTCGCGCATCATCTTCGCGGTCGGACCCTTGACGGCCTGCCCGCCGATTATTGGCGACACCGCAACGACCGGCGCGGCGCTCGCCTTGATCGCATCGCGCATGCCGGGCATTGCCAGGATCGGCTCGACGCTGATGAAGGGATTGGACGGGCAGATGATCACGGCCCGGACGTCACCCGAGCGCAACGCCGCCACCATGCTGGCTTGCGGCCGGGCAAGCGTCGCGCCGTCGAAAGCCAGTTCATGGACAACCGGCCGGCACTGCTGGCGTACGAAGTAGTCCTGGAAGTCGATCCAGCCGGTGTCGGAGCGCACGCGGGTCCGCACGCGGTCATCGCTCATCGGCACCACGCGGGGACCGATGCCGAGGCGCCGGCAGATGTCGGCAGTCACCTCAGACAATGTCTGCCCAAGGCGCAGGCGACGGGTGCGTTCGACATGCAGCGCGAGATCGCGATCGCCGAGCCGAAACCAGTCCTCGCCGCCGAGCGCGCCGATGCTGTCCATGAACGACCACGTCTCGTCGCGCCGGCCCCAGCCGGTGACGGGATTGTCGATGCCGGCGAGGACGTAGGTCAGCGTGTCGATATCGGGTGAGATACTCAATCCAAGATGCTCGAAATCGTCGCCGGTGTTGGCGACCACAAGCAGTTCGTCGGCCGGCAAGACGCGGCTCAGACCAAGGGCCAGTTTGGCGCCGCCGACCCCGCCGGACAACGCCAGGACAAGTCGTTTGCTCATCGAAACATGTCCTCTTCAGCCGGGCGCACCAGCTCGGACGCAGCGTTGTCGGGGCCGCGCCATGTCAGACCGCGCACGACCACCACAGGCTGGCCCTCGGCACCCTGCCCCATCACGAGCGACGCAGCGGCAGCGATCTCGTCTGCATGCCCGGTGATGCTGACCTGAAGCTCGCGCCCGAACAGATCGGGCGAGCCACGCAGGTCCATCAGAGACGGGAGGCCGGCCGCACCGATCGCGACGCCGCAGGTCCCGCGCCGCCAGGCACGGCCGAAGCTGTCGCTGATGATCACCGCCAACGGCACGCCGAACTTTAGCGACAGCCGCCTCCGCAAAATCTCGGCGCTGCCGTCGGGGTCGACCGGCAGTAGCAGCGCTCGCTGGGGCTCATCAGGCGAAGCCACGTTGGACTGATCGATGCCCGCATTGGCCATCACGAAGCCCAGTCGGTGCTCGACGATCAGAACGTTCGGCCTTGCCCGCACCACGCGCACCGATTCCGACAGGATCAGCTCGACGAGGCGCGGATCTTTCTGGATCTTGCCGGCGAGTTCAATTGCCTCGGTCGAGGGTTCGACGGTCGCAAGATCGACCATGCGTCCCTCGGCCTTGGACACGATCTTCTGCGTCAGCACGAACACGTCGCCGCCACGTGGCACGATGCCCCTCCGCGCCACCCCCTCGCCGATCAGGGCGACGAGATCATCATCCTTGCGCACCAGCGGAATGCCGGGAACGGCAAGCATCTCGACGGCGTCACTGCGTTTCATTAGCCGATCCTGCGCGCTCAACCGAAACGCTTGCGCAGCCGCGGCAACACGTGCTCGGCGTAAAGTCTCAGGAAGCGCGCGTGGTCCGGCCCAGGTGCGTGGAACACCAGATGCCGGAAACCGAGACCGACATAGTAGCCGATGCGCTCGACGTGCTCGTCGGCGTCACTGGACACGATCCATCGACTGGCGGCGCGCTCCAGCGGCAGCGTGTCGGCGAGTCGTTGCATCTCGACGGGATCCTCTACCCTCATCTTTTCCTCAGGCGTCAGCGCCAGCGCCGCCCAGTGGCGCGTATCCTCGAGCGCTCGCACCTTGTCGGTGTCAAACGACACTTTGACCTCGATCATGCGGTCGTAGGGCCGCGCGGGATCCTCCGACGCCACGATGCCCTCGGCGACCTTCGGCAGCAGCGTCTCGGTGTAGAGCTCCGGCTGCTTGCCGCTGGTGCAGATGAAGCCCTCGGCGGAGCGGCCGGCATAACGTGCCACGAGCGCACCCGCGGCTGCGACATAGATCGGCACCGGCGTGTCCGGGCGGTCGTAGATGGTCGCCTTATCCGTTTTATAATACTGCCCTTCGAAGCTGACCCGCTCCTGCGTCCAGAGCGTCCGGATCAGTGTGACGGCTTCACGCAGGCGAGCGAAGCGCTCCTTGAATTCCGGCCAAGGCTGGCCCGTCGAAGGCACTTCGTTTAATCCTTCGCCGGTGCCGATGCCGAGCACGACACGTCCCGGGAACATGACGCCCATTGTGCCGAACGCCTGCGCCACGATGGAAGGATGGTAGCGGAACGTCGGCGTCAGCACGCTGGTGCCGATCACGACGCGCGACGTTCTGGCGCCCAGTGCGCCCAGCCACGTCAATGAGAACGGCGCATGGCCGTCGACGTGCTTCCATGGCTGAAAATGGTCGCTGATGAAGACCGAATCGAAACCGACCTCCTCGGCAAGACACGAGAAGGAGAGCAATTTGTCTGGCGCAAACTGCTCGGCCGATGCCTTGTATCCGAGCTTGATCACCGCACCTTTCCTCGCTGGCGCGGGCCCATGCCGATGCCATGGTACCCGTCGCGGAAATCTATAGACTAGCGGGAACCCAGTAACCAGCTAAAGCAAGGGAGCGACCATGCATCTCGGAATTGCCCTGCCCTTCGGCGACATCGGTGGCGATGGGCCGATCGTACGTGAATTTGCTGAGCTCGCCGAGGCGGAAGGTTACGAAGGTCTGACGCTGGCGGATCACGTGCTCGGCGGCAACCCGGCGAACCCCGCCAGCGGCCGCGCGGGTGGGCTCGGCCTGTTCCACGACCCCTTCGTGGCGTTCGGTTTCATCGCCGCCTGCACGAAAAAGGTCGAACTGTCGACCCAGGTGCTGATTCTCGCCCAGCGTCAAACGGTGCTGGCTGCCAAGCAGGCGGCCAGTCTCGACGTGCTCAGCGGCGGCCGCTTCCGGTTCGGCATCGGCGTGGGCTGGAACGAACTGGAATTCGTCGGCCTCAACGAGAATTTCCACAACAGGGGCAAGCGATCCGAGGAGCAGGTCCAGGTGATGAAGGCGCTATGGGCGGATCCCTACGTTACTTTCGAAGGCAAGTGGCACCGCCTCACGGATGCCGGCATCAATCCCCGGCCACCAAGCCGCAAAATTCCGTTGTGGTTCGGCGGTCACATGGACGTGACGCTGCAGCGGATCGCAAAGTGGGGCGACGGCTGGATGATGCTGTCCGAACCGCCCGGCCCCAAGGCGGTCGCGGAGTTCGACAAGCTGCGCCGCCTGGTAGAGGCCGAGGGACGCGATCCAGCCTCGGTCGGCCTCGAAGTCTGGACCTCAACCGGTACAGGCTCTGAGAAGGACTGGCGCGAGGAAATCGGCTTCTGGAAGAAGGCGGGCGTCACGCATGTCACGCTGCACAACACCTTTGGCGGCTATCACCACAAGCGCATGGCCGGCCGGAGCATGACCGATCACGTCGAGGCCATGCGCCGCTACCGCAACGCAGTCGCCGATCTGCTCTGAGTGAGGCGGCAAGAGACCGGCGCCTCAGGTATCGGCGAGCGCGGCGAGCATTTGATCGCGAGCGGTGAAATCGCCGTCCGCGTGGACAGGCTGCAGGCGGGTCTTCGCGAGTGCGGACGCGATCTGGAAAGACATCGGTCAGCGGCTGCTCGACAACACCTGCACGCAGCGGACCGGGCGTCACGAGGAAGACGGCTGCTGGCCCAGGAACGAGATGTCGTAGGGCCCGGCGCATGCCTCCGAAGCACCACCCCACTCCCCTTTCCGGAGGGGACCGCAAGGCTCTCGCCAAGGAGTTGCGGAAATCCCGCGCAATGACGACGATCCTCGCCTCGCAAGCGAGCGAAGCGAGGGCCCAAGGTGAGGCCCTGATCCGGATGGCCGACAAGCTGTTGTGCGAATCCTGGAACGAGAAGATGTGGGCCGACGGCGGCCCGATCGATCCGTCGCCCACCGTGGATCAAGCTATCAACGGCGGGTACTCATGGCTGGAAATCGAGTGCTCGCGCTGCAGGACGAAGCGGGACGTCGAGCTGGTCGCGCTGTGCCATCCGCCAACGACCCTAGTCCACGACCTGGCCAGCCGTCTCCGCTGCAGCAAGTGTGCTAAGGCGG
>NZ_DASREO010000059.1:0-18524 GCF_035652035.1 Bradyrhizobium sp.
GTTTCCTGGTTGAATCAGCTTGATGATGTTATCTTTGGACACGGCATATCGCTCCTTCGGTGGAGAAGTGGAGGCGTCAAGCACCCCCACGATATGCCGCCTTTCCGATTCCCGCCGTCACCAACTTTCAGCGATAGCTCAGGTGCTACCGTTCGGCCCTCATTGCAGCGGAGCAGACTGTTGTGCACGTATTCGTTTGCCCGCGTTGCAATACTATTGCGGAAACTAAGACGCCTTCGAGGCGTGCAACGACCGGACGTTGAAAGCTTCTATTGAAGAGTGCCGGTGCTACCGAGCTCTGCACCGCTGCGGCCAGCGTGGCGCCGACATTCGGCCGGACTGGCAGACCGCCGTGCAGGTTTTCCCGGAGCGCAAAGGCTGGTAACACTGCTCGCCTGACGACGCTTAAGGTCCACTATGAAGTTCACCGAACCCCGCCCCTTCGCCGATCCCGACGTTGCAGCGCGCAAGCTGATCGAGCTGGCACGCCCTCATTCCTGCTTGCCTTAGGCGGAAGGGCGCACCGCGCGGGCCTTGAAGTGGTCGAGCACAAAAACTCGAACCGCTGACGAGAGGTTTGCCTGCTGCCGGTTGGCATCGATCTCGCTGATCAGCTCGGCCAACGTGATGCCGCGCTCTTTGGCAAGCTCTTTTACGCTGCTCCAGAATGGATGTTCGAGGCTGACGCCGGTCTTATGGCCACGTACGACTATTGATCGCTTAACAACAGGTGACTTCATATAAAGGCCCATAATGAAAAAGATCGGGCCGACGCCAAATTCGTTGCGTGGCCCAATCCTCGATATTACCACCGAGCGATCAAACCACTAGTAGCCCGGCGGGCGGGAAGCACTCGAAATTCGTCCGGCGAACTCCTATACCTGCGTGTTCCAGCCGATCGTGATTACCGATTCCAGGCCATCGTGATCACCCATTCCAGAGCATCGTGATCACCGTTTCCAGCCGATCGTGATCGCTAAATCATGAGCGGGGACAACCAGGAGGCGTCCACCGCTGACAGTCTGCAACCGGGGTAGCTCGGTCTTTTGCCCAACCGCAGAGGATCGAGATGCCGACAGAGAGACTGTCCATGCGCCACATTCGCGAAGTTCTACGCCTGCACTACAGCGTCGGCATGTCCCAACGCGCCGTTGCCCGCAGCCTCGGTCTGGCCCAGGGCACGATAAGCAAGTACGTCAACCGAGCCCGCCGCGCCGGCCTGACCTGGCCATTGCCAACAGAGCTGGATGACGACGTCCAGCTCGAGAACCGCCTGTTTCCGCCGCCTTCCGACCGGCCCAGCGACGAACGTCCGCATCCCGACTGGGCGCTCGTCCATCGCGAGCTGCGGCGCTCGAACGTCACGCTGATGCTGTTGTGGGAGGAGTATTGCGACGCCAACTCCGACAGCTTCAGCTATGCGTGGTTCTGCGAACGCTACAGGGAATGGGCAGGCCGTCTCAAGCCAACCCTGCGCCAGGTTCATGTCGCCGGTGAGAAGCTGTTCGTCGACTATTCCGGCCACACCATGGAAGTGGTTGACGGGCTCAGCGGCGAGGTGCGCAGCGCGCAGATCTTCGTCGCCGTGCTCGGCGCCTCGAACTACACCTACGCCGAGGCCAGCCTCAGCCAGAGCCTGCCGGACTGGATCGCCTCGCACGTTCGGGCATTTGCCTATTTCGGCGGCGCGGCCCGGCAGACTGTGAGCGACAATCTCAAGGCCGGCATCACCCGGGCCTGCTTTCACGAGCCGATGGTCAACCGGACCTATGCCGATCTCGCCCGCCACTACCGCACCGCCATCGTTCCGGCACGGCCGTATCGGCCGCGCGACAAAGCCAAGGTCGAAGTCGGGGTCCAAATCGTCGGGCGATGGATACTGGCGCGCCTGCGCAACCGCCGCTTCTTCTCGCTTGCAGCCCTCAACGAGGCGATCCATGCGCTCCTCGTCGAGCTGAACGATCGACCTCTGCGCAGCTGGGGACGAAGTCGGCGCGACCTGTTCGAGGAGCTCGATCGCCGGGCGCTCACCGCTTTGCCGGATGAGCCCTATGAGTATGCCGAGTGGAAGCGCTGCCGGGTCAATCTCGATTATCACGTCGAGATCGCCAAGCACTACTACAGCGTCCCCCACAACCTCGTGCATCAGGAGGTCGAGGCGCGGATCACCCAAAAGACCGTCGAGATTTTCCTGCGCGGCAAGCGGGTGGCATCGCATCTGCGCAGCACGCTGCCGCATCGCCCGACGACAATTTCCGAGCAAATGCCGAGCTCGCATCCCCGCTTCGCGACTGGACCATGAGCGCATTGTTTCGAAGCCGCCAAGGTCGGTCCCGATGCCGAGACATTGATCGACGTCATCTTGCGGTCGCGGCCGCATCCGGAACAGCGCTTCCGCTCCGCCATCGGCATTCTCGGGCTGGTCAAGCACTATGGCCACGAGCGCGTCGACGCCGCCTGCGCCCGTGCTCTTCTGCTCAACGCCTATGCGTTGCTGCAGTTTTATGCAGCCACGCTTCTGCTGCGCAGCGCAATCGTCCGGCTTGATGCGTCCGGCGCGGTGCGCGCATCGCTCGATCGGCTGGTGGCGCGGATCATGCGAAATCCGCTGGCTCCCGTGATCCTGGCGATCCCGATCGGCATCGCGTTCAGCCTCGACCAGAAGTGGATCGATATAATGGGGGTGAGGACGCCGGATCAATCGCTCGTCACCAACCTGCAGGCGCTGATGGGGTTCGGCACCGCATTCGGTTTCGGCTGGCTCTTGCACCGACAGCTCGATCTGCTGCGGATCATCGAGCGGCGCTGGCTGTGGAATCTCCTGCTGGCCCTTGGCCTGATCCTGATCAGCTTCGGACTTGCCGGTGCGATGTTGCCGAGACCGGGCGCGCCTTCGCTGCCCCTTCGCACCGACACGCTCAGGCTTGTCTCCGCCGTTCTGTACGCCCCGGCGATATGGCTTTCGACGTTCACTGTCATCGGCCTCGCGCTCCGGTTCATGTCCGGCTTCAGTCCGATGCGCCGCTACATCGCCGATGCGTCCTACTGGCTCTATCTGATCCACATGCCAATCGTGATGGCGCTGCAACTCGCCGTGTCACAACTGGACTGGCCGTGGCCGGTCAAGTTCTCAACCATTCTCGTGGTCGCTTGCCCTGATGCTGGCGAGCTATCAACTGCTGGTGCGCTTCACCATCATCGGTGTGGTGCTGAACGGCCGCCGCGCGCCGCGCCAATCGGTGGCTGCCGCCGCGATCACTGGCCACGCCGCGCCATGACGCCAGGCGATCTCGCCGCTCCTGCCATGCCCGTCCTGCGAAGCGCCGTGAGCTAGGTGCCTCGTAAGGTTTCAGGCAGTGCCCGACGAGTCGAGGTTGCTCACCTCCCGCGGTATGTGATTTTACCCGTCGCGTGGTCCGCGACCAGTCGCGAAGCACAGCTCATTGCACGTCCCGCACAACGTGCCCACCGCCAACGCCCATCCGATCACGTTCCAGTGCATGAAACCGTTCGGCGGCGGGACGAAAACGTCTGGAAACAGAGGCGCGCCAATTTGGCCGCCGATAGCTTTTTAACCAGCCTCATTTTCAGGCGTTTGCCCCACAAAATCATACCGACAGGAGTCCCGACCATGAAGCGCTCCGCCCTGCTCTTCGTGACATTGCTCACCACTCCGGCCCTGTTCGCCACCGTGCATGCCGGCGATCAGACAACCCTAACAACCGGCACCGTGTCCGAGATCGCGAAGCAATACGCTGACGGCGGACCGTATGGCGGCGTCACATCAGGCCATACCGGACCGGTGCTCCAGGACGCCCAGGACTCCATGCGATATCTGGGCACGGTCGATCAGGTTGCGGCAAATTGGCCGATGCCGCCCGTTCTTGCCAAGGGCGAGTAGTTCGGGCTCGTAGCACATGCCGGGGCTGGCAGAGACGCTCGCCTTGATTTTCAAAGTGGTCGTTTGACGTTTGGCCTTTATTTCTGGCGGTCGAACGGCAAGATGGCGGACACGGAGACCTCGTTCTCCGCGACAAAAAGGCCGCCCCGTGATTGCAAATTTCACCTTCGAGACCCTGCCCTGTCGCGTCGTGTTCGGCAGCGGCACCCTGAGCGCGGCGGCCGCCGAGATCGAGCGGCTTGGCGGCAAGCGCGCGCTGGTGCTGACGACGCCACCCCAGGAGGACAGAGGCCGCAGGCTCGGCGCCGCGCTTGGTCCGTTGTTCGCCGGCATCTTCCCGGGTGCGGTGATGCATACCCCGGTCGAGGTGACCGAGCGGGCGCTGGCCGCATTGAAGGAATCCGGCGCCGATTGCGTAGTCGCGCTCGGCGGCGGCTCGACCATCGGTTTGGGCAAGGCGCTGGCGCTGCGGACGGGCGTCAACCAGCTCTGCATTCCCACGACCTATGCCGGCTCGGAGATGACGCCCATTCTCGGCGAGACCAAGGATGGGCTCAAGACCACGCTGCGCAATCTGGCGGTGCTGCCGGAGACCGTGATCTACGACGTGGACCTGACGCTGTCGCTGCCGCCTCGCCTCGCGGCGACCTCAGGCATCAATGCCATCGCGCATGCGGCCGAGGCGCTCTATGCCCGCGACGGCAATCCCGTAATCGCGCTGATGGCGGAAGAAGGCATCCGCGCGCTGGCTGGCGCGCTGCCCGCAATCGCCGCGAACCCTGGTGATCGCGAGGCGCGCACCGCGGCGCTCTATGGCGCCTGGCTGTGCGCCGTGTGCCTCGGCGCGGTCGGCATGTCCCTGCACCACAAGCTTTGCCACACGCTCGGCGGCGCGTTCGACCTGCCGCATGCGGAAACCCACACCATCATCCTGCCCCATGCGATGGCCTATAATGCCCCTGGCGCGCCGGAGGCGATGACGCGCATCGCCCGCGCGCTTGGCGCCGACAATGCCGCGCAGGGCCTCTATGACCTCGCCCGCCGGCTCAATGCAAAGCTCGCGCTGCGCGACATCGGCATGCCTGAGGCCGGCATCGACAGGGCGGCCGAGCTCGCCATGACCAACGCCTACTGGAATCCCCACCCGCTCGAGCGCGACGCGATCCGCGACCTGATCGCGCGTGCTTATGCCGGCGAGGCCCCGGTACCGCAGCCGCCTGAACGATCCTCGCCGCCCCGCTGACGGGTCGCTGGCTTTCAGGCCGGCTGCCGGCTAGGGTTTGGTCATTAGGGTTAAGCGCGTCATCTGTTTGTCACGACGCGGGCCGGATGCAAGGATCGGATTTGCCCGGACGCCCAGCACGCTAATTGCTTATTTCGTTGATTGAATATCGCCTATTGGATTGACAAAGGCTTTTCAGCTGGTTTGTACCAAATGCGATAGCGTCGGCGTGATCATCGATCACGGTGAGCTGGCGCCCCCGTCCAGGATCGTCAGATGCAGCCATTGCGAGGCAAGCAGAGGCACGCTTGGGGAGTTGCGCGACCTTGCGAGCTCAGGCCGGCGCGACCTGTTCGATGGCGCCGACTCCACGCATGCTACCGGACGCCTCGCCTAAGATGCCGCTCGGCTGAGACTCGCTGATCAGCGGAAGCGGTCGGCGGCCGCGAGATTGTTTTTGACGTAGTGGCCGACGGCATCCTCGAGCGCCGTGAAGCCGCCATTGTAGCCGGCGGCGCACAATCGATCGACCTTCCTCTCGGTGAAATATTGGTAGCTGTCGCGGATCTCTGCGGGCATCTCGATATAGGCGATGTCGGGCGCCTTCCCGAGCGCCTTGAAGTCCGCCAGCATCATATCCTTGAAGCTGCGCGCCTTGCCGGTGCCGACATTGAAAAGGCCGACACGGAGGGCGTGGCGAGGAGCCACATCATCACGCGCACGACGTCGTCGACATAGATGAAGTCGCGCCGCTGGTCGCCATCGGCAATGCCAGCGCGATGCGACTTCGGACCGGCCACTACTCTAGCTCCCCACCGTCGGATCGACGTCGGCCGCAGTCACGCGGGTTTCCGGTTGGTGCCGGCTTGTATTGACCTGCCGAACATTATCGAGATCATAGCCCCTCGTCGTCCTCGTCAAACTCATCGAGGTTCAACATCACGACCAAGCTTCGCTGCCTCCTTCTGCGCAATATCTAGCCTTCGCTCGTCGAAGAGTTCGAGGCGCTTCCTGATCTGGACGACCTGCTCCTCAATGGGCATCGGGATCTCGGTGATCTGTTTCTCTTCCCAGGAGACGCGCTTCTTGCCGTAAAGCTCGACCCGGGTATCGAGCGAAATGTGCCCGACCATGGCCGACCTCCTCTCGAGAGTAAATCGTCTTCATGTTGGCAATGAACTGGTGGCGCACGCTATAGAGCGTGTAGTGCTTCTGCATACGGGGAAACATCAGCTTGCAGAGCTTGCGCAGAAGCTTCGACACTTCGGATTGCCGATCCCACCAGCTGCCTTGCAGGACCCATTCGCGCGAGCGGTCCACCATGCGCTCTACCGCCTCCAATGCTCCCGTGGAAAAATTGGAAAGGTCGGGCGTCCGATGGCTGGCCCGCCTGATCGCGTTCGATGCCCTCATCCGCTTGGCTTTTTGCGCTCGGCGCCGAAACGGAGCGCTCTCTTCCCGCGCGCGAAATATACCTCCATTGACGATGTCGTCCGTCAGCCCAGGACCCGAAAAAGGGGGACGGTGAAATGAACGGCGTCGCGCCCCGCGAGATCAAACACGTCTACTCGCTGATGGCCAAGGCCGCCGGCATCGACATGCCGGATACGCGATTGCTGTTCACGGAGGCCGACACCTATTTCGCCGTCAGCCGGTTCGACCGCGCGGGCGACGGCTTACGCGGACACGTCCATACCGTAAGCGGACTGGTCCATGCCGATCACAGAACCGCTGGCGCGGTCGAGTACGGCGACCTGCTCAAAGTGACCTGGAACTTGACCAAGACATCGGCCACGTCGAGCAGATGTTCCGGCGCATGGCCTTCAGATGAGGCTGCTGGCGCAGGAGCGCCTCCGTCCACTCCTTCTCGATCGCGCCAGTCCAGCGCATCTCGAACACATCTTCGGACGCCAGCGTCACCAGGACGTTGCACGCATCATGCGGGAATTTCGCGTCGACGCGTGCGACCTCAGAAGCGGGGCGTGGGCTGGTAGTCAACTTCGCCCATCTCCGCCAACTCCCGCAGCGTGTTCTGCTGCTGCTCCTCAGCGGCCTTCAGTTTAAGGACGTCCGCGAGCTTGCAGCGCCGGTGTGCCCCTTCGTACCTGAACGGCAGGCGGCCATCGTCCATACGTCGGACCACCAGGGGCCGCGAGATGCCGAGTATTTTCCCGGCCTGCTCGGGCGTGAGCTCGTCGGCCAGGGCGGCCATCGCGAAGCCGGCAACCTTCTCCATCATCGCGGTCGCGTCGCGGAGGATTCCGATCATTGGCCCCTCCACGCGGACCATAACGCTGCCGCCCGTGGCGGACTCGAGCTCACGATGGAGCCGGGCAGCCTGCTGCCGGGTCTCCTCGTCCGGGCCGGATTAACCATGTCGGTAGCGTGGCGTCGATCAAGGCACCATATTAGGTCTTGTACCCGGATGACCTCGGCGAACTGCTTTCGGCCAGCGTCCCGGAACCTAAAGTCATCACGCTTTCTGATCTCGACGTGAAGGCAAATTCGTTCGTGATCCATGTCACAAAGGCCGCCCCAATGAGACCGGCGAGGCTTGGTGGCACCAGCGCAAGCTCGATCTTAGCGGACCGATATTCGAGGCGCAGCGGATGTGGATCCCGAAACCCGAGCGCGGCCAAGGTCAGGGACGCCTCCTTATGGCGGATCTGATCGATGCGGCCACTCGGTTAGGCATCCGGCGCATCACAGTGGAAGCTGACGACGTAGGTCGCTACGCGTGGGCCTGCATTGGCTTCGTTCCCGACAGGGCCTCTTGGAATTACCACATCCGATTAGAAGGCCTTGGCCGCCTCGCCCGTTCACGGAACGAACTGAAGCCGCAAGTGTACCATGCCTACCAGGACGTCCTCTCGAACAGCAATCCGTTGTTGATCAGAAACGTAATCCGATGGAAGCAACTCGTGAAGAGCACCGAACTGTATGGACCCGACGGAGAGCCTTTGCCGATAGCCATCGGCAAGGCGGTCCTTCTGGAAACCGGCGCCCGGTGGTATGGTGAGTTTGATCTCGAAGACCCCGAAACGATGAGGATCTTCAACGAATACGTTCGGAGAAAGTGATGGCGGTCACCGCTCAGTTCGATCGGACAGGTAGAGCACACGAGCAGAACCGTATGCTAGCAATGGTGCCGGACCCGACCGGGCCTGCTCACGAAGCCGCGTCCCATGCGGCTTTGATCCGCGCGGGAATAAGCGAAGAGACGATCGCGATCATCGAAGAGGCGAACCGTACGCCCCCGATGCCGCGATCGTCTGTCTTGTGACAGCATTTCTGGGTTGCATTTAGGGGACGTCCTTTGCTCGGCATACATTGGCTTAAGCAGTGAGGCGCCGAATTCGACGTTCGGTTTCCAAGGGCTTATAGGTGTCATAGGGGACGTACTTTGGTCGTGGCCGCAGTCACTTTCTGGCGTGCAGCCGAGGGCGAAGTTGGTCCCCTACAAGTTGGTCCCCTAACCTACCAAGGGAGGTCCCCCGGCTCTGCCGGGGTGGCAGCAGAAGTTTGACATTTACGGCAGTCGTTCATCATGAAAGTCCCGACTTGTGAGCCACCACGCGCCCGAGAAGGAGTTCATGATGGACCGACAGGAGTATCTGTACCTGGCAAAAAGGTGGGAGCGCAAATGTCGCATGATGTTTACTGTCTCACTCTCTCGGCTCTCTCCATTTGAGCTTTTGCGGCATTCCGCGATCTCTCGGTCAATCCGCCAAGGGTCGCGTTAGCGACCCCAACGGCCGCTTTGAGCGGCCCCAATCCTAAAGCCCCCGGCTTTGCCGGGGGATACTTACCTCGGGGCAAAGTTGGTCCCCTAATCGTCTGAAACACAGAAAGCCCCGCCAGCGACGGCTGGGCTTTTCATTTCGCGCGGGTCGAGGACGAACGTTGATCTGTCGGACGGGTGCAGCGCAGTGCAGCATCAGGTCGGCGGCTTGAACCCGCCGCCTCGCTCGGGCTCATCGTCGGATGTTTGTACCAGCTTTGGCTTCGGTCTGAATTCGAGACCTTCGTAGATATCCCGCAGCGACAGAGAGACCTTCAGCTTTGTAAGCTCGACCACCGCATCGAGACCCTTAATCACCTCGTCCTGCCAAAGCCCTTTACTGTCACGCCGGTAGATGTGAACCGTCGGATTTTCCGTATCTACGAACAGTATGTAGTCAAGGGAAGGAACGGCCTGATATTCCGTTAGCTTAATCGTCACGTCGAAGCCGCCCGTGGTTGGGGACAGAACCTCCACGACGAGCGACGGCTTCTCGGCCAACAGCGAATTGTCGTCGGGCTTGCCGCAGTCGATGCCCATGTCGGGCATCCGCCTGTTCGATTTGGTCGTCGCGACGTAGGTGTCGCCTGTGAAAGTCTGACAGGGGCCACCTCTGGTCTGTGGACGAATGGACGCGATCAGATTGACGACGATGGCGTCGTGCCTCCGGCCGGCGCCGGCCATCATGACAACTTCGCCATCGACCAGCTCGTACCGTCCTTCCTGGCCAGGCACCCAGGCGAAGAACTCCTGCGGGGTTACCGGCGCATAATCTGGCTGGATATTCATGCGTGTTGAGGCTCCATAGCGGATCGCATCATACCGGCTGACGGGACGAGGCGAAAGCTCGGTCTCGACGAGCTTAACCGCCGGCTGGCGTAGGCTTCGACGACAACCTGCAAGCCGATCTGGAGCGCCTCCGCGGTCTGGTTCAGCCCCCAAACCTCGATTTCGCGAAGGACCCTCGAAATAAGACCGCAGCCGATAAGCTCAAGCCCATGGAGTTGAGATCCGCTACCGGCGCCTGCATCGAGACTGGCATAAGTCAATTTCGAAGAGTCAGCGGTTCTTCGATTGAGAGGGGCGTTTTATGCTTGCCCAGCTGCGGCGCCGGATTCAGCAGCAGCTGGCGTGCAGGTTGCAGCGCCGACGAAAGTACGTCCCCTAACTGCTCCAAAAGTCATTGAAATCATATTAGGCGATTCCGCGCGACGAGCGGCGCGCCGGGTGTTGCCGAGCAAAGCACGCCGCTAGTTAAACGTCCTCGACTTTCGTAGGGTACAGAAAACCCCGCCGGATACGGCGGGGTTTTCCTTTCAGACGATGCGGTTGGACTTCACCGATACGGCTATCTACATGCTCGATGCCGGAATAAAGAAGTCTCCTCGCGGAGGTGAGATACCAAAGCAGTGGAAGGCCATCGCGAACATGGACGTCTAAGCCGGCAGGATACGCAAACGCCGCGAGTTGATGTGGAAGCGAGGTTCGACGAGTGAGTTGGCATTCAGGATCAAGCGTCATGGAAGCCGTCGTGAAATCGGCGCTCAAACATGTTCCGGACGAAAACGCCCGCCGCGGGTTATATTGTGACGTGATGCCGGCTCTCGAGAACCAGGATTGGAACGATCATCCCGACTTATTCGGACTGGACCCCATCTACGATCAGGTCGTCCGTGAGAGGCATGGAGACAGATGGTCCGATGATGATACATGACACTGTCCGAACTTCGGTCGCGCGCTGGCGATGGTGAGGGATAGGGTCCGTGAAGAAGGGAAATGGTGCGACACCGATGACGGAAGAATTCAGTCGACCAAGCGGCGATGCCAACATGGGCGGCCGACCCGGTGTGAATGGAGCCGAAATCATCGCGACCCCCGAGTCCTTCCCGGAAAGCGTCCTCGAACGTGTCCGCGAGTTCGCGGACAGTCACCCGGAGATCGAGGTCGAGATCGCCGGCGGACTGGCCGACCAATGCGCGGCGGGAATTGCTCAAAGGCATCCTGCTGCTGACTGACCGCGCACGTCGCCGACGGCCAAAGCTTGACCTTCGCCTGGGATGACTACCCGGCAGGCGTCGCGTGCCGCCCGCAGGATCGCTCATGCCCACGTTCCAGGTCGCTATTCCCGCTTTCGGCTTGCGGGCATACCTCATGAGGTCATCGTGCGGGGACTCGGCCCCGCGAGCACCGGGATCGCCGATCCCAACAGCTATCGGCTGACGAGGCGAGAGCGATGGCGGATTCAGACGCGCAGGAGGATGCTGCCAAGGTTGCGAGCCCTACGCTCGCCTATTTGCGCTCGTTCGACAAAAAATTGGACTTGGTGTTGCAGACGTTGGCTCGCCACACCGAACGTCTGGGGCGGGTCGAGCGTGATTTCGGCGAGGTGCGCCGGGATCTGTCGGAAGAGGGCGACATCGCGCTTCTCGAGAACAAGACCCTGTCTGCACAGAGCGACATCCTCTCCGTTCTGCAGCGTAACAGGCCCTTGCGCCATCCATCAAACATCCGGACGACGCTCCGCCGACCCCAGGGACCACCTGACAGCAGCCACGGGCAAAGTTGGTCCCCTACAAGTTTGTCCCCTAGCGAGCCGCATTCTTTGGGCGATACTTCTCGCCACTGTGCTATAGTACCCGACGAACAAGGAATGGATCGTCCTCATCCTTGGGCTCGTCCAACGCGATGACATTCAAGATTGCCTGCCACGCGTGCTCCGCTTCGATGATGCCGAAATGAGTGCACAACGCCTCGATGAACGTTCGGGTGCCGAATACATCCAGGTTGATCCGACGCATTCCTCTCAGCGCGTCACGCCCGTCGGTATCGTCCATGAGTACGATGATCGTCTGCCGGGGCTGCACCTTGCCGCGGAAACTCTTTAGGGTCTGGATAATGCTGGCTTCGCCGAGATCGTGGGAATCCGGCTTGCTCGCGGGGTCCGCTCCCTGCGCTCTCCATGCATCGAGCGCGAGCTTGTAAGTCTTGTAGGTGCCGGTTTCCACCCGGCGAATGCGAAACTTGTTCGCCTCGATCCATGACCGCGTGTAGCTGAGCCACCGCTTCCGCGGATCGGCGCCCGATTCCGGATCGCGCGTGACCTCCTCCATGACCATGTCGGTCATCCAGATTGTGCCGCACGGCTCCAAGAGCCAGTCCAGTCTTCCGATGGCAGACAACATCACGATCGGTGATGCATCCATGATAAGAAAGATCGGATCTTTCTCGCTCACCCTTTGGGCGGTCACTTGGCACCTTGAACAAAGTGCTTTGCGAACCTGTCGGCCTCCTGACGCACCAAGTCCTGGTTGATGCCGCCAATGGCGTCCTTCGCCATGTGAAGGACGGCGTCAACGGGGTCCCGCTCGTCGTAGCCGAGCAAGTCTTCTGGTTCAGGACCGAGCACTGTCGGCTGCCGTGGACGTGCTTCAGCGGGAACCTCTTCGCCGGCTTCAGTCTTCAGCCGCCGGAATTCGTCGACCGACATCACCACGACGCGTGGCTTACCGTGGCTCGTGATCACCACCGGTGCCTGAGCAGCAGCTCGTTGGATTTCGCCGGATTGCTGCTGTAGATCCAACGAGGAGAAGGAACGCATTGTCATAACACGTAAAATACGTATATTTAGCTCGTTAGTCAAGAACCCGCATAGGAACAAGCTTGTGCGCGGTTGCTGGCGGGTATCGACAATGCCTTGATGCATTTCGACCTTGCAGTCCGGATATTCCAAACCGGCGAAATCGATTCTTCCGATATCCTCGAGAGTTACAAAAGCTCGAGCGGCCTTATGCACGGAATGGACGCCGGTTATGCGCGCGGCGCGTGCGGAATTCGAAGCTTGGTTCAACAGGAATAAACGCCGGATCCAGGTGGCGCCGACGATATCGGCCGGAAGTATCGACAGGCCATGGAACTGTGGGAAAAGGCCGGACGTCCCGCCGACCTCCAGCCGGACGAGTCCGATCTCGGCGAGGAGAGCGTGCTCGCGAAGGTCAAGATGACGCGGGAGCTTCTGCAGCCCAATCAAGCGTTTCTCGTACTCATGGACGACCGCGACGGCAGGGACGCCGTCAAATTGCTTCGAACGAATGTCGATTTGATGAGCACGCAGACATTCGTCCAGTGGATGGCCGAAGACTTCAACGTGAAGGAGGCCGAAACCGCATGGGTAACTCTCGAACGCATCCTCGGTGGAGATTTGGATCCAGGACCGGCGGAAGATCCGGTCTGTGTGCGCAAGTTCGGGAGTTGACCTTTTCCGACACTTCGATGGCGGGACGTCTGTCAGGTTTTGATGGATGCGTCATCTCGTGAATGATTTTGTCGGCGGAATCGATGATGCCGAATGTAGATATCTCTCTGCTATACTGTGCTCAGGTGAAGAAGCTCGGCATCCGATCTGGCGGCGCGTGAGGGCCGCCGCAATCACTCTTGAAGGATGCTATCAAATATTCTATTTCGATAGCATCGCAGTCAGTCTCCGGAGGACGCCATCATGGCCGCTGTCACCATCCGCAACCTCTCCGAAGAGGCGCATCGCGCGCTGAAAGTCCGCGCGGCGCAGCACAATCGCAGCGCGGAAGCGGAAATGCGCGCCATTCTTGAGGCTGCCGTGCGTCCCGAGGGCCGGCTGCGGCTCGGCACCGCCCTTTCGGAGATGAGCCGGAAGATCGGCCTCACCAATGCCGATGTCGAGGCACTTGAACATGGCCGCAATGCGCGTCCCGCTGAGCCGATGCGCTTCGAATGATCCTGCTCGATACCAATGTGATCTCCGAGGCGATAAAGCCCGAACCGCATCCATCGGTCCGTGACTGGCTCGACGCCCAGGCCGCCGAGACGCTGTTTCTCTCCAGCGTAACCATCGCCGAACTGTTGTTCGGCATCGGCGCGCTGCCGCGCGGCAAGCGCAAGGACAGGCTGTCAGCTGCGCTCGACGGCGTGCTGGATCTGTTCGCGGCCCGCATCCTGCCCTTCGATACCGCCGCGGCACGGCGCTATGCCGATCTCGCCATCAAGACGCGCGCGGCCGGAAAAGGCTTCCCCACGCCCGATGGCTATATCGCCGCGATCGCCGCCGCGCACGGGTTCGCCGTGGCATCGCGCGACACGAGTGCGTTCAATGCCGCCGGTCTGACAATGATCGATCCCTGGACCGTGACCCGCTGATAACGTGTCGAGCGGGCGCGTCTGGAGATGCCCTCGATGATAATACTCAACTCCCCGTGGTCGATCGCGGTCACGTAATCGAACCTCACTCCGCCTTCGCCGCGCCCGCCCCTAAGGCAACCTGATCGATCCCACGCGGCCAATCGACGTTATGTCGTCGATCTCGTGTAGGTATCCGATGCCCAACGGGGCGTAGAGTTCGATTCCGCGTTTCCCGTCCCGCGCGAACGCATACTCGTGCGGATTCCGATGATCTCGCCCGGGTGTACCGATTTGATCTCGCCTAGGATTCCGAGATGATCTCGCCCACCATTCCGACTTGATGTCGCCCGGGGCGCGAGGCGTTCTGGCTGTCTGGTTTCTGGCATCGGCGAAGCCGCGTGGTCAAATCTTAAATCGCGGCTCGAAAGACTTGTTTTTTGCTGCTCCTGCTGTGGATATGTGGGCAACGCCCTCCGCGTTGTCCAAGCGCAGCGGCCAGGCCTTTCGGCCCTTTCGGCCGGGCTTACGGGTTCGCCGCAGGCTCTCGCCGTTGAGATCGATCCGGTGGGCGTTATGGACCAGGCGGTCGAGAACGGCGTCGGCGTAGGTGGGGTCGCCGAACACGACAGAGTACCCCTATTTTGGAACGGGTCGTGTCTCACGTCACGATCATCGACCCGCATCATTTTCTGTTTGGGCACCGGCTTGAGCTGCTCAAGGAACGGGCCGGGCGCGGTCCCGCCTACGTCGTTGTCGCGCTGCCGGACGGACGGCGACGGGCGGTTCGGATCGCGTCGACGGATCTTGCCGAGACGCCGATCACTTCCCGCCCCAACGCGGCCGATCTGCCACGCATCAGTGCACGTACGCTGATCCCATTGATGCAACATTTGAGCGCGAATCTGAACCTTCTCGACGAGAAGGTGATTCGCGATGACCCACCGACCGCTTCCAGGTCGCGTTGCGTATCGACCCCTGCCGACGTTGGCAAATCCACCCGGCCGTCCGATGGCCGACGTTCCGCGCCTGTGGCCCAATCTGTCGACCGCGACGCAAACCCAGATTGCTCAAACAATCGCCGCGCTGATGCGGCGAATGCAAGCGATCCCCGGCACGCCCGGAAGGGGACTGGGCCGTGCTGATCAGCTCGAACATCGCTGACGAGCGGCTCACGACCGCACACCGAGCCAAGTTGGCCTATGTCTACGTGCGGCAGTCATCCGTGAACCAGGTGCGCCAGCATCAGGAGAGTACCGAGCTACAGTACCGTCTTGTCGATCGCGCCATCGGTCTGGGCTGGCCGCCTGAGCGCGTCCAGGTGATTGACGAGGACCTGGGCAAATCCGGTGCTGGCGGTGTGGATCGACATGGTTTCCAGAAGCTCATTGCCGAGATCGGCCTTGGCAACGCCGGCCTTGTGGTGAGTCTCGACGCTTCTCGCTTGGCCCGCAATAACCGGGACTGGCATCAGCTTCTCGAACTGTGCTCGGTGTTCGGCGTGCTCATTGCGGATGGCGAGCGGCTTTACGACCCGCGCGCCTACCACGACCGCCTGCTGTTGGGCTTGTCCGGCATAATGAGCGAGGCGGAGTTGCATCAACTCCGGATGCGGCTTCACCAAGGGGAACGCCAGAAGGCGGCGCGGGGCGAACTGCGGCTGCCCCTGCCAGCCGGGCTCGCCTATGATTGCCGGCGCAATTATTCTCAATCCCGATGAGGAGGTGCAGGCCCGTCTTCATCTCGTGTTTGCCAAATTCCGGGAACTGCAAAGCGCTCGCCGTGTGATGCGGTACTTGGACAGGAACGGATTGTTCTTGCCGGTTCGACCGCTGCTTGGACCATCTCCACACGAGATCGTCTGGCGTGCGCCAGATAGTGCACGCGTCCTTAGTATCCTTCAAAATCCGGCCTATGCTGGGGCGTATGTTTATGGCCGCCGGCAGAAGGATCCAAGCCGATGCCGGCCAGGATCGCTGACGGGAACGGTCAAGGTGGCGATCGCGGATTGGGCGGTTTGCCTCCACGCCGCTCACCCAGGCTATATCAGCTGGGAGGAGTTCATGGCCAACCAGGGGCGACTGGCAGATAATGTCTTCCGCTATGAGGCAGGACACTCTGGCGTGCCGCGCAAGGGGGCAGCCCTGTTACAAGGAATTGCGATCTGCGGCCGTTGCGGACGGCGCATGAGCATCCGCTACACGGGCCCGAATGCCGACTATCCGGTCTATTGCTGCCGCTCAGATCGGGACCAGCAAGGCAGTGCACTATGTCAGGAAGTCCGGGCCTTGGCGGTTGACGCGCTGGTCGAGCGGGTGGTCCTCGATGCCCTGGTGCCGGATCAGATTGCGATCGCACTCGCGGCGGCGGGCCAACTCGAGCAAGAGAGCCGTCAGCTCGAGCGCCAGTGGGCGCTTCGCGTGGAGCGCGCCCGCTACGAGGCCGAGCGCGCTCGGCGTCAGTATGACGCTGTAGAGCCCGAGAACCGTCTTGTGGCGCGCTCACTCGAGCGGGCTTGGGAAGACAAGCTGCGTGTCGTCGAGGCGGTCGAACAGGAGCATGCGCGTTGGCGCGCGCAAGAGCCGCTTCTGATTGGCCCGGCGGAACGCGCAGGGCTACAAGCGCTCGGCGAGAACCTGCCGCGGATTTGGAATGCGGCCACCACGTCAGCAGCCGATCGCAAGCGCATTCTGCGATTTGTCATCCGCGAAGTCGTTCTTGATCAAAAGCGGACCCGAGGTCAGGTGTGGCTCAAGATCGTCTGGCAGACCGGCGCAACCAGCGAGCATCATGTACAACGGCGCGTTCACACCTACCGCAACTACATCGACATCGATCGGTTGCGGCTACGGATCGTCGAGTTGAATGCTGAACGCAAAATGGATGGCGAGATTGCGGCAATACTCAATCAGGAAGGCTTCGTTGCGGCCCGAGGCTGTGCCTTCAAAGGCGAGAACGTCTGGCTTTTGCGTACCCGCTGGGGCATTCCCACCGTCAAAATCAACGGCGTAGACAAGAATCCGATGCGCTGGCCTGATGGTAGCTTCTCGATTCAGGGCGCAGCGGCTGAGCTTGGAGTAACCCCGCAAACGGTGTTCGATTATCTCGCGCGCGGATTGCTGGCAGGTCGTCAATTGACCAAAGGCCAGCCATGGCAGATCGAGCTCTCAGACGAACAAATCAGTCAACTTCGCAATCAGGTACGACGCACCAAGCGTTCGAAGAAGGAGGCATCATGAAGTCATCGGCTCGCCGATCAGCGCGTGCCATTGATCGACGGGTAGCTGGCTGGTGACGATGGTGGAGCGGTGACCGTAGCGGTCCTCTAGGATCTCCAGGAGGTCGTTGGCGGGCCGCGGCGTCGAGCGGCTCGAGACCCCAGTCGTGGAGGATGAGGAGATCGACGCGACCGAGCGCGCCTGCAGGCGGGGGTGGCGGCCGTACCCGCGCGCCAAGGCCAGATCGCTGAACAGTCGCGGGACGCGCTGATAGAGCACGGAGCGATTGTCGCGGCAGGCTTTGTTGCCGAGCGCCGAGGCGAGCCAGCTCTTGCCGACACCGGACGGGCCACAGATCAAAAGATTGGCGTGGTCGTCGATCCATTGGCCTTCGACCAGCATCGTCAAGAGGCTGCGGTCGAGGCCGCGCGGGGTGCGATAATCGATGTCCTCGACGCAGGCCTGCTGGCGCAGCTTGGCATATTGAAGCCGCTTCGACAGTCGCTTGTCGCGTCGCAGCGACGCTTCACGGTCGAGCAGTAGCGCAAGCCATTCGGCGTGGCCGAGGCTGGCGGCCTCGCCCCCGGCTTCGATGTCGGCCAAGGCCTTGGCCATGCGGTGAAGGCCGATCTGATGGAGCTGATCGAAGGTCGGATGGGTGAGCAAGGCGTGATCTCCTAATTGTAGTAGCGCGGCCCACGGATGTTGGGATGGAGGATCGGCGCGTCGTCCGCGGAGCGCTTGGGTGAAGGACGCCGATCCAGATTGTTGGCGAGGATCGATTTGACCGAACCGTAAGTGCTCGCGCCGATATCGATCGCCCGCATGGCGGCGGCATCGAGCCGCTCTTGCCCGTAGGAGCGGGCCAGCCGGATGATGCCGAGGCAGGCGCGGAAGCCCTGCTCGGGGTGTGTGCGTTTATCCAGGATCAGATCACACAGCGCCGCGGTGGCCGGCCCGATCGTGGCTGCATCCTTGTGGATGCGCTCGATGGTCCAGCCGGCGTAGCGCCGATGACTGGAGGCCATGTGCTCCGGCACGGTCGTGTGCTTGTGGTTGCCGCTCGCGCGTTGATGCGCGGCGCGATCCGCTCGCCCTTGTGGAAAATCTCCACGGTGCGGGCGGTGAAGCGCACCTCGACCTCGGCGCGGACGAAGCGATGCGGGACGCTGTAGTAATGCGCCTAGACCTCGACGTGATAGTCGATGCTGACCCGGCAGATCCGCCACTCGGCGAACACGTAAGGGTTCTCAG
>NZ_DASREO010000060.1:0-96839 GCF_035652035.1 Bradyrhizobium sp.
TCATCATCACCATGGACTGGCCCGACAACCATCCCGACGACCTCGACCTGTTCGTACAGGACCCGATCGGCAACATCGCCTGGTATCGGCATCGCGAGGCCGGCTTTCTGACGCTCGACCGCGATGATCGTGGCGGCGCCAACGATTTCATCGTCGTCAATGGCAACAGGATCCCGTCGCCGATCCGGGAGGAGATCGTGACGGTCCGTGGCGTCGTCGCCGGCGAATACACCGTCAACGTCTCGCACTTCCAGGCCAAGACGGGCCAGCCGGTCCCGGTGAATGTGAAGGTGCAGAAGCTCAATCCGACCGCGCAGGTGATCTTCGACGACAAGCTGTTCGTCGATCACACCGGCGCGGAAAAGACCGCGGTGCGGTTCACGGTCGACGCCGAAGGCAAGGTGATCGACGTCGAGCAGCGGCAGAAATCGCTGCTCGAGACGTTCCGCCGAACCTGGGCGAACGGCTCGGATCGCGATCCCAAGACAGGTGTCAGGATGAGAACGCCGTGAGCAGCCTGCAGTCCGTCATTCTCATCCTCTCCGTCGCATACGCGCTTGTCGGCGCACTTTTGCTGGTGGTGCTGGTCTATGTGAGGCTGCCCTGGCCGCTCAAGGCAACGGCGGTGGTCGTGACCAGCTCGTTCTACATCGCAAGCTTCCTTGGCATGCGCGGGCTGCTCGGCTGGGCGAGCGTCGACCAGCTGCCACCGTATTTCAAGCTGCTGCAGGCGCGCATCGTCGAGCCGCATTCGCTTGAGGGCGATCCGGGCGCGATCTACCTCTGGGTCGAGGCATTGGACGAGGATAATCGGCCGAGCGGCGTCCCGCGCGCTTTTCGCATTCCGTATAACGACAGGTTGGCTGACAAGACCGACAAGGCGCAAAGCGAAGTCGCGGCGGGCCGCGCTCAGGGCGGCCGCGCCGCCGATTACGGCAGCGGCGAGGGTGGGCTACTCGATTCCGTGCGCGCCTACATCACGCCAAATACCATCATCGAAACCTCGGGCGGCGATCCCTCCACCGGAGGCGGGCTGACCGCGGTGCCGCAGGCGGGGGATGAGGTCACCTTCACGCCGTTGTTGCCGCCGCGGATGCCGCCCAAGGACGTCATGGAGCCGCAGGAAAGCCGGCGGTAACCGAAGCCACGCGCGCCCTCAATCCTGTTGTTTGAGTTTTCTCAAACGGCTAGCGATATATCCTGCGCTAGAACGCGATCAGGCCGGGAGACAGCGCGTGCAGCTGGCATTGTTTGCGGACATTCACGCCAACCGGCAGGCTTTTGCGGCCTGCCTTGAGGCGGCGCGCGCACGCGGCGCCGAGCGTTTCATCTTTCTCGGCGATTATGTCGGCTACGGCGCCGATCCGGAATGGACGGTCGAAACGGTGATGTCGCTTGCGGAGCAGGGGGCGCTCGCCGTGCGCGGCAACCACGACAACGCGATTCACACGTCCTCCGAGAGCATGAATGCCGAGGCCCAGGCCGCCATCGAATGGACGCGCGGGCGCCTCAGCGCGGGCGAGCGAAAATTCCTCGCAGAGCTGCCGGTGACGCTTGAAGAGGACGACCGCCTCTACGTGCACTCCGAAGCAAGTCAGCCCGCCAAATGGCATTACGTCCGCTCCAACGCGGATGCCGGGCGAAGCCTGATTGCGACCGACGCTCACATCTCCTTTTGCGGCCATATCCATCGGCCGGCGCTTTATTCGATGTCGGTGACTGGCAAGATGACGCATTTTACGCCCGTGTCCGGCGTCGCCGTCCAGTTGCTGCCGGGCCGGCGATGGCTAGCGGTCCTGGGCTCGGTCGGCCAGCCGCGCGACGGCGATCCGGCGGCTGCGTTTGCCATGCTCGATACGACCACGCGTGAACTCACTTATTGCCGCATTCCCTATGACGTCGATGCCGCGGCTAGGCGCATTCGCGAGAACGGCTTGCCGTCACTGCTCGCCGACCGCCTCTTCGTCGGGAGGTAGGTGGCGAATGGCGAAATTCGTGATTGAACCCGGCGCTGTCATCGACGGCTTCACGCTTGGCGAATGCGTGCATCGCGGCGGCATGGCGACGCTGTGGAGCGTCACCCGCGATGATATCGCGGACGCCATGCTGATGAAGATCCCGCGGGTTTCGGAAGGCGAGGATCCCGCCGCCATCGTCTCCTTCGAAATGGAGCAGATGATCCTGCCAAAGCTTACGGGCATCCATGTGCCGCAATGCTATGGGACGGGCGATTTCGCGCGGCAGGCCTATGTCGTGATCGAACGCATTCCCGGCAAAACGCTGTACGCGCGACTGGACGAACTGCCGCTGCCTTACGAGGAAGCGCGGCTGATTGCGCTGAAAATCGCCGATGCGCTTAGCGACCTGCATCGGCAAAACGTCATTCATCACGACATCAAGCCGTCCAGCATCATGTTTCGCGCCTCCGGCGAAGCGGTGCTGATCGATTTCGGCCTGTCGCATCACAACCAGTTGCCGGATTTGTTGCAGGAGGAATTCCGCGTTCCCTACGGCACGGCGCCCTATACAGCGCCGGAGCGTCTGCTCGGGGTGCGCGATGATCCGCGCAGCGATCTGTTTTCGCTCGGCGTGCTGCTCTATTTCTTCACGACCGGCGTGCGGCCGTTCGGCGAGAGCGAGACGATGGCCGGCATGCGGCGGCGGCTTTGGCGCGATCCCTATCCGCCGCGCCAGTTGCGCAAGGACTATCCGCCCTGGTTGCAGGAAATTGTGCTGCGGTGCCTGGAGATCGAGCCGGCGTGGCGATATCCCACTGCCTCGCAACTGGCGTTCGAACTGGCGCATCCCGACCAGGTCAAGCTGACGGCGCGCTCCGAGCGGCTCAAGCGCGACCCGCTCACGACGGTCTGGCGCCGCCGCTTCAACGGCAACCTGGTCCAGCCGCGGCGTCCGGCGGCGGTTGCGGCGCAACTCGCCGCAAGTCCGATCGTTGCGGTTGCGATCGACGTGACGGAAGGATCGGATGAGCTGAACGGCGCGCTTCGCACGGCCGCCGAGCGGATCCTGAAAACCTCGCCTCTAGCGCGGCTTGCCTGCCTCAATGTGCTGAAGCTCGGCCGCGTCACCATCGACCGAACGCTCGACGAAGAGGGCAACAACAAGCATGTCGGGCGGCTGGTCACGCTGAGGCATTGGGCCACACCGCTCAAGCTGGACGAGAGCCGGCTGACCGTGCATGTGCTGGAGGCGGTCGATGCCGCCGGCGCGATTCTGGAATTCGTCAACGCCAATCACGTCGATCACATCGTGATCGGGGCAGGGCAAAACTCGCTGGTGCGAACGCTGCTGGGCAGCACCTCCGCCAAGGTCGCCTCAGAGGCTCCCTGCAGCGTCACGGTAGTGCGGCTGCCACGGCAGGGCCCGTCATCGAGCCCACGCCAAGAGCCGCCCGGCGACGACCGGTCGATGCCGGCGATCTAGGGCTTGCGCCATTTTCGGTTTGCGACAGATCAAGGCCGCAACTCGGCAATTGGCCGAGACAGGACGAGGCAGGACCCGGTCTCGTTCGATGAGAGAAGCCCAAATGCTGGAAAGCGCGCGAAAACTATTGCCAATCTGTCTTTTGCTGGCGGCTTCGTTGCTGATGCCGCAACGTGCGCTTGCCGCCGATTCCGGCCGAGGCAGAGCCATTGCGGAACGCTGGTGCTCCGAATGCCATGTCGTCGGCCCGGAGCAGAAAAGCGCGCCCAACGATCAGGCCCCGCCATTCGCGTCCATTGCCCGAAGACCGGATTTCGACGAGGCCAGGTTGGCCCTTCTGGTACTCTCACCCCACCCGAACATGCCGAAGTTGGTGCTCAGCCGGTTGGAGGTTGCCGATCTCGCTGCTTATATTCTGACACTTAAATAACTATTCTGACGCTTAAATAGCGCCGGGTTACGCCTGCCATCGCCCCAACTCTGGCGCTCCCTTCAGCACCGCCGCGACGTGATGAACGTCGGAACCGGGACACCGGCAAAGGCTCTAGATCGCTTCGCCGCGCGCGGCCATCGCTGCGTTTCGGATCGCCGAGATATTGGCCTTGTAGGCTTCCATCGTGCCGCCCTTGAACACCGCCGAGCCCGCCACGAAGGCGTTGGCGCCGGCGGCGGCGAGTTCGCCGGAGACATTGGGCGCAACGCCGCCGTCAACTTCAATGTCGATCGGCCGCCCCGCCGTCATCGCCCGCAAATCCCTGATCTTGCCGAGTGCAGACGGAATGAACGCCTGTCCGCCGAAACCGGGATTGACCGACATCACCAGCACGAGATCGATCATGTCGATCACATATTCGATCGCCGAAATCGGCGTCGCCGGATTGATCGAGACGCCGGCCTTCTTGCCGAGCGCGCGGATCGCCTGCAACGAGCGATGCAAATGCGGGCCGGCCTCGGCATGCACCGTGATGTGGTCGCATCCGGCTTTCGCAAAGGCCTCAAGATAGGGATCGCACGGCGAAATCATCAAATGCGCATCGAAGATCTTTTTGCTGTGCGGGCGCATCGCCTTGATGACGTCGGGTCCGTAGGAAATGTTCGGAACGAAATGCCCGTCCATCACGTCGAGATGGATCCAGTCGGCGCCCGCGGCATCGACCGCACGCACCTCCTCGCCAAGCTTCGAGAAATCCGAGGCCAGGATCGACGGCGCAATCACGAGGGGGCGGGGCGAGAGGGAAGCGGACATCGGCGCTGTCTTCCGAAGAGCTAGTGTTCCGGTTCTGGCGAGTCGCAAAGAGCTAATGCGCTTGTCCGCCTAACACGCATAGACTTTTCCGGCAATGCAGGCGGCGGCGAGGCGGAAAAATCTGCCGCAAGCGGCACCAATTGCCGATTTAAAGCCGTGTTCCCTGATCGCGAAAGCCATCATTTCATTGACTTTTTCGCCATGGCACGGCGCTTGCTGAAAGATTCCCGACGGGGGAGAGCCAACCCAGCCGTTCGGAGTTTGACCATGTTGCCTGCCATCGGTGCTTCAGTCGCGGTTGACGCCCTCCAGTCGATCATATCGCCGCAATCGTCGTCGTCACAGGCGGCCGGCGCGGGCGGCTTTGACCTCACCGGCAGTTCGGATGCGGCGTCGGCCGGCCCTGGCACCGTTTCCGGATCCAGCAGCGCGCAGATTTCGTCGGACAATCTCAACGCGCTGATCGACGCCCAGAGTCTTGCTTCGGGCGATCTTGCCTCGGCCCTCGGCTCCGGCAATTCGGCGTCCGATCCGTCGCAAGGCCAATCCACATCGGGCGCGGCCTCGTCGGTCTACAACACGATCAATCAGCTCGCCCAGACCACGGCGATCCCCGTCGGTCTCTCCGTCAGCGCCTGACCTTAAGAAACTAGCCGAAGCGATCCTTCCACGCCGGCAACGCGCCGGGCAGTGGCAGTGCTGTTGCCGCATGGACGCCGCGGGCTATGGCGCGCGCGATCGTGTTGGCCGCGACCATGCCAAGCTCGGTCAGACCGATCAACGGATCGATCGGCTGCGCGCCGGTTGCCGCCGCGAACACGACGTCGCCGTCCATCGGGGCATGCACCGGGTAGATCGCGCGCGCAAAACCGGTCTGCGCGATCATGGCGAGCCGTTTGGCCTGGGCCTTGGAAAGGTCGGCATCGGTCACGACGACGGCGAGCGTGGTGTTCTCGATCGCCGTTGCCGCGGGCCCGCCCTTGATGCGCATCCTCAGCATGTCCGGCGTAAAGGAGGCCGGCAACCCGCGGCCGCCATATTCGCCGTCGATCTCGAAAGGCGCGGCCCAGAACCACGGTCCGTCGCCGACCACGACAGTGCCGAGCGCGTTGACCACCGCGAGCGCGGCGACATTCACGCCATCATTGGTTTGGGCTGAGGCCGAGCCGAGACCGCCCTTGAGATTGGCGGTCAAGGCGCCGAGTCCCGCGCCGACGCTTCCCAAGGCGAAGCTGCTACTTGCGGTCGCAGCCGCTTCGAAGCCGAGATCGCGATAAGGCGCAAAGCGGCCCCAGTTCTTGTCGCCGCCGTTGAGCAGATCGAAGCAGATCGCGCCGGGCACGATCGGAATGACCGCGCCCCGAACATTGAAGCCGCGGCCTTGTTCGGCAAGCCACGCCTGCACGCCGCCTCCTGCCTCCAGTCCAAATGCCGAACCGCCCGACAACGCGATCGCGTCGATCTTCTCCACGGTGTTGGCGACATCGAGCAGGGCCCCCTCGCGGGTGCCGGGGCCGCCGCCGCGAACATCCATCGCGGCGACCACCGGCTGGTCGAAGACGACGGCGGTGACGCCGGAGGCGATGCGCGCGTCGCCGGCATGGCCGACGCGCACGCCTTCGATGTTGGTGAGGAGGTTCTTCATCGCCAGCCTCTAGCGGTCCGATTCCAACATTCGCATCCCTTCGCTGCAGGCACTTTTGCGAATGTTGGAATCATAGGACCACTAGCAAGTATAAATTTCTAGTGGAGTTTTGGATTTGACATTCGCTTTGTAAGTTCGCGGCCAGGCAGGTAGCGAATGTCAAATCCGCTCCACTAACTATCCAGAGCAAGCCTGATCATGCGCGCCAGATCGGACTTCCGGTACGGTTTGGCGAGTAGGAGAACGCCGGTGTCGAGGCGCCCATGATGAACGATGGCGTTCTCGGTATAGCCCGACGTGAACAGCGTCTTCAATTCGGGGCGCCGCACCAGCGCCTCGTCGACCAGCTGACGGCCGTTCATCGAGCCCGGCATGATGACGTCGGTGAAGAGAAGATCGATATCTTTCTGCGCGTCGATGATATCCAGGGCTTCCGACGCCCGGCTCGCCTCAAGCGTCTTGTAGCCCAGGCTCTCGATCTGGGTGATGACATAGCGGCGCACGAGGTGGTCATCCTCGACCACCAGGATCCTCTCGTGGCCTCCGGCGACGCGCATCGACGCCAGCGACGACTCCACCGGCGTGTCCGAAACTCCGGTCGCGCGCGGCAGATAGATCTTCACCGTGGTTCCGTGGCCGACCTCGCTGTAGATCTTGATGTGGCCGTTCGACTGCTTGACGAAGCCGAACACCATGGAGAGGCCGAGGCCGGTGCCCTTTCCGACCTCCTTGGTGGTGAAGAAGGGATCGAACACGCGTTCGAGATTGGCGGGCGAAATCCCCATACCGGTGTCGCTGACAGCGACCATCACATAGTTGCCGGCGGTCACGTCCCGGTTCATCGCGGCGTAGCCCTCGTCGAGATGGATATTGCCTGTCTCGACCACGAGCTTGCCGCCGGATGGCATGGCGTCGCGCGCATTCAGCGAGAGATTGAGGACCGCCGTGGTGAGCTGGTTCGGATCGACCAGAGCCGGCCAGGCGTTGGTGGCCAATTGGGGGTTGATCTGGATATGCTCGCCAAGCGTCGGCCGCAACAGCTTGATGGTCTCCAGTACGAGTGTGTTGATGTCGATCTCGCGCGGTTGCAGCGGCTGTTTACGCGCGAAAGCGAGCAGATGTTTCGTCAGGCTGGCGCCGCGCTCGGCGGCATCGTCGATCATCTTGGCGATGGCCGATAGTTGCGGATCGTCCACGACCGCGTCCGCCAGAATGCCGATCGTGCCCGTGATCACGGTGAGAATATTGTTGAAGTCATGGGCAACGCCGCCAGTGAGCTGGCCGACGGCGTCCATCTTTTGCGCCTGTCGCATCTGTGCTTCGGAGGCCTGCTTTTCGGTCAGGTCGCGGCCGACGAAGAAATGCCGCCGCACCGGCTCCGACCAGGTTCCCATCCAGAACAGGCTGACCGCATGACCCTCCCGGTGCATGTAGCGGGTTTCGAAGTTGCGCATCAGGTGTCCGCGCCGCGCCGCGCGCATTTCCTGGCGCGTGCTTTCGAGGTCATCGGGATGGATGAACTCCGTCGCGCTATGGCCGATCATCTCGTCCGGCCTTATTCCCAGTATCGCGTACGAGCTCGGGCTGACCTGTACGAACGTCCCCTTGGTATCGGTGACCAGGATCAGGTCCTGTGACGTCTCGAAGATGCGTTGTCGCTCCTCGATTTCCTGGGTCAGCGCCGCTTGCGTTCGTTTGCTCTCGGTGACGTCGCGCGCAATCTTCGAGGCGCCGATGATCTCGCCCGAACTGGAATGCAGCGGAGAGATCGAAAGCGCGACGATAACCCTTTGGCCGTCCTTGGTCACGCGCTGCGTCTCGAAATGGGCGATGGCCTCGCCCTGACCTATCCGCCGGAGGATGTCGTTTAATTCATCGATCCTCTCATCTGGTACGATCAGATCGATATGGCGGCCGATGGCTTCAGCGGCGGTATAGCCGAACAACCGTTCGGCGGCTGGATTCCAGCCGGTGATGGTGCCGTCGAGCTTCTTGGTGATGATGGCGTCGTTGGAGGATTCGACCACCGAGCTGAATAGGCGTTCGCGTTCCCGGTAACGCTGCTTTTCGGAAAAGCTCTCGCGACGAAGAGTGTGAAGCAGACGGGACAGCCGCGCCTGCAAACTAATGTTCTGCAGGAGTAATACGCCGAGTACGAAAGAGGCGGCGAACAACCCGTAGAGGCGGCTGACATAAAATCCCAGGTCGTAACGCCCCGTGAGCAGTGCCGAGGACGCCATGGCGAAAAGCCAGGCGCACAGCACGACCTGGAGCCAGAGATCGAGGATCGAGTGCGGACGCCGGAGCCACAGGACCACCAGCGCGGCGAAGCCGATACACCACACGGTCCAGGCGATGCCGAAATGCGCTGGCGCGTAGCCGTTCTCACCCACGAGCGCCGGCAGGAGGTGGTGCTTTTCCGTGACGATGAAAACGACGGCCGCAATGACGGTTAGAACTCCGGCCAAACTCCAAAGGATGGATCCGCGGGTCGACCCTTTGACCTGAGGACCGCCATCGCGATCCTTGAGAACGGCGTAGCCCAGCGCGAACAGCGGAAATCCGCCATGCCAGGCCATATAGAGCCACGCTGAGGTTTGCGGGCCACCGCTGAGGAGTCCGTTGGCGGTCAGGAGGTTCGGAAAAGTCAGGGCGTGAAGAACCGCCGCCACCGCCGTGAAAATATATCCGCTTGCCAGCACGAGCAGCGCGCGTGACCGCAGAAGCGCAAATTGCGACAGCAGCAGTATGGCTGTGATGACATCGCAAATGACCAGTGCCGACTGGTAGCTTGCGACAAAGGCGGGAACCGCCGGCAGCGGCACCCGAGCAAAGGGAAGGGCGGCGGCAAAGAAAATGGCCGAAGCAGCAACGACTCCGAAGGCAATCTTGCGGTCGCGGGCGGAGGCGGGCAGTGTCGAGAGAAAGATATTGCGGTCGTCGCCTGCTTCCACCGTCGTCTCCAGACCGCTTCGGTCTCAAGTATCCGACTGCCTTGCGCCGAAAGGCCTGCGCCGACGCAAGACAGTACTCGCCATATTGTCCTTAATGCTGTTCGGAGGGAATGCCTGCCGGCATATTTCGCTGCAAGCCGGGCGGCGACTGCGAACTCGACAGGATTCTGTTGACGGCGGTGAGGAGTTCGGAGGAGCGGAACGGCTTGTGCAGGCTGGACACCGCTCCCAGCCGGGTCGCCATGTGCAAGAAATCCGGCGGCCGCTCCGACGAAAGACTAAGCTGCTGCCCCGATATCACGATGATCGGCATGTCCGGCCGCGATTGATGAACGAGCTTCATCGTTTCGAAGCCATCCATCCCCGGCATGAAGATATCGACGATGAGCAGGTCAAAGCTGCGCGCTTCGATGAGTTGCAGGCCGTTCCGACTGTTGTCGACGGCTTCAACCGCATGGCCTGCGCGTTCAAGCAGGATTTTGATCGTGGCAAGAACTGCCCGATCGTCGTCGATGACGAGGATGCTCGCCATAGGGTTCCTTAACGGATTTCGCCCGTTCAACCCGAGGTTACATACTTTTTGAATCAGGCCAAGACTGATACGCGACCGACGCGGAGGCCCAAGCGTGGATGGTTGATACGAGCTTACTCCGTTGCCGCCAAACTTCCAGACCGATCTGAGCGGCGATCGCCTGTTTCCGTGATGGAACTTTCGACAGGCCGCAATGGCTGAAAACGAAAACGCCCCGGCGAACCGGGGCGTTGACTGCAGGACATCACTTAGAAGGTTAAGAACCCTTGGCGTTGATCTCGGTGTAGTTGCCCTTGGCATCCCACTTGTAGACCACATAGTCGATCTGCTTGATGTCGCCCTTGGCGTCGAACTCCATCTTGCCGATCACCGTATCCCAGGACCCGGCCTTGATCGTGTCCATGACCTTCTTCGGATCGGTCGTGCCGGCCTTCTTGACCGCCTGCGACCAGACCTGGAACGCCGCATAGGTGTAGAGGGTGTAGCCTTCGGGGTCGATGTTTTCCGCCTTGAATTTTTCGACGATCGCTTTCGCGGTCGGCTTGTTGCGCGGGTCGGGACCGAAGGTGAACAGCGTGCCTTCGCCGGCCGGCCCGGTGATGGAGGCGAATTCCTTGTCGGCGAGCGCATCGCCCGCCATCAGGACCGTCTGCATGCCCTGATCACGCATCTGGCGCACGATCAGGCCGGATTCCTGATGGTAGCCGCCGACATAGACGAGATCGATGTTTTCGCGCTTCATGCGCGAGACGATGGCGGTGAAGTCCTTGTCGCCCTTGTTGTAAGACTCAAACATCTTTTCCTGGAAACCGGCCTTGTTGAGCGCCTTCTTGGTCTCGTCGGCGAGGCCTTTGCCATAGGTGGTCTTGTCGTTGAGGATGGCGACGTTCTTGCCCTTGTAATTTTTCACGATGTAGTCGGCTGCGACCAGGCCCTGCTGATCGTCGCGGCCGCAGACGCGGGCGACGTTCCAGAGCTTGCGCTCGGTGAACAGCGGATTGGTCGAGGCCGGCGTGATTTGCAGCACGTTGCCGTCGGCATAGGCTTCCGATGCCGGGATCGACGACGACGAGCAGTAATGACCGGCGACGAACGGGATTTTTTCGCTGGCGAGCTTTTCGGCGACCGAGCGAGCCTGCTTCGGATCGCAGGCGTCGTCGCCGACCTCGAGCGCAAGTTTCTTGCCTAGCACGCCACCGGCGGCGTTCAGGTCCTTGACCGCCATGTCGGCGCCGTTCTTCATCTGGCGGCCAAACGCGGATTCACCGCCCGTCATCGGGCCTGCCACGGCGACGGTGACGTCCTGTGCAAACGCTGCCGTCGAGAGCGCAAGCGATGCGCCGATCGCCAGGCCAAAGAGCTTTACTGATTTCATGATGGGTCCTCTTGGGTGGTTCGCCATGGGTACTCCGGCAGGCGGCCGGGTTCGAGAAATCGTAACGCATTCTCGGCTGATTTTAGGGCGAAGTCATCGGGAAATTTCGGGCAAACGGGAGCTCGAGGGTGGTCATTCCGGGGCGCGAGTGGAGCGAGCGAACTCCGGTACGCCCTTGCTTACCTGAGAATCTCGAGATTCCGGGTCTGGTGCTAGCGCACCATCCCGGAATGACAGTGGAACGGTTAGTGCCGGCCGCCTTCGAGATAGGCAGAGCGGATTTCCGGCCGCTGCAATAGTTCCGCGCCGGTCCCCTGCAGCGTGATCAGGCCGTTGACCATGACGTAACCGCGATGGGCGAGCTTGAGCGCATGGTTGGCGTTCTGTTCGACGATCAGGACGGTCAGGCCATCCTGTCGGTTCAGCGTGCGGATGGCGTCGAAAATCTGGCGGACGATCAGGGGCGCAAGGCCCAGCGACGGTTCGTCGAGCAAAAGCAGACGGGGCCGGCTCATCAGCGCACGCGCAATCGCCAGCATTTGCTGCTCGCCGCCCGACAGCGTGCCGCCGCGCTGGGTCAGACGCTCTCTCAGCCGTGGAAACAGCGCCAACACGCGATCGAGGCTCGCGGTCCGATCGGTCTCGCTGGAGGAGGTCGCGTCGGCACCCATTTGCAGGTTTTCTGCGACGCTCATCCGCGGAAAAATCCGCCGGCCCTCGGGCGATTGCGCGATGCGCAGCCGCGCGATCTCGTGGGTGGCAACGCCCGTGATGTCGCGGCCGTCGAAGAGGATCTTTCCGGCCTTGGCTTTCGGCCGGCCGAAAATGCTCATCATCAGCGTCGATTTGCCGGCGCCGTTGGCGCCGATCAGGGCGACGATTTCGCCCGGACTGATGTCGAGATCGACGCCTTTCAGCGCCTCGATCTTGCCATAGGCTGCGCGAAGGCCTTGGATCGCAAGCAGGGGCGAGGTCACGGGTTGCTCTCCATGACGGCGGCGGCTTCCTCCTCATCGGCGCCGAGATAGGCGGCGACGACCTTGGGATCGTCGCGCACTGCCTGCGGCGCGCCTTCGGCGATTTTGACGCCGTAATCCATCACCACGATATGGTCGGAGATTTCCATCACCACGCTCATGTCGTGCTCGATCAAAAGGATCGAGGTGCCCTCATCGCGGATCGAGAGCAGGAGCTCACTCAAGCCGGCGCTTTCGCGGCTGTTGAGCCCGGCCGCCGGTTCGTCGAGGCAGAGCAGCGCTGGCTCGGTGCACATGGCCCGCGCAATTTCCAGACGGCGCTGATCGCCGTAAGCAAGATTGCCGGCGGCATCGTCGGCCCGCTCCAAAAGGCCAATGCGGTCGAGCCAGCGTTTTGCCTGATCAATCGCCTGGCGTTCGGCTGCACGATAGGACGGCGCGCCGATCAATCCGAGGAAGGTCAGGCCCGAGGCCAGCATCAGCGCATTGTGCTGGGCGACCATCAGGTTCTCCAGCGCCGTCATGCCGGGAAACAGGCGAATGTTCTGGAAGGTGCGCGCCACCTTCGCCTGCTTGGAAATCCGGAAATCATTCAGCCGTTCGAGCTGGATGGTCCGGCCATCGTCATGGGTCAGGCGCAATTGGCCGGAGGTCGGTTTGTAAAACCCGGTGATGCAGTTGAAGACGGTGGTCTTGCCGGCGCCGTTCGGTCCGATCAGTGCCGTGATCTTGCGCCGGTCGGCGGCAAAGGAGAGGCCGTTGACGGCGACCACCCCGCCGAAGCGCATGGTCAGGCCGTCGACACGAAGGATGAAGTCGCTGCTCATCCTCGTCCTTCCCTGGCAAGTTCGGAGGAGATGGCCGTGTTTTGCTTCAGGAAGACCGTCGGCGCGCGGTGGCCAACCAGGCCGCGCGGTCGCCAGATCATCAAGAGCACCATCGCCATGCCGAACACCAGCATGCGGTATTGGTCGAACCCACGAAACAGTTCGAAGCCGCCGATCAGCGTGAGGGCTGCGAGCGCAACGCCAAGCTGCGAACCCATGCCGCCAAGCACGACGATGGCGAGCACCAGCGCCGATTCCTGGAAGGTGAAGGACTCCGGGCTGATGAAACCCTGCCTGGTGGCGAAGAACGCGCCGGCAAAGCCGCCGAACATGGCCCCGATCGCGAAGGCAGTGAGTTTCGTCGTCGTGATGTTGATGCCGAGCGCACGGCTGGCGACTTCATCCTCGCGGAGCGCCTCCCAGGCCCGGCCGATCGGCAGGCTGCGCAGGCGGATCGTGACCCAGTTGGTGAGAAGCGCGAGCGCCAGGATCACGTAGAACAAAAATACGATGCGGTGGGTTGGCGAGAAATCGATGCCGAGCCTTGCCGCAAAGCCATCGTCGTCGCGCGTGAACGGGATGCCGAAGAACGAGGGTCTGGGAATCCCGCTGACCCCGTTGGGGCCGCCGGTCAGGCTTTGCCAGTTGACGAGAACGAGGCGGATGATTTCGCCGAATGCCAGCGTTACGATGGCGAGATAATCGCCACGCAGCCGCAGCACCGGAAAACCGAGCATGACACCCCAGCATGCCGCCAGAATGCCGGCGAGCGGCAGGCAGACCCAGAACGACAGCCCGAAATTGGTTGCCAGGAGCGCGTATGAATAAGAGCCGACCGCGTAGAAGGCGACGTAGCCGAGATCGAGCAGACCCGCGAGGCCGACGACGACGTTTAGTCCCCAGCCAAGCATGACGTAGGTGAGCACCTGGATGCCGGTGTCGATGACATAGCGCTGGTCATAGAAAACGATGGGCACCAGAAGTGCAAAGATCAACAGCACCGGCGGCAGCGCCTTGCCTGCAATACCGAGCGCCCTTTGAACCGATGGAGGAATTGCGGTTGCAATCGGCGCCGGTCCCCACCATTGCCGCAGCAGTTCGATGACAATGCTGCCGACAAAGACGACCGCAACGATGGTGGCGAGATCGTCGAACCTCGTCCAGTAGATCAACTGCCCGGTTGGACCCGCTTCCGTGCGGATGCCGATCATCAACGAGAACAGTAGAAGTGCGACGAGGGCGCTGATGACGGCTTTCTTGAGAATGAAGATGATGGCTTCGCGGCGCGAGGCTTGCGTGAGTTCGGGTGCAGCTACCGTCACGCGGCTGTCCATTAGACTTTTTCGACTTCGGGACGGCCAAGCAGGCCGGTCGGCAGGAAGATCAACACCACGATCAGGATCGAGAACGCGGCGACGTCTTTATATTCGACCGAGAAATAGGCCGACCACATGGTTTCGATCAGGCCGATCAGAAGGCCGCCGAGCATCGCGCCCGGCAGCGAGCCGATCCCGCCAAGAACGGCCGCCGTGAACGCCTTGATGCCTGCCACGAAGCCCATGTAGAAATCGACGAGCCCGTAATAGAGCAGGTACATCATGCCTGCGACCGCGGCGAGCGCAGCACCAATGACGAAGGTCATGGAGATGGTGCGGTCGACGTCGACCCCAAGCAGCGCCGCCATCGTCTGGTCCTGTTCGCAGGCCCGCATGTCACGCCCAAGCCGCGTGCGCGAGACCAGCCAGGTGAAGAGGCCAAGCAGCACGATCGTGGTGAGGACGACGATGATCTGGGCGTTGGAGAGGCGGACCACAAAGCCATTGCTTTCGAGCAGGCTGTGGCCGCCGGTGATCACAGGCGGTATCGGCTTCACCCGCGCGCCCTGGCTGATCTGGGAGAAGTTCGTCAGCACGAACGACATGCCGATCGCCGACAGCATCGGCGCAAGACGGAAGGAATGCCGCAGCGGCCGATAAGCGATGCGCTCCACCGTCCAGCCGTACAGCGCGGTGATCGCCATCGAGACCAGGAGCACGATCAGCAGAATGAGGGGGATTGCGGTGAGCCCGAATGAGACCAGGATCAGGAAGGTGATCAGCGCGATGAAGCCGCCGATCATGAAGATGTCGCCATGGGCAAAATTGATCATGCCGACGATGCCATAGACCATGGTGTAGCCGATGGCGATCAGGCCGTAGATCGAGCCTAGGACGATGCCGTTGATCAATTGCTGGGCGAAATAATCCATACGCTGCCGATTGTTGGCGCATTCGCAGGCAAGATGGAATCCGGTTTGCCGCCTTCGAAAATGCCGTTTTCAACTCTCTGACACAGCGAAGGCCCCGACCGCCGGACGTCGCGTCGCTTCATTTACTAACAGCGGGAACTCATCGCGGCAACACCGCCTGAGGTGGCACTAAAGGCTTGTGCAGAGATCATTTTCGCGCATGTCGCCGGGACGGCGGAGGAACCGCGACTTTCGCGGAGGCCGCAAATGCCGGGCAAAAAACAAGTTCCGCGCAACCAAGTCGGGGTTCCCCTGTTATCCCGCTGCGACTGAAAAACAAGGGAGATCCCGATGGCTAATCCGAACCAGAATCCCGGCCAGCAGAATCAGACCCCCGGACAGAAACCGGGTCAGCAGCAAGGCGGCGGCCAGAAGCCCGGACAGCAACAGCAGGATCCGAGCCGGCAGGGCCAAAAACCGGGACAGCAGGGTAAAGGCGAATGATCGGGTAAGGTTGGTCGACAGTAGCGTTCTCAGGGAAGGCCTCGCCGAAAACGGCGGGGCCTTTTTCTTTTTGATCTCTTTTTGACGGTTGCCTTGCTGCGACGTTTGCGACGCAACAGCATCTGGACCCGCCGTGGAACCTCAAATAGGTTCCCCCCTCCCAAGCGGCAACGCGAGGGGGCTGGCTTTGGCTATCCCCTGAAGGCGGAACGACCGCGCGACCTCAGGAGGAAAGCCGATGTCTCTCACCCGCCGGGATGTACTTGCAACCGCAGGCGCTGCTGCCGCGACGCTCGCCGCTGCGAAGAGCGCGAGCGCCCAGTCTTTCGAATTCAAGCCGAACCAGCGCTATCCCGACCCATCGGTCGAAATCCTCGATCCGAGCTTTGGCAAGCACCGGCTATTCTCGAGCACCGTCGAGCAAGTGGCGACTGGCTTGCGCTGGGCCGAAGGGCCGGTGTGGTTCGGCGACGGCAACTATCTGCTGGTCAGCGACATCCCGAACAACCGCATCATGCGCTACGACCAGTCCAACGGAAACTGGGGCGTGTTTCGTCAGCCTTCGAATTTCGCCAACGGCAATGCGCGCGATCGCCAGGGCCGTCTGATCACGTGCGAACATCTGACGCGCCGCGTCACGCGCACCGAATATGACGGCAAGATCACGGTGCTCGCCGACAGCTTCAACGGCAAGCGGCTCAATTCTCCGAACGACATCGTCTGCAAATCGGACGGCTCGATCTGGTTCACCGATCCGCCGTTCGGCATCGGCGGCGATTGGGAAGGCGACAAGGCGACGCCGGAACTGCCGCACTCGGTCTACCGGATCTCGCCCGACGGCAAGCTAAATCTGGTCACAGCAGAGCTTGCCGGTCCGAACGGGCTCGCTTTCTCGCCGGACGAAAAGAAGATCTACATCATCGAGTCGCGGGCGCAGCCGAACCGCCTGGTGTGGTCTTTCGACGTTGGCGCTGACGGTTTCACGCTGTCGAACAAGACCAAGTTCATCGATGGCGGAGCGACCGCGCTTGACGGTATGAAGGTCGATACCGATGGCAATGTCTGGTGCGGCTGGGGCTCGACCGGCGCGCCCAACAGCAAGGGCGAAGAACTCGACGGCGTGAAGGTCTTTAACTCCGAGGGCAAGGCGATCGGCTTCATCCGCTTGCCCGAGCGTTGTCCCAATCTGGTGTTTGGCGGTCCCAAAAAGAACCGCCTGTTCATGGCGAGCTCGCACTCGATTTACGCCCTCTACGTCGAGGCGCACGGCGCGGTCTAGGACGCTCACTTCCCCGTCATTGCGAGCGCAGCGAAGCAATCCAGTTTACCTTTTCAGGCCCTGGATTGCTTCGTCGCTTTCGCTCCTCGCAATGACGGGGGGCTCGATGGCCAGCCGGATTAAGGTAAATAAAGGGTTTAAATTGCCGATCGCAGTTTAAGGGCGTTACTTCCCGAACAAATCGCACGTAGCGCGAACAACAAAGGGAAGCGTCATGTCAAACTGGCGTATCAGCTCAATCAGCGGCGTTCTGCTCGCCGGCTATTTCATTCCGACCTGGGCGACCGTCGCCTGGCACATCGTGACCTCGCCGGTGCGCGGTCTGTTCGAGCGGCCAAGCGTTTCGGTCGCGCTCTATGCCACGGATCACCTGCAACTGCCGACCCTGACCGCGGTGCGCTTCGCCTGGCTGTTGGCGCTGGGCCGCATCACGGTCGTCGCCTTCTTTGCGCTGTTTCTCGTGCTCAGCGTGCGCAGTCTCATTCGCAAGCAGGGCAGCGGCAACGAGGCGCTGGCGATCGCGCTCACCATCGGCAGCGTAATCAGCTTTGCGAGCATGTTGATGGCATCGCAAGTCGGCGAGATCGAAGCGCTTCGGCTGCATGCCTCCGAACTGCTCGTGATGATCGGCACCGGCATCGTGATGCTGTTCGATACCCCCGAGAAGGCGCAGGTCGTCGCGGTGCCGTCCGAGTCAGCTCTTGAGCAGGCCGAGCTCGGCTACAATAGCTGAGGCTTCCTTCACGGCGTGATTGGCGGCGGGCACGCCGCAATAGATCGCCTGTTGCAACAGGATTTCCTTGATGTCGTCAGGCGTGAAGCCGCCTTCGCTAAGGGCGGCGCGCACGTGCAGGCGAAACTCGTCCCACTGGCCGAGCGCGACCATGGTGCCGATCACGAGCACGCGCCGCGTGCGGTGATCGAAATGCGGCCGGGTCCAGATCTCGCCCCAGGCGTGGCGGGTGATGAGATCGATGAAATCGGCGTTAAACGAATTCTTCCCCTTGATCGACTTGTCGACCCAGGCGTCGCCCAGCACCTTGCGGCGCTGCGCCATGCCGTCATCCCTGCGTTTTTGGTCGTCCATGGAATTTCCCTTCTGTCATTGCGAGGAGCAAAGCGACGAAGCAATCCAGTATTCTTGCTTCTGGATTGCTTCGCTTCGCTCGCAATGACGTTGATGAAGTTATTTCTGCGTCAGGAAGCCGATCACCGCATCCGTGAACGCGTGCGGCTGTTCGACGTTGGAAATATGCGCGGCATCCAGGATCGTCATCGATGCTCCGGGAATGTGGCTGCGGATCAATTCGCCGGCGGCGATCGGCGTTGATGTGTCGTGACGGCCGGCGATGACAAGCGTCGGGCTCTTGATCTTTGGCAATAGCGCGCGCTGGTCCAGCGTCGAGAGCGCCTCGCAGCAGGCGATGTAACCTGCGGCAGGTGAAGCGATCATCATCGCCTTCAGATTTTGAGTGATCTGCGGCTCGCGCTCGCGAAAATCCGCCGACAGCCACGCCGCGATAACGGTGTCGGCAACCGCAGCGACGCCGCCTTCCTTCACCGCCTTGATGCGGTTGTGCCAGTTGGTCGGGTCGGGGTAGTAGCAGGACGTGTTGGAGAGGACGAGCTTGCCGAAGCGCTCCGGTGCATTCGCGCCCAGCCATTGTCCGACCATGCCGCCCATCGACAGCCCGCACCAATGCGTCTTCTCGATATTGAGATCGTCGAGGATCGCGAGCACGTCGCGGCCAAAGCGCTCCATGGAGTAGGGGCCGGCCGGCACACCCGATTTGCCGTGACCGCGCCGGTCATAGCGGATGACGCGAAATACCTGCGTGAGCGCCTTCATCTGCGGCTCCCACATCGCCATCGTCGTTCCCAGCGAATTCGACAGCATCAGGGTCGGGCCACCGTCACGGCCCTCGACCGATACGTTGAGCAGGCATCCGTCGGCGTCGATCATCGGCATGGAATTTTCTCCAGTGTTCTTATTGCGGCGTCTTATTCATCTACAAGGGAAGCAAGCAGGCGGTCGATCATGGTTTGGGACGTGCCCTGATAAGCCATCGGTTCGAACAATTTTGTCAGCTGATCGGCGCCAAGCCGCGTGGTAACGTTCGAATCGGCGGCGAGAACATCGCGCAAATGCTTCTTCTCCGCCACGGCCCTCTTGCTGGCCGCCTCCACCAGATGATGCGCGTCCTGCTTGCCGACCTTTTCGGCCAGCGCGAACGCAACGGCCTCCGCCATGATCAGGCCGCCGGTCGAATCGAGGTTGACGCGCATGCGTGCGGCGTCGACTTCCAGGCCCTCGGCGATATCGACAATGGCGGCGAGCGCGCCCGAGGTGACGAGCATGAGACTGGGCAACGTCGGCCACTCCGCGTGCCACGGGCCGGCAGAGCGTTCGTGATCGCCGACCTGGGCCGCAAAGATCGTCGCCGCCAGATTCGGCGCCATGGTCGCGGCTGCGACTGCGCTGGCGGCGGCAACCGGATTGCGCTTGTGCGGCATGGTGGAGGAGCCGCCGCGGCCTTCGCCTGATGGCTCAAAGGCTTCCGCGACATCGGTCTGCATCATCAGTTGAACGTCGCGGGCGATCTTGCCACAGGTCCCTGCGATGATCGCAAACGTGGAAGCGGCTTCCGCGATACGGTCGCGGTGGGAATGCCAGGGCGCTTCCGGCAGCGGCAGTTCAAGAATCCCGGAGAGTTGCTCGGCGACCTTCAATCCGTTGTTGCCGAGCGCTGCCAGCGTGCCCGCAGCGCCGCCGAACTGAAGTGCAAGCGTGTCGCGCGTGAGGCGCTTCAATCGCCCGCGCGAGCGATGCAGCGCCGCGGCATACTCGGCGAGTTTTAGACCGAACGGCATCGGCAGTGCGTGCTGCAGCCACGTACGCGCCACGACTGCGGTGTTGCGGTGCTGCTGCGCGAGCCGCGCAAAGCCTTTCACGGCGCGATCGATGTCAGGCAGCAAAGCATCGATGCCGGCGCGCAAGGTCAGCATGGTCGCGGTATCGATCACATCCTGGCTGGTGGCGCCCCAGTGGACATAGCGGGCGGCCTCCTTGTCTTTCTTGGCGACCTCCGTTGTCAGCGCCTTGACGAGGGGTATTGCCAGATTGCCGGATCGCGTCGCGGCTTCCGCCAGCGCCGCAACGTCGAGGGCGTCCGCCTTGCAGGCCTTCGTGATCGCCGCGGCACTCTTGGCGGGGACTATGCCGACGGCGCTTTCGGCGCGCGCCAGCGCTGCCTCGAAGTCGAGCATGAATTGCAGGAAGGCCCGGTCGTCGCACACCGCGCGCATGGCGGCGCTTGAGAGCATGGGCGCAAGCAGGGGTGAGAGCGAGGTAGCCATTGAGCGGGGACCTAATCACCCCGGCGCGTCTCTGCCAATCCAAAAAGCTGGCGCAACCCAGCCGTGCCCGTGAATCGACAACTCCTGCCTTCCTTTCGGGGCATTCGTGCATTAGGTCATGGTGGAAAGATTGCAAAGAACGGAGACGCACATGGCCATGACGATGCATGGGGAGGTCCAGCTTCCCGCCTCGCGCGAGGCGATCTGGGCCAAGCTGAACGACCCCGAGGTGCTCAAGGCCTGCATCCCCGGCTGCGAGGAGTTGGAAAAGACCGAGGACAACGGCTTTCGTGCGGCGGCGAAAATGAAGGTCGGCCCGGTATCGGCCCGCTTCAAGGGCCGCGTAGCGCTGAGCGATCTCGACCCGCCGAACGGCTACAAGATATCGGGCGAAGGCGAGGGCGGGGTGGCCGGCTTCGCCAAGGGCGGGGCGACGGTGGCGCTTTCGGACAAGGACGGCGGCACGCTCCTGACCTATGACGTCGAGGCCCAGATCGGCGGCAAGCTCGCCCAGCTCGGGCAGCGACTGATCAACGGTGCAGCCAAGAAACTGGCCGATGAATTTTTCGCGAATTTTGCGAAGGCGGTAGAAGGTTGATTCTTGACGACGGCCTGAATAAGGACAGTCCGTCCGCGTCCGTTTGTCTAATCAAGCCATGCGGTCATGAGGTTGCTCATTGCCGCTGCGACCCATATTATACCCTTGAAACACCAGAAATTGACTGCGCCGCCGGGCAGCGCCGGCGCGGATAAAGAGAGCCCGGAATGGCGAAGATATCCCTGATCGTGAACGGCAATCCCGTCAATGCGAACGTCGACCCCCGCACGCTTCTCGTGCAATTTCTGCGCGAGAATCTGCGGCTGACCGGCACCCATGTCGGCTGTGACACCTCGCAATGCGGCGCCTGCGTCGTCCATCTCGACGGCAAGGCGGTCAAGTCCTGCACCACGCTTGCCGTCATGGCGGATGGACACGAAATCCGGACCATCGAGGGCTTAGCTGCCGACGGCGGGCCGCTGCATCCGATGCAGGAAGCCTTCCGCGAGCATCACGGCCTGCAATGTGGCTTCTGCACGCCGGGTATGATCATGACCGCGATCGATATCGTCCATCGCATGGGTCACGAGCTCTCCGACCACACCATCCGCGAAGAGCTCGAAGGCAATCTGTGCCGGTGCACCGGCTACCAGAACATCGTGACGTCGATCGCCGCCGGCGCCAAGGCGATGGCCAGATCCGATCTCGCTTAAAACGCGCTTCACCTCGATCAGAGATATTTCGGACAATACCCATGTACGAATTCAAATATCATCGTCCGGCGACTGTGCGGCAGGCCGCCAATTTGCTGGTCAAGAATGAGGATGCCAAGGTGATCGCGGGCGGGCATACGCTCGTGCCGGTCATGAAGCAGCGCCTCGCCAGTCCGCCGCATCTGGTGGATCTCTCCCATATCGAAGGGCTCGACGGCGTCGAGATGAAGGGCCGCTCGCTCGTCATCGGCGCCACCGCCACCCACCACGCGGTTGCGACCTCGGCAGTCGTCGGCGAAGCCATCCCGGCGCTGGCTCAGCTTGCCGGCATGATCGGCGATCCGGCGGTGCGTCATCGCGGCACCATCGGCGGTTCGCTCGCCAACAATGATCCGACGGCCGACTATCCGGCGGCGGTGCTGGCGACGGGCGCGACCATCGTCACCAACAAGCGCCGCCTCAAGGCGGAAGAATATTTCCAGGGCATGTTTGCAACTGCGCTGGAGAGCGATGAGATCATCACCAAAGTGATGTTCCCACTGCCGAAGAAGGCGGCTTACGTGAAATTCCGCAACCAGGCCTCGCGCTATGCGTTGGTCGGTGTGTTCGTTGCCAAGCGTCCGTCGGATGTGCGCGTTGCCGTCACCGGCGCGGGCAGTGATGGTGTGTTCCGCGTCGCGTCTTTCGAGGAAGCGCTGAAGAAGCGTTTTTCGCCGAAGGCGCTCGACGGCCTGACAGTGCCGGCCGAAGGATTGAACAGCGACCTGCATGGCAGCGCCGAATATCGCGCGCATCTGATCGCGGTGATGGCGCGGCGTGCGGTCGAGGCCGCAACCGCCAAATCCTGACGATCCGGCTACTTAACAAGGTTTGCTCATGACTGCGTCGGCGCTGCCCAAATCCGTCGATGCCATGCTGGAGCTATTGGCTTCGCGCGGCTATCTTGCCGAGCGCTCGCTCGCAACCGTCACCTATCTCTCGCTGCGCATGGGCCGGCCGCTGTTTCTCGAAGGCGAAGCCGGAGTCGGCAAGACCGAGATCGCCAAGGTGTTGTCGGCAGGCCTTGGACGCAAGCTGATCCGCCTGCAATGCTACGAGGGCCTGGATGCGGCGTCCGCCGTCTACGAATGGAACAGCGCGGCGCAGATGATCGCGATCCGCCTGGCGGAAGCCGCCGGCGATACCGACCGCGACCAGCTGTCGAGCGATATTTTCGCCGACCGCTTCCTGATCAAGCGGCCGCTGCTGCAGGCGCTCGAACCCGATGTCGCCGGTGCGCCGGTGCTTCTGATCGACGAACTCGATCGCGCGGACGAGGCGTTCGAGGCGTACTTGCTGGAGATCCTGTCGGACTTCCAGATCACGATTCCCGAATTCGGCACAGTAAAAGCGCCGCAGCCGCCGATCGTGATCATTACCTCGAACCGCACCCGCGAAATCCACGACGCGCTGAAGCGGCGCTGTCTTTATCACTGGGTCGATTACCCCAGTGCCGAGCGGGAGCTTGCGATCGTCAAATCGCGCGTGCCCGGCATTTCCGCGAAATTGTCGCAGCAGGTCGTGCGCTTCGTGCAAGCCCTGCGCGATCAGGATTTCTACAAGTCACCGGGCGTTGCCGAGACGCTTGATTGGGCGACCGCGCTCACCGAGCTTGACGCACGCTCGCTGACGCCCGAGGTGGTCGGCGACAGCCTCGGCGCGCTGCTCAAATACCAGGACGACATCGAGCGGATGCAGGGCGAGACGTTGCAAAAGGTTTTGAAAGAAGCGACGAGCGAGAACTGACGAGGTCGCCAGTGCGGCGAATTTGAAGTTCCTAGCAGTTTCGCCGCGAATTCATTATGGGAACTTCAAATTCGAAGCCGCACTAGAAACAATAGGTTGCTAGAGCTCCTTTGATTCCGAAGTTCGCATCAGAGGTTGCCGCAATATCGTGCGAACTTCGGAATCGGAGCTCTACCCGATGGCCATCGATCACCTCAATCCGCCGACCGGCCAGATGGCCGACAACGTCATCGGCTTTGCGCGTGCGCTGCGCGTCGCCGGGATTCCTGTCGGCCCCGGAGCGGTCATCGATGCCATGAACGCTTTGCAGCTGATCGAGATCGGCAACCGCAGCGAGGTCTTTACCGCGCTTGAGGCGATTTTCGTCAAGCGTCACGAGCACGCGTTGATTTTCGCCCAGGCTTTTGACCTGTTCTTCCGCGCTGCGGATGAATGGAAGCATATGCTGGATTCGGTCCCGCTTCCCGATCACGCCAAGAAGAAGCCGCCTGCCGCCGCGCGTCGCGTGCAGGAGGCGTTTTCGCAAACCAGGATGACGGAGACGCCGCAGACGCAGGCCGACGAGCTTCGCCTGTCGGTCTCCGACAAGGAGATCCTGCAGAAGAAGGATTTTGCGCAGATGACGGCGGCCGAGATCGCCGAAGTCACGCGCGCCATCGCCAACATGAAATTGCCGCAGGCTGAACTGCGCACCCGCCGCTACCGGCCGGATGCGCGGGGATTGAAGCTCGACATGCGGCGGACGCTGCGCGGATCGCTGCGCACCGGCGGCGATATCATCGACATCCGCAGGCTCGGGCGGATCGACAAGCCGGCGCCGATCGTGGCGCTGCTCGATATCTCCGGTTCGATGAGCGAATATACCCGCCTGTTCCTGCATTTTCTGCATGCGATCACCGATGCGCGCAAGCGCGTCTCGGTGTTTTTGTTCGGCACGCGGCTAACCAATGTGACGCGGTCGTTGCGGGCGCGCGATCCGGACGAGGCGCTGGCGAGTTGTTCCGCGGCTGTCGAGGACTGGGCCGGAGGCACCCGCATTGCCTCCTCGCTCCACGCCTTCAACAAGCGCTGGGGACGGCGGGTATTGGGTCAGGGCGCGATCGTGCTGCTCATTTCCGACGGGCTGGAGCGCGAGGCGGACGCTCGCCTTGCCTTCGAGATGGACCGGTTGCACCGGTCCTGCCGCCGCCTGATCTGGCTCAACCCGCTGCTCAGGTACGGCGGCTTTGAGCCGAAAGCGCAGGGCATCAAAATGATGCTGCCCCACGTTGACGAATTCCGCCCGGTGCATAATTTGAAGTCTATCGAGGGGCTGATCGAGGCACTGTCATCGATGGCCCAACCGCATCACAGCCTGCTACGATCCGTAGCCTGAACCCAAGAAAATACCGGCGAGGTTTTCATGCTTGATCGCGACGAAGACATTCTCAAGGCCGCTGAAGACTGGCAGAAGGCGGGCCACGGCGTGGCGCTCGCCACCGTCGTCGAAACCTGGGGCTCGGCGCCGCGGCCGGCCGGCTCCAATCTCGTGATCAACGATGACGGCACGTTCCTCGGCTCCGTCTCCGGCGGCTGCGTCGAAGGCGCGGTGGTGGCCGAGGCGCTGGATGTGATCGAAAGCGGCAAACCCAAGATGCTTGAATTTGGCGTCGCCGACGAGACCGCCTGGAATGTCGGCCTGTCCTGCGGCGGCACCATCCGCGTGTTCGTCGAGAAGGTTGGATAAAATAACGTGAAGCTTTCAACCCTGAAAGAGCTGAACACCGAGCGCGCCGCGCGGCGGCCGGTGATTGTCGTGACCGATACCGCTGACGGCGGGCAGCGCCTCGTCAAGGCCGCCGACTTCGCCGCCGATCCCCTTAGCGCGGAGTTGTCGAAGCAGCTGCGCATGGGCAAAAGCGGCAACGTCGAGGTCGGTGGCAAGAAGCTGTTTCTCAATGTCTATGCGCCGACCGCGCGCATGGTGATCGTCGGCGCCGTCCATATCAGTCAGGCGCTGGTGCCGCTGGCGCGCTCGCTCGGCTATGATGTGACGGTGGTCGATCCGCGCACGGCTTTCGCAAGCCCGGAGCGCTTTCCCGATGTGCCGCTGGTTGCCGAGTGGCCTGACGTAGCGCTGCCGCCGCTCAACGTCGATCACTACACGGCGTTCGTCGCGCTCACGCATGATCCCAAGATCGACGATCCGGCGCTGTTGCACGCGTTTGCGCGCGACTGTTTCTATATCGGCGCGCTCGGCTCGCGAAAGACCCATGCCAAGCGCGGCGAGCGGTTGAAAGCGCAAGGTGCGACCGACGCCGACATCGCTCGTATTCATGCGCCGATCGGCCTCGCAATCGGCGCGGTCTCGCCTTCCGAAATCGCTGTCGCAATCATGGCCCAGATCACGGCGACGCTGCGGTTGCCGAAAGAACACAAAGAAGCTGCGGAATGAAGTTCGGCCCTGCCAGTCCGGCGGATGCGCTCGGTGGCGTCACCGTCCACACCCTGCGCCAGGGGTCGCTGGTGCTCAAGAAGGGCACCACGATTGGGCCTGCGGAAATCGCCGCGCTCGACAAGGCGGGCGTCAAGGAAGTCGTCGTCGTGCGTCTGGAGGAGGGCGACGTCTCCGAAGACGTCGCGGCCGCCAGCATCGCGCAGGCCGTGGCAGGCGATGGCATCCATGTCGAACGCGCCTTCACCGGCCGCGCCAATCTGTTCGCCGCCCAAGGCGGCGTGCTCGTGGTGGATGAGACCGCAGTCGACCGCATCAACGGCGTCGACGAGGCCATCACTTTCGCGACGCTTTCGGCGTTCAAGCCGGTTGTCGAAGGCGAGATGGTCGCAACCGTCAAGCTGATCCCGTTCGGGGTCGAGGCAAAGCTGCGCGATGCCGCGGTCGCGGCAGCCAAGGGCAGCGCCTTGCGGATCGCGCCTTACGTGATCAAGCGCGTCGGTGTGATCTCGACCTTGTTGCCGGGGCTCGCACCGAAGGTGATCGACAAGACGCTCAAGGTGACGGAAGAGCGGCTGGCGCCGGCCGGCGCGAAAATCATCGCCGAGCGGCGCGTGCCGCATGACGAGACTGTGCTGAAGGCGGCGATGAAGGAACTGCTCGATCTTGGCGCTCAACTCGTGATCGTTTTCGGTGCGTCCGCGATTGCCGATCGCCGCGACGTCATTCCGGCGGCGCTTTCCGGCATCGGTGGCGAGATCGAGCATTTCGGCATGCCGGTCGATCCCGGCAATCTGCTCCTGATCGGCAAGGCCGGCGACATTCCGGTGTTGGGCGCGCCCGGTTGTGCGCGCTCGCCGGTGGAAAACGGTTTTGACTGGGTGCTGATGCGCTTGCTCGCGGGCCTTAAGGTCACGCGCGCCGAGCTGACACGGATGGGCGTCGGCGGACTCCTGATGGAGATCGTGACCCGGCCGCAACCGCGCGCGAGCCTCGAGGCCGACGGCAATCGCCATGTCAGCGCCGTTGTGCTGGCTGCCGGGCGCTCGACCCGCATGGGCGGGCCGAACAAGCTCCTGGCCGAGCTCGACGGTCAAAAGCTGGTCCGCATCGTGACCGAGCAGGCGCTCGCCTCGAAAGCGAAAGACGTGATTGTCGTCACCGGCCATCAGGCCGAGCTGGTCGAGAAGGCGCTCGCCGGCCTCAATGTCAAATTCGTCCGCAATGCGGATTTCGCACGTGGCCTCGCAAGCTCGGTGAAGGCGGGCATATCGGCCGTGCCCAAGTCTGCCGACGGCGCGGTGATCTGCCTCGGCGACATGCCGATGATCTCGGCCGGTCTGATCGATCACCTGATCGAGGCGTTCGCGCCGGATCGCGGCAACTTGATCACGGTGCCCGTCAGCAGCGGCCGCCGCGGCAATCCCGTGCTGTGGTCGCGCCGCTTTTTCAATGAGTTGATGGCGCTCGATGGCGATATCGGCGCCCGCCACCTGATTGCCAAGCACAATGAGGCGGTGGCGGAGGTCCCGGTCGAGGGCGACGGCGCATTTCTCGATATCGACACGCCGCAGGCGCTGGAAGCCGCGCGGCACGGCTAACGTCGGCTTGGTCCGTGCCAATTTTTTCGCCCGCTAATCTTCATTCACCAAGTGGAAACGTCCTCTCCCTTAAGTTGCCGCCCGCTAAAGTTGGGGGAGGGGTTCTTGATCGTTTCGACCGCTGTCGCGCGGCGCCGCGCGCTATTCGTTCTTGCATTCACGCTTGTTGTCGGCGCCTCCCGCCTGATCACGGAAAGCCGCGCGGCTGGCGCATTTGCGATCGGCAAATGCGGCGCCTATGGCCAGGCCTACGATTATGCGGCTGAAAGTGCCGCCGTTGCCGCAGCCCTCAAGCAATGCAATGGCGAGTGCAAGACAGTCACGATGAAGCGCTCTTGCGCCGCGTTTTCCGTTGACATGGCCAATCCCTGCGGCGCGCACGGCTATGCGGTCAAGCCGCATATTTCGAGCTCGCTCAATGAAGCGACCCGCGAATGCTACAAGTTTGGCGGCAAGGAATGCGTGATCCGCGCCTGGGCCTGCGACGCCAAGGGATGATGCGCGCGGTGATGTGATCGCATCGCCGTGAAAATCTTGCTCTAATGCTCCAGAAATTCGGATCCCCCGCGGGGACTTCGAACTCACATCCCTGGAGCCATCATGCAATTCGATACCAAGATCGCGGTCGTGATCCGGACCGATCTCGAAGCGTGGCAGAAGCTCAATGTCGCTTCGTTTCTGGCGGGCGGCATTGCTGCCACGTTTCCGGAATGCGTCGGCGAACCCTATGCCGACGGCTCGGGCACGCCCTACCTCGCGCTGATCGGCCAGCCGATCCTGATCTACGGCGCGCCGGACCGGGCAGCGATGTCACGGGCGCTCGAACGGGCGCTAGCGCGCAACGTGCGGCCCGCGGTCTATACCGAGGACATGTTCAAGACCACGCACGATGCCGCCAACCGCGAGGTGGTGAAGGCGGTCGCCCGCGCTGATCTCGACCTTGTCGGCATTGCCATGCGCGCCGAACGCAAGGTGATCGACAAGATCGTCGACGGCTTGAAGTTTCACAGCTAGGTTTGGCGAGCCTTCAGCTCGCCAAACCCGCTTCGAATCTCGATATCAATGGAATTGATAATCCACGCCGGCGCGAACGGTGTCGACGGTCAGGTGACGCGACGTCGTATCTACCGTGTACTCGAACAGCACGCCGTTTGTCAGGCCGCCGATAGTGCTGCCCGCATTGCCAAAGTCGTAGTGCAGATATTCGACGCGGCCGATCCAGTTGCTGTTCCAGAGCCGCATCTCGGCGCCAGCACCCGCTGCCCATCCGAAACGCCAACTCGGCGTTGTCGTCACAGTGGTGTCGAACGGATTCACAGCCGTGGCGGTCTGGGTGAGCCGGGTCCAAGCCAGGCCGCCCGTACCATAGAGCAGGGTATCGGGCGTTACGAGATAGCCGAGGCGGGCGCGTCCCGAACCGAGCCAATCGAACTTGTCGGTCTGCATTTGGGTGAAGGGAGTGCCAAACAGGACGCCCGCGACCGAGGAAGTCCCCTTGACGCTGCTACCCGACAGATCGATCTCCAGACCGCCGACCACCGACCGAGTCTGCCAGTTGGCGCCCGCCTGGAAGCCGCCGAGGAAACCCTGCGAATTCGGGCCTGACAGCGTAACCGGCTGAGCCGGAGGTATGAATTCCGTAAGAGCTTCGCTGAAGGGATCGCGGCCCCAGCCATAGCCGGCGTTTGCGCCGATATAAAAACCGGTCCAGTTGTACACGGCGACCGGCGGCACGGCGGCCATGGCGTTGTAGGCGGAGCGGCCGCCCGATCCAATTCCATCGAACTTGTAGCTGATGCCGGCCTGCACCACGTCGTTGGTGAGGTGACCCGAGGTCACTGCGGTGACAGCACCGCCCCCTGCGGGAATGGTCAGGCTCGAACTGCCCGAGCCGAAGTCATAGTGCAGATATTCGAGCCGGGCGAGCCAGTTGGTGTTGGCGAGTCGAGCCTCGACGCCGAGGCCCGCAACCCACCCGAACATCCAGCTTGGGGTTACAAGCGATGTCGTGGTGGTTGGGGCTCCAACAGCGGTGGTAACGCTTTCCTGGTCTGAGACCATGCGGGCCCATCCGGGACCGCCGGTGCCATAGAGCAGGACATCCGGCGTGACGAGATAGCCGAGGCGCGCGCGGGCCGAGCCGAACCAGTCAAGCTTGTCGGTCTGGCTCGCCTGCTCGACGAAGCCGGCGCCGCTCACCGAATTCGAGTTCGAGCCCTTGATGTTGGAGCCAGACAGGTCGATCTCCAATCCGCCAACGATGCGACCGGACTGCCAGTTCGCGCCGGCCTGGAAGCCGCCGACGAAACCGCTGGCGTCGATCCCGCCGAGCAATCGCACGGTGTCGTCCACGAGGACGTTGTTGAAGGGATCGCGCGCCCATCCGTATCCGGCGTGGGCGCCGAAATAGACACCGCTCCAGCTCCAGGGCGTGATTGCCGCCGCCTTGTAGGGGAGGGATGGATTGGATGCTGCGCTCGCCGCCGCAAATGGATCGGGATCGAACTTATAGGAGATACCGGCGCGGATCACATCGGCCGTCAGATTGCCGGTGCTTTGCGGCGAGGCGAACGGCGTTATCAAGTTTCCGCCGTTACCCGAATTGCCGAAGTCGTAGTGCAGATACTCAAGGCGCGCGAGCCAATTGGTGTCGAGCAAACGGGTTTCAACGCCAAGGCCGGCGACCCATCCGAAGCGCCAGGTCGGTACCGAGCCTGATCCGACGAGCGCAATAAACCCGGGCGGCGGAATGTTGGCCGAAACGAGGTTGATATCATTGTTGTCCACAAAACGCGTCCACGCCAGGCCGGCCGTGCCGTAAAGCAAGACGTTCGGCGTCACGAGATAACCGAGCCGGCCTCGCGCCGAGCCGAGCATGTCGAACGCGCCTGAGTTGGTCGCGGACGCCGTGTTGAGAGTGAAGGTCGTGGCAGTTGCCGTATTGACTGATGATCCCTTGATGTCAGTGAACGACAGGTCGCCTTCGAAACCGACGACAAAATCCCTGGCCTGCCAGTTGTAGCCAGCATGGATACCGCCCAGCGCCCCCTTGGGGTCAAACCCGGTGAAGCCGGCGAAGCCGGGAAGCTTGCCGTTGAAAAAGGGATCGTTGGGGTCAGCCTGGGCATCGTGACCCCAACCATAGCCGCCGTGAGCGCCCGCATAGAAGCCGCTCCAACTCCAGGCGGCAACGACGGGCGGCGGCGCCTTGAACGGAAGATCGGCGGCAAGCGCCGGGCTTGCGGCCGTCAATGCGAGAACGGCGACGCTTGTAAGCAAATGCCCCTTCAAAACCAGCCCCTTCGGAATCGACAATCAAAGCAATCGAACAGTATGTTTCCGAACATATCACTTTTGCTGTGTTGGGCTGTGGCGCGCCTACAACATTGGCGTGAAATTTCGGCGGCCAAAACTACGCAATTTCGGAGATGAGCTCTCTCGATGCCCCAATCGAAATTCCCCAAGAGAAAGATATGGGTAGACGGAGAAAAATACATCCTTCGAACCATCACGGTCGATGATGCTTCCGATCGCTGGGCCGGATGGATGGCCGACCCGGAAGCGAGCTTCATGCTGAACGCGGCGCCGGTGAAAATGACGAAACGGGACCTCGTCACTTACATCAAATCCTTCGACGAGCGATCGCGCTTTTTGATCGGAATTTTCGAGAAGGCGACGGAGAGGCACCTCGGCTTCCTTCGCGTCGACGTCAAGCACGAAACCGGCCAGTTTCTCGTCAGCATGCTGATCGGGGAGGCGGGCGATCGCAACGTCGGCGTCACCAACGCGATCACCATTCCATTCCGCGACTATTTCTTTGAAACGATGGGGCTGAAGGTGATGCTCGCGACGGCGCTCGCGCATAATCGCCCGATCATTCACTACCTCTACAGCACGGGGTGGACGCTCGACCGCACGATGGAGCGTTACGTCAAATCCAATCTGGACGACCGGATGTTCGATCTTTGCTTCTTCAGTCAGACACGCGAAGCCTGGCGCGCCTGGAAGGCGGCGAAGCTCGCTGGTCGCGAGACGGCTGCGCCACCCAAAGCGAATTGATCACGGCCTCGACCCCGATCGCATCGATCTCAACCTGGTCGGGATTGCCGTGCGCGCGACGCGCAGGGTGATCGACAAGGCCGATGACGGCCTGAAGCTTCATAGCCGAGCTTAGCCATGTAAATTTTGCCAATATTATCAGTATATTGGAATTTCATTTGACAATGACTGACCAGTCAGTCATTTCTATCGAATGCCACGTTCACCGGTTCGAAAACATCAGACCAAAAGAGAGTTGAGCGCCTCGGGGGCGCGCGCCGGACGCGCCGAGCGCGCCGCTGACCGGCGTCAGGCCATCATCGAAGCTGCGTTCGAAACCTTCATCGAACAGGGCTTTGCCGCGACCCGCCTCGACGATGTTGCCAAGCGAGCCGGAGTCGCCAAGGGCACGATCTACCTGCACTTCAAGGACAAGCAGGCGCTGTTCGAGGAGCTCGTTCGCAGCGCGATCGTACCGCTGGCTTCGAGGTTGATCGAACCGCCGCCGGCGACAGCGTCGGTCCGGGCGGTGATCGAAAACTTTGCCGGCAATTTCGTGCGCGAAGTCACGACGACGCGGCGAGGCGCGATCGTGCGGCTGGTCATCGCGGAGGGACCGCGCTTTCCGGCGATCGCCGATTTCTATTATCGCGAAGTCGTCTCGCGGGGGCTCGCCGGGATGCGCGCCCTGATCGAACTCGGCATTGCCAGGGGCGAGATCCGCGAATCCGGCCTGAAGGATTTTCCGCAGATCGTGGTGGCGCCGGCGATGGTCGCAGTGATCTGGCAAGGATTGTTCGGCCGCTTCGCACCGCTCGATGCCGCCGCGATGCTTCGCGTTCATCTCGATCTGATTTTCGGCGAAGGGAGCCGAGCATGATTTTGTCGCATGGGATACGGCGTAGCCTGGCGGCGCTGGCGCTGACGGCGCTGCTTGGTGGATGCAACGAGCCCCGCAATCCCGGCTATCAGGGTTGGGTCGAGGCCGACATGATTTTCGTCAGCCCCGACGAATCCGGCCGCGTGACCAAGCTCAACGTGCGCGAGGGCGATGTGGTCAAGCCCGGCGATCAGCTGTTTTCGGTCGACGATGATTTGCAACAGGCGAACCTCAATCAGAACAAGGCGACGCTCGCCAACGCCCAGCAGACTTACGATCGAGCAGCGTCGCTGGCGAAAACGGGATCGGGCACGCAGGCCTCATTGGACTCAGCCGTGTCGGCGCTGCGCGTCGCCGAAGCCCAGGTCGCAACGTCGGAGACGCGGCTTTCGCGACGCATCGGCTACGCGCCGATCGCAGGCGCCGTGCAGCAGGTCTATTTCCGTGTGGGCGAAACGGTCGGAGCGCAGCGGCCTGTGTTGTCGATCATGCCGCCAGGCAACATGAAGGTGCGCTTCTATCTGCCAGAGGCCGATTTGCCGAAGATTGCAATCGGCGACGAGGTGCATGTGTCCTGCGACAACTGCTCGCCCGACCTGACGGCGCGAATCTACTTTATCGCGACGAATGCGGAATACACCCCGCCGGTCATCTACAGTCTCGATGAACGCAACAAGCTGGTTTATCTTGTGCAGGCGCGCCCTTCGCATCCCGATGCCTTGCGAGTCGGACAACCGATCAGCGTTTTCCTCACTCCGAAGACGCCGGTCGCAGACAAGCGGTGACGGTCGTGGAATCTGCTCCTGACATCGCGATCGACGTTCGCGGGCTCTCCAAATCCTTCGAGGGCCGCGAGGTCGTGCATGACCTCAGCATGCAGGTGAAACGTGGCTCGATCTACGGCTTCCTTGGACCGAACGGCAGCGGCAAGACCACCACCATCCGCATGCTCTGCGGGTTGCTGACACCTGACAGCGGCGAGGGCAGTTGCCTCGGTTTCGATATCCGGCGCGACGCCGACAAGATCAAGCGCCGGGTCGGTTACATGACACAGCGCTTTTCGCTGTATCAGGACCTGTCGGTTAGGGAAAACCTTGAATTCGTCGCCCGGCTCTACGGCATGCAGGACCCGCCCGCAGCCGCGCGCGGCATGATCGAGCGTCTCGGCCTGAACGGCCGCGAGAGGCAACTCGCGGGCGAATTGTCCGGCGGCTGGAAGCAGCGCCTCGCGCTTGGCGCCTGCACCTTGCCGAGCCCGCAACTGCTGCTGCTGGACGAGCCGACCGCAGGCGTCGACCCCAAGGCGCGGCGCGACTTCTGGAACGAGATCCATGCGCTTGCCGCCGAAGGTCTCACCGTCCTGGTCTCGACCCATTACATGGACGAGGCCGAGCGTTGTCACGAGATCGCCTATATCGCCTACGGCCACCTGCTGACGCACGGCACCGTGCAGGACGTGATCGCGAAGTCGGCGCTCTCGACATACACGGTGACCGGCGACGATCTTCGCGAGGTGCAGGAACGCCTCGCAGGCCGGCCGGGTATCGACATGATTGCGCCATTTGGCAACAGCCTGCACGTGTCGGGGCGCGACCGCGCGGCGCTCGAGGCCAGCATCGCGCCATGGCGTGAGGGCAAGGGATTGCATTGGGAGGCCAGCGAGCCGTCGCTGGAGGATGTGTTCATCGAGCTGATGACGCGCAGCAAGGACAATTTCCAATGAGCATGGCGAGCGAAACTGGTCATCAAGGCGAGTTCCGGGAGCCGCGCTTCGGCTTCTGGCGTCGCTGCTATGCGATGATCGTCAAGGAGTTCATCCAGCTGCGGCGTGACCGCGTTTCGTTCGCGATGATCATCATGATCCCGGTGATGCAGCTCTTGCTGTTTGGGTATGCGATCAACACCACGCCGCACAACCTGCCGACCGCGGTGCTCCTGCAGGAAGACAGCGATCTCGGCCGCTCGATCCTGAAGGCGCTGCAAAACACGGCCTATTTTCATTTCGTGGAGGAAGTTCATGACGTCAAGGAGTTCGACGATCTCTTGACGTCCGGCAAGGTGCTGTTCGGCGTCGAGATCCCGCGCGGCTTCGAGCGCGCGGTGCGGCGCGGTGATTATCCTGCGCTTCTGGTCGCGGCCGATGCCACCGATCCGGTAGCGGCAAGTTCGGCGCTTTCCTCGCTTGGCGTCCTGGTCCAGACCGCGTTGTCGCACGACCTTTATGCCGGCGATCCGCCGGTATTGCCGTTCGAGATCAGGGCGCATGCTCGCTACAATCCGGCGGCGTCATCACGGCTGAATATCGTCCCGGGTCTCGTCGGCACCATCCTCACCATGACAATGCTGATCTTCACCGCGCTGTCGGTGACGCGCGAGGTCGAGCGCGGCACGATGGAGAGCTTGCTGTCGATGCCGATTACGCCGGTCGAGGTGATGCTCGGCAAGATCGTGCCTTATGTGCTGGTCGGTTTCCTGCAGGCCTTCCTGATCATCGCCATCGGTGTGTTCCTGTTCGGAGTGCCGGTGCGCGGCAGCCTGATCATGCTGGCGGTGCTCTCGACGCTGTTCATCACGACCAATCTTTCGATCGGCTACACCTTCTCGACCGTTGCCCAGAACCAGCTGCAGGCGATGCAGATGTCGCTGATGTTCTTTCTGCCGAGCTTGCTGTTGTCCGGCTTCCTGTTTCCATTTCTCGGCATGCCGGTGTGGGCGCAATATATCGGCGAGGCACTGCCACTGACCCATTATATGCGTATTGTCCGCGCCATCATGCTGAAAGGCGCCAGCCTGCAGAACCTGCAATACGACACGATCGCGCTGGTTCTGTTGATGTTGCTGGCGATGACGATCGCGGTTTTGCGCTTCCGCCGCACGCTGGACTGATGCTGACGGCGAGGGTGGCTAATCGACCTGTCGCGCCGCCAGGTTGTCGATCGCTACCCCGTCGCGCTCCTCGATGATTTCGGCAATCCACCGCCGATGACAATGACGGTGGTCGCGTTCGTAGCAGAGAATGCAGACCGGACCGGATTTCTTCACCAGCGCCGACAGCTCGTCGAGTTCTTCCATTGCCTGAGGCGTTTGCAGATGCTTTGCATAGATCGTCTGCAACGTGTCGTAGTCGCCGGCTCGCGCTGCGAGGCGGCCTTCTTTCGGCGTGCCGAGCCCGCGCAAATGGAGATAGGCAATACCGCGCTCGTCGAGGCCTGCGGCGAGCTGGCTCTTGGAAAATCCGGGGCGACGTGACGACGCCACCGCCCGCACGTCGACGAGCAGCTTCACGCCAGCCTGTTCGAGCTCGTCGAGCACGGCCTTTGCAGGCGTTTGTTCATAGCCGATGGTGAAGAATGTTTTGCGTCTCGCCATTAGTGTTCCGATTCCGAAGTTCGTATCATTTTGCGGGGCCACGTTTCGAACTTCGGAATCGAAGGAACACTAACAAATCTAATATCTCTAGTGTGGCTTTGGTTCGGAAGTCCGCATGACGAAACGGCGGCAGGACGATGCGGACTTTCGAACCGCCACACTAGGATCAGCTCACCCGCGCGATCAGTTCCATCGCGCCATGGGGAGCGCGGATTTTGCCTTCATGGATCACATAGGCAAAGACGTCGCGCGGCATCTTCTTTGGCTTGCTGTCGTCGACGCGCGGCAGATCGTCCGGCTCGCCGCCTTCCGCCCAGAGCTGGAAGCGCTTGGCCCAGGCGTCTAGCTGCTTCGGCGGATAGCAGGTCTTGATCTCGTCATCGCCCTTTTGCAGCCGCGCGTACACGAAGTCGCTCGCGACATCGGCGATCGCCGGATATTTGCCGTGCTCGGCGAACACGACGGGCGTTTCGAATTTCCGGATCAGCGCCACGAAGGCCGGCGTGCAAAAGCTGTCGTGACGAACCTCGACCACATGGCGCAGGCGCTTTCCTTCGAGTTCGCGCGGCAACAGCTCGAGGAACTTGCCGAAGTCGGCTTCATCGAACTTCTTGGTCGGCATGAATTGCCAGAGCACGGGGCCGAGGCGATCGCCGAGTTCGAGCACGCCGGAATCGTAAAACCGCTTCACGGAATCGCCCGCCTCCGCCAGCACGCGACGGTTGGTGGCAAAGCGGGGGCCCTTCAGCGAGAACACAAAGCCGTCCGGCACCTCGCGCGCCCATTTGCGAAAGCTCTCCGGTTTCTGCGAACCGTAATAGGTGCCGTTGATTTCGATCGAGGTGAGCTTGGAAGCTGCGTATTGCAGCTCTTTCGCCTGCGCGAGCTTTTCCGGATAAAACACGCCGCGCCAGGGCTCGAACGTCCAGCCGCCGACGCCGATGAGGATGCGGCCGGATTTTGCCGCTGTGGCTTTGGAGGCGGGGGCTTTGCTCACGGGAGGGTCTCGCTGACTTGCTGGGGGACATCAGCGTAGTCAAGCCGACCCGGATTGGCCAGTTTGCTTGGCGACGGACATTGAGCCTGCTGCCAGCCTGCTGCAATCCGCCCGTGCTCCCCTTGTATTGCGCCGGATCGTTCCTATTTAGCTCCTAACGGCGACGTCGATGCTTTCCCCCGAGCTCCGTCGCTGGAACGACCACTCAATAGCTCGGCTGCGCCGGATGTACGCGCGCCACCTGTTGGTGGTCGTTGGCATTTCCGGGTTCCCTTGGCATCTCCTTAAATCATCGGATATACGCTGGCGTCATGAACGACGCTCTGCAAATCGCGGCCAAGACTTCGGCCCAAGTCATTGGAACGCCACAGCTTTCGGTCGTTATCCCGACCTTCAACGAGCGGGATAATGTCGTTACGCTGTTCCGGCGGCTGGAAAAGACGCTGGCCGGAATTCCGTTCGAAGCGGTTTTTGTCGATGACAACTCGCCCGACGGGACCTGGCAGGTGCTGCGCGAGCTCGCCAGCCAGGATGGCCGGGTGCGGTGTATCCGGCGGATCGGACGGCGCGGCCTGTCCGGCGCCTGCATCGAGGGCATTCTGGCCTCGAGCGCGCCATGCGCGGCTGTCATCGACGCCGACTTGCAGCATGACGAGACGCAGCTGCCGAAGATGCTCGCTCTGATCCAGAGCGGCGAGTTCGATCTCGTGGTCGGCAGCCGTTACATCGAGGGCGGCAGCGCGAAAAGCTTCAACCGGCAGCGGGCGGGCGCCAGCGCGCTCGCCACCGAGGTGGCCAAGCGCCTGTTGCGGGTCGAGGTCGCCGATCCCATGAGCGGCTTCTTCATGATCCGCCGCGACCGCTTCGAGGCGCTGGCGCCGCAACTCTCCACGCAGGGTTTCAAGATTTTGCTCGACGTGGTGGCGACTGCCCATGGCGCGCTTCGCGTCAAGGAAATCCCCTACACCTTCGGTTCGCGGCTGCATGGCGAAAGCAAGCTCGATTCCATGGTCGCGCTGGATTTCCTGGGGCTCGTGCTGGCGAAGCTGACCCGCGATATCGTCTCGCTGCGGTTTCTTTTGTTTGCGATGGTCGGTTCGCTCGGCGTCGTCGTTCACTTCGCCGGGCTCTATGCGGCGCTGAAGGGGTTTCGCTTTCCATTCGCCGAGGCCCAGGCCTTTGGCGCGGTTTGCGCCATGACCAGCAACTTCATCCTCAACAACTTCCTGACTTATCGCGACCAGCGGCTGAAGGGCTTTGCAATCGTCCGCGGCCTGTTGCTGTTCTATCTCGTTTGCAGCGTCGGTCTCCTGGCCAATGTCGGCGTGGCCTTCTCGGTTTACGACCAACAGCCGATCTGGTGGCTTGCGGGCGCCGCCGGCGCCTTGATGGGCGTGGTCTGGAATTACGCGATGTCCGGACTGTTCGTCTGGCGCAAGCGATGAATTTTCCATGAGTCCGACTGACACTAGTGCCCACTTTCCGAAGTTCATGCTCCGCCTCGGCACGCACATTTCACGAACTTCGGAAAGTCATGGGCACTAGCGAAATTATGATTCGAGTGCCGCTTTCCCATTTGAAGTTCCTGGACGGAGTCCGCGGCTTGTGATGCAGGAACTTCAAATGGGCGGCACTCGGCTCGTCCGCAATACCTCGCTCACGGTCGCAGGTCTCGTGCTGCTGCGGCTCGTCGCTGCGGCCTGGACGCCGCTGACCTTCGACGAAGCGTATTACTGGATCTGGTCGAAGCATCTTGCCACCGGATACTACGATCATCCGCCGGGCGTCGCGCTCGTCATCCGTCTCGGCACCATGATTGCGGGCGATACCGAGCTTGGCGTACGGCTGGTGTCGATCCTGCTCGCGCTGCCGATGAGTTTTGCGGTGTTTCGCTCGGCCGAAATACTGTTCGGCGGCAAACGCGTAGCGGCGAACGCTACCATTCTGCTTAATGTCACCTTGATGGCGGCGGTCGGCACGCTGATCGTGACGCCGGATTCGCCGCTGCTGGTCACGTCCAGTTTTGTGCTGTTCTTTCTCGCCAAGGTGCAGGAAAGCGGGCGCGGGGCGTGGTGGCTCGCAGTCGGCGCGGCCACGGGCCTCGCGCTGGCGTCGAAATACACCGCGATGTTCTTCGGGCCAGCGATCGTGATCTGGCTGATCAGCGTTGCCAAATTGCGGAAATGGTTTTTCTCGCTGTGGCTTTATCTCGGCGGCCTCGTTGCGCTCGTGGTATTTTCGCCAGTCATTTTCTGGAACGCCGATCACCACTGGGTGTCCTTCATCAAGCAGCTCGGCCGTTCCGAGATCACGGAATTCCGCCTCGCCTTCATCGGCGAATTGATCCCGACCCAGATTGCTTTCGCCACGCCGCTCGTTTTTGTTCTCGGTGCGATGGGGCTTTACGCCTTGGCACGGCGCGAGGATGGGGCGCTCGCCTCGCGCGCGCTGATCAATGCGATGTTCTGGGTCATCACGCTCTATTTCCTCTGGCATTCGCTGCATGCGCGCGTCGAAGCGAACTGGTTCGCGCCGGTCTATCCGCCGCTCGCGATCGCGGCGGCCGCTGCCGCCAGCCTCACGCGTTGGGAACGATATTGGCGAGTAGTCGCGGATTTCTGCCTGCGCTGGGCTGCGCCGGTCGGCATCCTGATGTTCGCCGGCCTGATGGTGCAGGCCAACTCCGGCGCGCTCACCGGATTTCGCCGCGATGCCACCGTGCGCAGCGTCGGCGTCGGCTGGGAGACGCTCGCCGCCAACATCGAGGCGACGCGCGCGCGTGTTGGTGCGTCTTGCGTGCTTGCTCCGGATTACGGCACCGCGAGCTGGCTTACTTTCTATCTGCCAAGAGGCACGTGCGTGATACAGCCGACACAGCGCATCCGCTGGGTCAACATGGGCGAGCCCGATCCGGCAAAATTGTCAGGCAAGCTTCTTTGGGTCGATGAAGTGCGCGCCAGCATCCAGCCTTACGTTGCCGAGACCTTTGCGACGGTCGAACGCGTCGGCGAATTCAAGCGCATGCGCGGGCCGCTCGTGATCGAAACCTACGCGCTTGATCTGCTCGAACAGCCAAAGCGTCCGGTGCTCGACAATTCGCCGCCGCCCGAGTTGCAGTAGCGCAGCGCCGACCTGAATCGCCACGCTGGCAAACATGGCGAATTCAAGGAGATGAAATTGCGAACTGGTCCGGAAGGTTACGGGCTAAATCGCCGCAAATCCGTCTCAAAATGAGACTGCCTTACAAGCGCCCAGCACTTAATCCCCATTTAACGAAAACTTGCCTTAATGACGACGAGCGCCTCTGCGAGATGCTGCCCAGGTAATTCGGCGGGTGATCGCGCATTGGCCGCCGTTCGGAGGTGCCCACGCCATGCATCTCGCCGAACGGCGGCTAACGGGGAACGAGGGGAAATCAGTCCGGATGCTAGGCGGATGAGTACGAGTACAGTTGCGTGTTACCGGTTTACGGCACCCGTTCCTAAACAACCACAACGCAAAGCGACCCCGCAGAGTCTGCTCGTCACGGCGGCGGTGACTGGGCTCGTCATCGGCTGCGGCTGGACGCTCTACGTCAACATCTTTGCTGCCAGCCCTTATCCGGAGCTCGGCAGCGCCAGTTTCGATGCGCCGGTTATACGCCCCTTTGCCGACCGCTTTGCCGACGCCGCGGTTCGCACCGCGGCGCTGCCCCAGCCGCCTGTCATCTCCGTGCCCGAAACCGTGCCGGCGGACCCCGCGCTTTCTTTCGTCGATCGTTTCGCAGCCTCCTCGCCCGAGGGCGTCGCCCCGGCACCGGTGCCTGAAGCGCCCACGAGGATCGCCGTCGCGCCAAAGCCTGAGCCGCTGAAGCTTGCCGAGGCGCCCAAGGTCAAGGCGGAGCCTGCGAAGGGCGCCGATGCGACCAGGGCGAGAGAGACGGCAAAGGAAGCGCCGAAATTCCAGCTTGCGTCGGCTTCGCCTGCCGCGCAGCCGGACGATCAGCCGAAGTCCAAATTCAGCGAAATGGCCCAGCGCGCGAAGAACGCGATCCTGGGATTAGCCTCGAGCGACAGAAAGTCGATGGTCGAGAAGCTGTGGGGCAAGGATGGAGGCTCACGCAATCCGGTTCTGGCCTACGCTTCCGCCGACGCCGGCAGCGTGACCGGCAGCATCACCCCCCGCGAACAGAATCCGATGCTCGGCGGCGCGCCGCCTTACGATCGCGACACAGCCGTCTACGACATCGCCGCACACACCGTATATCTGCCCGACGGCACCAAGCTGGAGGCGCATTCCGGCCTTGGCTCCAACCTTGACGATCCGCACTCCGCGCGCATCCGCATGCGCGGCGTGACGCCGCCGCACATCTACACACTGAAACCGCGCGAGGCGCTGTTCCACGGCGTGGCGGCGTTGCGGCTGACGCCGATCGGCGGCGAGGACGCGATCTACGGCCGCGAAGGTTTGCTTGCGCATACCTTCATGCTCGGCGCGAATGGCGACTCCAACGGCTGTGTCTCGTTCCGCGACTACAGCGCCTTCCTCAGCGCCTATCACAACATGGGTATTCGCAAGCTCGCCGTCGTCGCGCACGTCGAGTGAGCGAAAGGATTTCCGCTTTCGATAGGCCGGGCGTGACGCTAAGCTTGCGCCATGTCGCAGCCCGATTTTCAGCCGACGCTTGTCGGTCCCACCATCACCATCCGTCCCATATCCGCAGACGATTGGACCGAGCTGTTTGCGGCTGGTTCTGATCCGAAGATTTGGGAAGTTCACCCCGCGCCGGATCGCTATACCGAGGCCGAATTTCGAAAATTCTTCGATGGCGCGGTCAAATCGAAAATGGGCTTCGTGTTTGTCGATCGCGCGACAAACAGGCTGGTCGGATCGAGCCGTTACTATGGCTATGCGCCGGAGATCGGCGAGCTCGAGATCGGCTGGACTTTTCTGTCACGCAGTCATTGGGGCGGGCCTGCGAACCGCGAAGTCAAGCGCCTGATGCTCGATCACGCCTTTACGTTCGTCGACACCGCCATCTTCTGGGTCGGTCACGAGAACTGGCGTTCGCAGGGCGCGATGACCAAGATTGGCGGGATCAAGCGCGCCGGGCTGTTCACGCGCGAGATCGCCGGTGACCGGCCGTACTATATTTTCGAGATCACCAGGCAACGCTACGAGAGTGGCGGGCGCACGCTACTGATATAATACTCCTCGGTCTGCGGCGGATTTCCTGTTCGAGCGGAAAGCGGCGTTACGGCATTGCGCGCCATTGTTTTGCAAAATGACGCGACTTCGCACCTTCCCGGCATAGCTGCGCCCAATGCATCGAACAAAATCTTCTGACGGAAGAGGGCGTTGCTGATGTCAAGCAAGCGCATGGGGATGCTCGCTCACGACAATCTTTGTTCGCTGTTCCTTTCGAACAGGCTACGTGTTATGAATCTGTCACCAATTCGTCACGCAGCCTCAGATGTTAGAATCCAGCGCGACAATTCCCCGCGAAGGCGCGGGTGCGATCCATGGCGATCGCGCTCCACGGCACAAGAAAAGGGCGGAAACCGCGCTCGCTTCTGACGGCCAGAACGCGACGGCGGAGTCCGGCCCGCAAGAGCCGTCGCCTCGTGAACCGGCGCCGCTTGCCGAGTCATCCCCAAGCGGCGAGGCCGCTGTACCAGAAGTCTCACCAGATCGCGGCGCGCCGCCCGGCGGAGAAATCGAACTCAAGCTTCTTGTCGACGCCGATCGCCTGGCCGGTTTCGACACCGCTCCCGTCATCGTCGCGAACGCCCGCAACAAGGGCAGTCGAAAGCATCTCAAGTCCGCCTACTTCGACACATCAGAGCGAATTCTGAGACGCAGCGGATTGTCGTTGCGGGTTCGCCAGAGCGGCGCGCGCTTCGTGCAGACTGTAAAGGCAGACTTCGCCGACGATCCGCTCCGGCGCGGCGAGTGGGAGACCGGCGTTTCGTCGATGACCCCCGACATCGCGCTTGCGATGCCGTTCATCCCGGCCAAACTCCGCGCTGATCTGATGCGTGACGGGCTTGAAGAGGTCTTTACGACCGACATTCGCCGGCATGCCCGTTTGGTCGACTTGCCGGCGGGGACGGTCGAGGTCGCCTTCGACCATGGCGTTCTCAAATCCGGCGACCGGTCCATGCCGGTGAGCGAGATCGAGCTCGAGCTCAAGAGCGGCAGTGCGGGCACGATCTACGAGCTGGCGCTTCGGCTCCTCGAGCATGGACCGCTCAAACCGTCCATTCGCAGCAAATCGGCGCGCGGCTTTGACCTTGCGGACGACACACCGCCTGCCGCGCGCAGGCCGCGAAAACTTCGCCTCGACTCGTCGATCTCGCTGGATGAGGCATTCGCGACGATCCTGCGCGGTTGCTTTCGCCATTTGCTTGAATCCTTGCCCGCGGCCGAAGACGGCCGCGATCCGGAGGGCGTTCATCAGCTTCGCGTCGCGCTGCGCCGCCTGCGATCGGCGCTAGGTCTGATGCGATCGGTCGGGCCCCTGAGCCAGCTCGACCTGTTGCGCGCGGAAGCACAATGGCTCGCGCAGAACCTTTCGGCCGCGCGCGACTGGGACATCTTTGAAGGCGAGACGCTGCCGACCGTCGCCAAGGCGTGCCCGACGGTCGCGGGCTTCGACTTGCTGAAGGAGGCCACCTCGAAGCGCCGGCAGGCAGCCTATCGCAAGGTCCACCTCGCGCTCGCGGATATCAGATGCGCGCGCTTCCTGATCGGCCTTGGCGGCTGGATCGAGGCGAGAGGCTGGCGCAGCGGCGAGGTCGCGCCCGAAAACCTCGGACGTCTCGCCGAGCCCGCGACCAGTTTCGCCGGAGAGGCGCTGTCGGCTCAGCATGCGAAGGTGCTCAAGCGCGGCCGCCATTTCAAGTCGCTCAGCGTTGACGAACTGCACCGGTTGAGGCTCGCTGCGAAAAAGCTGCGCTATGTCGCCGACTTCCTGCTGCCGCTGTACGAAGACCGAAAGGCAGTGAAGCAGTTCTCTCGCAAGCTCGCCGGTTTGCAGGAGGAGCTTGGTTGCTACAACGACATGGCGGTGACCGCCTCCCTGCTGGATGGGCTCACCGCCGATTCCTCCGAGAGCGGCACCGCCGGAGCCGTGATCGTCGGTTGGCAGGCTCATGCATCGATCGGCATTGCGCCGCGGCTCCGATCCGCGTGGCGGGATTTCACGAAAGCGAAGACTCCCTGGTCGCGGGCGTTAGAGGGGTGAGCGGCCCGCCCGCCGGCTGACTGGAAAAGCGGCGAAAGCCGTTCACCACTCATCAACTGTCCACTTCATTCAACCGTCCGCTTCGTTTGTCTGGCTTGCCAATTTGGCGTCATTGATTATCTCCGATGACGGCGGATGCCACGCCGTCGCGTGTGCGGGAGGGGATAATGTCAACCGAAGAGGGGGCCGTTCGATCGCCGTGGATCACCGTTTGGTTCAGTCCGCGCCGCACGATCGAGCGTCTGGTCGCGAACAGGCCGACCTATTTTGTCTGGCCGCTCGCCATCCTCGGCACCGTTGCGAGCATCTACAATCAGATTTCCGTCATCTACAATGCGAGCTATCTGTTCGACTGGCAGCTGGCGCTGTGCCTTGTGCTGTTTGGCGCGGTCGCGGGCATCATCTGGCTGTATCTTGCCGGCTTTGTGCTGAGCCGGATCGGAAGGCTGCTTGGCGGGCATGCGCGGGCGATTGACCTGCGCGCGGCCTTTGCGTGGAGCGCGCTGCCCACGATCGCAGGATTTGCCCTGATCCTTGTGATCGACGCCGTGACTGGCCGCGGCGACGCGCTCGATATCGTGCCGCTGTTGGTGGCGGGGTTTACGCTATGGTCGTTCGTCGTCTTCCTCCTGATGCTCGGGCGCGTCGAACGTTTCGGTGTCTTTCGCACGATCCTCACTTATCTCCTCAACCTGGCTTTGGGACTGGTGGCTGCGCTGTTCATCCGCAGCTTCCTGTTCCAGCCGTTCAACATCCCGTCAGGCTCGATGCGGCCTACGCTTTTCGTCGGCGACTACATCTTTGTGTCGAAATACGCCTACGGCTATGGTCGCTTCTCGCTGCCGTACGCGTCATCGACGGCTTCTGGACGAATATTCTCCAAAGAGCCTGCGCGCGGCGATGTCGTCGTGTTTCGCGTTCCGAAGGACCGGGTCGACTACGTGAAACGTGTCGTCGGGTTGCCAGGCGACCGCATTCAGATGAAAGGAGGCGAGCTCTTCGTCAACGATGTGCCCGTCAAGCGCGAACGGCTGGCCGATGTCGAGGGCCAGGACGCCTGCGGCAGCCCGACGCGCGGTCAAGTCAAGCGTTGGCGGGAGACGCTGCCGGACGGCGCAAGCTACGACACGCTTGATTGCCTCGATAACGGCCCAAACGACGACACCGGTGTCTTCACGGTCCCGCCCGGGCATTTCTTTGCGCTCGGCGACAACCGGGACAATTCGACCGACAGCCGGACGCAGAGCGTCGGCTATATTCCCTTTGACAATCTGATCGGTCGCGTCGGCCTGATCTTCTTTTCGCGGAAGGATGGCGCGCCCGCGCACGTCCGCTTCAAGCGCATCGGCACGGTCGTGCGCTGACGAGCGCCCGCTCCAATGTCCTATTCACATGTCAAACAGCGAAATGGTTAACGGTTTACTTTTTTATTGCTCAAACGATGCCGCATGTGTCGAGGACTAACGCAGGTTAGTGCGTGAGTTGCGCGAGACTCTAACCTTGCAACGTCGACGATCGCGATTCGGTTGGGGCAGCATGAGCAACTCATTGAATCCATGGTCAAAAGTGCTCGAGTCGGGCGCCGCCCAGCGTCCAAGTGATTCGCCGGCCGTCATGGTTGTCGAAGACGAGTTTCTCATCCGGATCATGATCGCCGATGAACTCCGCGCGGCGGGATACGAAGTCCTCGAGTGCGGCACGGCCGATGAAGCGATCGACGTCTTGCGCAGCGGGATCAGCGTCGGCGTGATCTTTACCGACATCCGCATGCCCGGTTCGATGGACGGCGCGTCGCTTGCGCGAACGGTTCGCCAGGAGTTTCCGGCATTGAAGGTCGTTGCAACATCCTGCGAACAGCAGCCGGTGACGCTGACCGGACAATTTGTGCCAAAACCCTATAATCCCCGCAGTGTCGTTCATCTGATTGACGCGCTGACGGGAGTGTCCGCGCGCTGCGCCCCGCAAGCCTCACGTTAGCCGTACCTCGATATCGAGCCAGCCGAGGTCGTTGACGGAAAGCTTGTCGCCCGCGTTGATCACGACCGTCGTGGTTTCGGCCTCGACGATGGCCGGACCGTCGATCGCATGGCCACCCTCGAGCGCCTCCAGCGCGTAGACCGGAACGTCGCGCCATGCGCCGAAGAAAGCCTTGCGCATCGCGCGCGGCGCACCGGGCGCAGGCGACGACGCAACAGACCGTCGCGGCTGCTCGCCCGGCGCCACGCGGCCGACGGCCGCGACGCGGGCATTGACGAACACCGCCTCCTGGTCGCGCGAGGCGTAGGTGTAAAGCTCTTCATGACGATCGTGAAAGCGTCGCTCGATCTCGTGCGCGAGGTTTGACGCCTGCCAGTCGACGCCGTCGAGCGGCACGTCGATTTCGTAGACTTGCGCGCCATAACGCATTTCCGCCAAACGCTCGATCGCGAGCGGGCCTTCGAACCATGATGTGAGACGGCCTGTCGCTTGCTTCTCAAGCTTGGCAAAGAGATCGCGCACCTCGTCGGCCGCGATGCCGGCGCGGGCACTGAGGTGAGTTTGGCTCGCCTCGTAGCGCAGGTCGCTTGTCAGCATGCCCCATGCCGACAGCACCGAGGCCATCGTCGGCACGATGATCCGCCCGATCTCGAGCTCGCGCGCAATTTCGACCGCGTGCAGTCCGGCCGCGCCGCCGAAACTCAACAAGGCAAACTTGCGCGGATCGACGCCGCGCCGGAGCGTCATCAGGCGGATGCCATCGGCCATCCGCAGGTTGACCAGCCGGTAGATGCCGGCGGCGGCCTCCAGGCGCGATAGGTTGAGCGACGTCGCAAGACGGTCGACGGCCGCCTCTGCCGCCGCGGAATCGAGCGGGCGCTTTCCGCCCATGAAGGCGGCCGCATCGAGATATCCGAGGACGACATTGGCGTCGGTCACGGTCGCGGTCGTGCCACCATTGCCGTAGCAGGCGGGTCCAGGCATGGCGCCCGCGCTTTCAGGTCCGACATGAAAGGTGCCGCCGGCGTCGACATGGGCGATCGATCCGCCGCCGGCCGCGATGCTTGCAATATCGAGACTGCGCAGCGCGATGCGCTCGCCGGCGAGACCGCCGCCGGCCGAGAGCGACGCACGGCCGGCCGAAATCAGCGAGATGTCCGTCGAGGTGCCACCCATGTCGAACGGGACGAGATCTGGAATTTTGAGCAGCTCGGCGCAGCGGCGGCTGCCGGAGACGCCGCCGGCCGGCCCCGACAGCACCGTCCCGGCCGCAAGCCGCACCGCTTCGTCGACCGGCGCCATGCCGCCATGCGACAGGATGATGAAGAGCGAGCCTTTGAATCCGGCTTCCGCGAGCCGTTGCTCCAGTTTCTTCAAATAGAGATGCACCAGCGGGCCGACATAGGCGTTGACGATGGTTGTCGAAACGCGCTCGTATTCCTTGATCTGCGGCAGCACGTCGCTCGACCGCGACACGTAGACGCCGGGCAGTTCGCGTTCGATGGCTTCGACCGCGGCTATTTCGTGCACCGGATTGCGATAGGCGTGCAGGAAGCAGACCGCGACCGAAGTCACGCCGGCCTTGCGGATGGTCTCGATGGCGCGCGCGAGCGAGGCGGCATCGAGCGGCGTCAGCACGTCGCCATTAGGGCGCAGCCGTTCGCGCACGCCAAGGCGCAACTCGCGCGGGACCAATGGTTCGGGCGGCGGCGAACGCAGATCATAGCGGTTGCCCTTGAGGCCCTCGCGCATTTCGACCACGTCGCGATGACCTTCGGTCGTCAATAGCGCCACCTTCGCGCCCTTGCGCTCCAGCAGCGCATTGGTTGCCACGGTCGTGCCGTGAATGAGCCGCTGCGTCTTCGCCAGCATGTCCGCGCGGGCGAGATCGAGCCGCCGCGCCAGCTCGTCGAGGCCTGCCATGACGCCGATGGATTGATCCTGCGGCGTCGACAGCGATTTGGCGAAGACGGTTCGCCCGCTCTCGTCGATCGCGACGAGGTCCGTGAACGTGCCCCCAACGTCAACACCGATGGTCAGCATCAGGAGCCTCGCGCCGTGTTGTTGCCGCTCACGAGGCCTTGCGCGAGATCGCGGTCGCGCGCGGACTGTTTCCGCTTTTCTGGCGGTCCCCAGCCGCCGCCGCCGGACGAGCGGATCTCAAGGCAGTCGCCAGGCAAAATTTCGATACCCGCTTCCTTGGTGCGCAGCGTGCGCGGCGGGCGCCCTTGCGAGACCAGGCGATAATCGTGCGGCGCGCCGTCCTTGCCGCCGAGCAGGCCACACGGGCCGTGCCGCGCGCCGTCACCGGCGGTGTTGCCGACCACGGGCTTTGCGGTTTCGATGACAAGGTCGAGCGCCACGCCGAGGCCGCCGCGATACTGGCCGTCGCCGCCGGAATCGGCGCGGAATTCGTGCTGGCGGAAGTGCAGGGGAAAGCGCGCCTCGTCGACCTCGATGCTGCCGAACTTGATGCCGCCGGCCGAATGCCATTCGCCGATCGACGAAAAGCCATCGCCGCCGGCGGATGCCCCGCCGCCCGGTCGCGCCTGGAACAGGTGCCAAATGAAATGCCGGCCGTTGCGCGGGTCTTCGCCCTGGATGGCAATGCGAAAGCGGCGGCTCCAGCCGGCCATGGCGCGCTCCGGACACGACGCCGACAGCGCCTTCACCACGGCCTCGACGATTTCGTTCGAGGGATGGCTGGTGCAGAGCGTGACCGGCAGGCCGTCGTCGGCGTGAACGATGGTGCCCTTTTTCGTGACGATGCTCAAAGGACGCAGCGCGCCGGAGTTTTTCGGAATCTCGGCGTCGATCAGATAGGCAAACGCCATCGAGACCGCGGCCTGCGTGTTGGCGTGCGAGGAATTGACGAAGCTTTTCGTTTGCGGATCGCAGTCCGAGAGATCGACCTCGATATTGCTGCCGCTCTTGGTGACTTTTGCAGCGATGCGGATGTCGTTGTTGCCGCGCCCATCGTCGTCGAGGAACGCCTCGCCGTAGAACACGCCGTCCTTCCAGGTCGCAACAACCGCGCGCGCCTGTTGCTCGGCGGCATCGAGGATCGTCTCGACGGCGGCGGCGACCGTCGGCGCGCCGAATTCCGCAAACAGCCGCGCCATGCGACGCTCGCCGAGATGCGCCGCGCCCACCATCGCCGCGAGGTCGCCGCGAAAATCGCGCGCGTTGCGGGTGTTCAGTGCCAGCATGTCCAAGAGGTCGTCGCGCAGCCGCCCGGCTTCGTAGAGCTTGATCGGCGGGATGCGCAGGCCTTCCTGCCAGATTTCGGTGGCGTCCGGGTTGTAGGCGCCGTGGGTTGCGCCGCCGATGTCGCTCTGATGCGCGCGCACGATGGTCCAGTACAGCCGCGTCTCGCCGTCGAAGATCGGCACGAAGGCGGTCACGTCAGGCAGATGGCTGCCGCCGTGATAGGGGTCGTTCAGCAGGATGACGTCGCCCGGCTTGATATCGCTGAAGCGCTTTTCGACGGCGAGCGTCGCCCAGGGCAGGGCGCCGACATGCACCGGGATATGATCGGCCTGCGCGATCAGACGGCCCTTGGTGTCGGTGATCGCGAGCGAGAAATCGCGGCTGGAATTGAGGATCTGCGAATAGGACGTGCGCAGCATGGCCTCGCCCATCTCGGCGACGATCGAGGAGAGCCGGTGCTGGACGACGGAGCGGGTGATGGGATCGATCGTGGCGGGAGAGGGCATGGGGGCCTTGGATGGGAAAGAGACGTTAGCTGAGGTTGCAGGAAATTCGGGCCGCGGCAATATCCGTTTGCGTTGGGCCGCCTTTCCCTTCCGTCATTGCCGGGCTTGACCCGGCAATCCATGTTCGAAAATCCTGTCATCGCGAGGAGCGGATGCGACGAAGCGATCCAGCCTTTGGCTATGCGCGTTGCTGGATTGCTTCGCTTCCGCTCGCAATGACGGGTGCAAGACAGACACACCTCCACATCCCCGCGACGTAATCACGCCCGAGCCGTTGAAAGTCACCCTCGAGAGGAGGGCGCAGGGAATGCCGGGTGCCAGGCCGCACCCGCAGCCTCATGCGCAAAGTAGAAAAGCACATGAGTTAGTCACCACAGGCAAGCCGAGCATTCCGGCATTCCCTGCACGATGGTTGATCGGCTTATTTCGTGCTCTCCCCGGTGATCGGGCTTTCTTGCCACCGTCATTGGCGTGATGCGCAGGCATCGTCACCAACTTGATCTCAGCGTCGAGAGATCAGGACCACACGACTTGGCCGTCCGCGCATCAAACCGTTCGTCTTGCGGCATGATGGCGGCCATCGCATCCCGCACCGGCAAATCGTGACGATCGCGAAGCGCCCCTCTCATCGGGCACGGGACGGCGCGAGGTTTAGAGATGATTTTCCCGACGGGCGAAACGAAATATTTTTAGCAAAGGGAGTGGACAGTAGAATCGGCGTTGATCGCGCTCGCAAAATTCGATCTTTCGCGCACTCGGTTCGCGCACATGCATGAACGGCGTCTCGTGCTGGAGCCGAAGCATTCGGATTTCAGGCCACCCGGAGCAGGCGCGCTGCCAGATCTAAATCAACCTCACATGCTGACCGCTTTATGAATAGCGCGGCAATGTCGTACCAGGCCGTCGTGGGCGACCACAAATTCCTTCAACGGCGTCTCGATGTCGTAGAAGTAGATGTTGGCGATGAAGCCATAAATGCCGCAGTCGATGGCCGTTGGCCTGTCGCCGTGCACGTAGTCCTGCCGGTGAACAAGGCTAGCGAGTGCGGCGAGATCGGCGATGCCGCGCGCCATCGCGGCGTCAGGCTCGAAGCGGCCGATGCCCTGGTAATAATAGCGCTGGGCGTTGAACTCCTTGGCCTTCATCAGCCCGTCATCGGTCAGGCTAGGATGCTCGCGCTTGAGCGCATCGCGGAACTGGGGCCAATAGCGCTCGTCCTTCCAGCGCGAATAGGACATCACCCAGTAGAGATCGTCGAGCGTACGCGTGATCAGGAGGTTGGTCGTGCGCTGCGCCGGCGTCAGCGCCTCATCCAGCGTGACGCGATATTTTTGTGTGACATAGGCCAGGATGGTCTCGCTGTCGCCGACGGTGTCATGGCCGTCGACAATATAGGGCAACTGTCCGCGCGGCGCCTTCGACGCATCGAAAATGTGCTCGTGCCGGAACGGCACGCCGGCGAGCTTCAGAAAGGCGAATACCTTCAGACCATAGCCGTTGTTGTCGGCGACGCCGAACAGCCGCGGGTAGGAATAGAGCGTGAGCATGGTCGTCCGTCACATCAGAGACGGATGCAGGTTACTTCAAGATTGATCGGCCGGAAACGACCGGTAGGACGATTCCGCAAGGCGTCTCATGCGCGCACCGCGCGCATCGGCCGGGTGTTGCGTTGAAGATTGCGGGAATCCAGCACCAAAACGGCTTAATGAGCTGCCGCGCGCTCGCCCTCCACTTCGCTGTCAGAAAATTCACGCAGCCTGTCGTCGAAATCTGTTATCTCGCCAGGCATCGATGAGTTCAGAAGCGTTCGCAGCCGCTCGCCGATTTCGTCGCAAATGGCGCGAGTGTGCGTATCGTCGATCGTTGGACTGTCCATCGTCAAACCGACCGTGAGTTGAACAGAACCGAGACCGTTGCCTTTGGCTATCTGTGCGTGCGCTTGTCCTTGAACAGCGGGTCCCACTCCGTCGGGACCTTTGGCTATCCGCTCCATGCGCCGTCGTTATAACGGCGGGCAACGGTCTCGCGGTTAAGAAGTCTGAAGCCGGCTTTCTGGTTCCGGCCTCAATCGCGAAAAGCGGCCATGCGTTTTCGCCGCCAGCTTCGACCGTGCTGTTCTGCTTAATGTCTAAGCACGGCGGCATCGATGAGAGTTCCCGGCGCTCTCAACTTCCAATAGACTTGCTTATGCGCGCGGCATACCGCGGCGCAGCAACAATGCAAAAGAACACGACAAACAAAAGGGAGAGAACGGATGCAGCCATCAGGCAGGACGGCCCTGCTCACGGGCGCGGTAGCGATTTTTGCCAGCGCTGCGGCCCACGCACAATCCGCAGACCCGATCAAGATCGGCGTCATCGCCGAGGTGCAATCGATTGCGGGCGCGGCGACGCCGGGCGGCGCGCAGATCGCCGCCGACGAGATCAACGCCAAGGGCGGCGTGCTCGGGCGCAAGATCGAGATCGTGACCTATGACAACAAGAGCTCGTCCGCGGATTCGGTCCGCGCCTTTCAGCGCGCGGTCAGCGAAGACAAGGTCTCGGCCGTCATCGCCAGCTACATCAGCGAGGTCGTGCTGGCGCTCGAGCCGTGGGCGGCGCGCCTGAAGATGCCGCTGATCACGCCGGGTGCTGCCTCGAACGAGATCACCAAGGCGATCCATAATGACTACGACAAGAACAAGTACACCTTTCACGGCTATCTGACCTCGGCGGCGCAGGCGCAGCTCGTCTGCGACGCGGCCAAGGATCTCCTGGTCAACAATCTGAAACTCAAGAGCGTCGCGATCATGAGCGAGGACGCCGCCTGGACCAAGCCGCTCGACGTCGGCTACGAGGCCTGCCTGCCGAAAGCCGGATTGAACGTCGTCGATCACATCCGCTTCTCGCCGGATACGACCGACTTCACGCCGATCTTCAACAATATCGAAAGCAAGAAACCCGACGTCATCGTCACCGGCATCTCCCATGTCGGCGTGCAGCCGACCGTGCAGTGGAAGAACCAGCAGGTGCCGGTGCCGATGTTCGGCATCAGCGCGCAGGCCTTCAGCCCGACCTTCTGGAACGACACCAACGGCGCCGCCGACGGCATCCCCACGCTCGCGGTCGCCACTTCCGACGTTGCGGTGACCTCGAAGACAAAACCGTTCGCGCAAGCCTTCAAGGCCAAATTCGGCGCGCCGCCGGCCTACACCGGCTATACCGCCTATGACGACGTCTACATCATCACTGAGGCGATCAAGCGCGCGGGTTCGACCGATCCCGACAAGATGGTCGCGGAGATGGAGAAGACAAAGTTCGAAGGCACGATCGGCAACATCGAGTTCTACGGCAAGGACGACGAGTTCACCCACGGCATCAAGTCAGGCCCCGGCTATGTCACGGGTCTCGTCTTCCAGTGGCAGAACGCCAGGCAGGTCACGGTCTGGCCGGCCAGGATCGCCGAAGGCAAGCTCGAGTTTCCGAAGTTCGTGAAACTGTCGCAGTAGCCGCATAGCGCCTGTCTCGCTTTCGTCATGGCCGGGCTCGACCCGGCCATCCATCGTCATCGCGAGCGGCAGCGAAGCGGTCCAGAATCCGCAACGCAATGCGGATGGAAGTCTGGATTGCTTCGTCGCTCACGCTCCTCGCAATGACGCGAAACCGCATTGCCGCGGCGTAATTGCGCACCTGAGACTCTGTTGATCCGAGATGCCGCGCGGCCAAAAAGCCGCCGTCGCCCTTGCGGCGTGCTGTGGCTCAATCAGCACACCCCGAATGAAATCGCCCGACAACGCCGGTGCCTGATCCCGTTCGGCCACGGTTCTGCCCTCATTGCGGGTCGGGCTTGGGCCGGGGGCGCGATTTGGGGATACAACATGTTTCCCAGCAATTGTGCCAAGCATTCGTTCGTCAAGCGTTCGTACGCGCGTATCCGACATATCGTTCGATTGCCTGTGGTCGTTCTCGCCGCCGCGTCGCTTGCGGCCTGCGCTCAATCCAGTGCGGTGCGACAGTCCGAAATTGCGAGCCCGCACGGGCAGGCGTCGTGGCAACACGAGCGAACGGCATCGTACTTCACCGCGAGGCGTGTCGCACATGTGAGAAAGCATACGCCGTTCGCGCGGCATAACAATGCGAGCCCGACACAGATCGCCTCGCAGGGTGTTGCCAGCTTCTATACGGAGGACCAGCCGACCGCGAGCGGCGAGAAATTCGATACGCACGCAATGACCGCCGCTCATCCGACCTTGCCGTTCGGCACAAAGTTGCGGGTGACGAACGTATCGACCGGAAAGTCCGTGACTGTCCGGATCAATGACCGCGGTCCCTACGTTCCCGGACGCGTTGTCGATCTCTCGGGTTCTGCCGCCAGCAAGCTTGGGATGGTGGAAAGCGGCATCGCGAAGGTCAAACTCGACGTCGTTCAATAGGGCAGATGTGGCCGCAAGCAAAAAGGGCGCGGTTTGCACCGCGCCCTTTCCTTAATTTGTGGAGCAAGATCCCGGATCAGCAGCGCATCACTTCGTGCTACGCCGCGTCCGGGACGACTTCGTCGCTTAGAAGTCCATGCCGCCCATGCCGCCGCCCGGAGGCATTGCGGGGCCAGCAGCCTGCTTCTTCGGCAGCTCGGCGACCATGGCTTCGGTCGTGATCAGAAGCGCGGCCACGGAGGCGGCGTTCTGGATCGCGGTACGAACCACCTTGGTCGGGTCGATGATGCCCTTGGAGACGAGGTTGCCGTATTCGCCGGTCTGGCTGTCGAAGCCGAACGCGTACTGATCCTTCTCGAGGATCTTGCCGACGATCACCGAGCCATCCTCGCCCGCGTTGATCGCGATCTGGCGAGCCGGCCAGGAGAGGGCCTTGCGCACGATCTCGACGCCGGTCTTCTGGTCGTCGTTCTTGGTGCGGATGCCCTTGAGCTGCTCGGAAGCACGGAGCAGGGCGACGCCGCCGCCCGGAACGATGCCTTCCTCGACAGCTGCGCGGGTCGCATGCATCGCGTCATCCACGCGATCCTTGCGCTCCTTCACCTCGACCTCGGTCGCGCCGCCGACGCGGATCACCGCGACGCCGCCTGCGAGCTTGGCCAGGCGCTCCTGCAGCTTCTCACGGTCGTAGTCCGAGGTGGTTTCCTCGATCTGCGCCTTGATCTGCGCCACGCGCGCCTCGATGTCGGCCTTCTTGCCGGCGCCGTTGACGATCGTGGTGTTCTCCTTGTCGATCATCACCTTCTTGGCGCGGCCAAGCATGTTGAGGGTGACGTTCTCGAGCTTGATGCCGAGATCTTCCGAGATCGCCTGGCCGCCGGTCAGGATCGCGATGTCCTGCAGCATGGCCTTGCGGCGATCGCCGAAGCCCGGAGCCTTGACGGCCGCGACCTTCAGACCACCGCGGAGGCGGTTCACCACGAGCGTGGCCAAAGCCTCGCCTTCGACGTCTTCCGCGACGATGACCAGCGGCTTGCCGGTCTGCACCACGGCCTCGAGCAGCGGCAGCAGCTCGTTGAGCGAGGAGAGCTTCTTCTCGTTGATGAGGATGTAGGCATCGTCCATCTCAACGCGCATCTTGTCGGCGTTGGTGACGAAGTAGGGCGAGATGTAGCCGCGGTCGAACTGCATGCCTTCGACGACATCGAGTTCGGTTTCGAGCGACTTGGCTTCCTCGACCGTGATCACGCCCTCATTGCCGACCTTCTTCATGGCGTCGGAGAGGAACTTGCCGATCTCGGCATCGCCGTTGGCCGAAATGGTGCCGACCTGGGCGATCTCCTCGTTCGATGTGACCTTCTTGGAGTTCTTCTCGAGGTCCGCAACGACGGCTTCGACCGCGAGATCGATACCGCGCTTCAGGTCCATCGGGTTCATGCCGGCGGCAACCGACTTCGCGCCTTCACGAACGATCGCAGCGGCGAGAACCGTCGCGGTGGTGGTGCCGTCGCCAGCGGCATCGGCCGACTTGGAGGCGACTTCGCGCACCATCTGGGCGCCCATGTTCTCGAACTTGTCGTCAAGCTCGATTTCCTTGGCGACGGTGACACCGTCCTTGGTGATGCGCGGCGCGCCGAACGACTTGTCGAGCACGACATTGCGGCCCTTCGGGCCGAGCGTCACCTTCACGGCGTTGGCGAGAATGTCGACGCCGCGCAGCATGCGGTCGCGAGCGTCTACGCCGAATTTTACTTCTTTGGCTGACATGGATTGTTTCCTTGAAATCTAGGGAAGGGGTGAGGTGCGCTTAAGCGGCCTTCTTCTTGCTGGAAGAGACGTCGGTGAGGACGCCCATGATGTCGCTCTCCTTCATGATCAGGAGATCTTCGCCATCGATCTTCACTTCAGTGCCCGACCACTTGCCGAACAGGACGCGGTCGCCAACCTTGATGTCGATCGGGATCAGCTTGCCGGCTTCGTCGCGGCCACCCGGGCCGACGGCGATCACTTCGCCCTGCGAGGGCTTTTCCTTGGCCGTATCGGGAATGATGATGCCGCCAGCGGTCTTCTCTTCGGCGTCGACACGCTTGACCACGACGCGGTCGTGAAGCGGACGGAATTTCATGCAGTCCTCCTAAGTTTCTGAAGATGTTTGCGAATTTTGCAAAATTGGCAGTCGCCGCCGACGAGTGCCAGCGGGCAAAACGGAGATAGTCCAGAGTATTGGAGGAGGCAAGGGGCGATAGCAGAAAAATTGGCAGTCGAACAAGGGCTTTGCCAGCTTCTCTCCGCGATGGTTAACGCCGGTTAGGCCAGCTTCGTGCATCGCTATTAGCAGCCGGCTTAAGTGGCTGCTAACGCTGACTTTTTCAACAGATCGTTAAACATTTGGACTTGTGATGGGTTGTTCGCGTGCGTCACATTTCTCTCATGTGAGTGCATCTCGACTCGAGGCCGCTCCCTAAGGCCGTCGCCAGCCGCACATGCACTCTCGCAAGTTGGAGGGTTGGCATGGTCTCGCGGGTTGGGGTTTCCGAAGACTTCCGGAAACAAGTGCTGGGTTACGGGCTGACGACGGCGGAAATTCTCTACCGCATGCCGGATCATCCCTCGCTCCTGCAAACTTACGTCTGGCAGAATTACGATCTGTTTCCGAAATTCCCGGCGCTGCGGGACTTCCTGCATTTCTGGGAGACCAAGCTCGAGGGACCGCTTTACTCGGTCCGCGTCGCGCACTCCAAGCTGATCAAGCCGGCCGACTTCCGCGCTGTCGACGGCGTGTTCCGGCTGCATTGATCCGCCTTCGCTCTTCGAGCTACGGCGATTCACCTCCATCCACTCGTCATCACCGGGCTTGTCCCGGTGATCCACGTCTTACCTTTGGTCGTTGAACAAAGACGTGGATGGCCGGGTCAAGCCCGGCCATGACGACGATAGGGTCCCACACTCGCTATCGCTTCGCTTGTCCGGGACGACGAACCCTCATTGTGATACCCTCCACCCTCCTGATTTGTCGGGAAGGGAGAGAACATGGCCAAAAAGAAATCGAGGAAGCCGGCCGCGCGCGCCGCCGCCAGAAGCGCGGCCCAGAAGAAATCGACCGCGCGCAAGGCGCCTGCGCGAAAGACGGCGGCAAAATCCCACGCGCGGCGCAAACTCAAGGGCAGGGCGGCTGCGCCGGTCAAGCGGGTGCGACCGAAGCAGCACGTCGCCATCAGCCATCACCGCGAAGAAGATTTCAAGGCCGACGGCCTGCGCACCTATGCGCAATACCGCGACCTCGGCATTGCCGACGCCAGCGGCGGCGTGGCGCGGGCGCATGTGATCCGCCTGATGGGACCGTGCGATCCGGATGTGGTGTCAAAACTGCATTTCCACGACGTCGATTTCCAGATGGTCTATGTGCTCAAGGGTTGGGTGAAGACCTACATGGAAGGCGTTGGCGAGACGATGTTCAGCGTGGGCAGCTCCTGGACCCAGCCGCCGCGCATCAAGCATCTGATCATGGATTATTCCGACGACGTCGAACTGCTGGAAGTGATTCTGCCGGCCGATTTCAAGACGGTGGAATTGACCGCGTGAAACGCGGTCATTCCGGGGCGGTCCGCAGGACCGAGCCCGGAATCTCGAGATTCCGGTCCAACCCTTCGGGTTGTCCCGGAATGACGTTTACGCGTCATGACCGCCACCCCCACCCCGCCGCTTGCGCGGCGACCTCGAGAGCGAGCTTCGCTCGCCACGGACCCCACGCTTCGCGGGGAGGGATCAAGTCACCCCTTTGAACCCGCGGACCGCGCCCCGCGACGAATAGCGCAGGAGACGTCCGTGCATCACGCACGGCCAGGTCTATTCTTGCTTATTCTTTGGGGGCGCTGCTTTGAAAATCTCATCTTTGGTCCTCGCCGCTGCATTTGTCCTGCACTGCGCGACCGCCTTGGCGCAGCAACAAGTGTCGCCGCCTCCCGATCTTGGCCTGCACGAGATCGCAGATGCGGACCTCGATCGCTACATCGCAAAATCAAACGGCGTCGTTGGTCTCCTGAACGCATCGCTGCGCGGCAAGGATTCCTGGGCCAGGTATCTTAGCTGGGTCGACGTGAAGCGCGGCCCAACCGGCAAGGAGCGCATCATCTATGGCCTGTATTCGGTCGGATCGTCGGCCAAGCGCGACATCGACACCGCGCGCAAGACGGCCGGCGACAAGCCCGCAATCCCTGCGCTTGACGACGCAACCAAACAGCTCGCCTCGACTTTTGAGGCGCTGATTCCGATCCTGAACGAGGCGGAAGCCTATTACGATCGCAAGGATTATCTTGCCGACAACATGGCCGGCGGCAAGGCGCTGCACGACAAGCTTGTTCCGGCGGCGATGGCGTTTCTCGCGGCGCGCGCCACGACCGAGGCATTGCAGAACCAGCTCAAGGATGCGCTCGATCGCGCGGAGCTGGCGAAGATCGAAAAGGCCGAAGGCAAGAGCGTGCGCTGGCACGTGCGCAACACCATGGTGCTGGCAAAGAGGGCGGTCGAACTGATGCCGTCGAGCCCGAAAGGCGGCGCAGATCTCCCGCAGTTCGATGCAACGCTTGCGGCGTTCGGCAGCGCGGTGCGTGATTTCGATACGGCGATCCGCGAGTCCGGAAAATCCACCTCGATCGATTCGTATCCGCGTGACATTCTCGGCAAATTGCGCGAGATGCGCGACAGCATCGCCAAGGGCCGCGCCGACAACGTGTCGTATTCGATGGATTATAACAGCGTCATCCAGCAGTATAATATGATGGTGACGATGTCGAACGCGTTCCGTTGAGGCGACGGGGGACGCTTTTCTTCTCCGCTTCTAAGTCAAATCCGTCGGTGCGCTTCGCACGAAGACGCTATGCCGACACGCGCGCGACATGCGCCTCGACCGGCCCGGCATAGCCTTTGAGTTCGAGGCTGCGGCGTTCGGTGGCAAGATGATCAGGCACTTCCTGCAGCATCGCGTGGCTGATGATCATCTCGCCACGGCCGGCCGCGGAGACCAGCCGTGCGCCGAAGTTCATGGCATCGCCAAGCGCGGTGAATTGATAATTGCCGCCCTCGACGCCGATCGACCCGACGAATGCCTTGCCGGCGTGCACGCCGACGCCGACCGGAAGCCACGGCCCTTGCCGGTCGGCGTGGCCGGTCGCGCGCAGCAATTCGAGTCCGGCATCGAGCGCGCGCTTGCGGTAGTTGGAACCGGCAAGGCCCGGCAGATAGAGGGCGATGACTTCGTCGCCTACCATCTTGTCGACGACGGCATCGCTGCGGTCGAACACGGCCGTGGCCGCGCGGAAGAAACGCTGCATCAGCGCCGCGAATTCCGCCGGCCTCATCTTGGCTGCGATCTGTGTCGAACCGCGCACATCGGCATAGAGCAGGGCGATTTCAAGCTCGGTGCCGCCGCGACGTTCGGCGAACACGCTCTCGCATTTCTCGCAGACGTGCGGATTGCGCCGCCAGCGGCCGCGGCCGATCAGGCGGAGCGCAGGAGCGGTAAAGCCATCGAAGCCGGCGTAGCAGAGACGGCAGCGGTCAGTGGCCGTGGGCGAGAGCGCGCGAAACAACTTGCGGCCGCGCCTCAGCGTGGGATGCTCGGTCGAGAGCATCTGGTGCCAGAACGGGCTAAAATTCTGCACCTCGTCGGCGGGCTCTGCCATCTGGCTTCCTGGCGTCGAAGGGTTGCCTGTCTCGTGGGGTTGGGCGCGGCCAAATTACGGAGCGGAAGCCGGCAAGTCCAGCGCTCGTCACGTCAGCACGCCGACGATCGCGCCCATCAGGCAGGTCGTCAGCGTGCCCGAGACGATCGATTTCAACCCGAGCGAATGGATCTCGTGGCGGCGCTCCGGCGCCATGGTGCCGAGGCCTGCGACCATGATGCCGAGGCTGCCGAAATTGGCAAAACCGCACATCGCATAGAGCATGATCAGCCGCGAGCGTGCATCCAGCGTACCCGCCGGGAGTTTTGAAAAATCGACATAAGCGATCAGTTCGTTGAGCACGGTTTTCGTGCCCATCAGGCTGCCGGCGGGAATGGCTTGCGACCACGGCAGCCCCATCAACCAGCACACTGGTGCCATTATGTAACCGAGCAGGCGTTGCAAGGTGATCGCGCCGCCGACGTCAGGCAGCAGGCTGAGGATGGAATTGGCAAGATGCACCAGCGCCACCAGCACGATCAGCATGGCGACGATGTTGAGCAGAAGTTCGAGACCCGCCGTCGTGCCCTTGACGATCGCGTCCATGGTCGAGGCCGCGTGCAGGTCGGGATCCTCGGTGAGGCGCGGGTCGCCCGCCGTGCCGCCGGCTTTGATATCGGCCACCTCCGGCACCATGATCAAGCTGACCAGAATGGCTGCGGGCGCGCCGAGCACGGACGCAATGACAAAATGCGCACCGGCATCGGAGATCAGCGGCGCCAGCAGCGTCGCGTAAAGCACGAGCACGGTGCCGGCGATGCCGGCCATGCCGCCGGTCATCACCAGGAACAATTCGCTGCGCGTGAGTTTTGCGAGATAAGGGCGGATGAACAGCGGCGCTTCCACCATGCCGAGAAAGATGTTGGCCGCAGTGGAGAGCCCGACCGCGCCGCCGATGCCAAGCGTACGCTCGAGCAGGAACGCCATGCCGCGCACGACCGGCGGCAGGATGCGCCAGTAGAACAGCAGCGTGGTCAGCACGCTCATCACGAGCACGATCGGCAGCGCCTGGAAAGCGAGGATGAAATCGGCACCGGGCGATTTGACGTCGAACGGCAGCGCGCCGCCGCCGAGATAGCCGAACACGAATGACGTGCCGGCGCGCGAGGCCGATGCAATCGCGCCCACCGCGTCGTTGATCGCGCCGAAGGCGCGCGCCGCGCCCGGCAGTTTGATCAGCACGACGGCGGTCGCAAGCGTCACCACGAGCCCGATCGCCGCCTGCCGCAGCGACACCGCGCGGCGGTTCTCGCCGAAGAGCCACGCCAGAGCGAGCAGCGCGATGATGCCGAACGTCGATTGCAGTTGAAGCATCTTTCCCCCAAAAGCTCCGCCGGCCTCACCCTTCGAGACGGCGCTTGCGCGGCTCCTCAGGATGAGGGGAGCGAGCAACTCGTGCCGAGTATGGCAGCGTTGCGGATTGAGAGGCAATGCCATGCACGACTTGTTCCAGTGCGAACGTTGACATTAGGGTCGTCATCGTTCACCGATCAGCATCATGTCTTTCATTGCGCCGGTGAGCGCCGGGACGCTCCTCAAACAACCTTCGTTTCTCTTCTTCCTGCTGTCGCGAAGCCTGACGCGATTTTCCAGCCAGATCGGCGCGGTGGCGATCGGCTGGCAGATCTACGACATCACCGGCAGCGCCTTCGATCTCGGCATGGTCGGGTTGGTGCAGTTCCTGCCCACGGCGCTCCTGGTGTTTGTCGCAGGTCACGCCGCCGACCGGTTCGAGCGCAAGCGCGTGGTGCAGCTCTGTCAGCTCGCGGAAGCCGCAACCGCGCTGTTTCTGTGCTGGGGCTCCTACGGCGGATGGCTCACCGAAGTTCACATCTTTATTGCGACCTTCGTGCTCGGCATGGCCGGCGCGTTCGAAAGCCCGACCATTGCGGCGCTGCTGCCATTGATCGCACCGCAGGGCTCGCTGCAACGCGCGACCGCACTGTCAAGCGCCGCCGCGCAAGTTGCGACCATCACGGGACCGGCGCTCGGCGGCTTTGCCTATGCGGTCGCGCCCGGTTTGCCCTATGGCATCATGCTGGTGTTCTGGCTGCTCTCCATGGTGTTGACCGGCGCGATCACGACCACCGAGCCTGAGCCCGCCAAGGATAGCGGGACGTCAGACGACATCTTCGCGGGCGTGCGCTTCATCCGCAGCAATCCCGCTATCCTCGGCACCATCTCGCTCGACCTGTTCGCGGTGTTGTTCGGCGGCGTCACCGCGCTGCTGCCGATCTATGCGCGTGACATTCTCGATGCCGGACCCTTCGGCCTCGGTATCCTGCGCGCAGCGCCCGCGGTCGGCGCGCTGATCATGACGACGATCCTGGCGCGCCACGCCATCAACCGCCGCGTGGGCATGCGCATGTTCCAGGCCGTGATCGTGTTTGGCATTGCCACTGTCGTGTTCGGCCTCTCGCACTGGATGTGGCTGTCGGTGCTGGCGCTCGCGGCCCTGGGCGCTGCCGACACCATCAGCGTAGTAATAAGGTTTTCGCTGGTGCAGCTCTCGACGCCGAACGAGATGCGTGGCCGGGTCGGCGCGGTGAATTTTCTGTTTATCAACGCCTCGAACTATCTCGGCCAGTTCGAGAGTGGCGTGGCGGCGGCGCTTTTGGGCACCGTGGCGTCGGCCGTGCTCGGCGGCGTCGCCACCGTTGCGATTGCGCTCCTCTGGATGAAGCTGTTTCCCTCGCTGCGCGAGGTGGAGAAGCTGGAGTAGGGGCGAGCGCGCCGTCCGCCGTCATTATTTGCCGTCGCGGGAACCGGATCACCGTCAGCGGCGCGCTGATTTGCTCCGGCCCGGCGTCATCGCCAACCCTTGACTTAGATCAACCCAACGTGGACCCGCGCGGGAGTGTCTGTTCGGGGGCGTACGATCCGAGATCAGGAGCTTGTGATGATCAAAAAAGCAGCCGTCGCGGCAATCGCACTTTTAATGACGACTTCGTCTCTCGCCTATGCGGCAGAGACGTCTTCCACCGTCGGAATGCGTGGCCCCAGCCCCGCCGACTTGAAAAGCTTGACGGATTTGCGTGTCAACCTTGTCAAGTCCGCCCTGCAGCTCACACCCGACCAGGAGAAATATTGGGCGCCGCTGGAGGAGGCCATCCGCGCCAGGGCAAAGAACCGGGCCGCCCGAATGGAGCATATCGCGGAATTGCGCGACAACGGCCCGCTGGAGAGCCTCGGGGACCGCAATCCGGTCGAGATGATGCAACGCCGAGCGGATCGACTCATTCAGCGCGGCAACGATCTCAAGAAAGTCGCCGACGCCTGGGAGCCGCTCTTCAAGACGTTGAGCCAGGATCAGAAGAAAAGAATGGCTTTCGTGACGATGGTCGGCGCGCGCGCCATGAGAGATGCGATCATCGAGCATCGTAACGGTAGCGATTCCGACGAAGATTCCGACGAGTAAAGACCAGGTCTGTGGAGGTGTACCATGTTCCGATACATTCTTGCTGCTCTAGCAGCGCTCGTTCTGATCACTGCCAGCCTCATTCCGGATGATGCGTTCGCCCGCGGTGGCCGCGGCGGCGGTGGATTCCGTGGCGGTGGTGGCGGTATGCGTGCGGGAGGTTATCACGGTGGTGGCATGCGGGCCGCTGGCGTGCGGGGTGGCGCATACCGGACTGCTGGCGTTGCCGGACGTGGATATGGATATCGTCCGATCCCCGGTCGTCCGGTCGCGCGCGCGGCTGTCCGCGGAGGCGTCTACCGCGGTGCCGCCTACGGCGCAGCCGTTGGCGCGGCGGCGTTGGGAGCCTATGGCTACTACAACGGCAACTACAACAGCGGCTGCGGCTACGACAGCTACGGCAACTACGTCTGCCCGAACCAGTATCAGTACCAGTATTGACGAGGTGAAGCGACGGCGGACGGCGACGGTTCGCCGTCCGCCGCCACTTACTTTCGCACGCGCCACACCGCGATTTTGTCAGCGGGATTGAGGTGAAGCCGTTCCAGGAAGTCAGGCACCTCGCCACGGGCCAGATGCGTCTCCAATCCATCCGGGGCGAGCTTGACGATATTCGCGTCGGAAAGTGCGGCGCAGGTGACGACGTAGTCGACGTGCCGGTCCGACAGGATCTGCTTCGCCTCGGATGGCGGGGCCAGCATGAGCCTGATCAGCGCGGCGTTGCCGTCATTGTTGCGATGATAGGGACCTGCAAAAACCTCGTGGTTGGTTTCGGCCAGGATCGCAGGTCCGAGATCGAGCGGCGCCATCACGCGGCCCTTCGGAAGCTGTTTCAGCGAAGCGACGTCCGACATGCTCCGGCACGGCGACTGATCGCCGGCGGCCGGCGGCGGTTTGACGATCGCATCCGTCAGCGGCGCCGCCATGACGCCGAGGGCGCCGAGGCTGACGGGCGATGCAATGACCGAGGCGAGAAGCAGGTTTCGCGCCGAAGCAAAGCCGGGCCACAGAATGACTAGGCTGGCGGCAAAGACGGGAGCCGCCACCATCGACGCACCGGCAGCGCCGCGCACTTCCCAGATGCTGACGCCGATCAGCGCCGCCAGCGCTGAGATGGCAACGATCCAGCGAAATCGTTCGGAAGGAGACGACCGCAGCAGCGCGGCCACGGCAAATCCGATCGCGAGAAGCGGAAATCCGTAGAAGCCGGGAATTCGGTCCGGAAAAAGATAAAGCATCCTCGGCAATGAGACCGCTTCGGCGACATTGTTGATCCAGAGCGTTACGACGATCGGATCGAGATGCGCGAAGGGCGAGGCGATGCACGCCGAAAACTGGATGAGGAATGCGCCGATCAAGGCCATGGCCAGCACCGCGCCGCTCACCAAGCGCATCGCCAACGTCGAGTGAACGCGATCGATGCCGATCATGATGAGAAGGCTGATGCCGCCGCCGGTGGTGAGCAGCAGCACGGGGCCGCCGAAGGTGTCGCAGACCGGCGCGCCAAGCGACGACATCGGAAGCAAGGCGAGCGCGAGCAGGAGTGAGGATACCGCGAGACCGCCCGCGAAGGCGCCAACCTGCCGCGCGACGGCGGCGCCGCGCCAGACAAACAGGCCGAATACCGCAACGCCGACGGCTGCGATGGCGGGCAGCATTTCGATTCCGACGGCGAGCGATAGCGTGGCCATCAAGCCGCCGAGCGCGCCCTTGACGGCGCTTCTTTCGAGCTGCGCCGTCATCAGGACGAGCGCGAGCAACAGATCGATCTGCGCGTTGTGATGATCGATCGCGCCTGGCCGGAAATGAACGAGGGCGGGAAGGCACAGCACACCCAGCAGCGCCGCTGCTATCATCGCCTTGTTGCTGCCAGCCAGTTGCCGGGCGATCGCTGCGATCAAGGCGATCGCGATGGCAAACAACAGCGCCGGCCAAAGAAAGAGCGTCACGGCTTCGGCGCCGTGCATCCCAAGCAGCGGCTTCAGCAGCAGGATCAGCCCGGCCAATGGCGCGTCAATCAGACGAGACCAGTGCATCGACAGGCCGCCGGGCGGATCCATCCGATGCTGGAACAGGTCGAACCAGCCTTGCCCGCCGATCAGGTCGCGCACCTCGACGAGCCGCATGGCATCGTCCGTAGACATCGCGTCGAAGACATTGCCCTTGAGCGCGGGCAACGCCGACATGATCCACGCCGCCAGGAACAGCAGCGCTATGACGATTTTTGGAGACGCGCCGCCTTGTTCTTTCTGCGGTGCGTGGTCCAAGGCCGGACTGAGGTCAGACATGGTTCCCATATCGCTCGGGCCGGCGAGGGGCGAGGTCGCGCCAGGGGACGACCTCGCATCAATGCTAGCCGCGTCCCACGAATGGCATCTTGCTTGCCATGACAGTCATGAACAGCACGTTAGCGTCGAGCGGCAGGCCCGCCATATAGGCGATCGCGTCGCCGACCGCTTTGGAATCCATGCGCGGCTCCGGCATCTTGCGGCCGTCCGGCTGCAACACACCGTCAACCATGCGGTCGGTCATGGGGGTCGCCGCATTGCCGATGTCGATCTGGCCGACCGCGATGTCATAGGCGCGGCCGTCCAGATTGGTGGCCTTCGTGAGGCCGGTGATGGCGTGCTTGGTGGATGTATAAGGCGCGGAGAACGGCCGCGGCGCATGCGCGGAAATCGAGCCGTTGTTGATGATGCGGCCGCCGCGCGGCGTCTGGTCTTTCATGATGCGGAAGGCGTGCTGCGTGCAAAGAAACGCGGCGGTGAAATTGGTCGAAACCACCGCCTGCCACTGCGCCAGCGTCAGGTCTTCAAACGGCATGGCAGGCGTTCCCATGCCGGCATTGTTGAAAAGCAGGTCGAGCCGGCCACAGGTCTGTTTGACCTTGGCGAACAGCGCGGCGATCGAGTCCGCATCGGTCATGTCGGCGGGAACGACGAGCGCCTTGCCCGCGGGGCCGAGGTGAGCGGTTTCCTCCAGCTTCTCCTTGCGCCGTCCGGCGAGTGCGACTGTGAAGCCTGCATGCATCAGCGCCAGCGAAGCCGCGCGTCCGACGCCAGTTCCGGCGCCGGTGACGATGGCGATCTTGTTTTTGGGCTCGGTCATTGTTTCCTGCCTTGTTGTGTTTTCGATTGCTTATGGTTTTGGAGTTTCGGTCTTGTAGGGCGGCGGGGGAATATTCCGGTGCGCCGCGCGCAACGCCGCCGACCAGCGCGAGCGCAGATCGTGAAAATAGGGCTCGCCCGCTTCGATGCGGTGGTTGAGGTCGGCATCGCAGACGTCTGTCCGCACCACCAATACGTCGATCGGAAGACCGACGCCGAGATTGGAGCGCATGGTCGAGTCCATCGAGATCAGGCTGGTCTTGAGCGCCTCGTAGAGCTCGACGTCATAATGCATGGCGCGGTCAAGCACTGGCTTGCCGTATTTGTGTTCGCCGATCTGCAAATAGGGCGTGTCGGTGGTGCATTCGATGAAGTTGCCGGCCGGATAGACCATGAAGAGCCGCATCCGCGCGCCCTTGATCTGGCCGCCGAACAGGAACGAGACGTCGAAATTGATGTCTTCCGACTTCAGCGCGGTGCCTTCGGTGGCGTGAACGGAGCGGATCGCCTTGCCGATGCGCTGCGCCGCCTGGAACATGGTCGGCGCATTCATCAGCGTTTCGACCTCGCCCGTGTCGGGGTCTTCCATGCCTTCGGTCAGGGTCGAGAGCACCGACTGGCTGATCGCGAGATTGCCGGCGCTGGCGATCGCGAGAATCCGCTCGCCGGGCTTCGAGAAGATATGCAGCTTGCGGAAGGTCGAGACGTTGTCAAGCCCGGCATTGGTGCGGGTGTCGGCGATCATGACGAGGCCGTCCCGTACCAGCACTCCGCAGCAATAGGTCATTTCCGGTCCTTGAACTGCCCACGACGATGGCGAAATTAGTAGCCAATTTCGTCTATCCGTCCAACCCCAATCCGGGATGGCCGCGGCACGAGAAAAAGCCCGCCCCGTCAGGGGGCGGGCTTGCCGGAATTGCCGCGGTCGGCAGGCCTACCGGGTGGCGTAAGCGTGCCTTATCGGTTTCAGCGCAACCAGCGCCAGAATGCCGGTCAGCGCGTCCATCGCGATGACGATCGCGAACACCGGAATCCAGCTGTCGGTCGCCTCGCGCAAGTAGGCCGCGAGCGGGCCGCCGAGGATCGAGCCGACGCCCTGAGCCATATAGAGCAGACCGTAATTCGTCGTCGCATGCTTGGCGCCGAACGAGTCGGTCAGGGTTGACGGGAACAGCGAGAAGATCTCGCCCCAGCCGAAGAACACGACGCCGGAGAGCAGCACGAAGAGCAGGGCGTTGTCGCGCAACAACAGCATCAGCGTAACGGCCGCGGCCTCCATCAGGAAGGCAATCGCCATGGTGTTTTCACGCCCGATCCGATCCGACAGCCAGCCGAAGAACGGGCGGGTCAATCCGTTGGTGATGCGATCGATGTTGAGCGCCAGCGGCAGCGCCGCCATTCCCATGACGGTGACGCTGGTGACGCCGAAGTCGCGCGAGAACGCGCCGAATTGCGAGATGATCATCAACCCGCCGGTCGACATCATCGTCATCATCACGAACATCAGCCAGAACACGTTGGTTTGCAGCATCTCGCCGGGCGGCGTTCCGACGCTCGATACCTCGACCGCCGGCTGCGGCAGCACGTCATTGGCGGTCGGCATGCGCAGCATCAGAGCGGCAGCAGCGCCGACGATACCGAGAATGATGCCGAACACGATCAGCGTTTGCTGATAGCCGCTCGACTCGATCATGTTGTAGATCGGCGTGTTGGTGAGCAGCGCGCCAAAGCCGTAACCCGCGGCGACCACGCCCGTCGCAAATCCGCGCCGGTCCGGGAACCAGCGCACCATCAGGCCGACCACGCCGACATAGACGATGCCGGTGCCGACGCCGCAGAACAGCCCGTAGGTGAGATAGAGGCCAGCGATGGTTGTGACATGGCCGGCCAGGATCCAGCCCAGGCCCGACAGCAGACAGCCGCTTGCAATCAACAGGCGCGCGCCGAACTTGTCGACCAAATAGCCCTGGATCGGCGACAGGAACGTCTGCAACACGATCAGGATCGTAAAGGTCCACTGCAGCGTCGATAGCTGGACACCAAGAGCATCCCGAAGCGGCTTGGTAAAGAACGCCCAGCCATATTGAGGGCTGGAGATCGACATCATCGCGATCAGTCCCAGCACGAGCTGGGTCCAGCGCGTCGATGTCGCGGATTTAGCCGACGAAGATACCCCGTTGAGTGTGGTCATATTGCCCCGACCTGTTTGGTTGCCCCGATTGTCTGCCGCGCAGCCTTTGATCGCTGCCTTTTTCCTTGTTTTGTTAGCAAAAACTGTACCACGCGCGGCCCCGAGCGCAACGCGGGCGGCATGATCCGATCGTATAAGACGCGGGTGCGAAAGCCCCGCCGAACCTCTTGGACGGGACTCTAGCGAAGGATCAGCTTCTGGACCCGCCAATTGGCGGTCTCTGCGGCATAGATCAGATTTTCCGACGGGCACGCGATGGCGTGGGCACCCGAAAATTCGCCGAGCTCGCGGCCGGATTTGCCGATCACCCCTAACACCTTGCCGTCGAGCGCGACCTTGAAAATGCGTCCCGGAAAGGTTGTCTCGCCGACGAACATCACTTGGCGAAGTCCCGGCGTAATGCAGATCGAATTGGGCGCACCGATCACTTGCGTCAGGCGGTCGCCGGTCGGCGTGTTGCCGTAGACTGCGCGTGTGCTCGTATCCGGCGGGACGTTGATCGAAAACATCCGCAGGAACTTGCCGTCGGTATCGAACACCTGGATGCGGTGGTTAGAGCGGTCGCCGACATAGACGTTGTCGTCCTTGTCGATGGCGATCGCATGCGGCAAATGGAACTGGCCCGGCTCGGTGCCGGGCTCGCCCCACGACTTCACCCATTGGCCATGCGCGTCGAACTTCGCGATCCGCGAATTGATATAGCCGTCGCTGATGTAGGTATTGCCGTGAGAGTCCCAGGCGACATCGGTCGGTTCGCGGAACAGGCCGTCGATCGGCGGCAGCGGCGGATTGACGTGCTCCCACGGCCGCGCATTGTCGGCGGATTCCTTGCGGCGGCCGAACACCCATTCGACGCGGCCGGCCGGATTGAACTTGACGACCATGTCCGAACCCTTGTCGATGGCCCAGATGTTGTCGTCCTTGTCGATGCGCACGCTGTGCGCAAAAGCCCAACCATAGAGCCCCTTGCCGATCTCACGGATGAAATCGCCTTCAGCGGTGAATTCGAGGAGCTGCGCTGCGGTCGGCCCGTAGGCCGGGCCACTCGCGCTGTTCGAGCGCGTGAACACGAAAACGTGTCCCTCCGAGTTGACGGCGACGCCGGGTACCTCGCCGAAATTCATGCCGTCCGGCAGTTTTGGAAAATCCTTCACGGACTCGAAGGCGATTTGCGGAACGCTCTCTTGAGCGAGGCTCTGCCGGACAAGACCAAGCGCTGCGAGCAGCACCAGGCCTGCTGATATCAGCGCTTTCACGGAAAATTCCTCCCTGTTTTTTGTTCTTGGCTCTTGCTGTTATCCTAGCACGTGACTTCGCATCTTCTGATGCTCGCGAAATGCAATGCGCCAGCGCATTTGAGCATCGAACCCTCGCGCCAGGGCGGAAGTCAGGCGACGCCGAGGCGCGCAGCAATCCGCCGTGCGGTCGCCTCGCGTCTTTCCGTCATGCCCCGCACGGACTGCCGCGCCTGTCGCAGGATCGCGGGAGGCGCCGTCTCCGGCGTGCCGCTGTTGAACGGCGGCTCCGGCGCATACGCCATATAGAGCTGGATCGCCTGCGCGACGTCGTCGCCGCGCAGCTCCGCGGCAAGGCGCAATGCGCCGTCGATTCCGGCGGTCACTCCGGCGGCAAAGACGTAGCTGCCATCGACGACGACGCGTTCGTTGACCGGAATGGCGCCGAAGGACGGCAGCAAATGAAACGACGCCCAGTGGGTCGTGGCCCGGCGTCCTTTCAAGAGGCCAGCCGCTCCGCAGAGCAATGCGCCCGTGCAGACCGAGAAGATGCTGCAAGCTCCCGAAGCCTGCTGGCGGATCCAGCCAAGCACGTCCTCGTCTTCCATCAGGGCTTCCTGACCAAATCCGCCCGGCACGTGCAGGACATCGAGCGGCGGTGCTTCTGCGAGGCTCGCATCGGGCGTCAGCTTCAATCCCTTGATATCGCGAACCGGGCGGGCCGTTTTGCCGTAGATGCGATACGTCGAATTCGGAATCCGTGACAGAACCTCGAACGGGCCGGTCAGGTCGATCTGGTCGATATCGTCGAACAGAAGTGAACCGATCTGCAGGTGAACGTCATGGGGGAACATTTGAGGCTTCCTTTTCCTGTATGGACAAAGGAAAGCTAGCGCGGCATTTTTTGGCGGTGATGCCAAAAGCCCCTCGTTTTCCGCCAACCAATCGCCGCGTTGTCGAAGTCCTCGCTTTTCCGTCCGTGAAGCTGCTCGATGTCACCGGACCGATCCAGGTGTTCGCATCGGCAAACGCTTTCATGGCGCAAGCCGGGCAAGAGACGCCCTATGCGATCCGCGTCGTGGCGCAAGCTGGTGACCTTGTCGAGGCGTCGGGTGGAGTCGAGCTTGCGGCGCATCCGCTTTCACCCACGGACGCGGTCATCGATACGCTGGTGATTGCGGGCGGCGAGGGCGTTGCCGCGGCGGCGGCGGATACGGCGTTGATCGATTGGGTGCACGAACGCGCCAAACAATCCCGTCGTACCGCGTCGGTATGTACGGGCGCATTTCTTCTCGCCGCATCGGGCATGCTGGATGGCCGGCGCGCGGTCACGCACTGGGCGTTCTGCGCCGAACTCGCTCACCGCTTTCCTTTGGTGAATGTGGAAAGCGATCCGATCTTCATTAGGGACGGCGACGTCTGGACCTCGGCCGGGGTGACGGCCGGCATCGACCTCGCACTCGCGCTTGTCGAGGAAGACCTCGGCCGCGCGGTGGCGCTGGCCGTCGCGCGTTATCTGGTCGTGTTCCTGAAGCGGCCGGGCGGACAGGCGCAGTTCAGCGAATTCCTCTCGCTTCAGGCGGCCGAAGACAGGTTCGGCGCGTTGCACGATTGGATCAGCAACCACCTGGCCGATGACCTGTCGTTACCGGTCCTCGCGACACAAGCCGGCATGAGCGAACGCAGCTTCAGCCGTCACTATGCGGAATCGACCGGGCTGACACCGGCACGCGCGATCGAAAAGTTGCGGGTGGAAGGGGCGCGGCATCTGCTGTCGGAAACGCGTCTGCCCGTCAAGCGCATTTCCCAGCGTTGCGGCTTTGGTTCGGAAGAGACGATGCGCCGTAGTTTCCTGCGCATTCTCGACACCACACCGCAGGATTATCGGGCGAGGTTCACCCGCTGACGCAGCCCTTCGTGATTTGAAGTCGATGGCGCGGCGGCCTTGCGGCCACCGCGCCATCCTTGCAAGTTTTGAAGCCGTGCTCAGGACTGCCACGCATTCGCCTGAAGCATCTCCTCCAGCGGCGGATTGGTGATGTTGCCGGTGTAGTTCGTGATGGTCGAGGCGGCGACGACGGTGATCACCTCGAGCAACAGATCCTTGGTAAAGCCTGCCGCCAGAAACGCTTCGATGTCCTGATCGTCAAGCCGGCCGCGCTTCTCGATCATGGTCCGCGCTACTGTCGAGAGCGCGCCGAGCTTCTTGTCCGACGGCGAACGTCCCTTGCGCATCGCTTCAACGTCGGCTGGATTAACACCAGCCTTTAGTCCGAGAACGGTGTGGAGGGCGACGGCCCAGGCGGAGCCGTTCGTCACGGCGTCGGTCAAGAGCACCGTCTGAATCTGTGGTTCGCTAAAGCTGCCGCCGTGGACCTTGTCGAAGATACCGAGAAAGCTCTCGATAAGGACGGGCGATGTCGCCATGGCGCCCGCAAGGTTGGGGATCATCCCGAACCTCGCCTGCACGCCACGCAGCGTGGATTTCGAGGCTTCGGGGGCGGAGTCGAGGTTATAGATGGGGAAACGTTCCATGTGAGTTGCCTTCTAGCTGTTGAGCGAACTCGACGGGGGTGAGCGAGTTCGATGACCGCTAACTAGTCGATCTCAACGGGAAGGCTTCGCCAAAGACCCCACATTCTACGCCAGCCGCGAGGCCGGACAGTCACGATTGCGATTGCCACTGGCTTTGGCGGCCGCCGGCCTGATCGACCTTTACCGCAACGGTGAGCGTCTCGGTGCCGCCGCCATAGCGGGTGCCGCGAACGGGAGCAGCGCCGAGATAATCGAGGCCAAGCGCCACGCGCGCATGGGCGTCGGTGGCGCAAATCGCATTCGCCGGATCGAAGGCGACCCAGCCGAGATCAGGCACGAAGGCTTCGGCCCAGGCGTGCCCGGCCGCCTGATGCACGATCCCGTCGGAGCGCAGGAAATGCCCGGAGATGAAGCGTGAAGGAATTCCGACCGCGCGCGCGCAGGCGATGAAGATGTGCGCGTAGTCCTGACAGACGCCGCGCTTGAGGCCGAAGGCTTCGACCGCCGACGTCCCGCTGTTGGTCGGATCTTCATCGAAGGTCATGTGGTCGTTGATCTGAAGCATCAACGCATGCAGGAAGCCAAGTACGTCCTTTTCCGACTCCGAACGCAGTTGCCGCGAAAACGCTTCCATCGCCGGATTGACCTGCGTCAGGGACGTGGCGCGCAGGAACAGGCTTGGCGGAAAGCGCTCGTCGGTTCCGCGCAACACGCCGCCGGTGTCGTGGGTTTCGATCAGGCCTTCGACCGTGATGGTGAGACCTGCGATCGCACCCTCGGTCAGCACGTGCATGGTGTTTCCGAACGCATCCTGGCGCACATGCAGGCGCGAGTCGGTAGACACGTCGATCTGCCATTCGGCGACATATTGCCCGTCATGACTGCCAGGCGTCATTCGCAGGATTTGCGTGATGCCGGTCGCCGGTGGTTCATAGCGATAGGTCGTGGAGTGAGCGATGCGCAGGCGCATGATTGACGTTTCCGATTTTCGGGGCAGTCATTCCGGGGCGATGCGCCTAGCATCGAACCCGGAATCTCGAGATTCCGGGTCTGTCGCTTGCGCGCCATCCCGGAATGACGTGGGTCAGATCAGATACTGCTTGGTGATGATTTCACCAAGCCTCGAATTGTCGGCGATGAATTCCTGAATGAACTCATGCACGCCGTGCTGGAAGATGTCGTCCATATTGCTGTGTTCCAGACGGTTGCGGACGCCGCGCGCGTGGCGTTGCGACGCGCCCTGACGGCCATAGGCGACACCGATCTGGTCGAGATTGCGCACGAGATTGCCGTAGCAACTTGCGAGCGACCGCGGCAGGGAATCGTTGAGGATCAAAAGATCCGCGATCAGCCAGGGCTTCAGTGTCTCGCGATAGACCCAGTGATAGGCGGTCAGCGCCGACACCGAACGCAGGATCGAGGTCCACTGATAGTAATCGAGCGGGCCGCCGACGTGTTCTTCTTCCGGCAGCAGCACATGGTATTTCACGTCGAGAATGCGCGCGGTGTTGTCGGCGCGCTCCACATGCACGCCAAGGCGCGAGAACCAGTAGGCGTCGTTGCGCAGCATGGTGCGGTAGGCCGAGCCGTCGAAGCGCAGCGACGTTTCCTGCACGAAGCGCAGGAAGCGCGCCAGTTCCTCGCGGGACTTGGTGCCCTTGCCCCAGACTTCCTGCAATTCGATCCAGGCCGAGTTGATGGTGTCCCACATCTCGCTGGTCAGCGCGGTGCGCACCGAGCGGGAATTCAGCCGCGCCGCCTCGATGCAGTTCTTGATCGAGGAGGGGTTTTGCGCATTGAACGACAGGTAGTCGACGACGTTCTGCTCGTTGGCTTCCTTATAGACCGTGAAAAAGCTTTCGCTGACGCCGGCGGTGAGCAGCGCCGATTCCCATTCATTGGTCTTGCCGACATAGGCGGCGGGCAGCGCGGTGACGCGCAGCGTCGCATCGATGGTGCGCGCGATATATTCGGCCCGTTCGACATAGCGGGCGAGCCAGTAAAGATTTTCGGCGGTACGCGACAGCATGACGAATTCTATTCGAACGTTGACGATAAACCTCCCCCTGAAAGGGGGAGGTCGACGCGAAGCGTCGGGAGGGGGTCATCTTTTGAGGCAGCCATTGACCCCCACCCCAACCCACCCCCTTGCAGGGGGAGGGAGAGCACCGAGCAAATGGCTAAGGCAATCTCACTCATCCAAAATCCAGGTGTCCTTGGTGCCGCCGCCCTGGCTCGAATTGACGACGAGCGAGCCTTCCTTCAGCGCCACGCGCGTCAGCCCGCCCGGCACGATGGTCGTGCGCTGGCTGCCGGTGAGCACGAACGGGCGCAGGTCGACATGGCGCGGCGCGAGCCCGGCCTCGGTGCAGGTCGGGCAGGTCGATAGTGCGAGGGTCGGCTGGGCGATGAAACCCTCCGGTTCGCGCTTGAGCTTGTCGCGAAATGCCTCGATCGTCGCCTTGGTCGCGGCGGGGCCGATCAGCATGCCGTAGCCGCCGGAACCGTGGACTTCCTTGACCACGAGCTGATCGAGATTGTCGAGCACGTAAGCGAGGTCCTTCGGCTCGCGGCAGCGCCAGGTCTGCACGTTCTTTAGGATCGGCTCTTCGCCGAGATAGAATTTCACGACATCAGGCATGTAGGAATAGATCGCCTTGTCGTCGGCAATGCCGGTGCCCACCGCATTCGCCAGCGTGATATTGCCGGCGGCATAGGCCGACATCAGTCCGGGCACGCCGAGCGCGGAATCGGGGCGGAAGGTCAGGGGGTCGAGGAAGTCGTCGTCGAGGCGGCGGTAGATGACGTCGACGCGTTTGAGGCCTTCGGTGGTGCGCATGTAGACCTCATCGTCCTTGACGATGAGGTCGCGCCCTTCGACGAGCTCGATGCCGAGCTTGTCGGCAAGGAACGAGTGTTCGTAATAGGCGGAGTTGTAGACGCCGGGCGTCATCAGCGCGACGGTCGGCTCGCCGGCGGCACTGTGCGGCGCCACCGAGCGCAGCGCGGTCAAAAGTTCGTCCGGATATCGTTCCACCGGCGCGATGCGGTGGCGCGCGAACAGGTCTGGAAATAACCGCATCATGATTTCGCGGTTTTCCAGCATGTAGGACACGCCCGACGGCGTGCGCGCATTGTCTTCCAGCACGATGAAGTTTTCTGCGTCGGTGCGGATGATGTCGATGCCGGCGACGTGGACATAGATGTCGTGCGGCACATCCTGGCCGTTCATCTCCGGGCGGAACACCGGGTTCTGGAAGATCAGGTCTTCCGGCACGATGTTGGCGCGCAGGATGTCGCGGCCGTGATAGATGTCGCGCAGGAACATGTTGAGCGCTTTCACGCGCTGCTTCAGCCCCTTTTCAAGGACTGTCCATTCCTTCGCCGACATGATTCTGGGAATGACGTCGAAGGGGATCAACCGTTCCTGGGCTTCGGCGTCGCCGTAGACGGCAAAGGTGATGCCGATCCGGCGAAACAGCAGTTCGGCTTCCTGGCGGCGATATTCCAGCGCGTCCGGCGGCGTCTCTTTCAGCCAGCGCGAGAGCTCATGATAGGCCGGGCGAAGGTCGCCGCCCATGCCGTTCATTTCATCGAAGGCAACTGCCATGAATCGTGGATCGCCCCTCAATCTATTCCACCAGTCACGCTACAGTGCATGACTTCACAGGATGGTAGCAAGGCTTACGCCAGCGCGATATGGATTGATGAAGGATCATTTGCCGGAACGGCGGGGCGGACTGCCAAAAAAACAGCTTGCGGCTGCTCAATTCGGCAGCAATATCCGCCCGCTATCCAAGGTCTTGGCCGGCCAAGGGAAATTCGGCTAAAGGGCAGGCGGGGCGCAAAGCCCGCGAGGAGAGATAATGAGTGAGATCGTCACGGCGGGAATCCTTGTCATCGGCGACGAAATCCTGTCCGGGCGGACCAAGGACAAGAACATCGGCTTCATCGCCGAGTACCTCACCAATATCGGCATCGACCTCAAGGAAGTGCGCATCGTTCCCGACGAGGAGGTAGAGATCATCGCCGCGTTGGATGCGCTGCGGCATCGCTACAATTACGTCTTTACCACCGGCGGCATCGGGCCGACCCACGACGACATCACGGCCGACAGCGTCGCGAAGGCATTCGGCGTCGGCATCGATCATCACCCCGAAGTGGTGGCGCGGTTTCGCGAGCGCTGGAGCGAGCAGGAACTCAACGAAGCGCGCCTGCGCATGGCGCGCATTCCCGACGGCGCCGAACTGATCCAGAGCGCGACCATCCTCGCGCCCGGCTTCAAGCTCGGCAACGTCATCGTGATGGCCGGCGTGCCGACCATCATGCAGGCGATGATGGACATCGTGGCGCCGAAGCTGAAATCCGGCGTGCGCATGCTGTCGGAGAGCGTTCGCGCCAATGCGAGGGAGGGCGACGTCGGTGGCCCCTTGCGCGCCATCGCGGAGGCCCATCCGGACACCATCATCGGCAGCTATCCCTTCATCGACGAGGACAAGAAGCCTAACACCAATCTGGTGGTGCGCTCGCGCGATCAGGACAAGCTGACGGCTGCAATGGACGCAGTGAAGGACATGCTGGCCGGGCTCAACGTGGCTCGCTAGGGGCTCTTTATCTTATTCGTAAACACAGGATCGACTTCAATGGCGGAGCACCCAGAACTCAGTGCGCAGGAGCGGGCGGGCAAGGCCTTTCCGGTCTCATGGGACCAGTTTCACAGGGATTGCCGGGCGCTCACCTGGCGGCTCAACGAAGTCGGCCCGTTTCATGCCGTCATCGCGATCACGCGCGGCGGGCTGGTGCCGGCCGCGATCGTGGCGCGCGAACTCGGCGTGCGCGTCATCGATACCGTCTGCATCGCAAGCTATTCGCACACCACGCAAGGCGACCTGAAGGTGCTCAAGGGCGTTTCGGCCGATACGGCCAAGCTCGGCGAGGGCACCGGCAAGGGGCTTCTGATCGTCGACGATCTCGTCGATACCGGCAAGACCGCAGCGCTGGTGCGCAAGATGCTCCCCGATGCGCATTTCGCCACCGTGTACGCCAAGCCGAAAGGCCGTCCGCTGGTCGACACCTTCATCACCGAGGTGTCGCAGGACACCTGGATCTTCTTTCCCTGGGACACCGCGCTGTCGTTCCAGCCGCCGATCCGCGACGGCGCGGCGTGAGTGGATTGTCGTCATTGCGAGCGGAGCGAGGCAATCCAGAACTGACGAAGAAGCTGGATTGCTTCGTCGCTAACGCTCGTCGCAATGACGGATGTAATAGCGGATTGGCATCTTGAGATGCCCCTGCAAAACCGCGTCAAGCCGACCGGCGAGATCGTTGCCATCCCTGAGCGCGGGATGTTCGTCGGCAATCGCGGAATCATCCACGATCCCGCGACGCGGACGATTTTGAAGCGGCGCTGGTCGACCAACGCCTGGATCGCCTGCGTGCTGGAATTTCGCGGTCGCCGCCGCAAGGTGTGGCAGCGGCGAAGCTGGACCGAATTGTTTTTTCTCGATGAAGCGACCTCGCTCGCGGCAGGCCATCGGCCGTGCTTCTATTGCCGGCGCGAGGACGCCAAGCGCTTCCGCGCCGCCTGGGAGAAGGGCAACCGCAAGCGTGATATCCTTGCGCCCGACATGGATAAGGTACTGCACGGGGAGCGTCTGGCCTCAAGCAAGACATTGCACCCGTTGCCGGTGCCGATCGAAAAGTTGCCCGACGGCGCGATGGTGCAAGCGGGCGAGCACAGCTTTCTGATCGCTGGCGGCAAGCCGCTGTTGTGGACGCCTGCAGGCTATCGTGCGGCGAGGGATCCTCTCAAGGACGCTAGACTTTTGACGCCGCCGTCAACGGTTCGCGCGATTGCAGCCGGGTATCGGGTGGTGCTGCATCCGAGTGCTGCGAAGGCATTAAGCTAACAGACCTCATCCTGAGGAGCGGCCGAAGGCCGCGTCTCGAAGGATGGCCTCATGGTTCAAGACGGCGCAAGTGCGCCTCCTCACCATGAGGAAGGCCTCACCCCAACCGCTGCCGCGCCAGTTTTGCGCCCGCACCGAGCGCCATCAGCTTGGCTTCGGCGATGTCGCGGCGCATCGGCGCCATGCCGCAATTGGTTGTGGGGATGATGTCGCTCTTGGCGACGAACTTCGAGACGGCGTCGATGACCGCCACCACGTCCTCGGCGGTCTCGACCGTGTCGCTCGCGACATCGATCACGCCGGCCTGGATCTTCTTGCCTTTGAGGAGGCCGAGGATTTCAAGCGGCACCTTGGAATTGCGGCATTCGATCGCGACTTGCTGAATCGTGCTTTTGGCGATCGACGGAAAGAATTCCTCATATTGCCGCCACTCGCTGCCGAGCGTCTGCTTCCAGTCGGTGTTGGCCTTGATGCCGTAGCCGTAGCAGATGTGGACCGCGGTGGCACAGGTCAGGCCTTCGGCGGCGCGCTCCAGCGCCTTGATGCCCCAGTCGTTGACTTCGTTCATGTAGACGTTGAAGGCAGGCTCGTCGAACTGGATCAGGTCGATGCCGTCGGCCTGCAACGCCTTGGCTTCCTCGTTGAGCAGTTCGGCAAAGGCGAACGCCATCTTGACGCGGTCGCCGTAATACTGGTCGGCGATGGTGTCGATGATGGTCATCGGGCCCGGCATGGTGAACTTCACCTTATGCGTGGTGTGGGCGCGGGCGACGCGAGCCTCATCGGCATGGACGCGCCCCTTGAGCTTCAGCGGTGCCACGACCTGAGGCACCATCGCCTTGTAGCGGTCATTGCGGATTCCCATTTCGACCTTGTGGGCGAAATCGATGCCGTCGACCTTTTCCAGAAAACCGTGGACGAAATGCTGGCGCGCCTGCTCGCCCTCGGTAACGATGTCGATGCCGGCGTCTTCCTGGAGTTTGACTGCCAGCATCGTCGCATCGCGCTTGGCGCGGGCGAGCTCGTCGCCCTGCGACTTCCAGGGTGCCCACAGCTTGTTCGGCTCGGCCAGCCATTCGGGCTTGGGCAGGGAGCCGGCGATCGTGGTCGGAAACAGCATTTGAGCGTGTCCTCTTAAGTTCTAAACTTTGTTGGACCGTGTAATGCCATGCCCTGAGCGCGAGGTACATCGGATTTCGGGTGGTGGCATGAGACCAAAGCAGGGGGTAGGATTGGGCCTTCGCCCATCGAACGGAATTCCCATGATCGACCTCTATTACGCGCCGACGCCGAACGGCTGGAAAATCTCGATCATGCTGGAAGAACTCGGCATTCCCTACACGGTCCGGCCCGTCAACATCCGCGCCGGCGACCAGTTCAAACCGGAATTCCTTGCAATAAGCCCGAACAACCGCATTCCGGCGATCGTCGATCATGAACCGCCCGACGGCGGCGGGCCGTTTTCGGTGTTCGAGACCGGCGCGATCCTGATCTATCTTGCCGACAAGACCGGGCGCTTCCTGCCGCAGGACATGCGCGCGCGCTCGGTCGTGATCCAGTGGGTGATGTGGCAGATGAGCGGGCTCGGACCGATGCTCGGCCAGCACGGCCATTTTGCGCTTTATGCGCCGGAGAAAATTCCTTACGCGATCGCGCGCTACCGTGACGAGGCGGCGCGGCTCTACCACGTGCTCGATGTGCAACTCGGCAAGACGGGCGCCTATGTTGCCGGACATGACTACTCGATCGCCGATATTGCGTGCTTTCCCTGGACCATGACCCACAAGGCGCAGGGCTTCACCCTCGACGACTATCCGAACGTCAAGCGCTGGTACGCCGACATTCGCGCCCGGCCGCAGGTGCAGGCGGGGCTCGCCATCGGCAAGTTCGTCAAGGAGCCGTTCGACGAGGAGGCGCGCAAGAACATGTTCGGCCAGCGCGCCAGGGAGATGACGGAGAGGAAGTGAGTGGTGGTCATTCCGGGATGCGCCGCAAGGCGCAGGCCCGGAATTAATTCCTCGGCACGGCCAGTTGTTAGATGGATTCCAGGCTCGCCGCTACGCGTCGCCCCGGAATGACAAAGAAAAAAGCAAAAGGAAACCCGCATGATCGAGTTCTTCTTCGACTGTTCGAGCCCCTGGACCTATCTCGCCTTTCACAACATCCAGCCGATGGCGCGGGAGTTCGAGCAAGACATCACATGGCGGCCGATCCTCGTCGGCGGCATCTTCAACACCATCAATCCGAGCGTTTACGCACGGCGCGAAAATCCGGTGGCGGCGAAGATTGCCTACGACAAGAAGGACATGGCGGACTGGGCGCGCATTGCGGGCCTGACCATCCTGATGCGGCCAAAGGTGTTTCCGGTGAACAGCGTGAAAGCGATGCGCGGCTGCATCTGGCTGGGGAAGGACATGCTGCCGTTTGCGCGCACCGTGTTCCAGATCTACTGGGGCGAGGATCAAGACATCTCGCAGGACGCGGTGCTGACGGAAGTGTGCCGGCGTTGCGGCATCGACGCGAAAGCGTTCTTCGACGGCATCAGCCAGCAAACGATCAAGGATCAACTCAAGGCGAACACCGACGAGGTGATGGCGCGCGGCGGCTTTGGCTCGCCGACGATCTTCCTCGACAAGACCGATATGTATTTCGGCAATGACCGTCTGCCGCTCTTGCGCGATGCCTTGACGCGGCGGCGGGCTAGCGCCGCGTAATGCCGAAACATGTCATCTGCCGGGAACTCGGGCCGCCCGAAAAATTGCGGCTGGAGAGCTTTGTCCCGCAGGCCTTGAAGCAAGGCGAGGTGCGCGTCGCCATCCGCGCCGCCGGGATCAACTTTCCGGATATCCTGATGGCAGCGGGCGAATATCAGCTCAAGCCGGACTTGCCGTTCACGCCGGGCGTCGAGGCGGCCGGCACGGTCACCGAGATCGCGGGCAGCGCCAGTGGTGTCGCCATCGGCGATCGCGTGATCGTCCGGATGCGGCATGGCGCATACGCAGACGAAGTTCTCGTGGCGCCCTCGCAGCTCACGCCATTGCCGCCGAATTTCGATTTCGCCGAAGGCGCAACGTTTCTGGCCGCGCATGGCACGGCCTATCACGGGCTGGTCGATCGCGGCATGCTCACGCGCGGCGAGGTGCTGCTGGTGCATGGCGCGGGCGGCGGCGTCGGTCTTGCGGCAGTTGAGGTCGGCAAGCTACTCGGCGCGACGGTGATCGCGGCGGCGTCATCGGAAGAGAAACTCGCCGTGGCGAAGGCGAAAGGCGCTGATCATCTTGTTCTTTATCCGCGCGAGCCGTTTTGCGACGCCGTGAAGCGCATCACCGACGGCCGCGGCGCCGATGTGGTGTTCGATCCCGTCGGTGGGGAAGTGTTCGAAAACAGCCTGCGCTGCATCGCCTTCGGCGCGCGCATCCTCGTGATCGGTTTCACCGGCGGCATCGGCTTGGCTCGCACCAATCTTCTGATGATCAAGGGCGCGAGCGTGCTCGGCGTCCGCGCGGGCGAAGCGGCGCGGAAAAATCCGGCGCTTGGCGAGGAGCGGCTGAAGACGCTGCTGGCGTGGGCGGCCGGAGGCCACGTGCGGCCGCATATCTCGCATCGTCTGCCGCTTGAAGATTACGCATCCGCGATGCGGCTTCTGATCGACCGCAAGGCGATCGGGAGGGTGGCGCTGATCTCTTAATCCCTCCGCCCTTGCGGGGAGGGTCGCGCCTCGCAAGCGAAGCGAGCGAGCTGACGGGTGGGGGCTTGGCGAAAATACCCCCACCCCGGTCTCGCTCCGCTCGACCGACCCTCCCCACAAGGGGGAGGGATCAAGGAAGGCCGGGACGACGAAAGTTATTTGTACTCCCGTTCGTCCCACCAAGGAAAAAAGTCCGGCATGTCGGACGAGACCTTGTCGTTGAAATGCGCCGGCCGTTTTTCTAGGAACGCCATCACGCCTTCCTTGACGTCGCCCGAGCGGCCGCGCGCATAGATGCCGCGGCTGTCGATCTTGTGCGCTTCCATCGGATCCTCTGTGGCCGACAGACGCCACATCATCTGCCGGATCAGCGCCACCGACACGGGCGCGGTCTTGGTCGCGATTTCGCGTGCGAGGCTACGGGCGGTTGCGAGCAGCTGATCCGGCGGAACGACCCTGCTGACGAGGCCGCCCGCGAGCGCTTCCTGCGCCGGAAAGACGCGGCCGGTGAAACACCATTCCAGCGCCTGGGCGATCCCGACGATGCGCGGCAGGAACCAGCTCGACGCCGCTTCAGGCACGATGCCGCGCTGGGAAAAGACGAAACCGAATTTGGCGTCTTCGGAAGCAATGCGGATATCCATGGCAAGCTGCATGGTGACGCCGATGCCGACCGCAGCGCCATTCACCGCCGCGATCACGGGTTTCAAGCATTTGAAGATGCGCAGCGTGACCTGGCCGCCGCCATCGCGCGCATTCGGATCGCTGTAGTCGACCCGGCCGTCGGGAAGGCGTTTGACCGGTCCGCGCTTGGCGTCGCGGTCGAAGGTGTCGGCGCCGGAGGACAGGTCGGCGCCGGCGCAGAACGCGCGGCCTGCGCCGGTGACGATGATCGCCCTGACATCGTCGTCCTTGTCCGCCGCGTCAAACGCCTCGACCAGCTCGCGCAGCATCGTCGCGTTGAAGGCATTGAGCTTGTCGGGACGATTGAGCGTGATGGTGAGGATGTTCTCGGCGACCTCATATTGAAGCGTTTCGTAGGCCACGATGATGCCTCCCGCATTTTCTCTCCGCCATGCCCGGACTTGGTCCGGGCATCCACGCCTTCCTTTGGCATTGTACACTTCAAGACGTGGATGGCCGGGACAAGCCCGGCCATGACGAGGAATCCATTATTTTCCCGGCGCGCTCGGCCAGGGACGCTGCGGCCCGCGCAAGGTCTCGAAGGCTTTCGCCATGGCGAGCACGCCGAGATCGTCGAAGCGGCGGCCGATGATCTGCACGCCGATCGGGAAGCCGCTCGCATCATAACCGCCATTGATCGAGATGGCGGGGTTCTCCGCCATGTTCCACGCCACGGTGTAGCAGATGTGCTCGAACGGCCGGTCCGGATCGTTCAGGGGAGCGGCAAGCTCGGCTGCGAATTTCACGACCGGCGAGACCGGCGAGATCACATAGTCGATATCGGCAAAGAGTTTGGCCGCGCCCGCGCGCATCGCCATCGTCGTGTTGAAGCCTCTGATGACATCGACGCCTGATAGCTTCGCGCCGGCCTCCGCCCAATTGAGAATGTAGGGCAGCGTCCTGTTGCGCTGCTCCGGCGGGAGCTTTGAGAGATCATCCCAGGCCCGTGCGCGCCAGAACTTGTCGAGGCCGTCGACCATCTCATGCGTCAGGATGCCCTTGACCTCGCTGACGACGGCGCCCGCGGTCTCAAAGGCTTTCGCCGCCTTGATCGCGACGTCGCGTACGTCTTTTTCCAGTGGCTGGCCTGCGCCGGCATCGAGCATCAGGCCGATACGCAATTTGCGTGAGGGCTTGTCGAGCGTCTTCCAGTGGATGTCGTTCGGCGGCAGGCTCATGCCGTCGCGGCGATCGGGTTTTGCGAGCACGCTCATCATCAGCGCGGCATCATCGACGGTGCGCGTCATCGGGCCGGCGACGCGGCCGACATAAGGCGGATCGATCGGCACGCGCCCCAGACTTGGCTTCAGTGCGACGAGGCCGCACCAGCATGCCGGCAGCCGCACCGAGCCGCCTATATCGGTGCCAAGATGCAGCGGACCGTAACCGGCCGCACCCGCCGCGCCGGCTCCGGCGCTCGATCCGCCCGGATTTTGCTTCAGGTCCCAGGGATTGCGGGTTAAGGGGTGAAAACTGGAGAGGCCCGACGACAACATGCCGAAATCCGGCATCGTGGTCTTGGAGAAGATGATGCTGCCAGCCTCGCGCAAGCGAGCGGCCGGCGGCGCGTCGGCCTCGGCCGGTACGAGCCTGGTCGCGGCGGTGCCGAGCGGCACGGGCGTGCCTTTGGTCGCGATGTTGTCCTTGATGGTGACGGGAACGCCATCGAGCAGCTTGGTCGAGTCGCCCTTTTGCCAGCGCTCGGTCGAAGCCCTGGCGGCTTCGCGCGCGCCGTCAGGATCGAAGGCGTACAGCGCCTTGATGTGGGGTTCCCACTGCCCGACATGGGCCAGCACCTCGTCGAGCACCTCGCTCGGCGAGAACTGCCGGGCGCGAAAGCCGGCGATCATATCGACTGCGCTGAGATCATGCAGCGCCGTGACGGTGTCCGAGACCTCTTCCTCGCTCATGGCAGCTCCTTTCGGAAAAACTAACGGCCAGCGGGCAGGCGGGTTTCAACGATGCGGGCAAAGACGCTCGCACCGATCGGCAATATCTTGTCGTCGAGGATATAGCCCGGATTATGCACCGGCACCGAACCGTCATGGCCGAGCCAGAAATAGGCGCCGGGGACGGCATGCAGCATGTCGGCAAAATCCTCGCTGCCCATCTTCGGCTTCGAGCGCGTCACGACCTTTGCGGGATCGACCACCGTGCGCGCGACATCTGCAACGAACTTGCAGTGCTCCGCGCTGTTCACCAGTACGCTGAAAATATCCCTTATGTCGGCCTTGATCTCGACCTCGAAGGCGGCAGCGAGCCCTGCGCAGAGGTTGCGCATCCGCTCGCGGATCAGCGCGCGGACTTCGTCGGAGAAAGCGCGCACGGTGCCGGCCAGTTTGGCCTCCCCCGGAATGACGTTATAGGCGGAGCCGGCGTGGATTTGCGTGATCGAGAGCACGGCAGCTTCGTTTGGCGAGACGTTGCGGCTGACGATGGTCTGCAGCGCCTGCGCCAGCGTCATCGCGATGACGACCGGATCTTTCGAACGCTCGGGCATCGCGCCGTGCGCGCCATAACCGTTGATCGTGATGTCGAAGAAATCCGCGCCGGCCATCGCCGGGCCCGGCAGCACGGCAAGTTCGCCGTGATCGAGGTCGGGCGCGTTGTGCAGCCCGTAGATTTCGTCGCACGGAAATTTCTCGAACAAGCCATCCTTGATCATGGCGCACGCACCGCCGAGTCCTTCCTCGGCGGGCTGAAAGATGAAATGCACGGTGCCGTCAAAGTCGCGGGTTTCGGCGAGATAACGCGCAGCGCCGAGCAAGATCGTGGTGTGACCGTCATGGCCGCAGCCGTGAAAGCGGCCGGGGACGGTCGAGCGCCATTTCAGATTGGTGTTCTCTTCCATCGGCAGCGCGTCCATGTCTGCGCGCAAACCGACGCGCCGCCCGCCATTGCCCTTGCCTTTGAGCACGCCGACGACGCCGGTGCCGCCGACGCCGCGATGAACCTTAACGCCCCATTGCGCGAGTTTTTCGGCAACGATGCCGGAGGTGCGGATCTCCTCGAAGCCGATTTCGGGATGGGCATGAAGGTCGCGCCTGATGGCGGTGAGTTCATCGGCAAAGCGCTCGATGCGGTCGATGGTCGGCATGATGTCATCCGGTCGCGTTGGCGAGTGACGTTAGACTCAAGCGAACGAGAGCCGCAAGACAAGGACGCACGCATATTATGCATGCTTGCTAGGCGGTCGCGCGACGGCGCGTCTTGACGAAAGTCTAGTTGCGCTCGGTCAATATCGTTCCGCGCGGTTTTCGCCGATCGACATGGCGCAGATCCGCGACAAATGCAGGTAGGGCAGGCCGGTCTCCTCCGCCCAGGCATTGAACTGCGCCTGCACCTTGGCGAGATCGCCTTTGGATTTGACCTCAGGCGCGATGTCGAGCCCGGCGTCGCGCAGACAGGCGACCACGTCCTGCGAGGTGACAAATCCATCCCAGCCCACGAAGCGCAAAAACATCTGGCCGGTGTTGCCGCCGAGCCGGCTGCCGCGTTTCGCAAGCAGATCAAGCAGGCCGATCTGGTCGGAGGAGGGCCAGCTCGCAAGGAATTTGCCGAAGCTGCCATGTTCTTTGGATATGTCCTGCACGAAGGCGGCGTTCTCGCGGACCGAGGCGATCTTGGCGCCGTTGCGCACGATGCGCGCATCCGACAACAACGCGTCCCAGAAATCGTCAGGTTGGAAAATCAGTTTGGCCGGCTTGAAGCCGAGAAAGGCTTTCTCGAAATCCGGCCATTTGTTTTCGATCACGCTCCAGGCGAAGCCTGCAGAGAATACGCGCTGGGTCATCTCGGCGAGAATGCGGTCGTCGCCGAGTTTGGCCAGCGCCTTCATGTCGGGCTTTTTTGGCAGGAGCTTCTCCAGCGCCTTGGCGCCGCCCTTGCGTTTTTCAGTCCGTGTCTGAATCGGCTTGAACGGAATGGTGCGGGTCCTGGTTGCGGTTTTCGCCATGAGAGTTGTCGCCTTTACGTCAGCGTAGCGAGCAAGCCCGCCATCAGGCGGCCGCGCTCGGCGAGGCTGTCGACCTCGATATGTTCATTGAGCGTGTGCGCGTCGGCGCCGCGGACGCCTAGACCATCCAACGTCGGAATGCCCATCGCGCCGGTGAAATTGCCGTCGGAGCCGCCGCCCACGCTCGCATGCGGCAGTTCGAGCCCCATCGACGCGGCGACGCTGCGCGCCTTCTCATAGAGCGCCATGGTGCCGGCATCCGGCTCCCATACCGGCCGCGTGACGCCGCGCGTCACCTTGAAGGTCACGTCGTTGGACGTGCCTGCTAAAGCCAGCATGCGCTCGACGCCGCGGTCGAGATCGGCCTGACGCTTGGCCATGCTGAGCGCTTCACCGGTGCAGGTGGTAGCGACGCAGTTGACCCATTGGCCGCCATGCACGATGCCGACCGAGAAGGTGCAATCATCCGAGGTCATGCCGTCGATGATCAGGATCTGGCGCGCCATCTCGCGGATGGCCGAACGGCCCGACGACAGTGTCGCGCCGGCATGGCTCGGTCGCCCCGTCGCTTCCAGATTGAACCGCGCGATCGCGTATCGCCCGGTGACGACGCCGTTGTTGGGCCGGCCAGGTTCGGGCACCAGCACATATTTGTTGCGCCTGGCTTCCGCCTCGACGAGGTCGCGCGCAGATGGCGTGCCGACTTCCTCGTCCGGCGTGAACAGCACGGTGACGGGCAGGGGCGTGGTGAGCGCGGCGCGCGCCAGTTGCCGGATCGCTTCCAGCGCGAGGTAATTGCCGCCCTTCATGTCGAAGATGCCGGGCCCGTAGCACTTGTTGCCCTCGCGCCGCCACGCAAGCGTGTTGATCGTGCCTGTCGGATGCACCGTGTCGAGATGGCCTGCGATCAGAATGCCGGGCTCGCCTTGCTTCGGGTGAGGGAACTTCGCCCGCACGCAGCCGCCAAAGCCCTGGCGTCCGGCGATGCGTTCGATCTGAGCCCCCATGATCGCCATCTCGCGCGCAGCGAGATCGAGCATTCGGTTCACCGCCGCGGCATCCCAGGTCGGGCTTTCGCATTCCACCCAGGCGCGCAGGCCTGAAAGCATAGTCTCTGAATCGAAGGGAAGGTTGGCGGGATTCATCGAACACTCCCGAACTTCAAGGGGATTATTTTGACAGGTGGGACCGCGGTCTTCGCCATGGCGCGCGACGTTAGACCTGTCCTCGCGCGCAGCGCAAGCGAGCAATTCCCTGCTTGCATGCTCGCGGTGGCACGTTCCCGCGACACGATTCCGCGCCCAGGCTGTTGCGGGCATTGCCCCCTTATAGAGGAGGGCGCAGGGAATGCCGGGCGCTCACTGCACCCACTGATGTCCCGGTTCTGACATTCGTGTCCGTCGCTATCGCTGGGCCTGCCGGGGTGTCACGGGGTTCTCGCGTCAAGCCGGTAAGTGACCATGTCACAGCAACGAAGGTCAGGACGACCGTGGCTCCACGAAGATAAAGGCCCCACAGGAAGAATTCGTCGAACGCGCGCTGCGTCGCAGCAGGCGATTGCGGCACGGCAAGGCCTAGCATGATTGGTGCGGCCTTTACGGTGAGGGCTAGGCCCGCGAGCGACAATACGACAGCGCAATAGAGCGGGATCGTCGCCGGCGAGTTAGCCCCGCGATCGAAATAATTGCTCACGGACGCGGCGATGATGAGCAACGCGCCTCCTATGGCTTCTATCGGGTAGGCAACGAGGCCGTTTCCGAGGTCAGCGTGACGGCTGTAGGTCGCCCACGCTTCTGCACCGAGTTCGTGCCAGGCGGGGCCGCCGATGATTACGCGATCGACAATGCTTCCGGCCAAAATGCCGCTTAGAAGCGTAGCCGCCGCAAGCAGGAGCCTAGTTCGCGTGCTGGACATCGATTACTCCATGCTTCACGTGCAGGTGTACTGCCCCATCATTCCAGCATCTTCGTGCTCGAGGATGTGGCAGTGATACATGAACGGGTGTTCTCGACTTGCCGGCTTCGTGAACTTGACCAGTAGCCGAGCCGTACCTTCGACCAGGACAACATCCTTCCAGCCGGCCAGATGATCGGGAGGCGGCTTGTCGTCGAGAGAGAGAACCCGGAACAGGGCGCCGTGCACATGGAACGGATGCGCCATTCCAACGGAGGTGACTTCCCATACTTCGCTTGTGCCCAGCCTTGTCTCGACGTCGATCCTGCTCGGATCGTGCGTGCGTCCGTTGATGCCAATGATCGCTGGCATGTTGGTCGGGCCGGACATCCCCATTCTTTGTCCGCACACGCCGTTGTTGAGAGCGAATTGCCTGTGCTCGACCGCGCTACTCGGGTCAATGGCTTCCGGATCGGCCAGGCGGGATGGGGCATGTCTTACCCTAGCGACAGCCGTGGTCGGCTCGAAGCGGATGACGGGAACGAAATCACCGGTGTGCTCCTCCGATATGGCGCCGAAGATCCCCACGACCTCATCTGGACCAGTCTCGAGCAAAGCGGGCTTGCCGTTGGAAAAATCGACGAGAATTTCGAAGCGTTCTGCAGGGGATATTCGAAGCCGCGTCATCGGCACCGGCCGGGCGAGCAGGCCGCCATCGGAAGCGATGACGTGGAAGACGCGCCGGTCGCGGAATCGGAGATCGAAATTTTGTGCGTTGGCGCCGTTCAAGAGGCGTAGCCGGACCCACCCCGCCGGCACGTTTGCAATGGGTTCTATCGCTCCGTTGACGATCACCGTGTCGCCGCGAACGCCGTAGATGACGCCGAGTTCGTCGACGTCGTAGTCGAGCGATCCGTCCGACCCGAAGGTTCTGTCCTGGATGATGACCGGCAGGTCGTCGACGCCATAGTCGTGCGGCAGTCCGAGGTGATCGCCATCATCCACAATGATGAGGCCCGAGAGACCGAGATAGGTCTGCCTCGCCGTGTCGTGGTGGGGATGTGGATGATACCAGAGCGTGGCGGCCGGCTGGTCGATGGGAAGCGTACCTCGCCATGTGGCGCCCGGCTCGATCTTGTTCTGCGGTCCACCATCTGCATCGCCTGGGACGAGCAGGCCGTGCCAATGGACCGTCGTCGGAGCCTCTAACGCGTTCTCAACGCTCATCTCGATACGGTCTCCGCGACGGAAGCGAAGGACGGGCCCGAGGATGGGCGCGGAGTAGCCCAGCGTCCGCGTGGGCTTGCCCCTGTAGAATTCGTGGGATGCAAGCGCAGCTCTGAGTTTGACGACGTTTCCCTGTCGGTTGGCGTCAATCAGTCGAGGAATGGGAAGTCGGCCGCCGCCATGAGTCCTTTCACCTCTAACGAACGTCGGGTCGAATATGGTCGCTGACGCGACGATGCCCGCACCGATCGTGAGCGCGCGACGTGTGATCATGACCCCTCTCGGCCGCCCCCACTTTGCCTCAACCTTGCGTCCGCGCGTCGAGCGACCAGCGTCCACCTCCGGCAATTAGCAGATACAGGGATCCCAGCAGCATGGTGAGATCGGCGCGCGATTCGTGCATCGCGCTCCAGAATCCGGTCCGCTTCATGTCCTGCGAGAGGTGGAACAGCCACACGTCGTGCCCGAGCAGGATCGGCAGCTTGGTCGAGACGAGCGCGACGATCATGATGATGATCAGCGGGATCGAAGCGAGCCGGGTGAAGAGACCGATGATGATGAGAAGGCCGCAAATCGTTTCGACGACGCCGACGAAAGGACCCATGAGATCGGGGTATGGAATCCCGATTTTGGCGAAGCGGCCCGCGCCCAGAATGTCAGGATGGATCAGTTTCTGGATGCCCTCCGGGAAAAACACGATCAGCCCGACCTGAAGCCGGATGAGAATGGTCCATGCGGATGCCGTGAGGTCGCGTGGCGTATTCCAGTTCATCGCTTTATCCTCGGTGCTTGCGGGGTTTGAGTGGTCATCGCTCGAACTTGACAGACTGATGACGGTTCGACTTTGTTTTCCTTCGGTCGATGAGGTCGCCTGCCGATGATGTTCAAGGACCTGCTCAGCGGATTCGTCCGCCTCCATGTTCTGCACCATGCTGCGGAACATGAGGTCTACGGTCAATGGATGATCGACGAATTGGCACGGCATGGCTACAGGCTCAGCCCCGGTACGCTTTATCCTATGCTCCATGCCATGGAACAAAAGGGATATCTGCGATCCCGAAAACAGCGCGACGGCCGCACCGTGAGGACCCTTTATCGGGCAACGGCGTTGGGAAAGCGGGCGCTCGCCCTCGCCAAAACACGTTTGCGCGAGTTCACTGGCGAAGTGATGAAGAAATAGCCGAGCTTGCATCGCGATCGAACGATTCCACTTGCGGTGTAGCACCGTGGTCGAATAACGATATCGAAACTCGATAGCGAAGGCCAACATTGGTTGTGCCGCCGCTGCTCAGGAAACCGGGAGATCTTGCCGTGCAGATCGATCGCCGCGCACTTCTGGCTTACGGCGCCACGCTTCCCCTCGCAGGCTCGGCCTCGCACCTCGTCCAAGCCGCCGAGCAGGCGCCCCAAGCGCAAGCCTCCCAAGAGAAGGCCGATTACACCTTGCGGATCGCGACGGGCCTCATAGAACTCGCGCCGGACCATATCGTCTCGACGACGCTCTACAACGGCCAGTTTCCGGGACCGCTGCTGCGCTTCAAGGAAGGACAGCGCGCGGTGGTGGACGTCTACAATGATACCGATACGCCCGAACTGGTGCACTGGCACGGCCAGATGATACCAAGCGAGGTGGACGGCTCCGCGGAGGAGGGCACGCCATTTATCCCGCAACACGGGATGCGCCGGATTGCCTTGACGCCGAGGCCAGCGGGCCTCCGCTTCTACCACACGCATGTGGTCGCGGGCAGCGATCTCAATCGCGGCACCTATACCGGCCAGGTCGGCCCGGTCTACATCGAACCAAAAAACGAGCCGGGGGCCTACGACCGCGAGGTCTTTCTGGTGCTCAAGGAGTTCGCGCCGTCTTTCAGCCGCGGCGGCGATATGGCGATGGACTTTCTCGCCGGCGAGCCGATCAAGGAGCTGCAGGCGATCGGCAAGAAGGCCGATGACGAAGCCGAGGAAAAGGCCAAGGGCTATGAGGTCGGCTACGACCTGTTCTCGATCAACGGCAAGATGCTCGCCCATGGCGAGCCGATCCGCGTGAAGCAGGGCGAGCGCGTTCTGTTTCATGTGCTTAACGCAAGCGCCGGCGAGATCCGCAGCCTCGCGCTGCCGGGCCACGCCTTCAAAATCGTTGCGCTCGACGGCAACCCTGTGCCGACGCCGCGGGATGTGCCGCTGCTCTGGCTAGGGACGGCGGAGCGTATTTCGGCGGTTGTCGAGATGAACCATCCGGGCGTCTGGGTCATGGGCGACCTTGCCGATGACGACCGCAAGCGGGGCATGGGCATCGTCGTCGAATACGCCGGCGCCAAGGGCAAGCCGCAGTGGACGAAGCCGAAGCCGTATCGCTGGGACTACACGTTGTTCGGCAATTCCGGCGCCGCGCCCGCCAAGCCTGACGAAACGATGGAGTTCACGGTTCTCAAGCACAACGCCGCGCTGGACGGATTCAACCAGTGGACGCTGAACGGCAAAGCGTTCTCCATGGAGACCATGAAGCCGACGTACACGGTCCATGAAGGCCGCCGCTATCGGCTGAAATTCCGCAACGCCAGCGACGATATCCATCCGCTGCATCTGCATCGGCACAGTTTTGAGCTGGTGCGTGTCGGCGGCAAGCCGACGGCGGGCGTGATCAAGGATGTGGTGATGCTCGGCGGCTTCCAGGAGGTCGAGTTCGACTTCGTGGCCGACAATCCCGGAATGACGCTGTTTCACTGTCACCAGCAGCTGCACATGGACTTCGGCTTCATGTTCCTTTTCGACTATGCGTAGGTCAGAACTTCGACAGGAGTGATCCATGTCGACGCAAGCACAATCCATCTGGTCGGCCAGATCGGGCCTTGCCTTCGTTCTCCTGTTCGGCGCGGTGAACCTGTTCGCCGACATGACGTATGAAGGCGCGCGCAGCGTGACCGGTCCTTATCTCGGCATGCTCGGCGCCAGTGGCTTCGTCGTCGGCGCCGTTACCGGGTTCGGCGAATTCCTCGGTTACGCGCTGCGTCTGGTATCGGGACGTTGGGCGGATGCCAGCCGGCTCTATTGGTCGATTACGATTCTCGGTTACATCGTGCAGATGGTCGCGGTACCGCTGCTTGCCCTGAGCGGAAGCTGGCCGGCCGCCGCCGTGCTCATCTTGCTTGAGCGCATCGGCCGCGCCACGCGCAACCCGCCCCGCGACGTCATGCTGGCAGAGGCCGGCGAGGAGATGGGGCGCGGCTGGGCGTTCGGCGTCAACGAGGCGATGGACCAGTGCGGAGCGTTGATCGGTCCCTTGGCCGTCGCCGGAATCATGGCGTGGAAGGGAAACTTCCAACTTGCATTCGCCTTCCTCGCGCTTCCCGCCATTGTCACGCTCCTCCTCGTTCTCGGCGCGCGTTTCACGTTTCCGGATGCCGGCCGCATTGAGAAGGAGCCGCAGTCCGCTCAGCTCGGGCGCTATCCAACTTCTTATTGGTGGTATTGCCTCGGTGCTGGCCTCGTTGGTTTCGGTTTCGCCGACTACTCGCTCATCGGCTTTCATTTGAGCAAGACGCATATCGTCACGAACGATTGGATACCGCTGTTCTATGCCTTTGCGATGGGAGCGGGCGGGCTTGGCTCGCTCATCATCGGCAAGCTTTTCGACCGGCTTGGCCTGTTCGTTTTGCTACCCGTTACGGTCGTCGTCGCCGTTTACGCGCCGCTCGCGTTCTTCGGCGGCTTCACGCTTTCGCTGATCGGCGCGCTCCTGTGGGGCATCGGACTTGGCGCCCACGAATCGGCGATGCAGGCGGCTGTGGCGCAGATGATCCCGCGCGAGCGGCTGGGCTCGGCCTATGGGGTCTTCGGCGCAATCTTCGGGGTCGCGTGGTTTATCGGCAGTGCCGCGCTCGGCGCACTCTACGACGTCTCCATCGGCGCGACCGTGGCGCTTGCGATCGCGGCCCAGCTGCTTGCCGTCGTGCCAATTGCGATTGCCGCGCGACGTTTGACGCCGTTCTGACGCAGGGCGGCGCGTTGCTACAGCGCAGAACGGCAGGCCGGGACCTGAGACGTCGCTGCAGCGAAGGAGTTTGATCTGGTTGTCACGTCTTCTTCGCAGAGGCGTGCTTATGTTCCACAACATTGTTGGCCAACATGAAAGCGCCGTGTCGATGCGAACAAAAAAATTTTGGAATTGAGTCCGGATGAACTGATCGGCTGCGGATGAGCGAATTGAAAATCTTTCGCAGTCAAAAAATAACTTTCCATCTCGTGGCTTAGCTGAAGACGCGATGAGGAAAGATTTGCGCCGCCGCCTATGCGCGGCGCACGACGGGTGTGCGAGAGCGCGCGAACCGGAAAGGTTTGACGCGAAACTTACACATGCCCGTCATTGATGCTGCCTATCTGTCCCCGCGCTTTTATCACTCCTTTTAAGCTCTGGGGAAAAGATGAAAAATCTGAAGCTCAAATCCGCTCTGCTGTCTTCGGCGGCGCTGATTGGCGTCGTCACCTTCACGTCGACCGGCTCGATCGCCGGCAACATCGAGAGCCAACTGGCTCCGGTCATGAACCTTGTCAACGACGTCGAGTCGAATGCAAAGAAGGGGGGCAACCCCAACTCGCTGCCGACCAAGACCCCGATCAAGCATCTTGTTGTGATTTTCGACGAGAACCGCGCGTTTGATCATTACTTTGGCACATATCCGAACGCTCTCAATCCGGAAGGCGAGCCCGTTTTTGAGCCTGCCAAAAATACCCCGCGCGACGTCAACAACCTGCTGTCAAGCCCGGCGCTGCTTGACAACAACCCGAACCTGAACCCCGCCAACGGCGCGGGCGCTGCCAACCCGTTCCGTCTCGATCGCTCGCAGGCCGACACCGCCGACCAGAGTCACAACTACACGGGCGAACAGAAGGCCTACGACAACGGCGCGAACGACCTCTTCCCGCTCGATGTCGGCAAGGGCGGCACGGGCGCTGGTCCCGGCGGCTCCGGCACGTTCGCGACCACGGGTCAGGTGATGGGCTATTTCGACGGCAACACCGTCACGGCGCTCTGGAATTACGCCCAGAATTTCGCGATGAGCGACAATGCCTATACCGACACCTACGGTCCATCGACACCGGGACTGCTCAACATGTGGGCCGGCCAGACCAACGGCGCGGTGTTCACTGCTCCGGCCGGCGCCACGTTCTTTGACGGCACGTCGGTTCCTGCCGTCGGCACGCCGGCTTTCACCGCTGCCATTTTGGCCGAGGGCGACGCCGTGCCGAATGCCGATGGCAGCCTGACGCTGATCCAGGACGTCGATCCGACCCTCGATGTCTGCTCCAATCCGGGCGCTGCCCTGACGGTCAAGATGACGAGCAAGAACATCGGCGACCTGCTCAATGCCGCAAACATTCCGTGGGGTTCGTTCGTCGGTGGTTTCAACCTGGAAACCATGAACGCGAACGGCAGCACCGGTTGCAAGGGAGTGAACAGCCAGGGCCAGCCAGCTGCCAATGCAGGCCGCAGCAACTTCAGCTCTGTGACGGGCCGGACCGTCAACGACTATATCCAGCACCACATGTGGTTCAATTACTTCCAGTCGACGTCGAATCCGAATCACGTGCCTCCGTCTTCCATCAAGGAGATCGGCCATAACGGCCCGGCCAACCACGCCTATGATCTCGAAGAGTTCGAGAAGGCGGTTGGTGCCGGCAACTTCCCGGCCGTTTCCTTCATCAAGCAGTCGGCGTTCCAGGATGGTCATCCGAAGAATTCCAACGCGCTCGACGAGCAGACCGGTCTGGTCATCCTGATCAACTTCCTGCAGGAGCAGCCGGACTGGGAGAGCACGGCCGTCATCTTCACATATGACGACTCGGATGGTCAGTACGACCACGTCGCGCCGGTGATCACCAGCTCGTCCTTCTCGCCTGCTGACGCCGCGAACGGCACCGGCAATTGCGGCACCCCCGGCGCAACTGAGCCGACCGGACTCAGTGGCCAGCAAGTCGCCGGACGCTGCGGTCCGGGATTCCGCATTCCTTTCCTGGTGATGTCGCCATTTGCCAAGAAGAACTTCGTCAGCCACACCAAGATCACGCAGGCTTCGGTGACGAAATTCATCGAGGACAACTGGCTGAACGGCGAGCGTCTCGGCGGTGGCTCCTTCGACGCCACGACCGGTTCGATTGCGGACATGTTCGACTTCAACCAGAAAAAATCGACGAAGCTGATCCTCGATCCGACCTTCGGCACCGTCGACAGCAAGGACAAGATCAAGAACTGAGCTAAGTTCTTACGCTCAATCGCACAATCGTGCCGTCATAGGCGCCGGCCCTAAAGGCCGGCGCCACCTCAAGGCCCGAGCTGACGCGCCCGTCGGCTGGGGACGAAGCCGTTTTGACGTCAAACCTACACATACGTGTCATTGAGCCTTTCTATCGGTCTCCTCCGCACGCCTCAAAAACTGTTTTGAGAGGCAAATGGGGAGAAAGATGAAAAATCTTAAACTCAAATCTGTTCTGCTTTCTTCGGCCGCGGCGATCGCCGTCGCCGCCACCTTCACGACATCAGGTTCGGTTGCGGGCAACATCGAGAGCCAGCTGGCTCCGGTCATGAACCTGATCAACGACGTCGAGTCGAACGCCAAGAAGGGCGTCAACCCGAACTCGCTGCCGACCAAGACGCCGATCAAGCATCTGGTGGTCATTTTCAACGAGAACATTTCGTTCGATCATTATTTTGGCACCTATCCGAACGCGATGAACGTGGACGGCGAGCCGGTGTTCGAGCCCGCCAGGAACACGCCGCGCGACATCAACAACGTCGATACCGAGGCGCTGCTGTTCAACAACCCGAACTTCACCAACGTGCTCAACGCCCCGAACCAGCAGAATCCGTTCCGCCTCGATCGCACCCAGGCTATCAGCGGCGATCAGGGCCATGCCTATACGCCCGAGCAACAAGCCTATGACGGCGGCAAGATGGACCTGTTCCCGCTGAACACGGGTGTCGGCACCAAGGGCGGCTCTGGCGCCTTCGGCACCCCGGCGCTGGTGATGGGCTACTACGACGGCAACACCGTCACCGCGCTCTGGAACTATGCCCAGAACTACGCGATGAGCGATAATTCCTGGTCCGACTCCTATGGTCCGTCGACGCCCGGCGCCGTCAACATGTTCGCCGGCACCAGCAACGGCGCGACAATTCCGGCTGGCTTCACCGCGAGCACGATTGCGGATGGTCAGGGCGGGCTCACGCTGAT
>NZ_DASREO010000061.1:0-12225 GCF_035652035.1 Bradyrhizobium sp.
AACCTGCGAAGCCAAGGAAAGCCCGCCAAGCTCGCTCTCGTTGCCGTCGCCCGAAAGCTGCTCGTTACCGCTAATGCGCTCGTCAAAAATAACGTCCGCTATACACCCCAGCAACTTGACAGCTAAGACAGTCGCCGGGCTCGATGCTGGCGCCTCACCCCGGAATGACGACTAATAGAAGTTATCGCGATACATTCTCCAGCAGCAGATGCAATGCGCGCGCCGCGAAGGCGTGCATGTTGGCTTGCCGATCCGCGCTGCCGGTCTCGAGCGTGATGACCGACGATATGGGGCCCGCGACCGCCATGCAGCTGTGGCCAGCCGCATCGCCGTAGCGGTTTCCGGTCGGTCCCGTGGCGCCGGTCTCCGACAGAGCCCACGTCGTCGCGAAACGCTCGCGGGTCCGGCCTGCGAGCAATTGGGCATAGGGCTCGGACGCCGAGCGGATCCCTTTCATGGCCTCGTCGGAAATGTCGACGAGAAGCCGACGCGCATCGCGCGTGTAGACCACCGCGCCGCCGAGGAAATAGGCCGACGCGCCGGGGACGGCGAGCAGGCTTGCCGAAATAAGCCCGCCGGTCGAGGACTCCGCAACCGCGATGGTTTGCTTCCGCGCGACGAGTTTGGCGGCAATTTGTTCGGCAATCGCAATGAGGTCTTTCATGAAGCTCAATTCCTCAGGTGGTCCAATGAGGCCGGCTTTATAGCACGCCTGCAATCGCTTTTTGCCGAGTTGCGGGCGGAGTCCGGCCCTGCTTCAATGCGCCAAAACGAGGGGAGGAGGAGACCAGTGACGTCACCGATCCTGGGCGGTGTGGATTGCGATCTTCATCCGGCCGTTCCTCATCTGACGAGCTTGTTGCCCTATCTCGACGACTACTGGCGCGACCAGGTCACCACGCGCGGGATGACGGACCTCATCTCGCAATCCTACCCGCCGAACTCGCCGATCTCGGCGCGGCCGGACTGGCGGCCAGCGAAGGGCAAGCCGGGCTCGAGCCTGAAGGACATGCAGGCGCAGGCGCTCGATGCGTTCAGCGTCCGTTTTGCGATCTGCAATCCGTTGTTCGGCGTGCAGATGGTGTTTTCGGAGGATATGGCAGTCGCGTTTACGCGTGCCCTCAACGACTGGCTGGTCAAGGAGTGGCTCGACAAGGATGACCGCCTGCGCGGCTCGATCGTCATTCCCGTTCAGAGCGTGGAAAAATCGGTCGCCGAGATCGAGCGCTGCGCTAAGGACAAGCGTTTCGTCCAGGTGTTGATGCTGGTCATGGGCGATATTCCTTTGGGCAAGCGCGCCTACTGGCCGATCTATACGGCCGCCGAGCGGCTTGGCTTGCCGATCGGCATTCATGCAGGTTCGAGCTATCACAATCCGCCGACATCGGTGGGCTGGGGCTCCTATCACATCGAAGATTATGTCGCGCAGGCGCAGGCGTTCCAGACCCAGCTCACCAGCCTGATCATTGAAGGCGTATTCGCGCGGCATCCGAAGTTGAAGATGGTGATGCTGGAAAGCGGCTTCACCTGGCTCGCGCCGTATCTGTGGCGGCTGCATAAATTCTGGCGCGGCATCCGCATGGAGACGCCGTGGGTCGACCGTGCGCCGCTGGAAATTGTGCGCAGCAATATCCGCTTTTCGCTGCAGCCGGTCGATGCGCCGCCGGAACCGCAAGTCTTGAACCGGCTGTTCGACCATATGCAGTCGGACGAATTGCTTCTATTCTCGACCGACTATCCGCACTGGCAGTTTGACGGGAACGCGGCGCTGCCGGACGGCATATCCTCTGATCTCATTCGGAAGATCATGATCGACAATCCGCTCGCGACCTACGGGCGCTTGAAGCAAGTTCAGGAGACGACGCCATGAACGTGCAGTTCCGCGATCGGCCGGCCTCGTCAGCGGAGGCTAAAGCTCAAGCTCAAGCAAAAACGGCGATTGCCGATTGCGACATTCATCCGGCGCGCGCGACCGCGACGGAACTGCATCCCTTCCTTGCCAAGCGCTGGCACGACCATCTCGAAACCTATGGCAAGCACCCCTATCAGGGCATGATGGAAGGGCCGCCCTATCCAAAGGCGCAGCCCAACGCCTCGCGCCGCGACGCCTATCCGCCGGAAGGGGGCCCGCAGGGGTCTTCGCTGTCGTTGATGCAGCGGCAGCACCTCGACCCGAACAATGTCGTGCTCGGCGTGCTCAATCCGCTTGCCACGGGGCAAGGCATCCGCAACCACGAGCTGGCGGCCGCGATCTGCTCGGCGATCAACGATTGGCAGATCGATAAATGGACCAGCAAGGATGCCCGTCTGAAGGGCTCCATCGTCGTCGCGAACGAAGACGGGCCGACCGCGGCGGCCGAAATCCGCAAGCGTGCGGGTGACAAAAACTTCGTCCAGGTACTGCTGCTCAGCCGCACTGTCGAGCCGCTCGGCCAGCGCCGCTACTGGCCGATTTACGAGGCCGCCGAAGAAGCGGGGCTTCCGGTCGGCGTTCACGCCTTCGGCTTCGGCGGCAATCCGATCACGGCTTCGGGCTGGCCGAGCTTCTATATCGAGGAGATGGTCGGGCATTCGCAGTGCCAGCAGGCGGTGCTGGCGAGCCTCGTGCTGGAAGGCGTGTTCGAAAGATATCCGCGCCTCAAGATGATCATGATCGAGGCGGGGTTCGGCTGGGCGCCGTCGTTGTCGTGGCGGCTCGACCGCAGCTGGCAGCGGCTGAAGAGCGAAGTCCCGCATGTGAAGCGGCCGCCTTCGGAATATATCCGCGACCACATCTGGTGGACGACGCAGCCGATGGAAGATCCGGAACGGCGCGATCATTTGTTCGATATCGTCGAATGGGTCGGTTGGGACAAATTGCTGTTCGCCACCGACTACCCGCATTGGGATTTCGACGAGCCGTCGCGCGTGTTGCCGCCGGGCGTCAGCGACGCCAATCGCGAGGCGTTCTATCTCGGCAATGCCAAAGCGCTATACGGCCTGGCGTAAATCGAGATGAGCCGTCACGTTGTTGCGTCCGTCGATGAGTTGCCGCCGGGCACGCGAAAATTTCTTACCATCGGCGATCGCCCGATCGCGGTCTTCAACGTCAATGGCGAGTTTTTCGGCCTGCTCAATCGCTGCCCGCATCAAGGCGCGGCCTTGTGTGAAGGACCGCTGATTGGGCTCGCGCAATCATCGAACCCCGGCGAAATCGAATACACGCGACCTGGCGAAATCATCCGCTGCCCCTGGCATGGCTGGGAGTTCGATATCCGCACCGGGCAGTCTTATTGCGAGCCTCGACGATTTCGCACCCGCGCCTATGCCGTCAACGTCGAGCCGGGCGCGGCTGTCGTGAAGGGGCCGTATGTGGCCGAGACACTCAACGTGTCGGTCGAAAATGACTACGTCGTGGTGGATTTGTAGAACCCTACTGAAATGCCACCTCGGCAAAGCTCCTCAGCTTGCGCGAATGCAGCCGCTCCGATTCCTGCTGCTTGACACGCTCCAGCGCCTTCAACCCGATCTCAAGATGCTGACCGACCCGCTGTCGATAGAATTCGCTCGCCATGCCGGCGAGCTTGATCTCGCCATGCAGCGGCTTGTCCGAAACGCACAGCAAGGTGCCGTAGGGCACGCGGAAGCGATAGCCGTTGGCCGAGATCGCGGCCGACTCCATGTCGAGCGCGACCGCGCGCGATTGCGACATGCGCCGGATGACCGCGGGGCCGCTGATTTCCCAATTGCGATTGTCGACGCTTGCAACCGTTCCGGTGCGCATCAAGCGCTTGAGCTCAAAGCCGGAAAGACCGGTGACTTCGCCGACGGCTTCCTCGAGCGCCACCTGCATTTCGGCAAGCGCCGGGATCGGCACCCATAGCGGCAGTTCGTGATCGAGCACGTGGTCCTCGCGGACATAGCCATGTGCCAGCACGTAGTCGCCGAGCCGTTGCGTATTCCTCAAGCCCGCGCAATGCCCAAGCATCAGCCAAGCATGCGGCCGCAGCACCGCGACATGATCGGTGATGTTGCGCGCATTGGACGGGCCAATTCCCATGTTGATCAGGGTAATGCCCTTGTAGCCGGGTTCGACCAGATGATAGGCCGGCATTTGGGGCGCGCGCGCCGGCGCTGAGCCGGTGGTGCCGCCACCCAAATGCGCATTGCGCGTGATCACGTTGCCGGGCCCCACGAAGGCCTCCGGACCGGTCTGGCCCGAGCCAAGGCGTTGCTGGCAGGTCTGCACGAAGGCGTCGACATAGAACTGATAGTTCGTGAAGATCACGAAATTCTGGAAATGCTCGGGATCCGTGCCGGTGTAGTGATAAAGCCGCCGCAGCGAATAGTCGACACGCGCCGCACGGAACAGCGCCAGCGGGTGCGGCGCCCCCTGCGGAAGGTCGAGCGTGCCGTCGGCGATGGCGTCGTCGATGCCGACAAGGTCCGGCATGTCGAACAGGTCGCGCAGCGATCGCGCCGTCAGCGCGCCATCTTCATGCGTAATCGCTGCTTCGATGTTGATGTCCCGCCGATAAGCGAAATGAAGCGGGATCGGCTCAAGCGAGCAGCCGATTTCGACGGGTACGCCGTGATTCTTGATCAACAATCCGATCTGTTCCGTGAGGTAGGCGCGGAACAGGTCCGGCCGCGTCACGCTGGTTTCATGCACACCGGGGCCGGCGACAAAGCCATAGGCGAGCCGCGAGTCGAGCCGCGCATGCGTTGATGTCGTGATGCGGACAAAGGGATAGGTCGCGCGCACACGCGCCGTGAGTGCTGCGCCGTTGATATAGGCCTCAAAACGATCGCGCAGGAACTGGGTGTTGCGCTGATAGATCTCTTCGAGGCGAGCAACCGCCGCGGCCGCGTCGAGGAACGATTCGGTCGCGATGATCGGCGGCGTTTCGATGGGCAGTGCGGAAATCATGGAGCCCCGATTCGCTTTTTACAGACGTTCACAGACATCGAGTATAGCGTCATGGGCCGAGCGGAGCGAGGTGAAACCCGCCGCACCGAAGCGTCGCGCCGGGAGCTATTCGGCCATCATCCGCCGCTCGCGCGCATAGCGCACCAGCGCGGCAAATCGATAAAGACCGTGCACGAACTTGCCGTAGGGCATGGTGATGAACAGCGCGAACACCACACCGAGATGTAGCGCGAGGAGAGGCCCCATCGCCGAGGTCTCGCGCCAGACCAGAAGCGCAAGGCCCGTGACGCCCGTCAGGAACAGCATGAGCGTGAAGGCCGCATCCATGCCGGAGCTGCCGGTGTCCATCAGCGCGGTATCGCGTTTGGCCTTCTCCATGAGCAAGCCAATCGGTCCGACCACGAGCCCGATGCCGCCGAGCGTGCCGAGCACCACCGGCAAGTCCCACCAGGCGTAGGGCGCCTCGCGCGCCAACAGGTAATGATAGAGCGTCGCCACACAGGTTGACGCGAAACACAGCAGAAAGCCGTAGAACGTCAGATGGTGATAGACCCTGCGGCGATCGGTCGGCCGCTCGTCTTCGTTGAAGCAGCCGACGCCGCCGCCGTCAAGATAACGCAGCCGCCCGGCGTCCTTCATCGCCTGCCACAGCGATGGCGGATTGGTGAGCGTGCCGGTGGGTTCGCCGATGTCGCGCCAGAAGGCACGAAGGCCCATCGCGAGCGCCTGGATCGCATAGAGAAAGGCCGCGCCGAACAGAGCGGCCATCGCGTTATGCGGCATCAGCACATAGAACGCGCCGGGACCGGTGTGAATGCCACGCAGGACTTGTGGGTCGTTGAACGCTGCAAAGCCGTAAATGAAGACAACGACGCTCACGGCCGCGATGATACTGATCGCAACGCCGTTGCGGGCGAACAGGCTGGAAAGGGCGCGTGGCCAGGCGTAAGCAGCCCAGGACTCCGCGCGCAGGGCAGCGAGTGTCGCCGGCACATTGACGTTGAATTCGTGCGGCGGCGAGAACTGGCAATCGGTGTAGCAGGCGCCGCAAGCGTGACAGAGGTTAGCAAGATAGTTGAGGTCGCCGTCGGCAAAAGCGCGGCGCATTTCCATCGCCGGAAACACCGCGCAGAGGCCCTCGCAATAACGGCAGGAATTGCAGACCGTCATCAGACGGTCGGCTTCGTTCAGCAACGCAGTGCTGTGCACACTCGACGGCTTTGTCGCGATGTTCACTTCGTCAAACCCTTGCGTTCCAGCCAGTTCTGGATCAAGCCGGCAACTTCCGCATTGTTCTTGTCCATCATGATCATGTGCGAATTGCCCTTGATGCCGACCTTGGGCAGATCGACGACGTCGACACTGCCGCCGGCGGCCTTGATGCCATCGGCGAAGGCAACACCGGTGGCGCGCATTTTCGGCCAGCGCGAATCGCGGTCGATATAGTCGCCATAGACGATCAGGGTCGGGATGTTCTTCAGCGCATCGATTTTGGCGGGATCGCCCACTCCAGCGGGTTCGATTGCAATCAGCGCCTTCACCTTGTCGGGCCGCGCCTGGGCGACCTTGAATCCGAAGCTGCCGGCCTGGCTATGCACCATGATGATGCAGGGGCCGACGCGGTCGACCTCGGCGATATAGGCTGCGATCGTTGCGTCGTCAGTGGTGGTCCAGCGCGGCACGCCCTGCTTGACGAAGTTGTCGTAGGCGTCGACCGGGAACTGGCTACCCGGAAGCACCTTGCGCTTGGCCGGATCCGGATCGTAGGAGTTCGGCCCGTCGCCGATGCGGAAGCGCTCGAACGGATTAGCGGTGGTGAGAAACACCGGCTCACTCTTGAAGATGTCGGGGTATTGCGCCCAACCCGCCCGCCCGCGTTCCACGGCGTCGGAGTTGTAGACGCTCCAGCCTTTCCGCAAGAAATAATTCAGCCAGCCTTCGCGCCCGTCGGGCGTCGTCTCCCAGGTGACACCGGTCAATCCGCCGCCATGCCACATCAGCAGCGGAAAGGCGCCGTGCTCGTTGGCGGGCAGGAAGTATTGCACATACATCTGCTCGACCTGGTAGGTGCCGTTCGGGTCGACCTTCGCCGGCACACCGCCGGGTGTGAACGTCACTTCCTTGACCGGCTTGCCGCTGATCTCGACCAGACGTCCGCCGACATGAAATGAGCCCATGTCGCGCAGCGAGATGGGATCGGCGGCTTGCACGGAGCTGGCCGACATCAGGGCTGCCGCTGTGGCGGCAATGGTCAATCGCGACATGGTTTCCTCCATTTTTTCTTTGTTTCGCTCGCACTGAGTCGTTGGCTGCGTACGACGCTAGTTCCTCGCATTCCTCGCAGCTTCCTGACCCGCGATCCGGCCGAACACGCTGCCGATCGTCATGCCCATGCCGGCGGCGTAACCCTGGCCCAGCACGTTGCCGGACATGATTTCACCTGCCGCGAACATGTTGGCGGATGGTTTGCCGTCCTTCATCAACATGCGGGCCTGCTTGTTCACGCGGGTGCCGAGATAGGTGAAGGTGATGCCGGGCCGCACCGGGTAGGCGTAATAAGGCGGCTTTTCGATTCTGCGCGCCCAATGCGTCTTCGGCGGCGTCAATCCTTCGGTGCGGCAGTCGTCCAGGATCGTGTGATCGAAGGTGCCGGGCCGCACGGTGGCGTTGAAGCCGGCGACAGTCTTTTCCAGCGCCTTGGGATCGAGCGTCAGCTCTTTCGCGAGACCAGCGATGGTGTCGCTCTCGATCGGTGGAAACAGCGTCGGCATGAAGCTGTTACGCGAAGATGCATCGAAGATGATGTAGGCGATCTGGCCCGGCTGGGCGGCGACGAGGCGCCCCCAGATCGCGTAACGCTTCGGCCAGATGTCTTCGCCTTCGTCGTAGAAACGCTCGGCGTCGCGGTTCACGACGATACCGAACACGACCGAGTCATGCCGCGTGATGATGCCGCCGTCGAATTTCGGCGCGCGCGCGTCGATCGCGACCGCATGGCACTGAGTGGGATCGCCGATGTCCTGCACGCCTTTGTCCAGCAGCACCTTCAGGACCGAGCCGCGATTATACGGCGTGCCGCGGATCAGGAAGTTATCGGCGACCTCGCCCCAGTATTGCTTCAGCCATTCGATATTGGCTTCAAAGCCGCCGCACGCGGCGACCAGCGCCGAAGCCTTGATAGTGGCGTTGCCATCGCCGTGCTTGAACGTAGCCGACAGGAACATGCCCTCAGTGATGTCGAGATCGATAACTTCGGCATCGTAGAGGACGTCGATGCCGAGTTGTTCGGCCGTCAGATAAAGCGCGTTCAGCATCGCCCGGCCGCCGCCGAGGAAAAACGAGTTGGTCCGGCCCAGGCTGAGCGTGCCGCCGAGCGATGGCTGCCAGCGCACGCCCTGCTGGACGATCCAGTGCAGGACGTCCTTGGACTCACGGATCATGTGCCGCGCCAGTTCTTCGTCGGTCTTGCCGCCGGTGACGCGAAGCAGGTCTTCCCAGAACTCCTCTTCGGTGTAAGGCCCGGTGAGGATCTCGGTCGCGGCGTCATGGGCGCAGCGCATGTTGCGGGTGTGCCGGGTGTTACCGCCGCGATAGAATTTTGGCGCGGCTTCCAGCACCAGCACCGACGAGCCTTCGCGGGCCGCGCTGATCGCCGCGCACAGCGCCGCGTTGCCGCCGCCGATCACGAGCACATCGTATTTGCGGGTTAAGTCGACCATGCAATTCGTTATCTCGTCCGCATGGAAATCAGAACCCGCATTGACGCAGGGCGGTACATGTCACCGGCATGATTAGCCGGCGAGGGCCCGCGCCTTTGCCGCCTCTTCGCCGTCGCTGTAGACGGTCAGCGCGCCGATGATGGCAAGCACTGCGCCGAACATCAGCCAGAACGCCGGCGAGGCCTTGTCCTGGCCTGTCATGCTGATCAGTTTGGTGGAGACGAAGGGGGTGGATGTGCCGAAGATGCCTGCGGCCAGTGCGAACGCTATCGAGAAGCAGGTGGTGCGGACGTGTTTCGGCACGATCTCAACCAGACACCCCAGCATCGTGCCGCTGTAGACGCCAAAATAGAACGAGAACATCATCTGGACTGCCAGCAGTTTTGCAAGCGTTGGCTCGGCCGCGAGCCAGTGCAGCGCCGGATAGGCCGTCACGAATGACAGGCTGGCGATTGCGACGAGCACGGGTTTTCGGCCGACGCGATCCGATAGCGCGCCACCGACCGGATTCCAGATGAAGTTCGTGACGGCAACGAGAAGCGTTACGAGCAACGTCCCGGTCGGAGAAAGGTTGAGCTGCTTGCCAAAACCGGGTGCATACACCGTGATGAAGTAGAAGGTCGTCGTGGTCAGAACGGCGATCATCATGCCGAGAACGACAATATGCGAATTTTCCAATGCCGAGGTAAACACCTCGCGCGCAGTCGGATGTTTCTTCATCGCCAGGAATTCCGGCGTTTCTTCCAGCGAACGCCGCAATATGAAAATGACCGGGATGATGATGCAGCCGATGAAGAACGGGATACGCCATTTGGCAATCCCACCGATCGAATCCAGGAAGGTGTCGGCGGGCATGTATTCTCGCAGCACAAAGCCGATGACTGCCGCAACGAAGATGGCGACCTGCTGGCTGGAGGACTGGAACGAGGTGTAGAATCCCCGGTTGCCGGGAGTCGCTATTTCGGAAAGGTAAACCGACACGCCGCCGAGTTCGACGCCGGCCGAGAAACCCTGTATCAGCCGGCCGATCAGCACAATGATCGTCGCGGCAATGCCGATCGACGCATAGGACGGGCAGAAGGCGATCACCACAGTTCCAAGCGCCATCAGCGCCAGCGTGACGATCAGGCCCTGGCGACGGCCGATCTGGTCGATATAGGCACCGAGCACGACGGCGCCGACCGGGCGCATCAGGGCTCCGAGCCAGAACACGCCATATGCGTTGAGCAGGGCAGCGGTCTCGTCCGCGGCCGGGAAGAATGCCTTCGCGATATCTTGCGCGTAGAAGCCGAACAGGAAGAAGTCAAACTGCTCGAGGAAATTGCCGCTGGTTGCTCGGAGAATGGCGCCAATTCGCGATTTGAGTTGAACGGGTGGCGAACTGGACGGAGGCGTCATTACCGGTTTCTCCCTGTGGTCCCGCGTGTAGCATTGGCCCGTTTTCGGGCGAGCGCGGTCATGTTGTCGGAACAATCTGCCACGTCATCAAGCGCGGACCAACCGTAAATCAGGCGACTTTTGATCCATTTTGGACCGAGGTCAGCAGCCATTTTCGGAATGCTGAAAGTTTCGTCGATTCGGCGCGCGCCTGCGGCGACACCAGATAGAAGCCGGCATCGGCCGGCAGCGCGATCTTGAACGGCACCACCAGCCGGCCCTTGGCGATATCGCCTTCCACATAGGATGTTCGCCCCATGGCGACGCCGAGGCCGTCGATCGCCGCCTGCACGCTCATCAGGACGAGGTCGAAGCTCAGGCCCGGCTGTTTCGAGATGTCTGAAGGCAGGCCGGCCGAAGTCAGCCACAAGCGCCAGTCGTCGTCATAGCCGCCGCTCGAGTGCAAAAGCGTGTGGTGAGCGAGATCTTCCGGGCAGCGCAGCGGCTTGTCGCCTTTCAACAGTTCGGGACTGCAAACCGGAAACAATTCATCGGCGGTCAGCCAGTCGGCGCGCAGGCCGGACCAGTGGCCGCGGCCATAACGGATCGCGGCATCGACGTCATCGCGGCGGAAATCGACGAGGCTGGTCGAGGTGGTGATGCGGACGTCGATATTGGGGTGCACCTGCTGAAATGAGGACAGCCGGGGCAAAAGCCATTTGGCGGCAAAGGACGCCAGCGTCGACACCGTCAGCACGCGATCGCCGTCCTTGCGGAGCAGCCGGTCGGTGGCGAGCCGAAGATCGTTGAAAGCGGCGCGGATGCCGGGGAGATACTCTTTCGCCTCGGCGGTCAGCGTCAGGCTGCGGTTCTGCCGGACAAACAGGCGGATCCCAAGCTCCTCTTCCAGCCGCCGGATCTGATGGCTGATCGCGGTCTGGGTCACGTTCAGCTCAGTCGCGGCCGCGGTGAAACTCAGATGCCGGGCGGCGGCTTCGAAGGCGCGTAATCCGTTGAGGGAGGGCAGTCGGGTGGCCATGGCGCCAATATCATGAGCTTATCTCATGTATTATGGCTCAAAGTGTCGTTTGTCGCAACTGCGAAATCCACAGATAATGCCGTCAAACGTTAGGATTATGGAGGGCGAAATGTCCCTTTGTACTTACGAAAATGTGACAAATAATCATGAATTGAGCGCCTGGAACAAGTTCGGGCGCCAATTTCAGGTCTGGTTTACCCGTTGGCGTCAGCGCGATGAGCTGAGCCACTGGTCGGATCGGGATCTGCACGATGTCGGCCTGTCGTGGAGCGATGTCATTCGCGAGGCCGAAAAACCTTTCTGGCGGGCTTAGGCAGCCAGCGCCGGCGCCGCCTCGCAAAGAGGGGCGCCGGCCGCGACGTTCTTTGAATGCGACGGGAGGCCGTCATGACCGTTCTCAGCCTGCTCGAACATCCGCGTCACACCGATCACCTGAGGCTGCGCGACGGCACCACGCTGACTGTCCGGCTGGTCACGCCCGATGACGGCGAGGCCTTGCAGCGCTACTTCCGCAACCTCTCGAACGGTTCGCGCTATAACCGTTTCCTTGGTGCGATGAGCGAACTTCCACCAAGCCAGCTCGATCATTTCATTCATGCCGGCGAGGACAACCGCTTCAGCGTGATTGCGGCCATAATGGTCGAAGGCCGCGAGGTCATCGTCGGCGAAGCCCGCTACGGCTTCGAGGGCGCGACCGGCAACTTCGAGTTCGGCATTTCCGTCGACGACCGCTGGCAGGGCCAGGGCATCGGCCGTGCGCTGCTCGGCAACCTCGAATGCCGTGCGGCCGCGCTGGGTGCGACCGGGATGTTCGGCGATACGCTGCGCTCCAACGAGACGATGATCGCACTCGCCCGCAAGTCCGGCTATGCCTTCGTACGCCATCCCGACGACTGGAAGCTGGTGCGCTTCGAAAAGCCGATCGATCCGATCCGTCAAGATATTCCCTGCGCGAGCTGGAAGCTTGTCAGAGAGCAGCGCGCGCTGGAGGCGATGGTCTAGGTAAGATTTCCGTCATTCCGGGATGCGCCGAAGGCGCAAGCCCGGCGACTGTCTTAGCTGTCAAGTTGCTGGGGTGTATAGCGGACGTTATTTTTGACGAGCGCATTAGCGGTAACGAGCAGCTTTCGGGCGACGGCAACGAGAGCGAGCTTGGCGGGCTTTCCTTGGCTTCGCAGGTT
>NZ_DASREO010000062.1:0-15268 GCF_035652035.1 Bradyrhizobium sp.
CCTTTGACAAGCTGGACACCTCGCGCCTGTTCGACGGCGAGCGGGGCTTCAAGGAGCTTCGCGTTCATCGCCGGCCGGACCGGATCGTGCAATTCCGGGCGAGCCTTCTGCAACGTTCGTGGATCGGTGATGCGCCCGGCGAGCGCGGATGCTGCCGCAGTTTCCGGCGAGCAGAGAAAGACGGAATCTTCCTCGGTGCCCGACCGGCCGGGAAAGTTGCGCGGCGTGGTGCGCAGCGAGTTGCGCCCCATCGCGGGCGCCTGGCCCATTCCGATGCAGCCATTGCAGCCGGTCTGATGGATCCGCGCGCCGGCTGCGAGCAATGCTCCGAGCCGGCCATCGACGATCAGCGCCTCAAGCGTATCGCGCGACGTCGGATTGATGTCGAACGACACATCGGGGGGCACGTGGCTGCCGCGAACGATCTCCGCGGCGACGGCAAAGTCGCGCCAGCCTGGATTCGCGGATGATCCGATATAGGCCTGGTAGATCGGTTCGCCCGCAACTTCGCTCACCTTGACGACATTGCCGGGACTCGATGGCGTCGCGATCAGCGGCTCCAGCTTCGACAAGTCGATCTTGTCGTCCTCGTCATAGCTGCATGCCTTGTCGGCAACGATTTCCTGCCAGTCATTTGGGCGACCGCACGCCTCCAGAAAGCGGCGCGTCTTGCCGTCGGACGGAAACACCGTGGTGGTTGCGCCGAGCTCGGCTCCCATGTTGGCGATGACGTGCCGGTCCATTGCGGACAGCGCCTCCAGCCCGGGTCCGAAATATTCGACCACCTTGCCGACGCCGCCGGTGACGCCGCGACGCCGCAACATCTCGAGGATGACGTCCTTGGCGCTCACCCAGGGCGGCAATTCGCCGGTGAGTTCGACACCGAGGACCGCAGGCATCGCGGTCGGAAACGGCTCGCCGCTGATGGCGAGCGCGACGTCAAGACCGCCGGCTCCGATCGCCAGCATTCCCATCGCACCCGCCGCCGGCGTGTGACTGTCGGAGCCCAGCAGGGATTTGCCGGGCTTGCCGAAGTGCTGCATATGCACGACATGGCTGATGCCGTTGCCGGAGCGCGAATACCACAAGCCGAACCGGCGGCACGCGCTCTCAAGGAACAGATGATCGTCGGCGTTCAGGTGGTCGGTTTCCAGGAGATTGTGATCGACATATTGCGCGCTCAGTTCAGTACGCGCGCGATCGAGGCCCATCGACTCCAGCGCCAGCATCACGAGCGTGCCGGTCGCATCCTGCGTCAGCGTCTGATCGATGCGGATCGAGATCGGCTCGGTCGCACGCATCCTGCCGTGCACGAGATGAGCCGAGACCAACTTCTGGGTGACATTCTGTGGCATCTGCAGAGCCTCTCGGACTGCGATGTCCCCGCTCCCCCTTTTGGATAGTGTTCCGCAGGCAAAATGCCCGACATCAACGTAATGCGTGTTGACGCATGACGTTCCGTTCAGCCGGCTTCCTCGATGGCTCTGACGATCAGTTCGCGATGCTCGCGCATGACCTGAAGATTGGCCTCGAACACCCTCATGGTGTCCTCGGCGAGCTTTGTGTCATGGCCGTCGTCACGCAGGCCCCTGATGATGGCCCCCTGCTCCCTGACCACACGCTCGGCTTTTGCGAGATGTTCATCGGCAAGGGATAGATGTTGCAGCTCGATCGATCGCCGCTCACGCGCCTTGGTTTTTCTGTCGGCGGCCATTCGCATCTGATTGCGCTCGCGAGACTCAAGCCGGGGCTCAAGCGGAGGCTTCTGGCGCGGCGGGTTTTTGCTCTCGTGCTGTCCGATTGCGGGAACATTGGGCCGAGGATTATCCGTGAGCACCTTGCGGCCAAGCGCAATGGCGGCCTTTCCCGACGCCAGATGCCGGGCGTCCAGCTGTTTGTCGCGAGATGAAAGACGGAAAATGCGGACACCTGGCCACCACATACCGGTGCTCCCCTGGCTCTGCGAGCGGGAGCGCAACCGGTCTCTCAGTCACCGACGCCCGCAGGGCACGGCTTTGGCCGATGATGGAACCAGTCTATCAAATTCCGCCGGGCTTTTCACCTTAAGAAGCGAGGTCACGGACGCGTGTTCATCTCATTGATAAACGGGGATCTTTGGTCGGTCCGAAGCTGCTGCAGCTCGTGATGCCAGTCGTTCAGTTGCCTGGCTTTTCTCAATGCGTCGTCAAGCTGATCGAGCAGCCTCTCGCTCTCGGCGATGGCCCGGTCCGCGCGGTGCAAGAGATCGTTCTGCATGTCCAAAACAGCCAGGTTGAGTGAAGTTCCCGTTCCGGCCCGCGAGGGCCGCGAGACCTCGTGACCTCCCACGACTATTGTCTTAAACCGCTCGCCGATGTTGCGACAGGTCGTGGGAATAGCGGCTGCAGTCCACAACGGCGGACAGTGCGGCTGACCTCAGCACCACCGGGTCGCGCTCCCCCCTCGCTGCACTGGCTAAAATGTTAGAGGCGATGTCGGCTTTGACGGTCGATGTTCGCTTTGCTTCCGGGAGCATCGCAACCGCGTCATCAAGCACGGACTTCATCAATTCGATCAGTTCAGGCTGAAACACCGCTCCTGTCATAATGGCCTCCCTCATACGCAAAACTACTTTGCGCCATCATTATGCAGCGGGGCAAAGGCGCGCATTAAACTATGATAAGTCGGCCTGAAAGGTCGTTTTTTCCAGCGGGCCGTGCTGCGCCGCGGGCGGCGGGACCCGTTCAGCGGCATCTAGATCGCGTTGGTCGGCGTCAGCCGATCGGTGATCTGCTGGCCGAACAGGCTGCCGATCAGTTCGACCACGCTGCGCGCAGTGCGGCCGCGTTCGTCGAGGAACGGATTGAGCTCGACGATGTCGAGCGAATGCACGATGCCGGAATCGTGCAGGAGCTCCATGATCAGATGCGCCTCGCGATAGGTCGCCCCGCCCGGCACCGTGGTGCCGACGCCCGGAGCGACGTCAGGATCGAGAAAGTCGACGTCGAAGCTCAAATGCAGCACGCCGTTCACGGCCTTCACCTTCTCGATGACGCGCCGGATCAGCACGCTGACGCCGAACTCGTCGATCTTGCGCATGTCGGCGACTGAGATGCGGCGCAGCTTGACGAGCTCCTTTTCCGCCTTGTCGATCGAGCGGGTGCCGAACAATTCCAGGTGGCTGGAATCGATCGGCGCGCGCGGCTCATCGCCCAGAAGACCATCGAGCCCTTCCTCGCCGCAGAGAAATGCCGCCGACATGCCGTGCATGTTGCCGGTGATGGTCGTCGCCGGCGTATTGTAATCGGCATGCGCGTCGAGCCACATCACGAACAATTCGCGGCCCGTCTCGCGGCAATGCCGCGCCACGCCGTTGACCGAGCCCATGGTCAGCGAATGATCGCCGCCGAGAAAGATCGGAATGGCGCCGGTGCGCGACATCTCATAGGCGCGCGCGCTGATGGCGCCGATCCAGCGCTGGATTTCGCGGTAGTGTTTTGCGTTGTCGGGCGGGATGTCGTTGAGCGGCGCAACGCCGTTGACGCTCAGATTGCCGTAGTCCGCGACCGCAAAATCGAGGCTTTCGAGCAGGGTCAGAAGGCCCGCGGTCCGCAGCGCATCCGGCCCCATCAGCGTGCCCATCTGCGATGCGCCGATTTCGATCGGCGCGCCGAGGATGGCGATTTCTTTCGGGGATTCGCGATCAATCATGGCCGGTCATCCTCTACGAGTGGTCCGATTCGCATTTGTGAATGCTGGCAACATCGCGAAACACCATGAGCTTAACCGCGGGCGTCCGATTCTGATATTCTCGTAAATTGACGGAACCGAAGGCACGCCAAAGGACGCTTCCCACCGTTTGAGGCGTGGAAAACAGGGCTAAAAGGGTATCCGGCAACCTTGATCATTTTGCGGATCAGGCGGAAAATTCGCCGTTAGCATCGTCACGACCAGGCAAGAACAATGGACGACGAACACCGGATCGCACCCCGGCACCGGGTGCTCAAGGGAGCCAGCATTCAGTTCGGCGGCGGCGCGATCGATTGCACGGTACGCAACCTTTCCGAAACGGGGGCCGCGCTCGACGTGCAAAGCCCGGTTGGCATCCCGGCCGAGTTCGTGCTTGTGGCCGACGGGGAACAGCGGCACTGCCGCGTGGTCTGGCGCAAGGAAAAACGCATCGGCGTGACCTTCGACAAATGACGGCGGATGAGGGCTGGCGCCCGCGCCGCGCGCAGGAAGCACGGCTCGCCGAACTCGACGCACAGCTTGAACAATCTGGCGATAACGAGGCGCGGCTGTTGTGCGAGATCGAGCGCGCGGCGCTGCTGGGGGCGCTCGACCGCAAAGCGGAAGCGCAGGCGGCCTTCATTGCCATCCTGCAGCGCCATCCGACGCATTTCAGCGCGCTCAACGAGTTCGGTACCTGGCTCGCAGGCCAGGGCGCGATCGACGCCGCCTGCCGCGTCTATGCCGAGGCGATCCTGCACCATCCGGATCATCCGATGGCGCGCGTCAACCTTGGCAACCTCCTGCTCCGCGCCAACCGCCATGCCGAGGCGCGCGCACATTACGAGGCAGCGCTGAAGGCCGATCCCGATCACGCCGCCGCCCATCAAGGCCTGGGCGCGGTCAAATCGGACGAAGGCGATCGCGACGGTGCGCGCGAGCATTTCAGACGCGGCTTTCGCGGACACGCGGTCTCGACGCTGCCCTATCGCGGCAGCGGTCCGCCGATCCCGCTGTTGCAACTTGTGTCATCCGGTGGCGGCAATATTCCGACCGCGCCGTTTCTCGACGAGCGCGTGTTCCTGACCACGGTGGTCGTCGCGGACCATCTCGATCCCGCGACCGAGTTGCCGCCGCACGCGCTGATCTTCAATACGATCGGCGACGCAGATTTGTGTCAGGTGGCGCTTGCCGCAGCTCAACGCCTTACCGAAAAAGCAACGGTCACCGTGATCAACGAACCCGCTGCGGTGATGAGAACCGGACGCCTCGCCAACGCCACCGAACTTGCGAACCTGCCCGGCGTGATCACGCCGAAAGTGCTGTCCGTGCCGCGATCGCGCCTCAACGACACCGCCGGCCTCGCCTGGCTCACCGGGCACGGCTTCATCTTCCCGCTTTTGTTGCGCTCTCCCGGCTATCACACGGGCCGCAATTTCGTTTTGGTGGAAAACGCCGCCGATCTTTCGGCCGCAGTGAGCGAGCTGCCGGGCGAGGAATTGCTGGCAATCGAATATCTCGACGCGCGGGGAAAGGACGGCAACGCCCGCAAATACCGCGTGATGATGATCGGCGGAAAGCTCTTCCCGCTGCACCTCGCGATCTCGCGAAACTGGAAGGTGCACTATTTCACCTCCGACATGGCCGACGAGCCGGATCATCGCAAAGAGGAAATGGCGTTCCTGAAGGACATGCCAGGCGTGCTCGGTGACAAGGCCATGGCCGCGCTGCATGCTGTTCTGGCGCGGCTTTCCCTCGACTATGCCGGCATCGATTTCGGCCTGAACGCGGACGGCGATCTTCTGCTGTTCGAGGCCAATGCCACCATGGTGATATCAGCCCCGCCCACCGACGACCCGCGCTGGGCCTACCGGCGCGGTGCGATCTCGGCCGCGATCGATGCCGTGGTCGCGATGATCAAGCAAAAGGCCGGCGCCGCGTTGCCGTAGCACGGCGGGAGCGGGTAGCACTCGAACCGCGATGGAGGTGTGCGCCCTCTCCCATTGGGAGAGGGCTGGGGTGAGTGGTTACGGTCTCTCGTGAGGGCAGCGCCCCCTCACCCGGATCGCACCGGACGATGCTGACGCATCGCCAGGAGCGATCCGACCTCTCCCCGCCGGGGAGAGGTGACCCGAGGCGCCCGCAAGAATCCTAAAACCAACGCTCCCGCCCCTGCGACAAATGGGAACCTGGAGGGGATGACAGCCCAAGGAAAGCCGGCTGAGGCAGGGTTGCATGGCAAAAAGTCGCAGGTTTCGGAAATTTAATTCTCCCTGGCGCTGTTCCCGGCGCGGCTTTGCCGCGTTGACACACCATATTGTGAGAAACAAAACATCGGGTTGGAAACGATGAAACGGGCCCTCACAGTCCTGGCCTGCATTTGCCTGCTGTCGGGCGGCCTTTACGTGGCCGCCAGCAAGTGGGCCATTCGCCATGAGACGCTCAACCTGTTCGACACGACGCGGCAGCGGCAGGTCGCGGTCGATCTTGCGGTGCGCCGCGACTATGAGCGAAAGGCCAATGAGGGCATCTGGAAGCTGCCGGTCGCCATCATCTCCAACGGCAACACGGTGAAGAATACCGAATACTCATTCCTGGAAAACGTGCTGGCTGCGCGCGGCTATCTGGTGGCGAGCGTCCAGCAGGACAATCCGAGCGATCCGCCGCTGGTCACGAAGGTGGGCCTGCCTTACGTTGGCCGGCTCGACGTCTACAAGAAGGGCGAGGCCAACATCCTCTTCGTCGTCGGCGAGTTGGAGAAGCTCCAGCCGAACGCCAACTACGATCACCTGACGCTGGTCGGCCATTCCAATGGCGGCGATATCGCGATGTACTTCGCGACGGAACACCCCGACGTCGTGTCAAAGGTCGTCACGCTCGACAATCTGCGCGTTCCCTTCGTGCTCAACAAGCACATGAAGATCCTGTCCTTCCGCTCGACCGATCCTAACTTCAAGACCGATCCCGGCGTGCTGCCGACGCCGGCGGAAGCCAAGGTCGACGGCATCGACATCGTCAAGACGCCGTACCAGCACACCTGGCTCAGCGACCGCGGCCCCGACGAAGCGAAAGAGCACATCCAGGCGACGCTCGACAAGTTCCTGGGGCAAACCGCAAGCAGCGACCTCTCGCCGGTTGCGACCGATAACCCGCTGATCGCCAAGATGGGACCCGCGCCGTATCCATAGACGTCAATCGACGGCGATCATTGATGGGTCGGTTCACTTCTTCTCGCCCGCGTGGGGGGGGGGAGCGATTGCGAACCGAGACCTGGCAGGGGGCGATAAAGCTGGCGCACGTGTTGCGCCGCCCTTTCCAATTGCTCCAGTTGCTTTTGGCTTCTGGCCAGCACCTCATAGCTCCGGCCCACATATTCGAGGCAGGCGCGCGCGCCGGGATCGCGCGTGGTCTCCGCGATCATCCGAAAGAACTCGGCCTGTTCGATGTAGCGCTCGGAGCTGTCCACATCACTTCATAATGCCCGGCTCGGGACTCCGCATTAACCTGCGAGAGTGCTTCGCGAGGAACAAGCTCGCGAGGATGAGAAGCTGTCGCTGCCGCGATGCGACGTCTCGGCGCTTGCCTGGAGAGGTGAAGTCATCAACCTCGCGGTTCCCTCGACGGAACCTGAACCTCGACCTGCCCGAAAAGTAGGTTGATACCTGCTCCTTTTCATTGTGTCAGGAATGGTACACAATGATGACGTGCAGTTACGTTGCGTGAGTCGGTGCTACCCCGTTGAAAAACGGAAAGGAAAAATCAGCCGCGAAAGGAAAAGCGAGTGCTGGACCTTCCACGACCGACGCCTACCTGTACGAGCTTTCAGACCACGACCGAGATGCGCTGCATCAAGTGCAACGACAGGATGAAGCTGGTTTTGATTGAGCCACGCGACGGAAAGCTCAATCTGCTCACCTATCGCTGCAACGGCTGCGCGGCGCATGAGAGCTTCCTGAAGGCGATTTGAACCTTCAGGCGCCGTTTTTCGAAATTTGCGCGGCAATTTCACGGCCTGAAAAGTCATGGCCGGATTTTTCGGCGCGCGAAATTCGCGTCCTAACGGACGCTGTCATGGCCGGACGGGTTCCGGCCATCCACGTCTTTGCTTTCCCGCGACTTTAAGTCGTCGATGCCCGCGCCACAGGCTAGCGGAAGCGACGCCGTTCTTCGAACGGCTCGAGCGGCTAGAACTTCTTCTTCATCGAGTTCTGCGCTGCCGACATCACATCGCCGGTGATCTGGCGCATATGATCGCCGGCATTGGTGAACTGGCTGCGCAGGAATTCCGACTGGATTTGCATGGCCTCTTGCAGGTCGGTGGCGTGCACGAGTTTGCGCGCGTGTTCGAACGCGGCCTTCATGTTCTGCTGGGTGAAGGCGAGCGCCTGTTTCGATATTTCCGTGCCGGGCGTCGAGATCGAGGAGACCGATTTGTTGGCGGCATCGAAAAACATGCTGAACGCCTGTTCGGCCTGGTCGATGGTCTTTTCGGCCAGATCGCGCAATTCAGCCGGCACTTCCAGTTTCGGTTCGGACATCGCCACCATCCCTCTACTTTGCTTGAGCCTGGGCCTTGCGGAATTAGCACAGTTCAGGCGCTGAGGCGAATGTCAGCAAGGGCGATAGAGGCAAGAACTCGCAGGCCGCTAGTGTCCCGATTCCGAAGTTCGTCGCCTTTTTCGGAGCCACGTTTCGAACTTCGGAATCGAAAGGACACCAGCAAACTCATGATTCGAGTGTCCCGGTTCTGACATTCGTATCATGTCGCAGCGGGTTCGTTTGCGAATGTCAGGACCAAAGGGACACTAGCAAATATATGATTCTAGTGAAGCTTTGACCCTGACGTTCCTTTGAAGATGACGCTGCGAAACTGAAAGGAACGTCAGAGTCGCTTCACTAGTGTGGCTTTGGTTCAGAAGTCCGCACGAAGAACCCGCGGCACCAGCGGTGCGGACTTCTGACCGCCACGCTAGCCTCAGCGCGGCGTGAAGCGGCCCTTCGTGCCGCCGGGACATGGGGTGGGATCTGTGGCCAGATGCTCGATCCAGGCCAGCACCTCGGAGCGCTGCGCCGGCGAGAGCTTGATGAAGGCCTTGAACAGCCGCAAGCCCTGCACGGTCTCGGTCGAGGGATAACCGAGCGTGGCGCTGACTTCCGAAGCAGATGTGCTGTTTTTCATCTCGCGCTTTCTCGCGGGGTCGGGTGAGGCGAGGCGTGCAAGTCGAACCCCTCGTCCCGGTGGAAAGTATGCCAAGGAACAACCGCCCCGGCAAGACTGCTCAAGGCTGGTCAAGGCCGGTCGGAGCATCGCTCCGACAATAGAACCTCTTCAACAAAAGGCGGAGCTCATGGCCGCAAGATTGCCGCTTTTTCCCGCCGGCGCATTGGCCTCCGATGCGACTCTTCCTGCAACAATCAGCAACGCGACAGGACATGTTCTTAGCATCAAGACGGCTTCGCGTCGCAGCCCTGCTTGAAGCGTGCAGCCATTTGAAGGTTGAAGCCATGCGAAGGTTGAAGCCGTTTGAAGCGTGGAGCCATTTCAAGCTTGAAGCCATGCACGCGCGCGCGTCTTGTCCGCGCAAGCCGCCGGGCGCTGCAAAACACTCCCACGACATCTTCGAGCGGGACAGCTTCGAGAAAGACTTCAAGAAAAGTCCCAACAAAAACCTCAAGGCAGCTTCAAGACAAACCACTTTTAAGTGACGCTTCCAGCGCAATCCTCTGAAATAAAACCCGCCGGCCGCTGTTCCTGTTCAATGATGGAAATCGACACGGAAGATCTGTTCATGTCCATGGTAATGCCCAAGGTGGGCCCAAAGGCCGCGCTGCTCTCACTTGCGACCTCGGTCCCTCCCCACACCTTCCTGCAAAAGGATATTTTGAGCGCCGCCTGGGACGTTTTCGGCAGCCGCTTTCCCGACTACGACCGCTTCGCCGGCATTTTCGCCAACACCGGAATCATCAAGCGTCACGGCGTCAAGCCGTTCGACTGGTACCTGACGCAGCGCGGCTGGCCGGAGCGCACGGCGGCCTTCTTCGAGGGCGCGGAAGCCCTGTTCATCGAAGTGGCGAACAAGGCGCTGGCCGACGCCAACCTTAACGCTACCGACGTCGACACCGTGGTCACGGTGTGCTCGACCGGCATTGCGACGCCAAGCCTCGATGCGCGCGTCGCGACGCGGATGGGATTTCGCTCCGACATCTCGCGGGTGCCGGTGTTCGGTCTCGGCTGCGCCGGCGGCGCCTCGGGTCTGTCCATCGCCTCCCGCCTGGCGCAAGCGCGGCCGGGCAGCAACGTCCTGATGGTGACGATCGAGCTGTGCTCGCTGGCGCTGCGGCTCGACGAACTCACCAAGGCCAACATCATCGCCACCAGCCTGTTCGGCGATGGCGCCGCCGCGATCGTGCTGCGCGCGGGTGACGGCGGCGACACGCTGATCGAGGCGGCCGGCGAGCATCTGTGGCCCGATACGCTCGACGTGATGGGATGGAATGTCGACCCCTTGGGCTTCGGCGTGATCCTGCGCCGCACCGTGCCGGAATTCGTGACGGCCGAACTTAAACCTGCATTGACGCAGATCCTCGCGCGCATGGACCGCAACATGGAAGACTACGGCAGGTTCATCTGTCACCCCGGCGGCGCCAAGGTGATCGATGCGATCGAGACCGCGCTGTCGCTGCATCAAGGCACGCTGGAGCACGAGCGCGCGGTCATCGCCGATTACGGCAACATGTCGGCGCCGACGGTGCTGTTCATCCTCGAACGCTATCTGGCAAAGGGCCTGCCGCAGCGCTCGCTGCTCACCGCGCTCGGCCCGGGCTTTACCGCGAGCTGCGTCTCGCTGCGGCGCGCGGCGTGAGCCCGGCCGAAGTCATCCTCGCTTTGGTGACGGCGCAGCGCGGCGCCGAACTCATTCTCTCCCGCCACAACACGGAGCGGCTGAAGGCGCGAGGCGCCATTGAAGTCGCGCCCGGCCACTATCCGCTCATGGTCGCCGTGCACGCTTCATGGCTCGCCGCGCTCTGGGGCTTTGGCCATGACAAGCCGATCATGCCCGCCGCGATCGCAGCCTACCTCGTGCTTCAGGCCTTGCGCGCCTGGGTGATGGCAACGCTCGGTCCGCGCTGGACCACACGCATCATCGTGCTGCCGAATGCGCCGTTGGTGACGGACGGCCCCTACCGCTATTTCCGCCATCCCAATTATGGTGTCGTGTGCGGCGAGATCACCGTGCTGCCGTTGGTGCTGCACCTGCCGGAAATCGCTGTCCTGTTCACGGCGCTCAATGCCGTCGTGATCTTCATCCGGATTCGCGCCGAGGACCGCGCGCTGCAAGTCTCGCGCAAGCAACGTCATGAGTGAAGACACTATCACCGAGGCTGCACTGGCGCGCGATGCCATCGAGCTGCCGGCGGATGCAGGCCTGAAGAGATGGCTCGGCTTCATCCTGATGTGCCTCGGCATGTTCATGGCGATCCTCGACATCCAGGTGGTCGCGACGTCCCTGCCCGCCATCCAGGAGGCGCTCGGCATCTCGCGCGATGCCATGAGCTGGATCCAGACGGCCTACCTGATCGCCGAGATCACGGCGATCCCCTTGACCGGTTGGCTGACGCGGCTGCTCTCGCTGCGCTGGCTGTTCACAGCCGCGATCTCGCTCTTTACGCTCGCCTCGATCGGCTGCGCGGCGAGCGATCATTTCGCCAGTCTGATCGTCTTTCGCATCGTCCAGGGCTTCGCCGGCGGAGCGCTGATCCCCGCGGTGTTCTCGGCTGTGTTCCTGCTGTTCCCGTTGCGCCTTCACCCTGCAGCAACCACGCTTGCCGGCATCGTCGCGGTGCTAGCGCCGACGGTCGGCCCTGTTGTCGGCGGCTGGATCACCGACACCTGGTCGTGGCATTGGCTGTTTCTGATCAATGTCGCGCCGGGACTATGTGCGGCTGTCGCGACGCCGTTCTTGTTGCCGCAGGACAATGTCAATCTCGCGGAGTTCAAGGTTCTCGATCGCCTCTCTCTGCTGTTGATGGCGGTTGCGCTCGCCACGCTCGAGATCGGCCTCAAACAGGCGCCGCAAGACGGCTGGCTGAGCCTGCGGCCGCTTGCGCTTTTCGTGGCGAGCTTCGTCTGCGGTCTTGTCTTCGTGGCGCGAACCGTCAAGGCAAGCCATCCCGTCGTCGAACTCACCACGCTACGCGCGCGGGCCTTTGCTGTCGGCTGCGGCTTAAGCTTCTGTCTCGGCGTCGGCCTGTTTGGCTCGGTCTATCTGATGCCGGTGTTTTTGGCCTATGTCCGCCGTCATGACGCGTTCGAGATCGGCACTATCATGCTGGTGACGGGCGTGGCGCAACTCATCGCCGCACCGGTTGCCGGCTATCTCCAAAGCCGGCTCGATCCGCGCAAACTCTCGGCCTTTGGCTTTGCATTGTTTGCGATCGGACTGGGCCTGAGCGCATTCCAGAGCCGGACCGCCGATTTCGACGAGATGTTTTTGCCGCAGGTTCTGCGCGGCATCGCCATCATGTTCTGCCTGTTGCCGCCAACACAACTCGCACTCGGCGCGCTGACATCAGCGCAAGTGCCTGATGCGAGCGGGCTGTTCAACCTGATGCGCAACCTTGGCGGGGCAATCGGCATCGCGGTCATTGATACAATTCTTTACGGCCGCACCGTCGGCCATGGCGAGGCGCTGCGCGACCGGCTGATCGCGGGCGATGTGAGCGCGGCGCAGGCGATCGGACTCGATGTGCAGCTCTTTCTGCATCCGCCGCCCGACGTCACGCAGGCGACGATCGAAGCCTATGTGCGCCCGATGGTCGAGCGCGCGGCATTCGCGATGTCGGTCAACGAGGCCTGGGCGCTGTTGTCCATAGTCGCGATTGTCGCACTCGTGCTGGTGTGGGTTTGGGGGAGACCGGCGATGAGCAAGTAGCGGCCCAACCGTCGTCATTGCGAGGCGCGAAAGCGCCGAAGCAATCCATCTTTTTCTAACTGGATTGCTTCGCTCCGCTCGCAATGACGGAAGTAAGCTCCACCCGCTTGTGATGAACGAGATTGTCGAGCCGCTGCGCGAGGCCGATCGCGGCGAGCCGCTCCGATCCGCCCTGCTCGTCATCCGAGTTCGCGAGCTGCGCGCGCAGCGTCGCCTCGATCTCGTCCTCGATCTTGCGCAAGGCGGCCTCATCCGCGGCGTCGCGGATGCGCTCGCGCAATGCGAACAGCAACTCCAGCGTTCCCTGCGCAGGGGCCTTGCCGCGGATGCCGAGAAAACGCCACGCAGCCGCAAATATCGACGCCAGCGCGCCGAGCGCCATCGGCGTGAGATAGATGGCGTTGCTCCACCGGTCCATGAAGCTTTCCTCGGTGCCATTGTAGTATGCGGCAGCGCCGGGATGCACGGCGATATAGGCGTCTGCGTCCAGCGTCGGCGTCGCGATGCCTGTGACCAGCGGCTGTTCGGAGGCGAGATCGCGCCGCGCGGACATCACGCGCTTGGCAAGTTCGCCGACCAGTTGCTGGTTCAGATGACGGTTGGCGACGAGGAGATACTGCACCCGCAGCGTGGTGACGTCATCCTCGGGCACGGCCGGCGCGCCGCGCAGCGTGCCCTTCGGGATGTCGAAGCTCTCATAGGGTCCCTTGGCGTCAGCGATCGCGCCGGCGGAATCGATCGGGATCAGAACGGGCGAGGCGTTTGCGCCCTCGCGAAACAGTCCCTTGATCAGCGACAGATATTTGTCGGTGAGCGGCGTCACCACGATCAGCGCCGCCACCTGTTTGGTCTGCACGGCCTGCCTGGCCTCGAACGGCGAAATGTCCTTGAAGGTCACGTGCGCCTGCGTAAAATCGTATTCCTTCTTCAGCGCCTCCACGACGCCATGATTGATCTCGCCGCCGACCACGCCGACGGTGTGATCGCGGAGTTTCGCGATGGACGTGATGTTCGATCCCGGCGGCGCCACGATCATGACCACGCCTTGCGCCATCACGGCGACGGCGCGCGCCTGCGAGAGGTCACCGACATCGGCGCGCACCACGGCGAGATCGGCCTTGCCCGAAGCAAACGCCTTGGCGGCATCGAGCACGCTGCCAACATTTTCGATTTTGAGCCGGATCGGCGCGTTCGACGTGGCGAGATGCCCCGCGATCAACGTGGCCTCCCGCCGCGCTTCGCCGTCAAACGAGCCCACCGCGACCGTCAGCGTCCTCGGCCGCTCGTAGAAACGATATGCGATCAGGCCGGCGCCGCCGACAAGGCCGAGCAGACCGGCCAGCAGAACGGCGCGAACCCAGACCGGCAGAGTTTTGTGAAATCGATGCATGAAACCGGCGCGTCAGAAAAGCCAGAGTGAAAGCGCTTTCCGCCAATTAGTCTAGCCAAAGACGCTTCAGTTTCTCAATTTTCCGGCGAAGCCGCCTCATCATGCGGCGATACCAACGCCCCGCGCGCGGCTTTGCCAGATCGCGCCGCCGCACGACACAGGCCGACAGCCACGGGCGGGTGTGATAACGCGACCAGGACAGCATCTTCATCGCACGTCTCCACTCTCCTCTAACGGTTTGTGGGGACGTTCGGGCGCGTCGTTCGGACGCGAGCCCATTACAAATCTGCAAGCTAGATTAAGCTTGCGTCATGCAGGCAAAGACGTTCTTGGTCCCTCCCCTACTTGCTCGCCGAATCCTGTTTCAGCATCGCGAGCGCCTCCTGCACCGTGGTCATGAACTGCGCCGGGAAGATGATGGTCGAGTTCTTCTCGATCGAGATCTCCGCCATGGTTTGCAGCGTGCGCAGCTGAAGCGCGACCGGGTGCGCCGTGATGATGTCGGCGGCCTCGCCCAGCCGCACCGCGGCCTGGTATTCGCCTTCGGCGGCGACGATCTTGGCGCGGCGCTCGCGCTCGGCTTCCGCTTCGCGCGCCATCGCGCGCTGCATGTTTTCCGGCAGCATGATGTCCTTGATCTCGACCGCCGTCACCTGCGCACCCCACGGCTCGGTATGGCGGTCGATCACGTTCTTGATCTGCTCGTTGATGCTCGCGGTAGAGGCGAGCAGCTGGTCAAGGCTGAAACGACCGACCACATTGCGCACGGTGGTCTGGCTGATCTGGCTGATCGCGTTGTAGACGTTCTCGATCGCGATCACTGCCCGCTCGGGATTGGTGATGTGATAATAGGCGACTGCGGCGATATCGATCGAGACGTTGTCGCGGGTGATGATCTTCTGCGACGGGATCTGCATGGTGACGGTGCGCAGCGATACTCGCGTCATCTGCTGCACAGGAAAGAAGATCAGTGTCAGGCCGGGACCACGCACGCCTTCGAATCGGCCGAGGAAGAAAACCACGCCCCGTTCGTACTGCTTCAGGATGCGAAACGCACTGATGAGGTAGATCACAATCAACAAGACAAGGATGTAACCCATCAATTCCTCCTCGTTGACATCACTCATCCGACGCGTCGCGCGCGGAGAATGTGGCACCCGAGTCTAGGGCCCGGTGCCTGTCAGCCGCAAGAGGCGGACCTTGGTTTCAGGCTTTCAGCAAGGCTGGCTCCATTCAA
>NZ_DASREO010000063.1:0-70582 GCF_035652035.1 Bradyrhizobium sp.
CCCCACGTCATCATAGCCGGGAATCTTTTCGGCGCATTGCGGCACGGTCGCATCGCCCTTCGGAATCGGCTGGGTTGCCGCCGTCTTTTGCCGCGAATCCTGCGGCACCGGTTTTTCCTCGATGCCAACAAGCGGTGTCCCGTTGGTCCGATCGAGAATGTAGACCCAGCCGGTGCGCCCGGCTTCGGCGATTCCCTTGCGCGGCTGACCGTCGATCACGGTGTCAAACAGCACAACCGGGCTCGCTGCATCGTAGTCCCAGATGTCGTGGTGGACCTGCTGGAAGTGCCAGGCGTATTCCCCAGTCTTGGCCTTCAGCGCCACCATGGACGTGCAGAACAGGTTGTCGCCTTCGCGCATCGAGCCGTCATAGTCCGGGCCGCAATTGCCGACAGCGAAATAGAGGAGGCCGAGTTCCGGATCGACGGCCGGCGTATTCCAGATCGCAGCACCGCCTCGCATCGCATGGTCGGTACCGGCCGGCCAGGTCTCGCTGCCTTTCTCGCCAGGTGCGGGCAGGGTGAACCAGCGCCACTTGATCTCGCCGGTTCTGGCATCGAGCGCGGTCAACCGGCCGCGGACCCCGAACTCGCCGCCCGTGATGCCGCTGTAGACCATCCCGTCATAATAGAGCGGGGCGCTGGTGATGCCGTAGCCGTTCTGCCACTTTTCGATCGGGGTCTTCCAGGCGACCTTGCCGGTCTTCATATCCAGCGCGACGACGTTGGCGTCGAGCTGTCCGAGGTAGATCAGTCCGTTTCCCATCGCGAGGCCACGGTTGACCCAGCCGCAGCAGACGGTGGATATGCTCTGCTCGATGCCGGACCAGTATTCCCAGATGATCTCGCCGGTTTTGGCATTGAGCGCGAAGACGTCATCATTGCCGGTAACGACATACATAATGCCGTCCTTCACCAGCGGAGACGCTTCTAAAGAGTATTTGCCGCCAACGCCCGAACCCTTCAGGCGTGTCATCCAGGCGCCCTTGAGCTTGCCGACATTTGTCGTGTCGATCTGCTTTAATGTCGAATAGCGATCGTTGGTCAGATTACCGCCATTGGTCACCCAGTCCTTGCCGACCGGGCTGCGAAGCAATCTGTCGATTTCGGAATCGGCGCCCCGTGCCGGCGCGCTGATCAATAGGCCAAAGACGACGAGAGTCGCGGCCGCCCGCCATGCCTGACGATACATTGTTGCCTCCCCATTTTTTTAAGCTGGCGTTCGGCCAGTCGGCGTTAGCCTACAGCCGGCTCCGTCGATTCAGCTATGCGCATCGAAGGAGTCTGAGCTGCGAAGATTCCGTTTCGGCGTCTCAACGGACGGCTGTCTCCCCGGAAGCACAGTTTTCGAGCAACTTTTGGGTCGCTCGGACGTTATCTTGCCATGAGCGAGGATTTTACAGTTCGCCCGCCACGGGTTCTCAATCGCGAGCAACGGCTGGCTCGTGACGCCAAACGCCGCGCGGATGCCGAAGAAGCTATGCGTGAAGTAGCAGCTACGCGGAAGGCATTCGACGAAAACCGCAAGCGCCTGAGGGCGGAACGACTGGCACGTGAGGCGCAAGCTTCCAGGAAGTAGCATCGCGCGCGCAGGCTTTGACCAACCTTCGCGCCGGAAACATCCCGCATCCTTACGTTTCGACTGTTCCGATTTGGGACTTCCCCCGGGACTTTTCCTGACTATTGCGCGGTAAAGCTCGGCTCAGCGCGTAAAGGCACTCCGCATAGAGGAGCGAGCCCGCCCCGTAGACGATGACATAGGCGACGATGAAAGCGTCGCTGCTCCAATGAAACAGCACCGTCAGCGTAGAGATCAGCGCCATACCGGCAAACGTGATGCCGGCGCGGCGGGCCAGTTCTTCGAATCGCCCAACGCCGATCAAGGCGATCTGGCAAGTTGTCTGGATCAGCGTGAAGGCAAGCATCGCGCAGATAGCAATGCGCATGACAGGAGAGACGATTCCAACTTGATTCAAGATGAGGCTGAAGATGCTGTCCCCGAACATGGCGATGGCGACGATGCCCGAAGTCATCGGCAATAGTCCGACCATGAACCCTTTCGCTGTTGCGCGGGCCAGTCCGGCCGCGTCATCGTTATGGACGGCACGGGTCTGATGCGGCAGGACGGTCTCCGCGCCGATCAGGTAGCTCAGCACGGCAAAGCGCGTCACCTTGTAGAACATGTCGAAGGCCACGACCGCGGTCGCATCCCTCGCTGCGGCGAGCAGATAATAGGGGAAAACAACGATGATGAAATCAGCCAGCGACAACAGAACAGTTGCTCGTATTCCACCGACCTCGCGGCGAAGCAGCAGCAAACCTCTGAGAAGCGCACCGCTCCTTGTCACAAAGCCGTATGATCTGGCCAGCCAGATCAATGCGCCGATGGACAAAATCCAAGCCAGCAGATTGAGCGCGCTGTAGGAAACAAATGGCAGACCGACCAGCATTGCGACCGCTGCGGTCAGAGCCGCAATGCGCCTGCCGAGGTCGACGATCTCCGTCCAGACAAAGCCATCCCTGGCATTGACCGCAACGCGAAGCGCCATCCGCGGCAGGGCGCAGACTGCGCCGGCGAAAATCAGCAGATACGCAAGGCCGTGAGGCGCAACCTGCACCAGACCGATGGCCAGCGCGATACCCAATACGACAACCGAAAGGACGCCGATCGCGATGTAGATCGTGACGATGGTGGCAACGAGATCCTGGTCGTCCTGGCTCGTCCCGTGTTGATTGGCTTCGGCGAGATAGTGCGAGCGAAGCTTGAAGAATGCGAGGCCAGTGATGCCGAGATCGCTCTGAAGAACGAGCGCGGCAACCGCCAGCAGGCTCGCTATCACGGCGTAAGAGCCAAGACCGATCGTTCGAACCAGCACATAAGCGAGAGCGAAATTCGTGATCGCATTAAGTGCGGAATTCACTCCTTTTACGATCAACAGGACGAGCGAACTCTGCGAGAACCGGCTCAGCCGGCCCGCAAGGCGGATTTTCTGGCCGGTCATCTCGCTCCCAATGCGGGCATACCGGATAGCATGGCGAAACGATCACGCGCCTCGATCCCACTTTCGTCCGGTTGATCTGCTGTGGCGTATGACTTGCCCAGCCAAACGACAAGCGCTGCGACCTGCATCAGGATGGAGGGATTGAGCAGGTATCCGCCGAGGAAAAGGTAGGTATATCCCACCGCAAACCGCAGACCCTTGGGCCCTCTGCAAACCGTCAGATAAAAGAACCTGAAATAAACCAGTGCGCCCAGCAGGCCATATTCGTAGATCACCTTTCCCCAGGTCGGATCGAAGGCGTTGAACGAAAACAGATGAAATTGCTCCTGCACCGTTCCGGGTCCGCGCCCTAGAACAAATGTCAGGTCGTTGGCAAACACGACCTCCTGAAGAATGCGGAACATCGACAGGAAACGCGCCCATCCGCTCGACTCGACATCGGAAAACTCGCTGATGCGCCGCGTGAATGCATCGATGGAAAGAGCGTCGCCAAAGAAAATCAGCACGAGGGAAACCAGCGCCGCTACAAAAAACAGTCGGGAGTGTCCGTGGTAGAGAAAATAGAACGGAAGAAACAACGCGAGCATCGTCAGTCCGGTGCCGGAATAGCTGCAGACAATGCCGGCCGCGAGGACGAGCAAGCGGAGCGTCCTTGGCCCGGCCAGCAATTCCGCGACCACAGCCACGGCCAGAAATTGACTGAAGAACGAGGGCTCCAGGAAGAAGACCCCGTTGCTCTTGTAGACCGGTGAGGACCAGTACAGCGGAATGAGGGAGTTGTAGCCGCTCACGGTCATGTTTTCCGGCAGATGTTTGTCGAGAAGAAACGCAGCATCGACACCGATGACGAACTGCGCCACGAATTGCAAAACCCCGATCAGCGCGCAGAGACAGCCGACCGCTGAAAGAAAATCGATCAGACGCGGGTATGAAATTTCAGAGGATACGCAGCGGAAGACCAGCGGCAATTGTGCAACCACGAGAAATCCGAGCGACAGCACCGAGACATGGGAGCTCGGGGAAAGCGCGGCGCTCAGCGTGCCCATCACGACAAAAAGCGCGTACCAGATGAACGCCGTCGTGTTGATCTCGAGGACGCCGACAATGAACGCGGCCGCAGTTGCAGCCGGAAAGATGAAAAGGCTCAGCGGAAACAAGCCGCCGGTACCGGGCAGGGCGATCTTCTGAAACAAGACCGCCGATAGCAACGTGAAGCCGCAGAGCGCAAAGCCGGACTGCGCCGCTGGCGCAGCCAGGCCTCTTGCCAAAGGAATCTCAGCCATCACGGTGCCTTCTTGACAGCGTCAACGTCTCTTGCGCGATCACGCCTCAATAGCGCCGCATGCGGTAGTCGGCGACCTGGTGCGCCGGCACCCAGCCATTTGACTCGGCTGCCGAACGCTCTCTGAAGCGTGCCTCCGCAGCAGTTTGCCACTCGCCTTCGTCGGGCGTTTCCGATCCGCGTTGACGCTTCTCGGATTGATCCTCATAGACTTCGCGGCGTCTTGAACCGACAGCTCCAAGCATCACGCACGCAGCCGCTCCGCCAACAACGCCAATGACAGCTCCCAATGAGATGAAAAGCGGCTTGGGAGGAAATGCCGGCTCGGTTGGGGCCGTGGCGGATTGCGCCACCTTGACGTTCGAGAGTTTTGCGCTGGCGTCCCAGTCCGCGTTCGTCTGAGCGTCCGCTGTATGACCAACTTGCGCCTCCAGTACTTTTGAGACCGTGTCGAGCTGGTCGTTCAGGCGACGAAATTCAGCAGAGATGGTAGATAGCTCGCCGAGCCTTCGTTCGGTATCCGACAAGGAGCTATTCTGCGACTTCTCGAGAGACTTCAGCCCGACGATCTGCGAATTGAGGTCGACAAGCTGCTGAGCGGTCTCCTGAAAGACCTTCACCAGCAACAACGGCGATTCATGCACGGGGAGCCTGTTGGACTCCGTCAATGCATCATTTCCCGTCCCGGACGTGTTCGTCTCGGAGCCTATTCCTGCAGGCACATTCTGTTTGGGGCCCGTTATCTCGCCCGGAAGGGAGATGCGGCGCCGGAGCTGGGCCACCGTATTCTGATAGGTCGCCGCTTGCGCCTCCTTCTCCACGATCGAGCCGCGTGTCTTGGCGAGAGCAGCGAGCGTGTCATCGCGCCGCGCGAGCGCGAGCTTGGTTTCCTGGCCGACCGAATAGATTGAATGTTGCCTTGAGAAGTCGGCCAGCTCTGCCGAGACATTCCTGTACTCGTCGCGATAGCGCGCCACCTCCTGGCGGAAAAATGCCGGTGCTGCGGCATTACCGCTCAGATCGGCCTGGCGCTTGAGAAAATCCTGGACGACCAGGCCCAGAAACTGTTCAGCGACTTTCGGATCCGGGTGCCGAAAGGTCAGTGACAGGATCTGGGAGTCCTTCTCGAGATTCACGGCAAGACGCTTCTTGACCTTCAGCAACGCCCGATCGACGTCAGAATGTCCTTCATCCAGGCTCTCCGATCGAAACAAGCTTGTAATTTTCAAAACGTTGTCCCAGAGGCCGGGCGACAGGAAATCCGGCGCCTGCCAGGAAACCGACTTGTTCTGGTCGGGATATAGCCGCTGAGGTCCAAACTCGCTGATAGCCTGGCGAAGCACATCTTCGCTGTTGATGATGTAGATTTGAGAGTTCAGCTGATATCGCAGCGTCTCGGGAAACTGGGCTTGCTGCCGCTGCGCCCGATCGAGGGTCGTCATCAGCAACGCCTCCGACTGGAATAGCGGCGTGACCAGCAGCGTGAATGCGACGGCACTCGCGGCGATCAACGTGAAGACAATCAGGAATGTGAGTTTTCTCGCCCAAACAATCTTACCGATTACGCTGAACGACATGCAGGGCTCGCTGTTGTTGTGAGATGTGCAGTGCGAAGTAACGACGTGGCAAGTGCGAAACGGCGCAATCGTTCCAAAAATCTTTTTAGCCGCTCGAGTCCTGCCGCAACGAGAACCCGCGAACAAGAACAGGGAAGCCTGATGATTCCACGCAGCGTGATCGCCGCTCTATTGTTGCTCTATCTCGGCCTGCCCTGTTCCGCAGGATCTCCGGCGCTTGGCGCATATGTGGGCAACAACCCGTCCGACTTGCGGCAATTTGAAACCTGGCTTGGCAGGCCGGTGGACAGGATCACGGCTCACACCGGCCGTGCGAACTGGAAAGACTGGGTCGGCAGCATCAAGTGGGCGGTGGAACTCTGGTCGCCGCTCAACAAGCCGATTTGCTGGACCATTCCCTTGTTCGCCGATCAAGGAAACCTGCAGGGCGCCGCGGCTGGTGAATATCAAAACTTCTACGAACAAGCGGCCAGAATTCTGGCGCAATCGCGCCGCTCCGACGACGTGATCTACGTTCGGACCGGCGAGGAGTTCAACGGAAACTGGATGCCGTGGTCGGCGACGGGACACGAGCAGGACTTCGTCAAGGCGTATCGACATTTCGTTGACGCATTTCGCTCGGTGTCCGATCGCTTCCGTTTCGAGTGGAACGCGAACGTCCGCGAAACGCGGATGAATCCGGCCGATGCATATCCTGGCGACAACTACGTCGACGTGATCGGGATGGACTTCTATTACAACACGAAATGGAATCCCAAGGATCCCGCCAAGGCTTGGGATGAAATGGTCAACAGTCAATATGGATTGCAATGGCTGGAGGATTTTGCCGCGGCTCACAACAAGCCGACCGCGTATCCGGAATGGGGCATCGAATTCGACGGTGCAGGTCCCTATATCCAAAGAGCTGCGCAATGGTTTTCAGGCCACAACGTGCTCTATCAAAGCGTCTGGAATTCAAACGACGCTTTTCCGGGGAAGCTCACCGACAATCAGTATCCCAAAGCCGCTCTCGCCTACATCGATTCGTTCGGCGGCAAGGTTTCAGATCGCAAGGCCTCCGATCAACCGCCGCATTAGCGGACGGCCTCGGCTGAAGCCGGAAGGCGAGACGCTTTGAAAGTCGAGAAGCGAAGCGTTCGATAAACAAAGCCCGCCGCCCAGCTCTGATGCATGACGATAGCGGCCGGCCCTGCCGCACATCCGGCCGGATCGCGCCCTGACAATGCCAACCACAACCCTCCTGTCAGGCATGCGCCGACATAGGCAAGACCGGGCAGGAGAAACGGCCAGCCCAGACCGAGGCCGGAAGCCAGACTGACCACATTCAAGCCGAGCGCGCCCAGCGGAAGGACTTGCCGGAGTTTCGGCAGCCGACGGTGCTTGAGCATCGTTCTAGCGCGCCCCGAACCAAAATTGAAATATTGCTTTGCCAAACCTGCGAACGAAGCACGCGGAAAATAAACGATGCCCAATTCGGAGCAGAGCCAGATTTTGGCGCCGGAGTTGCGGAGCCGGACGTCCAGTTCGGCATCCTCGTTGTGCGTGAAGTCTTCGTCGTACCCGCCGACGGCCAGAAATGCCTTGCGGTCGAAACAGGCATGATGACCATGTTCCACGAAGCGCGAACGGCTTGCGCTTCGGTGCGGCGATCCTCCGTTTCCCAAACGGCTGTTCTGGGCCATTGCGACGCCTCGCTGCAAGAAGCTGATGCCGCGGGTGAACAATGGAACGACGACCGAGGCCACGTCTCGTTCCCGTAGCTCCCGCGCCAGACCGTCAACGAAGCCGGGCGGATACTCCGCGTGGGCATCGGCACGAACGAGAACGGAAGAGTCCGGTTTGGCAATTCTTGCGCCGCTATTCACGGCCGCAGATTGATAGCGGGCGGGATTGGGCTGCAGCCGTATGCGCGAATTGAGCGCGGCCATCTCGCTCACAATGGCCGATGTGCGATCCATGCTGCCGCCGTCAAGCACGATCAGCTCGTAATCCAGATGCTCGCAGCCTGCGATCAAAGAGCGGATTGCGCGACCGATATATTTCTCCTCGTTCAGCGTAGGAACAATTATCGAAACGGACAGTTCAGATGGCATCGGATGATCCTTCGAGCGGAACTTCAGTCGCCAGCATGCAAATCCCTTGCAGTGTTTTCGTCTGCCGGCGCCACACACAATGCAGACCAGTAAAGTCAGGTTCCTAAGATGAACGGCGTTGTCAGGCCTGATGTCGTTCAGCACCGGCTTGGGCTCGGCTGCGCGCGCCTTGGTTCCGTTCTCGGTCGCGATCGCGCTGAGGCGCTTCATCTCGTTCAAGCGGCATTCGAGCGAGGCATACGCTTTTTCGACACAGCGAATATTTACGGGCAGGGCGAAAGCGAACGCATTCTGGGCGCGGCGCTGCAAAGCCGCCGCAAGCAAGTCACGATCGTGACGAAAGCAGGACAGTATTTTCCTGCCTGGATGGCTCTCGCAAAACCCTTCAAAGGCGCCGTCAAGCGCTTGGTCCGCGAAAGCGGCGCCGGGCGCCACCTCGTTTCAACAGTCCGCAAAGCAGCGTTACCGCAGGACTTCTCGGAGCGTTTTCTGCGCGCCTCCACCGAGGCCAGCCTTCGGCGGTTGAACACCGACTACGCAGACATCCTTCTCCTGCACAGTCCGCCCTCGCACGTCATTGCGAACGGCGCCGCGCTGAGCGCGTTGGAGAAGCTTCGGACGGCAGGAAAAGCCATCAGGATAGGCATTTCCTGTGAAGACGCCGAATCCGGCCTACTGGCGCTGGACGATCCGCGTGTCGAGGTGATCGAGCTGCCGTTGTGGCCGGTCACCCCGGCCACGCAACGCTTCCTCGATCAGGCCCGAGGCCGGGCCGTGTTTGTTATCGCGCGAGGCATGATGAGCGCCGACGCACGGGGCGGTCAAAACGACCGCTGGCTCGCCGCTCGTACGGCTCTCATGTCTACGTTATCGCGGCCCGAGATCAGTCGTCTGCTCATTGGCACGACGCGTATCGCGCATCTGAGCCAGGTGCTCGATGCCGTTCAGAGCAAAGAAGACACGCCTTGTTCATAGACGGACGACAGATTGCTTCGGGGTCGACGCTTGAGACCGAGGTCTGCATCATCGGCGGCGGGCCCGCGGGCATTGCGATCGCGCGTGAACTCCTGGAAACGTCGATTTCCGTCATTCTCGTCGAGACCGGAGGATGGCGGCCGAACAAGCTGACACAACGTCTCAACGAAGCCGAGCTCGTGTCGAAAGCCGGGCATCCGCCGCCCGAAATGTATCGGGAGCGGCGCTTTGGTGGTTCCTCGACCATTTGGGGAGGGCGTTGCGTTCCGCTGACGCGAAGCGATTTCGAACCACGATCCCACGTGGCAAACAGCGGTTGGCCGATTTCTTACGACGAGCTCCTTCCATACTATGCGAGAGCGATGGCCTATTGCGAGGCCGGCCAGTTCGCATTTGATCCTCAATGCCTGAAAGAAGCAGGGCCAATCATCGACGGGCTGGCAAGCAAAGAAATCGCAGTTGGGTTGGAGCGCTTCAGTCCACCCACCGATTTTGGCAGACGTTTCAAATCGGATCTGGTCCGATCGCCGAAGCACAAGATCCTGCTGGAATCGACGTGCGTTCGTTTGCTGAGCAGCGATAGCGGCCGCACCGTCGAAGCAGCCGAATGCTCAACCGTCAGCGGCAACAACTTTCGGATTCTTTCGAAATGCATCGTGGTTGCCGGCGGCGGCCTGGAATCGGTGCGTCTCTTGGCGGCGTCGAACGAAAGGTTTCCCGCGGGCCTTGCCAATTCGAGCGGCGCGCTCGGACGGTATTACATGTCGCACCTCGAAGGCACGCTGGGACGACTGCAAGTCGCCGCCGGGCGACAGGTCATATGGAATTTCGCGAAAACGCCAGACGGCATCTATTCCAAGCACCATGTTCGGTTGTCTGACGAGGTGCAGCAGCGGCACCGGCTTCGGAACATGATCTTCCGTCTGCATCACGCGAACCCGATGGATCCCGGTCATGGAGATCCCGTGTTATCGCTGATGTATATCGCGAAGCGATTCATCCTGCCTGAATATCGACGGAAGATCACCACAGTCGAACTGGAGGCGCTTGATCGGTTGCCGAAGGGCAGGTCACTCGTTGCGCATCACGCTTCGAACATCGCCAGGAATCCCTGGCCGCTGACCCGGTTCCTGAGTTCGTGGATCTATAAGCGTCATGCCCGCTACCGCCGAATTCCCTATGTTGCCCTCTATTCGAAGCATGGCGTTTATCCGCTCGACTATAACGCGGAACAGACGCCGTTGCATGACAGCCGAATCTCGCTGACGCAGGACAAGGATCGCTTTGGCGTCCCGAAGCTGCGCATCGATTGGCGGGTGTGCCCTGAAGACGTGGCGTCGATTGCGGCAAGTTACCGGCAGATGCGACGCATTCTGGCGGACACCAACGTGGCGTCGGTCGTCTACGACGACGATGGATTGAACGAAAGCGCCAAACAGGCCATCGCGGTCGGCGGCCATCACATCGGCACGGCGCGAATGAGCGACGATCCGAAACGCGGCGTCGTCAATCCACAGTGTCGAACACATGACCTCGACAATCTCTACATCGCCGGAAGCGCCGTCTTTCCGACCAGCGGCTCGGCCAATCCGACGCTGACGATCGTCGCTCTGGCGGTGCGCATTGCCGATCACCTGAGAACCCGCTTGCGGAGCGCTGCGTGACGATTTCCATTCTCTGGCTTGGACGAACGATACCGATCCCGCTTAATGCGGGCGATCGCATCTATACTGCGCATTTGGCGGGCGCAGTCGCGCGGCAGGGAGCGCGTGTCGTTTTCCTGGGGCTGGAAAATCCCGACGATCAAACAGGCAGTCTCGGACAACTCGAGTCCGCGGTTCGCTGGAAGGTCGTGCCCGGGGCGCCGAACCCGAGGCTGTTTGGTCCTTTGAGCAAGCTCCCCATGGTCGGCGCACGATTTGCCACCAAACAATATCGGGAAGCACTCGAGCAGGAACTTGAGTCGAATGACTACGACGTCGTCGTGCTCGATCAATACGGCATGAGCTGGGCCCTTAATCACGTCGAGCAGATTGCCCGCAATCATCCGGTCCTGGTGCACGTGTCTCATGACTTCGAGACCAGGGTTACCGACCAAATCGCGCGCAATTTCAATGGCGATCTGCTTCGCAAGACTCTGCTCAAAGAGAATGCAAGGAAAACGCGGCTCGCCGAAGAGCATCTGGCGCGCTCCTGCGACCTGCTCGTGACGTTGACGGAGGAGGATCGCGCTGCTTTCAATGACATCAATCCGTCGCTCGTGAACATCATTCTTCCGCCCGGCTATGCGGGCAGGAAGGAGCGCGGCCGCATTTTGGACGAGACCGTCCCGAGACGTGCGATCATCGTCGGCTCCTTCACCTGGATCGCCAAACAGATGAACCTGGAGCGGTTGCTCGAAGCCGCGAGCGGGCTCTTTAGGCAACATCACATCGAGCTCCATGTCGTTGGAGCAGTGCCCGAGCCGTTTCTTTCCCGCTTGAAGTCGAGGTTTCCCTGGGTCGTTTTCCGCGGCTTTGTCGATGACCTCGGCGAAGAGTTCAGAAGCGCACGGCTGGCCCTGGTCCCAGAGGAGATCGGCGGCGGCTTCAAGCTCAAGATTCTCGACTACATATTCGCCCGTGTGCCCATCGCAGCCGTCGAGGCGGCCCTGAATGGAATACCCGGTCAACTCAAGTCCCAATTCATCACCGAGAGCAGTGTCGGGGAACTGACAAAGACGATTACAACCGCCATTGACGACATCCACCGCCTCGACGTGATGCAAAGGCGCGCATTTGAGTTGGCCGAAGATTTGTTCAGTTGGGACGCCAATGGGCACCGCTTGCTGGAAACGCTGCAATCCATCGCCGATCGCGCGATCGAACAACCTCTGCTCAAATCAGCGCGGCGCTAGCGCTTATAGATTGATCAATCGCGAGGAGCCCCGTTCACCGGCCACGCCCGCGTGATGCAGCGTTCATCGCCAATCGCGCAGCGATCAAACAAACGCGTTGTCAATGTGGGCGAGTGCGTGGCGCTTTTTTGGAGGGGCTGCGAACGCCGGAACCGAAGCTAAAATTTGCGAGAAATTAGGAACGATGCACACGAGAACGTTTTTTTATTTGCGTTGCAGCAATCGTCTGATCTCGGAGTATTCGCGCATGAACGGAATGGTGAAGACAAATAGTGCAGATGGAGAAGCGCTGTTTGTTTTGGTGACGACTCCCCGTCCGATAGGCCTCGCTTCCAAACGAATAGCAGACATTTTTCTGGCCTTGTGCGGGATTGTGCTGCTCGCTCCGCTTTTCATTATTTGCTACGTGGCCACGATCACTTTCTCGCCGGGCCCCGTGCTATTCCGCCACACGCGCGTCGGGTTCAAGGGAAGGCGGTTCGAGTGCCTCAAATTCAGGACCATGGCGATCGATGCACCGGAACGCTTGCGCCGGCATCTCGAAACGAATCCTACGGCCGCCGCAGAGTGGATTGCGACGAGGAAGTTGCGCAACGATCCACGGGTCACCATGATCGGTGCGATTTTGCGGAAATCCAGCTTGGACGAGCTTCCGCAACTCTTCAATGTCCTTAAGGGAGACATGAGCATCGTCGGGCCGAGGCCAGTCACCGAAGAGGAACTCGGCCGATACTCCGACGCCGTCAATGCCTACTATGCATGTCGTCCCGGGATCACCGGTCTCTGGCAAGTTAGCGGCCGAAGCACCACGACCTTCCAGAGGCGCGTTGTCCTCGATAGCTACTATGCACATCATTGGTCGATGGTTCTCGATGCCAAGATCATGGCGGCCACCATTCCGGCGGTCTGTTTCTCCAACACGGCTTACTGAAGTGACGCTGACCGGCGTCGAAGGCAGCTGCCGAACGGACGCCAATCGCCCGTGGCGAGATGCCCCCTAAAGGGGGCCCCGACTTCGCCACTGCATAACTCGGCGTGAATGAGGATCATCCGGAATTGACCGGCCGTGGCGGCGACCGAGGCGTGCTGCCGCAAAGGAGGACGCCGGCCAACCCTCAGGGTCGTTCTTTCCTTTGGCGACTTGATCTTTGGATAGAGTTGCATTGCCTCTGCGGAAGTTGCGTCGCCGTCGGCGTTTGGGCTCCGCGGCACCTGCCACACGCCTACATTCGGGAAGAAATTTTCTTTAGACAGTATCGGATCGCCGTCGCTTGCGGCTAGAGTACATATCAATTTGATCCCGGAGCTTTCTCGACAATCAATCAAATAGAACTACGTGCCGAGTTATCGGCCCCATTTTGAGGGCACCAAAATGATATATTCTGCCGTTGGGCTGGCAGTGTTAGGAGCGGCGGCCGGATTGGCGTTCCGGTGGAAAGTGCTCTTGCCGATCATCTTGATCTTGCCTGTCGCCGTGATCATCTTCTCGTTCTCTCGCGGCCTTGGCTACGTTGATACGGCCATCGCCGTCATCGTCGCCGAAGCGATCGTCCAGGGCGGCTATTTCGCAGGCTTGCTGCTGCGTTTTATGGCGACCGCCGTCTCAAGCCTTTTCAAGAGCCGGCGTGATCCCGAGGCACACGACAAGGACCGGCACACGGCTCCGCGAGCGGAAGCCGGCAAAGGATCATAATTCCTGCAGGCTGCAGCCGCTCTTTGGCCGTTAACCTATGCGATAGCTGAGGTTGAACGGCCGGATGCATACTCCCGCCACACTCGGGGGTTGCACATGAAGAAGCGTCGTCGTTTCAAGCAAACCACATCCCTCAAGGACCGGCTCGCATCTTTCGCGAAAACAACGCGCGAAAAGGCTTCGCTGCTGCGGCCCGGTGCAGAGAAGGACGCGCTGCTCGAGAAGGCGCGTCAGGCCGATGCAGCCGCGCACCTCGATGATTGGGCCAGTTCGCCCGGATTGCGGTCTCCAAAGTCGGGATCCGAGCTCTGATGGGGACGAATATCTCGTCCAACCAAGACCGAGCCGTTGCGGACTTAGGAACGAGGACCAAGCTGCCTCGTTTTCGCGTCTGCACATTGCCACGACAATGTGACTGAACAGCCCTGGCGCGATCCTCCAGCCCTAAGCGCCAGGGCCGTTTGGCCATTGAACTTCAAGCTAAAATTGCCGGCGGGGTGGTGATCCGATTCACCTATGTAAGTGACCCGAGGTCGAGACGCGCTACTCTTGTTCGCATTGGGGTAGCGGGGAATGGCGTCATGACCGACTACAGGTTTTACTCGCTCGACGAGCGCGGCAAGGTCTTCACCGCACCAACCGTTCTGGATTGCCGAGACGATGACGAGGCACTGTCGCAAGGCGCGAGCCTTGTCGGCAATTATCAGATCGAGATTTGGGAAGGAGGCCGTCGGGTTGGCACGCTTGGGCCGGAGCAATTTGGGCTTGGGCATTAGGGATGCAGAAGCCGCGCCGGTTTAAGACCTTGAAGGACCGACTTGCCCTTTACGCCAAGGAAGTACGGGAGAAGGCCGCAAACCTGCCGCCGGGCGTCGAGCGAGACGTTTTGCTCAAGAAGGCACGTCAGGCCGACGACGCCTCCGCCGCAAACGATTGGGCCAACACGCAAGGGCAACGGCCATCCTCTTTCCCGAAACGGGACAATCAGTCTTCGGCGGGCGATCGGCCCGCCACTGGGCGATCGCCAACGCGGGATAACTCCGAGGCGAGTTAGGAACGAACGCGTCGGCGTGGCGTCGTTTACCATGAGCAGGCCTTGTCTCCCGGAGCGTCGGCCGCTTTCTGACGGCCTTGGCACGATAACGGGCCGAGGCCGTCGACGGGACTTGCGATCATGCGCCGATATCATTTCGATCTGGTCGATGCCGACACCGTGACGGAAGCCAGCGGTGCCCTCTTGGATAATGACGACCAGGCCGGCAAGGTCGCGCGAAAATTGGCGCAGGAAGTGCGTGAACAACGGCCCGAACTAGTCGGCCATGGCTATGCGGTACTGGTCCGAAGCGACAGCGGAGAGGAAATCTGGCGGGCGGCGATTGACCGTCCGGGGGGCGGAGAGGGGACGGGCGCGCATAGTGCCGAGAGCACAAAAGTGTCTTTGGCTGATGCGTTCAGGCCGAAAATAACATAGGTTATTGATGGTGCTGACAAGAAGCCAGCTTATCGCGGCGGAGAGAGTTTGCCGTGAATCCGCTGATCCGAAAACTTGAGCAGTTTGTCCGGTTGTCGCCCGACGACCGCACCATTCTCACGCGAGCCTCATCGGAGCGCGTGCGCAGGTTTGCGCCGCGGGTTGACATCTCCCGCGAGGGCGACCGGCCGAAGGATGTGCATCTGATCCTCTCAGGCTGGGCCTGCCGTTACAAACAACTCGAGGACGGCCGCCGGCAGATTGTGTCCTTCTTCCTGCCCGGCGATATGTGCGACCTCAACGTCTTCATTCTGAAGGAGATGGACCACTCGATCGGGACAATATCCGATGTCACGATCGCGGATCTGTCACGCGAGTTTTTCGACGAGATTGGGGCGGGCTATCCGCGTATCGCAACGGCGCTCTGGTGGGAAACGCTGGTGAACGCGGCGATCCAGCGCGAGTGGACCATGAACCTTGGGCAGCGCACGGCATCGGAACGGATGGCGCATTTGCTGTGCGAAATCTTTTTCCGGTTGCGCCTCGCCGGCCTCACCGACGTCAACAGCTGCGAATTCCCGTTGACCCAGGCGGATCTCGCGGAGGCGACGGGTCTCTCGAAGGTTCACGTCAACCGCACGCTGCAGGAGTTGCGTGGCGCAAAGCTCGTGGTTCTGAAAGGCAAGGCGCTGACGGTCCCGAATGTCGAGCGGCTGATGAGCGCAGGCTTGTTCAACGCCAACTATCTGCACATGGAGCACGAAGGCCGCCAGCTCGATGCGAACGAATAGGCACCGTCAGTCCTCAGCGCCTTTTCCGGGTTTTTCATCGGGCCCTTAACATACGTAACCTCGCTGGCGATCGTGCAAGACTATCCTGAGCGGGTTTTCGGGGAGGGTATTCCATGCACGATACCGAAACCGTTGCCGTACTTCGTGCCGTTCTCCATGAGATCTGCGCAAACCTCGCTCCATCCGACGTCAGCACAAAAACGCACGCCGCAGCAAAGCGACTGGAGACAGCTCAGCACGGGCCAGCATTGATCGATCACACCAAGGAGACCGGGACGGCAGCCGTGAGGCGGCCGCCGACAATGTGGCGCTGACAACGCGGGCTCTCGATCGAGCTCCGAGTACAATTGCGGTACAGCCGCGCGATGATCCCGCTGACCGAAGATGACTTCTCTTTACGCCGCGCTGCATCATGGGCGCCGGCTTAGGAACCTCGCATCGTGGACGAGAGTTTATCTGGCGTTGTCAAGCCTTTCGAAATGACAGGAGTCTTTGTAATGGCGACCCAGATTGTCATGGATCTCAACGGCGACAGCCGCTATCAATTCGATCCTCGGGATGCAGAAGGCGTGGCCAGGGCCGAAAAGCGCTTCAAGGAGCTGATCGGGTCAGGGTTCATCGCCGCTGAGCGAACGCCAGCCGGCGATTCCCGTCAGGTAAAATCGTTCGATCCCACGGCCAAAGAGACGTTGTTCTTTCCTCGCCTCGTCGGCGGATGAAAGTCGATGGTGTTCTGGTTGGGCAGGCAGGCCTTCGAGTGCGAATGGCGCGCCCATGCGGCTTATGGGCTTTTCAAAAGCGCCAGAAACTCGAACACGCCAGAGGTCCGCGGCCTGAGGCTGCTAAGGTCATGGCTGTCGCCTGCGCAGCTCGAACAGTTCGACTCGCTGGGCTACTTCGATGTCGTCGGCGGGACGAGCGGCAAGAAATACCGTATCAAATTCGGGCTTTGCGCAAATATCCTTGAGCTCGCCAAGGATGATACGCCGAAAGTCGGCTGGTGCTTCGTGCCGGACAGCTGCCTGGTTGCCGGCGATGTCATGCTCGCCCAGAAGATCGCGCTCGAAACCTGTGAGTGCGCCGCGCTCGCCAAGGCGAACAGGTTTGGGGTGCCGACAAGATAGCTCGGCGCTTTCGAGCGCTTGAGGAAATCGGCCACGACGGAGCGAAGAGTGACGTTTCGCCGGGGCCGGTCCGGTTCCGAAAGCGCCAAATGTCCCAGATTTGGTCAAGGCATGGTCAAGCCATGGCCAAGGTTCTCGGCTTACAGGGGGCCGGGCAGGGCTCACGCAAATGCGAGAACCCCCGATGCATCGAACCCTCTTGCTCGCCGCTGTTCTGTTGCTTTCCGTTACGTCCGCCGGGGCTGAGAGCGGCCTGGCTTCCTACTACGGGGGCCGCGGCCACGGATTGACATGCGCCCACCGAACCAGGCCGTTTGGAAGCATCGTGACCGTGAGCTCCGAAGGCCGCTCGATCCGATGTCGCGTCAACGATCGCGGCCCTTTTGTGCGGGGCAGGGTCATCGATCTGTCGGTGAGCGCGGCGCGCGCGCTCGGCATGATGAGAGCTGGCGTTATTCGCGTGTCGGTCCAGTAACCGGTCAATTCTCTCTGGACACCTTTCAACGCGTCAGGCGAGCACGGCGGGCTGACGATGAAAACTCGTATCGTCGGTCCCAGAGCGCCGTGGCGTCCCAGGGATTCGTGCTGCCATCGCTGGCGACATAGACCTCGCTGTTCGACCGAAAAGTCGATTGCCGACATAATCACTTCGAGCGCCTCGCGGCTTCCTGGTTGTCGCGAGCTGGTTTCTGCTTAAATCACAGATGCTTAGGTGCCCCGCATAGACACCCACAAAATAGCAGGTGGCGGAAAGGGTGTCTGTCAACCCACGTTGAAAAATATAGGGTTTTTGCCTTAGCCAACCGGCAAGCTACGGTTCAATCTACGGGGTATTTTGCGGACACCGTAGCTTCGACAAGCCACTAAATTCGTGATTCTTATCTGGCCTCTTTTGACAGAGGCCTTGCTGTGTCGCTTCGGTTCCTCAGCATATTCGCTGCCGCATTTCTGTTGCTGGACAGCCTCCCGGCGCAAGCGCAGCTTGCGAACGGCAGGCTCGGCCTGTCGCCAAATCTGCACTGGATCGGCGACATCACCGGCGCGTCGACGGTCTACTACACGAACGATCAAACGGCGCATTCCGATTCCGGTCCCTGGTCGCCTGGCGCGCAGTATGACTTCTTCGACAACGGGGCGGCGCTATGCCATCAGCCCTGGGCACCGCGGCCGACAGCGGGCGCCGTAGCGCCACCAGCCGCCACGTCCTGCGCTGGCACCTATGTTGGGTCTGGCTCGACCGACGCGAACGGGCAATTCAATCAGCACAAGACACCGGGGCCTGCGCGCCGCTGGGATATCTGGAATTATCAGAACCGCGAATTGATCGATCTGCAGGTGCTCGATGTACAGGGCAATGTTGCCGTCACCTCCGAGCAGGGCAACTGGCATCCGATCACCGCGAACAGCAACGCGACTTTCATCGTCGGTTTGCCGCAGCCGGCCAATTGCGAATACCTCCAGCAAATCTACGCGCTGTCTCCCGGTTCCGAGGGCGGAGCCTCGTGGGGAGCCGTGGCCTGCGGCTGGGGCGCCTCGTTCGCCAATCCCGTGCAATGGACGTGGCCGAACCTCGCTGGTCAACCGCAGGGCTATTGGGGGCAGCAGGGCGATGACACGTTCTGGTCATCCAACAACCAGATTGCCCCGGGAGGGACCGGCATCGCCGAATACACCTCGATCGATAATGTTGGGGTGCAGCAGGTTTGGGCCGTGTACATCGCCGCGTCACTGACCAGCGGCGGCTCGGTGACGTTCTACGGCAAGAATGCCGCCCATCGGATCATGCACGTTCGATTTAGTGGCTAGGCGCGGGGACCGATTAAAGCCCCGCGCCTTTGTCGTCACCGCCTCAGCCGCTTAGCATGCGCTGCCAAGCGCTGCCGGTTACGCTTCCTGTGCGATCGGCGCCGGCGCTTCATGATTTCAGAATTTCTTCGACCCGTTCGTGAATCACATCGTCTTCATCGAACTCGAAAAGATCGGGCATGACGTAGCCGGAATCCGCAACCATCTCTGCAAGCCCGACGAATTCGGCGACGCCACAGAACAAGTGCTGGAAAGCAACCTCGTCATCAAATGCGAATTCTTCTCGGCCAGCGATGATCGGGCGGATGTTGTACAGCGCGACCAAAGCTTTCGCCCGGAGTCCTTCGACCGACGAAGCGGGGATCGAGTTAATTGCGTGCCCGATTGGCTCCATCCCCAGTGAAATCTCGTCCATTCGGTCATTCGCTTCGGTAGCGCCCGTGTCGGCAAGCCGCTTCTCAAGCGCGGCCCTCATTTCTGGCGTGCTCTTGTAATCAAAATCCTTAGGCTCACCGAACTCGGCATCCTGCTCGATGCGCGCTTGTTCTGCACCCCGCGACCAGTCTTTGTGCGCAGAAAGGTATTTCTCGAGCATCGGCTCGTATTCCCGACAAAGCGAAATGAGCTTCGCATCAGTTGACGTTGGCCGAGTGGTCGGTGCGAACGTCACAACAGGGCCGGTTTTTACCGCGCTAACAACGCTGAGCGCCTCCGCTATATGGCGGAGGAGAGTTGCCATATAGGTCTCTCCGCGTTCTCCATCATCATTGTAGCCAGTTCCGTAGTCACCGGTCGCGTAGTCGGGGAATTGCCAGCTGTCGGACACGCTGCCTCTGGATTCCGCTGCAACGTAGTTTAACAGCGCGATGGCTCCAGCTATCGAAGTTGGCTGGACATCAAGAAGACCACGGGCCAAATCAAACATCGCATTACAGGCCTCGTCAGTCGCTTTCATGGATTCGTTGTAGCTTGGATCGTCGCTCCAGTCGGGGCCCTTAAGCGCCCTTTCGAGCGCGCAGTGATTATCGACGCACTTCGCGTAAACTTGAGCGGCCGTTCGGTGGACCTCTATGGCGACGAAGACTGGATCGCTGGCGATCGCGGGCGCGATCGTGGGAATAGAAGCAGCAACAGACGCTACAACAAGCTTATTCATCAGGGATCTCCGGGATACGCGGTACATGCCCCCAGGACCACCGGTGGTTGATTCGTGAGTCATTAGTGAGTCCTCGGTTTGGCGTTCTACGGCCTGTGCCGGATCGGCCGGCAGCCGGGAGGTAGAAACCAGCCGAGAAGACTGGCGGCGACGCTTTTAAGCCTTGCGGCTCTGGACATGGCGAGGCCCTCCCGGCCATATTGGCCAGGTTGGAGCGCACGCCAATGCGCTACCTACATTCAGCCGCCTTCACCCGACGCCAATCGGGGGCATGCTGACCAAGCATGAGCGGGCTATATTCTCGGTCCGGGTTTCTACGCCCAAGGACAGACTCTCACCGATTTTATGATTTGGCAATTCCCCAGGCTGGGGAAATCCCCGTTAACGAGGCATTGCCTCGGGTCTCTCTGTAGGGTTGAGTCCGGAAATCGCGGAGGCGTCTCAATGGCAGAACAGAAGCTCTGCCCTCGTCGTCTCAAGTTTCATTTGTAGATGTCGGATGGCGACTGAGGGAAAGAGGCCACATCCAAACGACACTAATGCTGACTGGCTCACACCTCGTCAGGCCGTAAAGATTCTAGATGATGCTTTCGATCAGAGATCAGCAATTTCACAGCAATCACTGTTGGAATGTCTCCGCGGTCGGCAGATTGATGCAATGTCCTTCAAGACTTTGGTATCGCGGGAGGGTGCCGACGACCATCTGATCGAATTCTATAAAATTCCACCGGAAGATTGGGATCATGTCCGTTGGAACGATAGCTTCTTCGGCCACGGCATTCTTACCTATCGCCGTTGGGATCGTGCGAGGAGAATCGAAGAAGTTCGGCACTTCAACGTCAAATTCAATCCCGAGCATGTGAAGCGTGTTGCTGCACCATATCAGGCTGCGCAAGCCACTCTTGCCGCGCCTCCAATGGAGGAAAACAAGGGACCAGCGATTTCGCCGGCTCATCTGAAGGCGTGGTTTGAGTTCTACAAAAAGATCGATGGCGAAATGCGGGAAGATCCAGCTTGGGATCACGCGCGCATGTGCTTCCCTAAGAACTCGATCACGCGGCAGAAGATTCGCGATTTACTGCCCGACCGCCCTATGGGACGGCCGCCTAAGCGAGAAACTTAGCGGCTAGATTGGCGACTTTGTTCCAATAGTCAGCGAGTTTTGGAAGAAATATATCAATAATATCAATGCGCGCCAAAATCGACCGCAACATACTGGCGACTTTTACGCGACATTCGACGGCGATTTTTCGGTGCTGCATTTTGCAGACAGAAACGGCGACCGCTGGGGCCGCCGTGGGTCTGTCGAAGTGTGGTAGCCGCTGGCGGGCGGCTCGAAAGGTCAACGGTGCACGATGTTAGTCTAAACACGGCGGGGGTTGGATCTGCCAAGGATCCGACCCCAATCCGTGCTGTGGACTGATTGTACCTGATTTGCCTTCGAACGACAATTCACCCTCAATCCCTAGCGGCTACACTCAGGCGCGACTCAGCGCCATGTATCGGGGATGGACAAGCCAACGATCCGCATCATCCGCCACGAGGAAAGCATCGAGGTCAGGGTTTCCCGGTTCTTCTATTTCGATGAGAACACCGGCCGGCGAACCATCACCAAGCGAATGAGCCGACAGGAAGCCGAAGAAGCCGCCAAGGCGGCTGCCCGCGCCGAACGGGACAGACAGCGATGATCCAGCGCAAGCCGCTCGAGCTGTCACCCGAAATCGCCCGCGGTTTTGTCCGAGCCATGAACGACTATTTCGCAGAGCCCGACAAATACAAGCGGGACGCCATCCTGGCGCATCAGCTCAGCGTCCTAAAGCAGTTCGATAACAAGCTGCGGCTGGACGACGTGAGAGTCCTCTTTGAGCAGATGAAGAAGTCTACCCGCCAGTGATCGTGTTGTCGGCAACCCAATGAAATGCGCAAAGGTTTTGCGCCGTCTGGTAGACCAACCAACCGTTGGCACCGGTATTGACCGAAGTCAGTGTGCCGGCGCTGTTAGTCCAGCCGCCATTGTAGAAGCTAAACTCGCTCGCGTTACCTGCCTGGTCGAAATAGGACATGCTCGACGAGGAGTTACGCTTTGTCACCGTGAACGGCACACTCAACGCACCGTGGCCGCTGCCAGAGTTTGGCGTTGCTATCGCAGAGAAGATGCCGTTAGCCCCGTTCGACCCGGGTGCGGTGCCATTGTCATAACTCGTTTCGTAGAAGCGCTTGCTCCAGACAATATCCTCGGCAGCCGTGCGGATTTCCGGTGTTGGCGGAGAGCTGACCGTTCCAGTCGCCGGGCCCGGCGTTGCGCGCCAGTCAAAGCCGCCAGCGATCGTGAAGCTGTCGCTGTTTGAGGCGCCGCACGCTCCGAAGCCGATATCGATGGAATCGCCAGCCGTGATGCCGCTGTTCGGCGCCCAGCTATAGGCTTCCGTCTGGCTCGTGCCGTTCGTCGTCGCCTGCAAATTGGCCGATGAGAGGTCTGTGCTAACAGACGTGTAGTTGTCCTGCGCGGTCGGATAATTCGCCTGGATCGTTGGGGTGACTGACGCGCCACAAGCATTTTTCCAGAGGAATTGGAAAGTGGTTTGTTGGCCGGCCAGCGGAGCGGCGTCATAGCTTTCGACCACGAACCGTACCTGGATAGCGGTCACGCTCGCGGCGCTGGTGATCTTGACGCAGTTATAGGTCAGCGATCCTGTTGGACAGCCTGAGGCGGTTTGCTGCTGACAGGTGACGCTCGCGCCAGTTGGCTTGACGTAAATGCCTTCGGCGCACCAGCCGCCCGAAGTTGTAATCGTGCAGGCCGAGCCGACGCAGCCATGAAACCACGCAACCAAGCTGGAATTGCGCAACTTGTTGAGGTAGCCACCACTCTGCGGCGTGTAGAGCGTGTTTCCGGAATTGAACGCTCCGAACAACGTTAGCGTGCCAGTCAAACCGTTTATGGAAGCGACCGAACCGACCGTGGAGACGTTCGCCAGCGTTGCCTTCTTCATCGTCGAGGTTGCTGAGTCCCATATCGGCACTTCATCAAGTGATGCCGGGTTAGATTTTATCGTCAGGGCGTCGATCGTCACATCGGTTGGAACAGCAGCGCTCGCGCTGTTGTTCATCTTGATCGTCCAGGGATTCGCCGGCACGGTTTGCAACAAGTTCTGATACAGGACCGAGAACGGGATTGCCTGCGCGGGCCCCGGGCCGTTCCCCAGACGTCCCAAGACAGAACTCGCAGGCAAGCTCTGCGGCATTTGCTGCGCAATCGCAGCAACCGACCAAACCAGCGCGCCGGCCGCGACGAAAAGGCGTTTCATTGGCCGCCTCCCGTCACGATAACGCCGACAACCTGATCAAGCTCTCCTTTGCAGCGAAGCACGGTGACAGTTTCGTCCTGCCCGCGGTCTGTCTTGCCGCGCTCTGTCACGATGCTGCAATCACTCGAGGCAAGGTCGGTTGGTAAGCCTTGCTCGTCGGCAAAAGCCGCAAGCGGGGCAAGAGCCGTGCTGATCGCAAAGGCGAGGGCCAGAAGTTTTCGCCGCATCGGAAACGTCCTTCATCGCGCTCAATGCGGTGAGCGGCCGAAAGACGTTTTTGCGCCGTTGTCCAAGGGCGGGGCTGGTTACGGAAAAGCCCAATCCGAAACGCTCTTGAAGGCGAGCGCTGCCTACTCGATCGGCAAGGATGCCGCGTTCAACAACCTGCTGTATTGCGCTTCAGTAAGTCCGGCGAGCGTCTTGAGAGTGTTCCCCAGCTCTCGCCAACGCGTGTTTCTGTCCTGCAATTCGCGAACCTCCGCGCGTTTCTGTTTCAATTCGCGCTTGAGCCCGACAATCGCTGTCTGCTGATCGCTCATGGCTCAAGCAAGGTAAGAGAGTGGAAACAATTTGGAGTTGCCATTTTAACACTTCTCGTCATCATGGCGGCTGTTCCAAAGGTCAAACAAGCTTTCGATTAGCCTTCCTATTGCAAGACAACTTACGACTATCCAACCAAACATCGCCGCGATGCTGACATATGTGAGCAGATTTCTCTCTGGAGACTTGGAGCCATTTTGGCCCCACGTAACATTGCTATCCGTAGCTGTGCTTTCAAGCATCGCCGTCGGAGTTGGAATAATTTTGGAGCGACCAAAGTATTCGCCGGCAGTCCACAGGGTGGCATTTTGGCTTGTAGTGGTCGGCATCGGCTTTGAAGCTGTCTGCACGATATTTTTGTTCGTGTTTGATGAAGGAATTAGCAACGCACAACAGCGAAAGATCGAAGCGGACCAGCGTAAAATCATCGCGTTAGAGAACAAATTGGCAGCTCGCGCGCTGAGTAGCGACCAAAGCGCGATGATCGTATCTCGGCTTTCAAAAGCGGCCCAAGATGCTGGCAAAATCTCATACGTCTTTTCGGCTACCGATGACGAGGAAATTTCGTTCGCTATAGACCTATCTGACAATGTGTTTTCCAAGCTCGGCTGGACCTGGGAAGACTGGCCAACAAATCCCAGCATATTAGAAATGACTACCCGTTTGCCGGGACGAAAAAAGGTCGGATGGGTACCGCTAAATGGTGTGCAAGTCCAAGCCTTCGACCCAAAGCTAGAGAAAGTCGTCGCAACGCTCGTGGCGGGGTTGAGAGATGCTGGGATTGAAAACGTTCGCACAGATCCAAAAGCAGATTCCGAATTGCAAAGTACTAATCCCCAAATGACCATCATAGTCATGGTTGGGATGAGGCCAACCCTTAGAATCCCGGCGGAGTAGGCCGCAGGCATGGTTATGCTGCCGCGTTCGCGATCAGATCAAGCCGACGTTGCAAGTCCGCCTTCAGTGCCGACGCGGCGGAAGCGTCTGCGCGCGCTTGTTCCTGTAGCTTCTTGGTCTCTGCCTCACGATCGGCGATGTCGGTCAACGCCGCATTGCGGTGCTGCTCGAATGCCTCTCGCTCAGCCGCAAGCTTCGCTTCCCGGTCAGCACATGCCTTGTCATGTTCGGCCTGTGCCTGCTTCAGACGATCAATCGCGGCGTCGGCTTCTGCCTTGGCCTTGTCGTGCGATGCAGTGGCCTCCTGGGCGCGTTTCACCGCCTGACCATTCGAAACGAGCTTGATTAGTTCGAACAAGCCTTCAAGCTGCGAAGCCGATGGCGGGGCAGGGGGATCGATGTTCGCGGGCTTCTCGCCGTTGGCAGCGGCGCGGGCGCGGGCCTCGGCTTCGGGCCCTTCGAGCCGGCGGATACCTGCGAAATGCCCTTCCATGTTCATCATCGTTCAAGCTCCATCAATTCGGCGGGCCGGAGGGTTGCTGCGTGATAGCGATGGCCGTTGTGCCGCCGGTCAGCAGCCAACGCTCAAACGCCTTCAGAATGTTCCTGATCTCCAGGTCGTTCATGTTCTTGCTCTGGCCGTCGAGGATGTTGAAGCGAAGCTCAACATCGCCAGCATTCGGCGCAAGAGAACCAACGGTGACGTCGTTCATCTTGAAACCGAATCCGCCGGTCTCGCGGGTCATTGAGAATGAAACGGCGGTCATGGCTCAGTCCTCGTCGTCATTGTCTGCGGCTGCGCGCTCGGCCGCGCGGCGGGCGTTGCATTCCGCGAGCTGCTTTTTCATGCGCGCCAGGGTTTCTTGGAAACCCTGTTCCGGGCCGTTCGGGTTGCGCTGGGTCTGCGACGCCACGTAGGCGTCAATGCAGTGCTGCGTCATGTTGTTGGCGCTGCCGACTCCGTCCTCGATCGGAAGGCCGTTCCTATCCGTCTTGAAGTTGACGCCGAAAACATCGCCGACGGCGAGCTTGTTGGCCTCCTTCTTGATCTGCCTGCGAACGTCCCGCGGGAGCATGTCGAGGCTGTTGACCTTGTAGGCCTTGAGCTGCTTGTCGATGAATTGCTCGGCAGAGACGGAATTGGCTTCAATCATGGTGGTGTCCTTTCAGTTTGTTTCTGCATAAAAGTTTGCGATGCGCTCGACCTCGACCATGTAAGTCTTGAGCATATCTGGCCAATCCGACCGATCGACTTTTGCCAGGGCATGGCCCGATACGTGGAGACAAGCCTCCATAATTTCCGTTGGCTTGGTTCTTTTGGTCTTGAACAACTCAGCAGCCTCGACGGCCCTGGACAGGGCTTCGGCATGGTTCGCTGGCATCTTCATCAGGCAGCACATATCGCCCTCAGTTCATGGTGGTTTCGCGCAGACGCTGAAACACGACGGCGCGTTCGACGGGATCAAGGCCCAACAAGACCTTCTTGCAGAAAAGCATCGCGTGGGCCGCGCGGTATTCCTGCGAGGCTGCGGCAAAGATCGTGACAACCTCGTCCGTCCTCGCGCAGGCGCGGTCAAAATCGTCATTGCTGATTCCCTGGGCGGGGCCTGTGTTCATAGCTGTGATCCAAATCCGCCGAGCCCCAGCGCCTGACCGGCCGGGCCAAGCGCTCTGCGCTGTGCAGCCTGCAGCAATCGCTTCTTGCGGTCCTCGTCTTCCTCGTCCTTGAGCTGGCCGGCGAGCGCATCGCCGCCGAGCCCGAGCGCCATTCCTGGAGCCGAATATCCCATCATCGCGAGGCCTCAAGTTTGATCGGGCTCGTCATGATGATGTTCAGGAGAAGCAGTTGCCGGCCGGCCTCATGATCGCCGGCGAGGTATTTGCCGCGCCACTCGGGATCACGAAACAGCGCGGACTTCTTCGCAGCCGCCTGCTTGTACTCGGTTTCGGAAACCGGCGCGCCGCCGCAAACGTGTGCGACAACATCATCGGGAAGGTCCGTCAGCGTGGCGATGTCGGCCGCGGTCTGCTCGTTCTGAGCTTCGACGGTCGGCTGACCGCTGATGACAGAGCCGGGCGCCGGCTGAAATGACTTCTCGTGCAGCGCATGCAATTCGTCGAAGGCGCTACGATCGTTCGAGTGATAGCGCTTGAGCCAAGCCGGGTCGCTCTTGAGCTCAATTATCTTTGCCTTGGCCTGCTCGGCCGGCGTGATCGGCGCCAGGAGATCGGCCGAGGCCTGCGTGCTGCGAGAAGCCGCGGTCGCAGAAGCGAGCTGCTCCGGCGTATAGGGAGCGATGTCGGTCATGCAGCCTCGCTTTCGGTGTCGTCGCGCACCGCCGGCAGGGGCATGGACTTGATGTCGGCGATCAGCGCCGCAGCGCTCTTGATGTCGGCTTCCGCCAGGCTGCCGAGCCGCTCGGGGAGAGCGGTCAGCAGGGTGTGTGCGTTACCCGGCGATTTCATGTGGAGCGCCGCGCCGATGTGGTTGTCGGCATAGCCGTACATGAAGCCCTCGAAGATCTTCAGCGAGGGAAACAAATCGGCCGGCCACTTATCGAAGGGCTTGCGCTTCGCAGCCCGGTATTCCTTCAGGGCGGCCGCCAGATCGTCAACGGCCTTATCGATCTTCGCCGCAATACCGGCGGTTTCGGACAGTGACTTCTCGAACGCGGCGAGAGCCTCGGTCTTACGCTGCTCACGGTCGGCAGTTCGTTCCTTGCGGCCCTGCTTGCCGAGCGCTGCGAGCTTCTGCTGGTTCAGGGCGATGCGCTTTTCGATCGCGGCGATTTTTTCCGTGATCTTGATAGCCTCGCTGTCGTCCTCGCTGAGCAGCGCGGCGGACAGGGCCGTGCGCAGCGCCGCTATTTCCTGCTCCCCCGCCTCAATCAGGCGCTTGGCGGTGGCGATCTTCTGCGGTGTCGCCGGTTTCACGACTTCGGCTATTTTTGCCATGAGGTTCCTTGTCCCTTCAAATGCTCGGGGTGCCGGAGCCGCCGGCGGTGCTGCCACCGGCGGCGCGCTGGCGCTGGTAGGCAAGATCGGCAAGTCCGGTGATGAGAATCCGCCGAGCAACCTCCGTAGGGCTTCTTTCGTCAGCATCAGCCAAATCCTTCAGAAGCGCGAAGGCCGGGTCGGCCAGGCGCATGGCGATCTGCTTTTCCATCTTCTTTTCGTGACGCATGGATCATCCTCTCGCGGAGACCATGCGCTACCTTCGGTATCCTCAGCAAAGACCCGAAAAGTTGCCGCGCTATTCGACGAATTTGAAGCTGCCCTGGTCTGCGGACGGTTCGGTCTGCCGCGGTGTGGTCGGCGCCCGCTGGCGCTGCACCCAGCGCGGCCGCATCCTCGTCGCCTTGGCCTCATCCTCGACCAGCACCACGACCGCGATCCTTAGGCCGAGTGCGTCAAGCACCTCCTGCATCGTCCGCGCCGTAAGATCCTTCGAAGGCCGAGCTGCCGCAATCTTGCTGAAGTAGCTCGTCGGCAAGCCCGTGATCGCTTCGACGGTCGCGCAGGAGATGTTCAACTCATCCTGCCGGGCCCGTAGCGCGGCTCGTAATTCGGCTTTGCTGCGGATGAGCCTTCTCATGCCCTACACCGGAATAGCGCACGGGTGAGTCAGGCTGGCCCGCCGTGAGCCATTCCAGCAAACAGGCCCCGGTCTATTCAGTGATGCACAGGGGCAACAATGTTTTGGGGAGCGGCGCGAAACGGAGCGGAGATATCGATCTACAATAGCGAGGCCGAGAGTCGGGGTACGGCATGGGGTGCCGGGTCTATTTGCCGACCAATCCAATAGGAGGGTTGCGCCGGATTCCCTGCGTTTCGCCAGGCCTCGCGCGCGCGTCTGCTTCCAAGAGTGTTCAAGGTCTTGAGAGATCGCGCGCGTGTAAATCCCCTCCGACCGTGGCTTTCGACCGTGGCTTTCGTCGATTGTCGCCGAAAACGTAACGCGATCAGGCAAGTTTGACGGATGCACGTTCCGCCGATGGCTGTCAGCGATCGATTGCCAGCGGGTAGCAGCGGTATCGTGGGTAGCAGCAATCGAGGCAGAACTAACCCGGTGATAACCGGTACAACTTCGCCTGGGCAGGTTTCCCGAACGCAGGAAATAGGTTGGCAGCGATCGGCCGGATTTGAAAGTTACTACGCATGCAGGCCGAATGAGGTCTTTCCCACCCCATTCCATCACATGCCGACATAGCCGACAAACACGACAAATGCCGACAATGTCCGGTGATGTCCGGCAAGTCCGTAGGGTGGGCCAACCGGACAGGACAGGACACAACCCTATAGGGTGTGTCCGGTATGTCCGGTGTCCGCCCGGACCAACTCTGTCCTGTTGTGCTGATCGCCTATCGTCACGATTCGGCGTGCTAGCTGTTCGGCTGGTCATTGATCGACCCTCCAAAGCCATTCGCGGCCGTCTTGGGTAGCGGTGGCGAGGTCCGGGGGCAGTTTGTCCAGCAGGCGCCTGAAAGCCTTCTGCCTGGCCTCGGCTGCCTTCTTGGAATCCTCCTCGTCGGTGACGTAGCGGCGGTAAAATTCGGCGCGGACATTGCGCACCTCAACGGCTCGGACAATCGGCCCGTCGGTGCGGACGCGGATGTCCTGTCCGGTCGTGTCCGCAGCCTCGGCTGCTGCCTCGCGCAGCAGGATCACGGATCGCGCGTCAGCTTTCCCTCGCTTGGTGCGGGTAACGGATTGCCCGGGTTCGCCTGGGACCACGACCAGCGATCCGAAGGGATCGCCGTCGTCGTCCATGCCGAGCTCGTGACCTCTCAGTTCGAACGGCGCGATCGGACCTTCCAAACCATCGCGGGCCTTGGCCAGCGCCAACTCGCGGCCGGATACCTTGCCGGTCCGGTCATCGCGGTCAGCGAGCACGCTCAAGACCACGTCGGCGCCACCACGCCAAAGCGAGCCACCACGCAAACCGGCCGCGTCCTGTTTCCCGTAATGGTGTACTGGACACACTAGCCCGTTGATGCGGGTTTCAAACTCGCGGAGTTTGCCAATCACCTTAGCAATCTCGGCGTTGCTGTTCTCGTCCTCCATCGAGAAGTTGGCCGCGATGGTGTCGAAAAAAGCGGCCCCCAGCGGGATTCCAAACTGATCTTTGAGGTAGCTGCCAAGCTCGAGGAGATGCTGGGCAGTGCGATCTACGTCGTCGGCTGTCTTGATCTCAGGCAGGTCACCGCGCCAGGCAATCGGCAACTGGCGAATGTCCAGGCCGCGGGCCTGAGCGTCGGCTGTAAGGCGGTTGCCGATGTTCTCGGTGCCTTCCTTCGAGACAATCGCAGATGCAATGCGGCGTTTGACAGTGCGGCCGAAGAACGGCGTGGCACTCGCCAGCGAATTCGCCATGTGGCAGGCCATAAACGTCTTGCCGGCACCAGATTGGCCGCCGATGAACAATATCCCACGATGAGGAGCAATTCCCTTGATAAGCATCCGTGGTGCGCTGACGCGGTGCTCGGTGAGGAAATGCCAGCCCGGAGGCTTGATCGGCATAGGGTGGTCGATTGCCTCCCTAAGCGCTGCAAGGCCATTCGTGAGCGCGTAGGCGTTAGCGTCGGGGCTCATGCGGCCTCCTGAGATTGTGGTAGCAGGATCGAACGCACTTCAACGCCACGCCGCGCGACACTGTCGGCGAGCGTGCCGGCAAACTTCCGGCCGTCCTTGTCGTCGTCGACGATGATGGTGACGGCCTCGATGTAGAACGGTAGGCAGTCGGCAAGAGCTGGCAGTCGCGGGGCCGCTCCTGCTGCCCATGCGCCAAGTCCAGTTGCCTCATGAACGGATAGGGCGTCCTCGATGCCCTCGGCGATCGCCATGCCGAATAAATCGTTGGCCGGCGCCAAGACGATCGGCGAGCCGAACGAACGGCCGATCATGATCTTGTCGCGTTCGCTTCCGGCCTTGCCGCGTCCGCCCGGAGCAAGCCGCGTGATGTGAACGCCTCGCAGCGCATCGGCCGGCATGTGAATGATTCCGGGTTCGCCTTCCACGGCTAGGCCAAACGCCGCAATCATCGCGGCCGGATGATCGCCGCGGCCCGGGAGAAAGCCCAGGCTGCCGGGAAGCTGGCCGGCATAGCCGCGGGCCCCGCGCAGATAGGTTTCAGCGTCGGTGCCTTCAATCGGCCGGCGCTGGGTCCACAGCCAGCGCGCCTTGTCGAGACGTTCGGCGGCGGCCACGCTCTCACGCTCGGCGGCTTCGGCGCGCGCGCGTTCCAGCGCAACGGGATCAGGTGCCGGCGCAAAGCGATCGCGGGCAAAGCCCTTTTCGCCACACCGTGCGCAATGATAACTCGCGAAGCCCGGATCCAGCCGCCATACGCGCATCACCTTGCGGCGCTGGTTTACCGCGGCGCGCTTGGTAGGTCCGCACAGCGGGCAGGGTGTGTCATGCCGGCCAATGCGGCCGTTCGTGATGGCGTCGATCAGATCAAGACCAAGCTCAGACATGCTCGGTCTCGCGTTTCGGCTTGTTGCGGCCGATCTGGCTCAACCGGCAATGCCAGCTTGCGGCTGAAAGACCGTGACGCTTTGCGCCGTCCTGGGCGGTCCATTCATCAAGCGAAAGCCTGCCTTCAATGTAGACGCGGGCGCCCTTTACCAGTTTGTCCGCGGCCTCGATCGCGGCAGGATCAAACACCGTGACGTTGACCCATTGCACGGCGTCGCCGTCGCCAATGCGGACATTCATTCGGAGATAGCGTTTGCCGGCCTGTGAAGTCTTGCTTTCGGCGTTGCGCGACAACGCGCCAAAGAATGCTGCTTCGATTCCGCTCATGGCATATCCCCGATATGTTCGAGGGCCACACCAAGCGGTGATGTCGGATTACCGCGAACGTCACGGCTCAGTGCGTGGCGCAACGTGTCGAGGTCGGCGCCATGTTGTAGGGCAATGCTGGCGAGGATCGCAGCGTCCGCGGCAAGTATCCCCAGCGCTGACCCGACCTTGTGGCAGTCGATGAAAATTTCACCGAGCTGGCCGTTGGCAAACCGCGAAATGGTCGCACTGAACGGCGTTCCCGAAAATTCGAAGTCGAAGCGCTCGCTAGCGCGGCGATCAGGAAGGCGCTGCCGGCTAGGTTTGCGGTCTTTGCTGTCGGTCGGAGGGTCGAGTAAGGACATCGCACGAATTCTCGGTTCTGGAAGGCTGCGGATTCGGATTTGCTCCTGGAACGGTCCGGCTTGTCGGAGGCCGGGCCGTTCGCGTTTCAGGGCTAGGCCGCGCGGCCGCGGCGCTCGGCTTCCCGCGCGAGCCTGCGATCGACGTAATTTGCGATGGATTTGACGGTGATCCGGCGCGCCGTGCCTTCGGTGTAGCTTTCCAGCTCGCCCGCATTGATCAGCTCGTAGAGCTTTTTGCGCGAGACCTGGATGACCTTCATGGCTTGGTTCGGGGACGCAACGAGCGGGGATTCCAGCGTGATGATCGTTGGCGGTGACATTCGGAAGCGCCTTTGTGGTTATGACTGGCGCTTAGTGTTTCCTGCCGTGCTTAGGCTAACAACGCACTCAAATTTGCCGCATGCTAAAGACGAGACAATTCATTGAAAAATATGGAGTTCTGACAGTTCTTAGCATCAGCAAAACTGCCTCTGGCATCAAAAAAGCCCCGCTTCCAGGAGCTTTCTTTCGTCGCTTGGCATCTGGCCGGATGACTGTGCTCACCGGTGAGGAACTACCTGCTTAGCCCTAAGCAGCCGCTCTTTTAGGAAGGTTGTGCTTCAGCCTGAAGCAAGATCGGAAATAGCCCGAGGCATGGTCAGGAGCCACCTGCTTACTAGCAAGCAGCGCTCGGAAATAGCCAGAAAAAAGCCCCTGCCAAACAGGGGCTTTACGATACGACGTTGACTGGGTTGACGCGGCAACTAGCCGGCGTTGGCCGCACGCATCGGGATGATGTTTGCGGATTGAATGAAGTCGGCCCAATCCTTCATGAGCGCGCGCCGCTTCTCGAGCTTCTGGCCCCGCTGATAAGCGGCCGTCGTTTCGGACTTGTATTTGTGCGCGAGCGCCGCCTCACGAACGCCGTCCGGGTAATCGGTGCATTCCTCGGCCCAAGTTGCAAACGTCGATCGGAAGCCGTGCACGGTGACGTGGCCGTAATCTAGGCGGTTCAGCACCGCCAACATTGCGTTTTCGGAAAACACGCCGCCTTCCGGATTCGGGAAAATCAACTCGCCTTGTTGGCCCTCAGCCATCTTGTCCAGGATCGCGAGTGCGGGCTCGGTCAGCGGCACGACGTGATCTTGATCCATCTTCATTCGCTCGCCCGGGATCTTCCATGTCGACGTGGGGCGATCGATTTCGGACCAGCGAGCCTCTACAACTTCATTTGTCCGACACGCGGTGAAGATCACAAAGCGCAGCATCACCGCGGCAGTACCCGCCGCGGCGGACAGCGCAGGCATGAACTGCGGCGCCTCGGCATAGGGGAGGGCAGGGTGATGCTGTACGACCCGCTTCGGCCGCTTCGGAAGTTTCTCGCGCAACTGTTTCGTCAGTTCGGCCGGATTGTGGAAGTCCTTGTCGTCGACGTCGACATTCTTCGCGATGATGGTTTCAATCCGACCGCGGACGCGGTTCGCTGTCTCGCGCTTTTCGATCCAGATGGGCTTGAGCAAATCGTGGATATGGCTGGGCTTGATTTCAACAATCGTGAGCTGGCCGATCGTTGGGTAAGCATATCGCTTTAGCGATGACGGCCACTGCGCGCGGTGCTTGCTGCTCCAACTGTTCCAATGCTCGTCGATGTAGGCTTGCGCGCACTCCTCGAAGGTCTTGGCCTTCTCCGCAATCTCGGTCGCTTTCTTCTCTTCGCGCGCGTCTCTCTTTTCCTGAACGAGGTCCACGCCAGCAGTATTGCGGTCACCTTTCACCAGCAACCGCGCTGCGTCGCGAGCCAGCCGCGCATCCTTCAGCGACACATCCTTGAATGAGCCCAGGCCGTGCCAGCGCTCCTTGCCTTTGAACCAATATCGATAGCTCCAGTTCTTTGACGTCTCGCTGGCGACGATCAGGTAGAGCCCGCCGCCGTCGGCGTACTTGCCGGGCTTCGTTTCACGCTCGACATCGAGAGGTTTCAGTTTGCCAGCCATGTGTTTTCCCCTTGAATCCGTCCTCCGAACCTACGGCCAAAAGCTACGGTTTGCGCGGTGACTAGGGGTAACACCCGGTAATATTGGGTGCTAGGCTTTCCGCACTACTCGTTGATTTTGCTGTGGATTCGATACAGTGAGATACATCGGGAAACAGTCTACTGGCGGAAAGGGTGGGATTCGAACCCACGGTACCCTTGCGGGCACGCCGGTTTTCAAGACCGGTGCCTTAAACCACTCGGCCACCTTTCCGAAGCCAGCGACTTCAACCATCTGATCGTTGAAAATTCAAGAACAGCCATGGGGTTGGACTAATATTTCAGCCCATCTTTCGTCGTCTCACCCGGGCTGCGTCCAATCCTTCGACAGTCCCATTCGCAATGTCGTGAACGAGCGCGATGCGGACCGCAAGCCGAAGAAGCACCAGCAGAAAATCGACGGCGGCGAAAACCGTACAATCTCACTTCGACACGTATCGAAATGAGATGGCGGAACGGATGTTATACAGGTCCCGTTGAACCGACGCGAACCAAGGGACCATTCCACATGACTGATCAAGCGACCACAACAGACTAGGTTCACACGCAGCCGCGTTTGCTGCTGCCGCGGAATGATCCCGGCGTAACGGGTACTGACGTCAACCCTCTGATCGCGAAGCTGCGGCGTGAGCCGCGCGAACGACAGGTGACCTGCGATGAAAAACTCATCGCGGGCAGGGCGGCCGCGTGCCGCTGACATCAAGATCAACAAGCGCTGGAGATAATCAATGGAGCCTCACACAACGAAACTTGCGGAAATGATCAGCCGAAGGTCGGCGATCGGAACGTTCGCCGCCGTCATCGCGGCCTGCAATTTCACACCAGGCGCGATTTCACCATCTCACTCACGGGAGCAAGGAGCCAAAAGCATGAGCAAATATGCCATCAACCAGAAAACGATCGGAGAAGCTGTCGCCAATGGTGGAGTGCTGGTCGTGGCCCAATGGGAAGCCAAGGACGGGCAGGCCGACAGGGTCGCCGACATTCTCGACCAGTTCCTGCCGGAAGCACAGCGCGATCCGGGTTCGCAACTGTTTCTCATCGGACGCAACAAGGAGAATCCGGCGCAGTTTCTGTTCTACGAACTGTTCCGGGACGAAGCAGCCCTGAAGGCGCACGCGGAAAGCGACTACTTCAAGACCTATATCGCCGGTCAGGCGCTGCCGCTGCTGGCAAAGCGCGAGCGCGCGCAATACGTCCTGCTGTGAGCCTCTATTCAGACCACGAAAGGCGGCGGATCACTCCGCCGCCTTTTTCACGGGACAACACTCAAGAAAGTACTTGAGTCTCGGTGGGCCGCCTGATACTTAAGCGTATGCTTAAGCATTCCGATGAACTGGACAAGGCGTTTCACGCGCTCGCCGATGCGACGCGGCGGGGGATCCTTGAACGCTTGTCACAGGGCCCCGCTTCGGTCAGCGAACTGGCGCGGCCGTACCGGTCGACGCTCGCCGCCATTCACCAGCACGTGCAGGTGCTGGAAGCGAGCGGCCTCATCGTCACTGAGAAGATGGGGCGAACGCGCACATGCAGGATCTCCGCGGACGCCGTCGCCCGCGCCGAGCAGTGGCTCAGCGAGCGCCGCCAGCTTTGGGAACATCGTTTTGACCTCCTCGGTAAGCTTGTCGAGGACAAGGGATCGCCATCCCGCCATTTGCGAAAAGGAAAGAAGAAAACATGACGGTTACGCCTTTCTGCCACGGCACCTTCACCCTCAAGCGCGTCTGGGCGGCGCCTCCAGCGCGCGTGTTTCGCGCGTGGTCCGATCCGGAGCTCAAGGCGCAGTGGTTCACGGGACCGAAAGACAAGTGGACGGTGACCGGGCGCTCGCTCGACTTTCGTCCAGGCGGCATTGAGGTGCTGGAAGGACACTTCAACGATGGCAGCTTCAGCAATTATACGGCTCGCTTCCACCTGATCGAACCCCACCAGCGCATCATCTATGTCTACGATCTCCACCACGGTGGACGCTTCCATTCGGTTACGCTGTCGAGCCTCGTCCTTCAGGCCGAGGCCGGCGGTACTCACGTCTCCTATACCGAACAGATCGTGTTCATCGACGGACGCGACGGCACGGCCGATCGGCAGCACGGCACCGAACTGATATTCGCCGACATCGCAAAGGTGCTGGGCGTGAAGGAGGTCGAACAATGACGTTAGCCCTCTACGGTCATCCGTTCTCGTCCTATACGCAAAAGGCGCTGATCGCGCTCTACGAAAACGCCATCGCATTTGAATTCAGGATCATCGGCCCGGCAGCGCCGGAGAACTACGATCGCCTGAAGCGGGCATGGTCGTTGGCCAAATTCCCGCTGCTCGAGGAGGACGGGACCAACGTCTTCGAGTCCACGTCGATCATCGAGTATCTTCACCTCAAGCATCCCGGTCCCGTTCGCCTGATTCCGAACGATGGCGACGCGGCGGTCGAAACGCGCACGCTTGACCGCGTCTTCGACAATTACGTCATGACGCCGATGAACGCGATTGTCCGCAATGCGATGCGCGCTGAGGAAGATCGGGATCCCTCGATCGTCACTGAAGCCCGCGCGCAGCTGGAGGCGATCTACGGCTGGCTCGATCAGCGCATGGCGACCCGCAAATGGGCGATCGGCGAGGTCTTCACGCTCGCGGATTGCGCGGCGGCACCCTCGCTGTTTTATGCCGACTGGGCCCATCCGATCGCGCCCGCGTTTGTTCACCTGCGCAATTATCGGCAGCGCCTGCTCGCGCGTCCGTCCTACGACCGTGCGAACAATGAGGCGAGGCCGTATCGCCACTACTTCCCGCTGGGAGCGCCGGATCGCGATTGATCCGCCGCGAGGTCATCAAGCGAGTTCCGCGCGTGTGACTTCGGCCACAGTCGAAGGGGTGGTCAAAACGAAACCACAATCGTGAATTGAAATGGCAGACACTCCTCCCAAAACAGAGTGTCAACCCATGTCTCGCAAATTCACCGCGGCTTGGACCGCGTCCGCTATCGCGTGCCTGTTTGTACCTCACGTGTGGGCGCAGGACGCCGCGGCTCCGAATCCGAATGTTGCCGCACCTTCTCCGTCGTCTGCCGCGCCACAGTCGAACGTTAATCCGCCGGACGCCTGCAAATTGTTGCCGCAATCCGATCTCGAAGCCGTGTTCCCGAAGATGCCGATCGTCAGCAAGGGGCCGACGCTGAGCCCGCTCTACAAGGGGCCGCAATACAACGAACGCTGCATGTACATCGTCAAGCTGCCGAGCCCGACCTCTTCGTCGGAGCTTTCCAAGTTTGTGACCATGAACGTCATTCAATGGGGCAACAACACCAGCGGTCCTCGCGGGGCAGCCGCGACATTCGAGTCGCTCCGCTCGACGCAAGAGAAGATAACCAGCGTCCAGCATCACATCGAAGACGTGAAGGACGTCGGCGAAGTGGCTTTCACGGACAGCACCAAGGACCAGGTCAAGGTTTACGTTCGTAAGGCCGACCTCGTCTATATCCTCAGCCTCGACACCTACTCGCCACAATCCATGCCGAACGCACTGGCGTTGGCTACGCAAGCGGCGAAGCGCTGGGAGGAAGTGACGGGAATGGCGGAGGCTTCGACTCCCATCCAGAAGAACGGGGACGTGGATATTCCGGCCGACACGCGGGCCCCCGACATCGCGCCGGTGGACCAATGGCCGGACGCCTGCGCATTGCTGACGCCGGAGGACGTCCGTGCCGTCTTCGGCGACATGAAAATCGAACCGCCCCACAAATCGTTTGGACAAGTCACATATCATAGCCGGGTCGAGCGCACCGAAGTGCTTCCGAAACCGATCCGCTGCTTCTATCAAACGAGCCGCCCGCAGATGGTCAATGGCGAGCGCACGTTCATCACTCACAGTGTGACCTTGAATGTCTCGAACGTGGCAGCGAATGTCGACCTCTCGAAGAGATACTACGCGGCCGCGCGGAAAGTCCTCGATGCGTCCGCCGAAGTCGAGGGCCTTGGTGACGAGGCGAGCTTCAGCGCGACCTCGAACGTGGTCTACATCCGCAAGGGGCCTCTCGTGATCCAGGTCCAGGTCGGCGGCGGTGACCGCGATCATGCGGTCCACGACGACGCCGGGCGACGCGTCAATGCGCTCGCCAAGCTCGTGGCGCGAAAACTTGCACACACGGACCACATCTGAAGGCTTGTGCCTGAGGCGCGACGCGCCTCTGGCAGGGCTTGCGGCCTTCGCAAGCCCGCTCAGTGTCAGAATCGAGGCGCTCTAGCCCGGTGCAACCAAAATCCTGTGCACGGTAATTTGTGTGAAGGCTCCGCCTCTTGCTGCGCAAGGAATGGTTTACCAACCTTTTCCACCCCGTCGCTCTCCCCATTTCCGCCGTGTTCCCCCTGCGGTATATTGCTTCGATGATGCCGGCGCAGGCCGGCATCGGGGACGAAGGCTGTCAGGCACGCGAAAACCGCGGCCGGCAGAATGGCACTTGGGGCGAATGCAAGAAATCAAAGGGTCAGCACCGGCTATGGGCGCGTGGCGGGGCTTCGCCGTCGCCTCGGCATGCCTTGTCCTTGCCAATTGCTCTTCGTCCGGCCTCTCAAGCCGGGTCGATCCCAAATACGGCGTCTCGTCCAGCCCCCGCGTCGTCGCCATGGGCGACCCCGTACCGAAAGGCGGGGGAACCTATCGGGTCGGCAAACCCTATACGGTCGCCGGCCAGCTCTACGTGCCCGAAGAGAACGTCAACTATCGCCAGGAAGGCCTCGCCTCCTGGTACGGCGATGATTTTCATGGACGGCTGACCGCCAACGGCGAAGTTTTTGACATGACTTCGCTCTCGGCGGCGCATCCGACACTGCCGATGCCCTGTTATGCCCGTGTCACCAATCTTGCGAACGGCAAATCGCTGATCGTGCGCGTCAACGACCGCGGCCCCTATCACGGCAATCGCGTGATGGACGTCTCGAGCCGGGCAGCGGAACTTCTCGAATTCAAGAGCAATGGCGTGGCGCGGGTGCGCGTCGAATATGTCGGCCGCGCGCCGCTGGAAGGCTCCGACGATCGCCTGTTGATGGCGACTTTACGCACCGGCACTCCGGCGCCTGCGCCGTCGCTGGTCCAGATTGCGTCGGCGCGGCCGTTCGTGCCCGAGATATCCGGCCGAGGGCGGCCGATCCGCGGCGAGGTGCCGCTCCCCGAGGGCAGGCCCTATAACCTCGGCAGCACGCAGCCGGAGCAAGGCTACGCGGACCAGGACCGCACCGCTTATTTGCGGGCGCGTTCCAACGATCAGTCTCAGGATGAACAGCGCACGGCCTCTTACGAATCGCGGGACCACTACCTGACAAGGCCGGTCACCGCCTACGCGCCAATGGATCCGCAGATTCCAAGCGAAATCCTCGCCGGGCGCGGTCTCTACTGATCTGAATTGATCCGAAATCTAAGCGCTCAAGCCCGAGGGGCGCGCTCGCAAGCGGCACCGCGCCACCCGCGCTTCTGTCCTTTCCACAACATCTTATCTGAGACGATGAAGGAAGGACCTCAACGGGCCGCGAGGGGCGGAAAGTCGTGTTGTTTGAGCGGTTTCCAGCTGTTAGAACGCTGACCTTCAAGGGCATTTTCGATGGCACGCTCGACATTGCTGCCGCATTGGCCAGCCGTCACGACCGGGCGCCTCACGCGCGCCCTGATCGCGGCCGCAATCGTGACGGCTTTGGGCTGGAGTGGCGTGCTTTTCGCCGCCAACCAAAGCGTGCAGGGCGCCAAGAAGGAGGAAGGCGGGTTCGACGGCGATGCGCCGACCGCGATCCTGACTGAAGCAAGCAGCGGCGCCGTCCTGTTCGAAAAGAACGCCGACGAACTGCGCGCACCCTCCAGCATGATGAAGTTGATGACGGCCGAGGTGGTTTTCCACGCCATCAAGGAGGGCGACATCAAACTGACCGACGAATATCGGGTCAGCGAAAACGCCTGGCGCAGGGGCGGCGCACCGGCCGGCGGATCGACCATGTTCGCCGCAATCCACAGCAAGATTGCGGTCGACGATCTCCTGCACGGCGCCATCATCCAGAGCGGCAACGACGCCTGCATCGTGCTGGCGGAGGCCATGGCGGGCAATGAGCGCACTTTCGCCGAAACGATGATGACCAAGCGCGCACGCGAGATCGGCCTCCCGCGATCGACTTTTGCGAATTCCAACGGGCTGCCGGATCCCGGCAACAAGATGTCGGTGCGGGAACTCGCGATTCTCGCGCGCCACATCATCCTGACCTATCCGGAATTCTACAAACTGTTCGGCGAGAAGGAATTTACCTGGAACAAGATCCGGCAGCCGAACCGCAATCCTCTGCTCAATTCGCTCGAAGGCGCCGATGGCCTGAAGACCGGCTACACCAAGGAGGGCGGTTACGGGATGGTTGGGTCGGCCGTCCAGAACGGCATACGCCTGATCGTTGCTATCAACGGGCTCGAGGATCCGGAAGACCGCGCCACCGAGGCCAAGAAGATGCTGGAGTGGGGTTTTCGTAACTTCGAGGTGCGCACGGTGTTCGCGGAGAACCAGACCATCGGCTACGCCAAGGTGTTCGGCGGCGACACCCGCTCGGTCGCGCTGGCGAGCCACGAGCCGGTCAAGGTGATGGTGCAGAAGAACGGCAACGACAAGCTGATTGCGCGCGTCGTCTATAGCGGGCCGGTCCGGGCGCCGTTCGAGGCCGGCCAGAAGGTCGGCGTCGTCAAGGTTTGGCGCGGCGCCCACGTCGCGGTGGAAACGCCGGTTTATGCAGCGGAATCAGTTGGCCGCGGCTCGACGGTGCGGCGCGCCTTCGACGGCGTCACAGAGCTGGCGATCGGATTGTTCCGCGCCGGCGCCGAGAAGCTGTGACGATGGCGCAGCCAGCAGCCAAGGCCACCGGCGGACGCGGGCGTTTCATCTCCTTTGAGGGCGGTGAGGGGTCGGGCAAGTCCACCCAGATCAAGATTCTGGCGGAGCGGCTCGCCGCCGTAAAACTGCACGCCATCGTCACCCGCGAGCCCGGCGGATCGCCCGGCGCGGAGATCATTCGCCATCTGGTGCTGTCCGGCATGGGCAAGCTGCTCGGCCCCGAGGCCGAGACGCTGCTGTTTGCCGCCGCGCGCGACGACCATGCCCGCACCGTCATCGAGCCTGCGCTCAAGCAGGGCACCTGGGTTCTCAGCGACCGCTTTTCCGACTCGACACGCGTCTATCAGGGCGCACTTGGGCACGTCGCACCCGGAATTCTCAACGCCATGCAGCGGGTCACGATCGGCGACCTGAAGCCGGATTTGACTGTGATCCTCGACGTTCCCGTCGAAGTCGGCCTCAAGCGCGCGGCCGCACGGCGTGGCACAGCGGCAGCCGACCGCTTCGAATCGGAAGACATCGGCTTCCACCAGCAATTGCGCGATGCCTATCGCCAGATTGCGAAAAACGAGCCCGAACGTTGCGTGTTGATCGACGCAACGGAAGATCCGGCAAAGGTGGCGGCGAGCATATGGTCGGCTTTGCGCGATCGCTTTTTCACAGCGAGCGCCGGTAGCGCGGCGGCCTCCGCATGAGCAAGGCCGAGGTACAATTTCCGGTTCCCCATCCGCGGGAAACCACCGACCTGTTCGGTCACCGCGAGGCCGAGACGGCGTTGCTGAGCGCCTATCGCAGCGGGCGCATTCCGCACGCATGGCTGATCGGCGGTGCGCAGGGCATCGGCAAGGCCACGCTGGCCTACAGGATGGCCCGCTTCGTCCTTGCGCACCGCGATCCGCTTTCAGCAGCCGTGCAACGCGCCGACGATCTGAGCGTCGATCCCGCCGATCCCGTTGCCCGCCGCGTCGCGGCCGAGGCGCATGGCGGGCTGCTCGTGCTTCAACGAACAGCCAACGACAAGGGCGTGATGCGTACCGTCATCACGGTCGACGAGACCCGCGAGACGATCACGTTTTTTGGATCGACCGCGGCCGCCGAAGGCTGGCGGGTTTGCATCGTCGATACCGTCGATGAGCTCAATCCCAATGCCGCCAACGCGCTGCTCAAGACCCTCGAAGAGCCGCCGCGCCAATCGCTCTTCTTGTTGATCAGTCACGCGCCGGGAAGGGTGCTGCCGACAATTCTTTCGCGCGGCCGCCGCTTGCCGTTGCGCCCGCTCGCGACAGTCGACGTGATCAAGGCCACAAGTCAGGCCACCGGCGTCGCGAACAATGATCCCGCGCTGCGCGACGCCGCAGAGGCTGCGGAAGGGAGCGTCGCCCGCGCCTTGACGCTCCTCGGCGGCGACGCGGTCAAGCTGCATCAGAAGACCGCCGCGCTGCTGTCCGCCCTGCCGCGGGTCGATCCGCGCGAACTGCATGCGCTTGGCGACGCGCTCGGCGGCAGCGACAAGGTTGCGCTCGCGACCTTCGTCGACAGCATCGAGCGCTGGGTCGGCGCGCGCATGCGCACGGAAGACCCCAATGCGGACCTGCCGCGCCTTGCACGGCTGGCGGAGGTGTGGGAAAAGATCGGCCGCGCCGCGCGCGATACCGCTGAATACAATTTAGAGCGAAAACCGCTTGTATTCTCGGTATTTGGGATGCTTGCGGAAGCCACGCGGTAATCGCTGTCACGCTCACAATCCCGATAGTTTTGTTTGAACCAAAATAAGGAATTCGCCGTGGCGAAGGCTGCGAAAAAAACCGTCAAGAAACGCAAGGCGAAAAAGGCCCGCAAAGCGCGCCGCGCCGGTGCGAAGCGTGCGGCCACCAAGAAGGCTAAAAAGGCAGCGAAGAAGGCCGCCAAGAAAAGCAGTAAGAAAAGCGTCAAGAAAGCGACCAAAAAGTCCGCCGCCAAAGCACCGGCCAGGAAAACAAAGGCTAAAGCCGCGAGCCCGGACAAGGCGAAAGCCGTTGCCAAGGCTCCCGTTGCCAAAGCTGCTGCCCCTAAGGCTCCCAAGGCTGCGCCAGCGGCCCCGGCTGCCAAGGCTGCGCCCGCCAAGGCTCATGCACAACCCGCCAAAAACTCGTTCTACATCACGACCGCCATCGCCTATCCCAACGGCGCGCCGCATATCGGCCACGCCTATGAAGCGATTGCAACCGATGCGCTGGCGCGCTTTCAGCGGCTCGACGGCAAGGACGTATTCTTCCTGACCGGCACCGACGAACACGGTCTGAAGATGATCCAGACCGCGGAAGCTGAAAAGCTGACGCCACTCGACGTCGCGACACGCAATGCGCAGCGTTTCAAGGAAATGGACCAGCGGCTGAACATCTCCTTCGATCGTTTCATCCGCACCACCGAAGAACAGCATCATCGCTCCAGCCAGGAAATCTGGAAGCGGATGGAGGCGAACGGCGACATCTATCTCGACAGCTATTCCGGCTGGTATTCGGTGCGCGACGAGGCTTATTACGCCGAGGAGGAGACCACCCTTGGCGAGGACAATGTGCGCCGTGGTCCGCAGGGCACGCCGGTCGAATGGGTCGAAGAGAAGAGTTACTTCTTCCGTCTCTCTGCCTATCAGGACAGGCTGCTCGCGCTGTACGAGCAACATCCGGATTTCATTGGCCCCGACTCGCGCAAGAACGAGGTGGTGAGCTTCGTCAGAAGTGGGCTACGGGACCTGTCGATTTCACGCACCACGTTCGACTGGGGCGTCAAGGTGCCGCAAGATCCAGAACACGTGATGTATGTCTGGGTCGACGCGCTCACCAACTACATCACCGGCGTCGGCTTTCCCGACGAGGAGGATGCGAACTGGCATTATTGGCCGGCGGACGTGCACATCATCGGCAAGGACATCATCCGCTTCCACGCGGTGTACTGGCCGGCCTTCCTGATGTCAGCCGGAATCCCCGTGCAGAAGCGCGTCTATGCCCACGGCTTCCTGTTCAATCGCGGTGAGAAGATGTCGAAGTCGGTCGGCAACGTCGTCGACCCGTTCAATCTTGCCGATCAATATGGCGTCGACCAGACGCGCTATTTCTTCCTGCGCGAGGTCCCGTTCGGTCAGGACGGCAGCTACAATCACGAAGCCATTGTCGCGCGCATCAATGCTGACCTCGCCAACGATCTCGGCAATCTGGCGCAGCGCTCGCTGTCGATGCTCGCCAAGCAGTACCAGGGCGTGCTGCCGGAGCCCGGCGAATTCTCTGACAACGACAAGGCCATTCTGGCGCAAGCCGACGGCATGATTGCCCTTGCGCGAAACGCCATGGCGACCCAGCAGATCCATCAAGCGCTCAACGCGATCTGGGCGGTCGTTGCCGAAGCCAACCGGTATTTCGCCGGCGAAGCACCCTGGGCATTGGCGAAGACCGATCCCAAGCGTCAGGGTACGGTTCTGTACGTGACCGCCGAAGTGGTGCGCCAGATCGCCATTCTGGCACAGCCGGCGATGCCGCAGGCGTCAGGAATGCTGCTCGACATTCTCGGCATCCCCGACGAGGTCAATTCGCGCAACTTCGCCGCGCTGGCGACGCGGATCAAGCCCGGTTCGGTGCTTCCGCCGCCGGCGCCGGTCTTTCCGCGCTATATCGAACCGACGACGGCCTGAACGGTTTGACTCGCATGCTCGTCGACAGCCACTGCCATCTCGATTTTCCGGACTTTGCCGATGATCTCGACGGTATTGTCGCGCGGGCCGAGGCGGCCGGGATCGGGCGCATCGTCACGATCTCGACGCGGGTGAGGCGGCTCGACGCGCTGCTCGCGATCACGGACAAATATCGGCCGGTCTATTGCTCGGTCGGCACCCATCCGCATCAGGCCGACGAGGAGGACGGCATTGCCGCTGACGAACTGATCGCACTGACCAAACATCCAAAGGTGGTCGCGCTCGGCGAGGCCGGTCTCGACTATTTCTATCAACACGGCTCGCGCGAAGCGCAGGAACGCGGGTTTAGAGCTCACATCGCCGCTGCGCGCGCCACCGGTCTTCCGCTGGTCATTCATACCCGCGAGGCTGATGAAGATTGCGAGCGCATTCTAATCGACGAGACGACAAAAGGGCAGTTCCGCGCGGTGCTGCATTGCTACACCGGCGGTCGCAAGCTTGCGATGAAAGCGATCGAGCTAGGCCTTTCGATTTCGTTCACCGGCATCCTCACATTCAAGAAGTCGGAAGAGCTGCGGGCGCTTGCGGCGGAGCTGCCCGCCGACCGCATCATGGTCGAAACTGACGCGCCGTATCTGGCGCCCGGCAAGTTTCGCGGCAAGCGCAATGAGCCGGCTTACGTGGTCGAGGTCGCCAAGGTCCTTGCGGAGGCCCGCGGCGTTTCGCTTGAGGAGATTTCCCGTCAAACGACCGAAAATTTCTTCCGCCTGTTCTCGAAAGTGCCGCAAGCCACATGACGCTGACGCTCACCATCCTCGGCTGCGGATCCTCGGCGGGTGTGCCGCGGCCCGCGCTCGGCTGGGGCGCGTGCGATCCGAACAATCCAAAGAACCGCCGTCGTCGCTGTTCGCTTCTGGTCGAGCAGACCGGCCATGCCGGCACGACGCGTATCGTGATCGACACGTCGCCCGATCTGCGAGAGCAGCTCATCGACACCAAGGTCGACCACCTCGATGCGGTGTTCCTGACCCATGAGCACGCCGACCAGACCCACGGGATCGACGATCTGCGCTCGGTGGTGCTGCATCAACGGCGACGCGTCCCAACCTATTTCAACATGTCGACCGCCAAGGACATCATGGCGCGGTTCTCCTACTGCTTCGTGACGCCGGAAGGCAGTCGGTATCCGCCGATCCTCGATCGCCACGGGATTGAAGGCGGCGACAGCCGTACTATCGAAGGGAAGGGCGGCGCTGTGACCCTTTCGGCCTTCAATGTCGTGCACGGCGATATTCCGGCGCTCGGTTACAGGATTGGCGCGGCTGCCTATACACCCGATGTCAGCGATATCAGCGAATCAAGCTGGCCTTACCTGAAAGACCTCGATCTCTGGATCATCGACGGCCTTCGCTATGCGCCCCATCCCAGCCATTTCAGCGTCAGCGATGCGCTAGGTTGGATCGAGCGCTTCAAGCCGAAGCGCGCGGTCATCACCAACATGCATTCGGACCTCGACTACGAGGCCCTGCGCCACAAGCTGCCCGACGGCGTCGCGCCGGCCTATGACGGCATGCGGCTGGAGATCTGACGACGTCATTCCGGGGCGCGAGTGAAACGAGCGAGCTATGGTGCGCAATTGCGCACCTGAGAATCCATCTCGCCGCAAGAATACAAGGAGAAATGGATTCCGGGCCTGCGCCTAACGGCGCATCCCGGAATGACAAGAGTGGGATCGCTTCGCCTGCGCTCGCGATGACGACTGCTCATCAAATCTTGTGCAGTTCAAGTGCTGACGGATGAAACAGCTCTTCGGGGCTCAGCAGGCGGGATGACAATCCCTCGGCGTGATGGCGCTCCAGGAAACGCCGCAGCACCTCGCGGTTTGGCTCCAGCCCATACGACCAGAAATCTGCGCCCATGAGGCGGCGCGCCGCGCCCAATTGCTCCTCGACGAAAGGCAGCGTCACCTTGGTCGCGGACGTATCCGAGAGTTTTGCCAGCGCGACCGCCTTGGAACGCTCGAACGCCTTAGTGATGGCAACCGGCAGCCACGGGTGTTTTTCAGCGAGCGTGCGGCGGATGCCGAGCGTGTGCATGATCGGAAACAGCCGAGTGCGCTTGTACCAGTCGGTCGCCGTCGCCTGCGGGTCGGGGAAGAGATAGCCGACATTGGGATGTCCGCGATCGAAACAGGACGGCGCGCGCGGACCGATCACCGCGTCGACTTCGCCGCTCGCCAGCAGATCCGAGATGGTTGCATCAGCCCGCGCATTCTCGATGCGGACGTCGGAGGGCAGGTTGAGGCTGATCTTCTCGATCCTGCCGGGATGCTCATAGCCGCCACGCACCCAAGTGACGTCTGAGGGGCGAATGCCGTAGTCCTCTTCAAGGAACAGCCGCACCCAGATGTTGGCGGTGAGCTGATATTCCGGCACGCCGACGCGGCGTCCCTTGAGGTCAGCCGGCGATTTGATCCGGTCGGTGCGGACATAGACCGAGGTGTGCCGAAACGCACGGGACGGGAACACCGGCACGGCAATGTAGGGGCTGGTGCCCGCAGCGGTCTTGACGGAATAGCTCGAGAGCGACAATTCGCAGACGTCGAAATCGGCGTGCCGGAAGGCACGAAAGAAGATCTCCTCGGGATCGAGCAGCATGAACTGCGCATCGATGCTGTCGATCTGGACTGATCCATCGACCAGCGGGCGGATCCGGTCGTAGTCGCCGATCGCGACGGACAGCTGCAATTTGCTCATCAGAGAACGCTCCCTTAAGATAGTTAGGAACCTTACTATTTCATCCAGGCCCCAGAGCTCAACAGGGAATTCCCGCTATGTCCCATGCCGTAACCAAAGCCCTGACAACGACCATCCGCGAACTGGTCGATGCCAACCATATTCTGTTCGATCAGGGCGTCGTGGACGGTTTTGGTCATGTCAGCGTGCGGCATCCGGAACGGCCCGATCGCTTTCTGTTGTCACGTAGCATGGCGCCGGCGCTGGTCACTGAGAAGGACGTGCTGGAATTCGACCTCGACGGCAACCCGGTCGTGCCGGGCGGTCCGGCTCCGTACCTCGAGCGCTTCATCCACGGCGAGATCTACCGCAAGCGGGCGGACGTCAATTCCGTCGTGCACAGCCATTCGCCCTCTGTCGTCCCGTTCAGCGTGGTCACGGGCGTCAAGCTGCGGCCGGTCTGCCACATGTGCGGCTTCCTGAGTGAAAACGGCGCGCCGATTTTCGAAATCCGCGACTTTGCCGGTCCTGGCAGCGATCTTCTGATCACCAGCGGCAAGCTTGGCGCCGCGCTCGCGGATACCTTAAGCGATGGGCCGGCCGTGTTGATGCGCGGGCATGGCTCGACCGTGGTCGGCGGCACACTGCGTCAGACCGTGTTCCGCGCGGTCTACACGGAAGTTGGCGCGCGGTTGCAAATGGAAGCGATGCGACTCGGGCCCGTCACCTATCTCACGGAGGAAGAAACGGTCGGGACGACCAGGACGATCAGCACGCAGTATGACCGCTCCTGGTTCCTCTGGCTCAAGGCCGCGCGCAACAGTCCAATGTCGCGCCAGGGGGCCTGACCGACACACGCTAGGGCGGCTTCTTATGACAAAATCGCCTTGGCCGAGTGAACCTGGTCACGCAGCAGGAATTTCTGGATCTTGCCGGTTGAGGTCTTCGGGATCGGCCCAAACACCACGGCTTTCGGCGTCTTGAAGCCGGGCATCTGGGACCGGCAGAAGGCGATGATATCGGCTTCGTTCGCTGTCGCGTTTTCCTTCAGTTCAATGAAGGCGCAGGGCACCTCGCCCCATTTCGTGTCCGGCTTGGCGACGACGGCGGCAAACAGCACGGCCGGATGTTTGTACAGGACATCCTCGACCTCGACTGAGGATACGTTTTCGCCGCCGGAAATGATGATGTCCTTGGAACGGTCCTTGATGATGACGTAGCCGTCCTTGTCGAGCACGCCGAGGTCGCCGGTATGAAACCAGCCGCCGGCAAAGGATTCTTGCGTGGCCTTCTCGTTTTTGAGATAGCCCTTCATGACGATGTTGCCGCGGAACATCACTTCGCCAATGGTCTCGCCGTCCCGCGGCACTTCGCGCATGGTCTCGGGATCGATGACCGTGACGGATTCCTGGAGCGGGTAGGAGACGCCCTGACGGCGCTTGAGCTGCGCGCGTTGGTCGGGGCTAAGATCGTCCCAGCCGGGTTGTTCGGCACAGAAGGAAGCCGGACCGTAGGTTTCGGTCAGGCCGTAGACGTGGGTCAGGCTGATCCCGATCCGCTCGGCACCTTCAAGCACGGCGACCGGCGGCGCAGCGCCCGCGATCAACCCGACGACGGGCGAGGCGTCCGATTTTGTCGGCGCTCCCGGCGCATTGATCAGCGTGTTGTAGACAATCGGCGCACCGCACATGTGGGTGACGCCATGCTGCTTGATCAGCTCGAAAATCTTCGCCGGATCGACCTTGCGCAGGCAGACATTGATCCCGGCCGCGGCGGCAATGGTCCACGGGAAGCACCAGCCGTTGCAATGAAACATCGGCAGGGTCCAGAGATAGACCGGATGCGCACCCAGATTGGCGGCGAGGATATTGCTGACCGCGTTGATGTAGGCGCCGCGATGGTGGGTGACGACGCCCTTGGGATTACCCGTGGTGCCGGACGTATAGCTCAGCGCGATCGCGTTCCATTCGTCCGACGGCAGGCGCGGCACAAAATTCTCGTCGCCTTGCGCGAGCGCCGCCTCGTATTCGATGTCGCCAATGCGCTTGTTGCCGAAGGCCTCGTCGTCGACGTCGATCACGAACGGCTTTGCACCTTTCATTTGCTTCAGCGCGTCCGAAATCACGCTAGCGAATTCCGGGTCGACCAGAATGACCTTGGCGCCGCCGTGGTCGAGCTGAAACGCGATCGCCGACGCATCGAGCCGGATGTTGAGCGTGTTCAGCACAGCGCCGGTCATGGGCACGGCGAAATGCACTTCGTTCATCGCCGGGATATTCGGCAGCATCGCCGCTACCGTGTCGCCGAGGCCGATGCCGCGGCCGGCGAGATATGAGGCAAAGCGTCGGCAGCGCGCATAAGTCTCTGACCAGGTGAAGCTGCGGCCCTCATAGACCGTGCTGGTATGATTGGGATAGATCGCGGCCGTACGCGCCAGGAAACTTAGCGGCGTCAGCGCGACAAAATTCGCCGGCGTCTTTTCAAGGCCGAGGTCGTATTGGCTCTGGGCTCCTGCCATCGGTCACCCTCATGTCCTGCTTAAAGGAAGCCGATCGATATCCATGGAAAGATAGCAACGATTATCAAGCCTGCCATCACCGCCAGCATATAGCCCCAAATTGGTCGAATGCCCTCGGCCGGGTCGACGCGGCCAATGGCGCATGCGGCATAATAGCCGACGCCAAAAGGCGGCGCGAACAGCCCGATACCCATCGCCAGAATAATGATCATGGCATAGTGGACCTCGTGCACGCCAACGGCGCGGGCGATCGGGAACAACAGCGGGCCGAACAGCACGATCGCAGGAATCCCCTCGAGCACGCTGCCCAGCACGACGAAAGCCGCGATCGACACGGCAATGAAGCTTGCGGAGCCGCCGGGCAGGCCGGTCATCGCGGTCGCCAGCGCACGCGAAAAGCCCGATTGCGTCAGCCCCCAGGCCATGCCGGTCGCAGTCCCGATGATGAGCAAGATCGCGCCGGACAGGCAGGCGGTCTCGATCAGCATCGGCATCAGCCGCCGCCAGTCAAACTGACGGTAGATCGTGAGGCCAACCACAAAGCTGTAGACGATGCCGATGGTGGATACTTCCGTGGCGGTCGCAACACCCTCGACCACCGCGTATCGGATAACGAAGGGTAGGGCCAGCGCGGGCAGGGCGATGATGAAGGTACGAAGGATTTCCGAGCCCTTCGCCCGTTGGACGTGGCTGAGATCCTCGCCACGATAGCGCCACCACACCAGCGCCGCGAGCGTGAATGCACAGACAAGGCTGGGCAGCAGGCCTCCGGTGAACAGCGCCGATATCGAGACGCCGGTCACCGAGCCGATCGTGATCAGCACGAGGCTCGGCGGAATGGTTTCGGTCTGCGCGCCGGTCGAAGCGAGCAGGGCGACGAGATCGCCCGCCTTTGCGCCCCGCAGCTTCATCTCGGGGAATAGCACGGGCGCCACCGCCGCCATATCGGCTGCCTTGGAGCCGGAAATGCCCGAGACGAGGTACATCGCGCCGACCAGCACATAGTTCAACCCGCCGCGGACATGACCGAGCAGGCTTGCCAGAAACGCCACCATGGCCCGTGCCATGCCCGCCATCTCGATCAAGAGCCCCAAGAAGATGAACAGCGGCACCGCCAGCAGGATCAGATGGCTCATGCCTTCGTCCATTCGCCCGACCAGCACCATCAGCGGCGTGCGCGTGGTCAGCGCGAGATAGCCGAAGATCGCAAGTCCAAACGCGAACGCAATGGGTACGCCGGCAAAGACGCAGAAGCCGACGACGCCGACAAAGAAAATGACGAGGTTCAGGTTGCCGAGCGGCTTGAGCCAGGGCGCGGCCAGCCAGAATAACGCCACCAAAAGCCCGACCGACAAGACGGCCTGCAGCACTAATTTGACGTCTCCGACCCGCAAGAGGCGGAGCACCGCAAACAGCATCATCAGACAGGTGCCGGCCGGCAGCGCCGCGGCGCGCCAGCTGTTGGAAATTTGCAGCGCCGGCGTGGTGATAAAGCTTTCCTCGTAGGCGTACTGGTAGCTCGGGCCGACGATCAAAAGCAGGAACGCCAGCGCCGCGCAGGTCGCAACGACATCGAGGTAGGCGCGCAAGTTCGGTCCAGCGTTGGCGACCCCGGCCGTCATCCGCATGTGCTCGGAGCGGCGAAACGCAACGACAGCGCCAAGCATGGCGAGCCACAGGAACAGGATGGAAGCGAGTTCGTCGGACCAGATCAGCGGCTGCTGGAGGACATAACGCGACACCACGCCAGCAAACAGCGTGATGATTTCGGCGACCACCAGCAGCGCAGCCGGGATTTCGACGAGCATCCCCGCGGCATGTTCAAGCCGGGCGGCCATTGAACGCCGGCGAGGAGGGGACACCGCCTCTCCGGCCACGGCTTGCGTCACCATTTTTCGCCAGCCTTCAGTTTCTTACGACAATTGGCCGACTGATTTTTCCAGAATGGCCCACGCTTCGTCGCCGTATTTTTTCTTCCATTCCGCGTAGAAGCCCGCCGCACGCAGCTTGTCGCGGAATGGCGCGAGATCTGGCTGATTGAAGGCCAATCCCTTGGCCGTGAGATCCTCGCGGACTGTGGCGTTAAGCTTTTCGGTGTCGGTGCGAGCCTTCAGCGCAGCGGCGTTGACGTTCTTCTCGACAATCGTCCGGATATCCGGCGGCAAGGCTTCCAATGCGCGGCGATTGGCCAGGAACCAGTAGCCATCCCACATGTGGTTGGTCAGCGAGCAATATTTCTGAACTTCGTACAGCTTAGCGGTCGAGATCAGCGCCAAAGGATTTTCCTGGCCTTCGACGATTTTGGTCTGCAGCGCCGAATAGACTTCGTTAAAATTGATCGAGGCGGGCGCCGCATCGAACGCCTTGAACATCGACGTCCACAGCGGCGAGACCGGCACGCGGATCTTGAAGCCCTTATAGTCGCCCGGCCCCGTGATCGGCCTGGTCGAGGACGTCGTCTGGCGGAAGCCGTTGTCCCAGATCTTCTCGAACGCCACGATATTGGCCTTGGCGATTTCCTTGCGCACATAGGTGCCGAGATCGCCATCCATGGCCTTCCACACGGTCGGATAATCCGGAAACGCGAAACCCATTCCGTTGATCGACGCCGCCGGCACCAGGATCGCCAGGATCAGGCCTGACATTGTGAAGAACTCGACACCGCCGGACCGCAGCTGACTCAAAACGTCCGTGTCGGCGCCAAGCTGGTTGTTCGGGAAGATTTGCAGATCGAACTTGCCGTTGGTCTCGGTCTTGATCGCCGCCGCCATCTCCCGGGCGCGGACGTTCAGCGGATGGGTGTCAGGCAGGTTGTTGGCGAACTTGTAGCTGAACTCGGCTTGCTGAGCCCGTGCCACCAGCGGCGCGCCCAGGCCGCTCAATACGGCCGAGGCAGCCGTGGTCTTCAATAGCGTACGTCGCGAAAAACCCATCTCGTCGTCTCCCAGATCGCTCTTTTTGTTCGGCTTCCTTTGGGAAGGATCCTGATCGCTTTTTGCCTGCTTTCAGAAGAAATACCAAGCGTCGTTCGATGCGCATTTCGCCACGCGCACCGCAGCCGCCGGGAGGCGGTTCCAACCCCGATCTGCCGCGCCTGAAGCGATCTCCGAATTCGCTGAAAGCTGAGGATTTCGATACAAATGTCTGGAATCTCTACGGAATAAAATATTCCATAATATACCTTATGCGAATCATGGATATGCGGGCCCCGGATTGGAACGGCTCAGTTCGACACGGCTTGGCGTCCACCCGAACCCGGCTTGCTCCGTTCCAGAAGCGCCACGCCCTCTTTGCGATCGTCGGTGATGGACGCGAGCGCGAACGAGCGGACGTCGATCGGGCGCCGGAGCCGTCGCCCTCAGTCGACTTATTGCGCATGTCGGTCCTTGAAACGAAAGCGGTCTGACCGGATTGCTCAATGCGGGGGCTCGTACCTTCCCTTTTCGAAGGCAAACTCAGGGAGAAGGACAATGCGCCCAGCATTCTGGCGAGCCGCAACGATGTCGGCTGTCGCCGTTATAGCCTCTGCAGGAATAGCCCTTGCGGCCAATCAAAATGACCCGGGCGTAACTGACAAGACCATCAAGATCGGCAACATCATGCCTTATAGCGGCCCCGTATCCGCCTATGGCGTGATCGGCCGGATCGAAGCTGCCTATTTCAAGAAGATCAACGATGAAGGCGGGATCAACGGCCACAAGATCGACTTCGTGTCCTACGACGATGCCTACAGTCCGCCGAAGACCGTCGAGCAGGCCCGCAAGCTGGTCGAGGATGACCAGGTGCTCTTGATCTTCAATTCACTGGGAACGCCGACCAACACGGCGATACGGCCCTACCTGAACGAAAAGAAGGTGCCTCAGCTGTTTGTCGCGACCGGCGCCACCAAATGGAACGATCCAAAGAAATTCCCGTGGACCATGGGTTGGCAGCCCAACTATCAGATCGAGGCCGGCATCTATGCCAAGTACATCCTCGAGCATAAGCCGAACGCCAAAATTGCCGTGCTCTATCAGAACGACGATTACGGCAAGGATTACCTGAAAGGCCTGACCGACGGCCTCGGCGCAAAGGCCAAGAGCATGATCGTCGCCGAGAAAGGCTACGACACCTCGGAGCCGACGGTTGACTCGCAGATGGTCACTTTGGCGGCCTCCGAAGCCGACGTTTTTGTCGACATCACGACGCCAAAGTTTGCGGCCCAGTCGATCAAGAAGGCCAACGAGCTCAATTGGCATCCGATGTTCTTTCTGAACAATGTCAGCGCTTCGGTCGGAAGCGTGTTGAAGCCGGCCGGCTTCGACGCCTCGCAAGGCATCATCTCAGCCAATTATCTGAAGGATGCGACCTCCCCTCAATGGAAGAACGACGCGGACGTGAAGGAGTGGAACACTTTCATGGACAAGTATGCAGCCGACTATAACAAGTCGGATGCGTTTACCGTCTACGGCTATGCGGTGGCGCGCACGATGGTTCAGGTGCTCAAGCAATGCGGCAATGACTTCACCCGCGCCAACGTCATGAAGCAGGCTGCGAACTTGAAGGACTTCGATCCTGGCCTGCTGTTGCCGGGCATCAAGGTCAACACCAGCGCAACGAACTTCGCGCCGATCCGGCAACTGCAACTGATGCAGTTCAAAGGTGAATCCTGGCAACTGTTCGGACCGGTGATGAGCGGCGAAGCCGGCGGCGAACAGGGTTGAAACGACTGGACGACGCGTTGGTGCCGCCCTTTCGCTATCGGCCCTTAAAGCGCGGCTTGCGGCGCTCCAGGAACGCCGCCACGCCCTCCTTGTGATCGTCGGTCATGGTCGCGAGCGCGAATTGGTCGACGTCCATGTGGCTGGTGAGATCATCGAGCGCGTGCGTCAAACGGTTGATGGTGAGCTTGGTCATCGCGGCCGAGATCGGCGGCTGGCGCGCGAACTTCTCCGCGAGCGCCATTGCGGCGTCGAGCGCGGCGCCGGGATCGGCGAGTTCCTCCACCAGACGCCAGGCATAGGCTTCTTCGGCGGAGATGCGCTCGTCGGCCAGGATCACAGCCTGTTTGGTGCGCGCCGGACCCATCAGATGCAACAGGCGCGGAACGCTTTGCCAGCTCATATTCATGCCGAGCCCGATCTCGGGAATACGGATGTGTGCGGCGCGGCTCATGACGCGGAAATCGAGGGCGACGGCAAGCGCGATGCCGCCGCCGATGCAAAAGCCCTCGATCGCTGCGATCGTGATCTGGTCCATCTCATGCCAGGCGCGGGCCAGGCGAGGTCCCAGCTTCAGGTGGCGGCGTAGCGCGCCGACATCCATCGACTTGCGCGAGCGGCCTTCGGGGTCCTTGAGATCGAAGCCGGCGCTAAAGGCTTTTGGACTGCCGGTCAGCACGACGACCGACGTGTCGCCGTCGTCCTCAAAGCCGCGCGCGGCCTGCGTCAACTGTCGCATGGCTTCCGGCGACAGGGCGTTGATGCCGTCGCCGCGGTCAAACCTAACCACGGCGATGCGACCTTCCGGACCGAGGCCTTTTTCGATGGTCACGAAACTGGTCATGGCCTCCCTCCTCCTCGGCTGATCTTCGGCGGTTCAGGGTTGTTTCGCCAAGACCGCCGCGCGCACTGCGCGGGCGACGTCGACCGCATTCGGCGTATCCGAGTGCACGCAGATGGAGTCCGCACGCACGGTGACATCCTTGCGACCAATGCTTTCAGCTCTGCCTTCCGCGATCGCGCGCCGGCAGCGCGATGCGGCGCCCACCGGATCCACGGCGTGATGTTCACGCGTGATGATGAGCCGGCCGTCATCGGCATAGTCGAGGTCGGCATAGAACTCGGCGATCAGAACGTGGCCGCGCGCGCCGTAAACAGTTTCGTGGCAGGTCCCGATCATGCCCATGATCGGCACCTTGAAGACGTCAGCCGCATCGCAGACCGCGTGGGCGATCGCCTCGTCCCGCGCAGCCATGCCATAGAGCGAGCCATGCGGCTTGAGGTGGTTGAGAACCATGCCCTCGGCTTCCAGAAAGCCCTTGAGCGCGCCGACCTGATAGATGATGCAGTTGGCGAGTTCTTCGCGCGGCATCTTCATTTCGCGGCGGCCGAACCCTTGCAAGTCAGGCAGCGACGGATGCGCGCCGACCGCAACACCATGCGCCTTCGCGAGCCGCACGGTGTTGCGCATATGATTGAAGTCGGAGGCATGGAAGCCGCAGGCGACGTTGGCCACCGAAATCAGCGGCATCAACGCTTCGTCGTCACCCATCCGGTAGAGGCCAAAGGCCTCACCCATATCGCAATTGATTGTCGCCACGCCCTGCTCCCGGGCTTGTTTGGCCGTTCCTACTTCCGAAGCGCGTAGTTCCCCGGCCCGAATGCCCAGATCATCGCAAACAGGCCGATCAGCCCGAGGTTTTTGCCAAAGTTGATGGTCTGGCCAACCACAGCGGCCGGCGGCGAAGCCCAGAAATTGTGGAACATCAAGGTCGCGATGATCGTGAAGGCGATCAGCACCAGCGCCGCGCAGCGCGTATAGATGCCGAGAATGAACGCGAGCGAACAGCCAAGCTCGATCAAGATCGACCCCGCCGCCAAAAAGCTGCCGAAACCACCCGCGCCGCCCGGCAAGCGTCCCGCAGTGACCTCGAAGGCCATAATTTTCCCGATGCCGCTATAGATAAAAAGCGGCGTCACCAACAGACGCGCTGCCAGCAGCACCTTGTCCTGCGTAGCCGTGGTTTCCGAAATCGCCATGTCAAATCCCCCTTGTGAAAGCTATTCCGCCGGCGCAACGCTCGTCTCGGTCACTTTAGCAGGCACCGAGAGCGAGCCGATCACCAACGCCGCAACGATCGCAGCCCCGCTGATGGCCCAAAATACCGCGTTCTGTCCTCCCGTCACCTGCTGCAGAAAGCCGATGACGAAGGGTCCCAAAATGCCGCCGACCCGCCCTACCCCGAGCTCCATGCCAACCCCGCTGGCGCGAAAGCCCGTCTCATAGGAATTGGCGGTGAAGTTGTTGAGGACGTGCTGGGCGCCGATCACGCAGAAGCCTGCGATCCCCACGACCGCGAAGTTGATGGCGTGACCGTTGACAAACACCAGCGTGCCAACGGCGATGCCGCCGACGAGCCACCATGCGCCAAGCAACCGAGGCGTTGGGGCAAAGCCGCGATCGGCCAGCATGGCGAGCGTCAGGCCGCCGATGAAGGAGGTCCCCTGCATCAAGGCGCCATAGGCGAAGCCGGAGGCAAAGGTCTCGCCCCGCTGGATCATCACGGTCGGAATCCACCCCACCAGTCCAAAGATCGCAAACAGGGTCAGAAACGCGGTCACCCAGATCGTCAGGGAGACGCGGCGGTACCGCGGAGCGAGCAATGCGGCGATCGTATTTTTCGGCGCGGCCTGATCGGGGCTGCGAAAGGTAGCGTTGGCATAAGCGGCGCTTCGGTCCGGCCGCAGCCGCACCATCAACGCGCGTAACTCTTCACGACGGCCCCGCGCTGCCAGAAACTTGGGGCTCTCGGGCAGCACCGCATGCACCAGCAACGTCAGCGGGATCGACATGGCTCCGACGAAGTACAGGATTTGCCAGCCAAAGGTCGGGGTGAGGAACACCCCGACCAGCCCTGCAAACACACCGCCCAGCGACCAGCCGAACGTGACGCCCCATAGCGAGAAGGCGTTACTGACCCGCGGTGGGGCGAGTTCGTTGATGAAAGTGGTGCCAAGCGGCAGCAGCACGCCGAGACCAAGCCCGGTGAGGAATCGCAAGGTGCAGAAGCTTGCAAAACTGGTCGCAAACATCGCGGTGGCCAGCGTCAAGACGTTGACGATCCACAAGCCCGCCAGCAGCGTGTTGCGCCGCCCGTAGCGGTCGGCGACCATGCCGTGGCCCATCGCGCCGAAGAGAAAGCCGATCAATCCGGAAGAGACCAGAAATCCCGCCTGGCTCGGCGACAGGCCCCACGGCTGCCGCACATATTGAATGACATAGGCCGGATTGAAGGTGTCGTAGCCGTCAAACAGTGTGATCAGCGTGACCACGACGCCGAGCATCTTGTGCAGGGGCGTGACGGCAGCGCCCGCCAGTTCCTCGTGGATATTGACTTCGTTTTCCGAACCCATTGTCCCTCCCCTTGATCTCTGGTGTCCCGTCGCCCTGCTCTTCCGGCAGGTTCCTAGTGGTCCGATTCTAACATTTGCATCCCAGTCCGGCTGGCACTCTTGCAAATGTTAGAATCGAAGGACCACTAGCAGATATAGGTTTCTAGTGGAGTTTTGGATTTGACATTCGCATTGCGCATTCCGGGGCGACAGTGAAGCGAATGTCAAATCCACTCCACCAGCAACGGCTTCATTTCAGCTTGAACAGCGCCCTCGCATTGTCGCGGCCGATCTTCTGGCGATCGATCTCCGCGATCGGCGCCGCGTCGAACCAGTCCGAGGCGTGATCGATGTTCTCGAACGGCCAGTCGGTCGAAAACAGGATTCGATCCGAGCCGATCTCGAGCATGGCATCGATCAGCGTCTGGGTCCGGAAATTTCCTGACGTCGTGATGTAAAAGTTCTCGCGAAAATAGTCGCCGATCTTGCGCTTGGCCGGATAGTTGTTCTGCACGCGCATCCACTTGTTGTGGTTATCGATCCGCCACATCGAGTAAGGCAGCCCCTCGCCCATATGGCCGATCACGACATTGAGCCGCGGATAGGCGTCGAACAAGCCGGAGCCCATCAGCCGCAGCGCATGAACCGCGGTTTCCTGCCCGAACGCCCAGGAAGGTCCGAGCAGCCAGCGGTGGCCTTCGTAAATCGCGGCATCCTTGGGCAACGGGTTACGCGGGTGGAGATAAAACGGCACGTCGAGCCGCTCGACCTCGGCCCAGAACGGCCAATAGGCCTTGACGTCGTAATAGATGCCGGACGGGCTATCTGCGACCTGGCTGAAGCCGTTGACGAGTGCTCCGCAAAAGCCGAGTTCCTTGACGCAGCGCGTCAGCTCGCGCGTTGCGAGCTCTGGCGTCTGCATCGGCAGCGCGGCGAGACCGGCGAAGCGCTTGGGCTGGCGGGCGATCTGCTCGGCCATGAAGTCGTTGGAGCGGCGCGCGATGTCGTTGGCCTTCGCGGTGTCAGCGATCGCCTGCACGGCCGGCGCATTGAGCGATAGCAGCATCATCTCGATGCCGTGCGCGTCCATTTCCTTCAAGCGGCGCTCCTGGATGTCCAGCAGCCGCCCCTTTAATTCCGGCCAATCGGCCTCGGGCGCAAAGCCGGCGCTGTCCTGAAGCGTCTCCGGAATTGCAAAATGCTCTTCGAGCGCTACTTTTCCTTGCATCGCGGAACGCCTCCACCCTGTCACCGGCCATTCCGGGTAAATTAGACAGTGTACTGTCCAATTGGCAAGTTCAAATTGGTGTGTCCAATCAGATGATCCGGCAATCTTGACCGGCGGGCCGGAGCGGCTGACAATAAAATGATCCGCCGTTCACCGATCACATTTGACCATCGCCCATGACCGAACACGATCATCACCACCATCACGACGACCATTCGGAATTGTCAGAGACCGAGCTGCGCGTGCGCGCGCTGGAAACGATCCTGACCGAAAAGGGATACATCGAGACCGCGGCGCTCGACGCCATCGTCCAGAACTACGAGACGAAGATCGGCCCGCACAACGGCGCGCGCGTCGTCGCCAAGGCGTGGACCGATCCTGCCTTCAAAAAGGCTCTGCTCGAGGATGCGAGCAAAGCAGTTGGCACGCTTGGCCATGTCAGCCGGGTCGGCGATCATCTGGTCGCGGTCGAGAATACACCGCAGCGGCACAACATGATCGTCTGCACGCTGTGCTCCTGCTACCCCTGGGAAATGCTCGGACTTCCGCCGGTCTGGTACAAGGCCGCGCCCTATCGCTCGCGGGCGGTGAAGGATCCGCGCGGCGTGCTCGCGGATTTCGGCGTGAGCCTGCCGAAGGACATCGAGATCAGGGTGTGGGACTCGACCGCCGAGACGCGCTTTCTGGTGCTGCCGATGCGTCCAAAGGGCACCGAAGGCTGGAGCGAAGAACAACTCGCCGAGCTCGTGACGCGCGACTCCATGATCGGCACCGGATTTCCCAAGACGCCTGGAGCGCCATCATGAACGGCGTGCACGACATGGGAGGCATGGACGGCTTTGGCAAGGTCGAGGTCGAAGCCAACGAGCCGACCTTTCACGAAAAGTGGGAAGGCCGCGTGATGGCCATGGTGCGCGCGATGGGCGCCGCCGGCGCTTTCAACATCGACATGTCGCGTTTTTCGCAGGAACAGTTGCCCCCGCATATTTATCTGGCCAGCTCCTATTACCGGAGATGGCTGCTCGGGCTCGAGGGCAATCTCGTCAGAAGAGGATTTGTGACGGGCTCCGAGCTCGCGTCCGGACACGCGGAGGAGCCCGCAAATCCGCTGAAGAACGGCAAACTCCGCGCAGAAGACATCGGCCGGGTCATGACGCGCGGGAAATATGAACGCACGCCGCAGGCGCCTGCCGCTTTCAAGCCGGGCGATCGCGTGCGGGCAAAAAACATGCACCCCGCCACCCATACCCGCCTGCCGCGCTACACACGCGGCCACATTGGCGTGGTCGAACGTGTGCTTGGTTGTCAGGTTTTCCCGGACTCGGCGGCAATCGACCTCGGCGAAAATCCACAGTGGCTTTATGTCGTGGTTTTCGACGCCACCGAACTGTGGGGACCGGACGCGGACCCCAGCAGCAAGGTTTCGATCGACGCCTTCGAGCCGTATCTGGAGTTGGCATGAGCGAGGCCGCCGTCGCGCAGGCAACGCGCGCCCTTGCCGACCTGCCGCGAGACGACGACGGCCCGGTGTTCCGCGAGCCCTGGGAGGCCCAGGCCTTTGCGATGGCGCTCTCGCTTTACGATCGCGGCCTGTTCACCTGGAAGGAATGGGCGGCGGCCTTGGCCAGCGAAATCAAGATCGCGCAAGCCAATGGCGATCCCGACATCGGAACCACCTACTATCGGCATTGGCTCGCGACGCTTGAAAAAATGGTCGCCTCAAAGGGCGTCGCCACGCTCGAAACCCTTCATCGTTATCGCGATGCCTGGGATCATGCCGCCGACCGCACGCCTCACGGCTCGCCGATCGTGCTGAGGCCGGACGATTTTCCGCCTACCGCCTGAGCAATCACACATGCCCGGCGCATTCTGATCCCCAGGGAAATCGCGCGTTGTCGTCCGGTTCCTCTGGGACCCGCGACCTTCTTGCGGCATACAGAGCCGCAGCCTTCACCCAAGCCGGTGCCCGATGACCCCTTCCCGCGACATTTCACGCCTGATCGAGATCATGGCGCAACTACGAACACCCGTGACCGGCTGTCCGTGGGACCTCGAACAGAATTTTCAGACCATTGCACCCTACACGATCGAAGAGGCCTACGAAGTCGCCGACGCGATTGCCCGCAACGATTTCGACGACCTGAAAGACGAGCTCGGCGATCTCCTGCTTCAGGTCGTCTATCACGCGCGCATGGCGGAGGAGCAGAACGCCTTTGCTTTTGGCGATGTCGTGGAAGCCATCACGCGAAAAATGATCCGACGTCATCCGCATGTCTTTGCCGACAAGGACGGCAACATCGCCGCTGCCGGCGTCAAGAGCCAGTGGGAGCGTATCAAGGCAGAGGAAAAGGGTGAACGTGCGGCGCGCCGCACCAGTGACGCATCGCCGCCCTCTTCGCTGCTATCGAACGTCAAGGCAGGCCAGCCGGCGCTGACCCGCGCGATGGCGTTGCAACGCAAGGCGTCGACGGTTGGCTTCGACTGGAACGACCCGCGCGCGGTGCTGCAGAAGATCCGCGAGGAAGCCGACGAGATCGAGGCGGCGCTAGATCAGGCCGACAAGGTCGAGCTTGCGGCGGAAACCGGCGATCTTCTGTTTGCACTCGTCAATCTCGCCCGCCATGTCGATGCTGATCCGGACATGGCGCTGCGTGGCGCCAATGCAAAATTCGAGCGCCGCTTCGCCTATATCGAGCGCACGCTTGCGTCACAGGGCCGGTCGCTCGAGGCGGCGTCGCTCGAAGAAATGGACGCATTGTGGAATGAAGCGAAGGGGAACGAAGCTCCTCGTCACGACCCATCGAGGTGATGCGTCGGTCAAAGAAAGTGACCCGGCGCTGCTGATGCAGGATTTTTTGAAGGAGCCTCAATCAAAGAACGATTGGGCGCGAGCCGATGGGCGGAAGTAAATGTTAACGCCCGGCTTTGCAGCGATGGTGTTCCCCTGTACCATCGCGCCAAGACGACCGGCATTCAACGGTCGCTTTGGCAAGGGAGGGATTTTCATGCGTCGCAACATAGTCGCCGCGCTTGCGCTCCTCTTGTGGGGAGTAGGTCTGACCGCCGTCGCAGTCGCACAGCAGCCGGTCAAGCTCGGCGTGCTCAATGACCAGACGGGACTGTACGCGGATCTGACCGGCATGGGCTCGGTCCACGCTGCACGCATGGCGGTTGATGATTACGGCGGCAAGGTGTTGGGTCGCCCGATCGAAATCATCTTCGCCGACCATCAGAACAAGGCCGATATCGGCGCCAACCTCGCGCGGCAATGGATAGAGACCGAGGGCGTCAACGTCATCCTCGACATTCCCAACTCGGCCGTGGGGCTCGCCGTGCGCGAGGTGACGCGCACGCACGACGCCGTCGATATCAACACCGGTGCTGCCACCTCGGACCTCTCCGGAAAAGCCTGCTCGCCGCACGGTGTGCACTGGAGCTTCGACACCTACGGTCTTGCCGCGACGATCGGCCAGGCGTTGGTGAAGCAGGGTGGCGACACATGGTTTTTCATCACCGCCGACTACGCATTCGGGCATGCACTCGAGCGCGACACCTCAGCATTCGTCGCGGCCGCCGGTGGCAAGGTGTTGGGGGCCGTGCGTCATCCGCTCAATACGGCCGACTTCTCCTCCTATCTGCTGCAGGCACAAGCCTCGAAAGCGAAGATCGTCGCACTCTCGAATGCCGGCGGCGACACGATCAACGCGGTCAAACAGGCCGCGGAATTCGGCCTTGGCCGCAACGGCGAGCAGCGCATAGCGGCGCTGCTGTTGCAGTTTCCCGACACCCACGCGCTCGGGCTCGAAGCGGCGCAGGGTCTGACCGCGGCCGAGACTTTCTTCTGGGATCTCAATGACGAGACCCGCGCCTGGACCAAACGCTTTCTCACCCGCAACAACGGCAAACCGCCAAGCATGATCCACGCCGGGACCTACGGCGCGACATTGCACTATCTCAAGGCGGTGGCCGCCGCCGGCACGACCGACGCCACCAAGGTCGTCGCTAAGATGAAAGAACTTCCGATCGATGACTTTTACACCAAGGGCACGGTGCGCGAGGATGGGCGTGTCATGCGGCCTTATTATCTGCTGCAGGTGAAGAAGCCCTCGGAATCCAGATATGCCTTCGATTACCTCAAATTGCTCGCCACGGTGCCGGCCGAGGAAGCGGCGCGCCCTCTGAGCAAGAGCGAGTGCCCGATGGTGAAGCGCGGTTGACCGATGACTACGGAGCGAGAGGTACGGCGTCGAAACGGTTGATGACGAGATCGCGCTTGGTCTCGTCGACGCGCACGGTCATTTCATAGCGGCCGTCCTGAAGGCTTTTGTCCAACACTTCCGAATTGCGATGCAGCCAGCTCACGCCGGCGCCGTCGGCGGCATCAATTGATATATGAAGCGTCGCTCGCGTCGCTGCCAGCAGGTCTTCGATCGCTGCGAGCAGGCGGTCGATCCCCTCCCCGGTCTCAGCGGAAACCAGAAAACAAGGACGATCCGGCGGCCGGCGGGCGGCGATATTCTCGATGTTCTCGCGTTCTTCAGCCGAGAGCCGATCGATCTTGTTCCACACTTCGATGATGCGCTGACCGCCGGCGGGATCGATGCCAAGCTGCCGCAACACGGCCTCGACATCCTGCTCCTGCGCCTCGCTGTCCTCGTGCGAGATATCGCGCACATGGAGAACGACGTCGGCCTCCAGCACCTCCTCGAGCGTCGCGCGGAAGGCCGCCACCAGTTGCGTCGGCAGGTTGGAAATGAATCCGACGGTGTCCGAGAGCATCGCCTTGCCGCCATGCGGCAGGTTGAGCGCGCGCAAGGTCGGATCCAGCGTCGCGAACAGCATATCGGCGGCCTGGACCTCTGATCGGGTCAGGCGATTGAACAGCGTCGATTTGCCGGCATTGGTGTAGCCGACCAGCGCCACAACGCGATAGGGCACGCGCTGGCGGCCCGCGCGATGCAGCCGCCGGGTCGCCTGGACTTTTTTCAGCTCATTCTCAAGCCGTGTGATGCGATCGCCAATCAGCCGGCGGTCGGCCTCGATCTGCGTCTCGCCGGGACCACCCATGAACCCGAAGCCGCCACGCTGACGTTCAAGGTGGGTCCATGACCGCACCAGGCGGCTGCGCTGATAATTCAGGTGTGCAAGCTCGACCTGCAGCGAGCCCTCTTTGGTTTTCGCTCGGCGGCCGAAAATTTCGAGAATGAGCCCGGTGCGATCGAGCACCTTGGTGCGCCAGGCTTTCTCGAGGTTGCGTTGCTGGATCGGCGACAGCGCGCAGTCCATCACCACGAGTTCCGCTTCGTGGCTGGCGACGAGACCGGTGATCTCCTCGACCTTGCCCTTGCCGAGATAGGTCGCCGGCCTGATCTGGCTGACCGGTGCGACGAGCGCGTCGGCAATCGTCAGGTCGATGGCGCGTGCGAGGCCAACGGCCTCCTCTAGGCGCGCGTCGGAACCGCGGATCGCAGACGAATCCTCGCGCGCATCGGGATCGCCCCGGCGCGTTCGCAAGTAAGGGCCGATGACAATCACCCGCCCGGTTTGCTTCCCCATGGCCGACCGCGGACGGTCGGCTGCCCCGTCAGAAATTCGGGGTTCCAATCAGCTCACTCTCAAGCCGGTGCATCCTCGCCGCCTTCGAACAACTGGATCGGAGCACCCGGCATGATGGTCGAAATCGCATGCTTGTAGACAAGCTGCGAGTGACCGTCGCGTCGCAGCAGCAGGCAGAAATTGTCGAACCAGGTGACAATTCCCTGCAGCTTGACCCCGTTGACCAGAAAAATCGTTAGTGGCGTTTTGGTTTTACGAACGTGGTTGAGGAAGGTGTCTTGTAGATTTTGTGCGCGGTCTGCCGCCATTGTTTTTTATCCCGCAAGTCTCGGTGCTTTTCTTATTGAACCGACGGCCGCCTTCTATCGAAGCAGTCCGTTCAGCTACCGGCTCCCTTGAGATCCCCCTCCGGGGAGCACGATCGGGCGATTAGAAGGCAGGCTTGGTTATTAGGCAAGCAGCTTCACGTGCCAAGCCGCGCTAAAGAAGTGCCAAAGAGGCGCCAATTCTCCATAGACCGGGGAAAAGAGGCCGATATTCCAAGTGGCCAGCCTCTCAACTATTCGCGGTCTGCCAGTAGTCGGCTTAACCGACGCCGAGCGCCTTCAGCTTGCGGTGGAGGGCCGACCGCTCCATGCCGACGAATTCCGCTGTGCGGGAGATATTTCCCGAGAAACGGCTGATCTGGGCCATCAGGTAATCACGCTCAAAGACCTCGCGCGCCTCGCGGAGCGGCAGACCCATGATGTGCTCGCCATTGTTGCTGGTGGGCATCGCCGGTACCATTGAACCCACGTCCTGCGGCAACATATCGGCGGTGATGATGACTTCCGGTCCGCCGCCGGCCAGAATCATCACCCGCTCCACATTGTTGCGAAGCTGGCGGACATTTCCGGGCCAGACGTGGGATTGCAGGACGGCCATTGCGTCCTGGCCGATCTGACGTTTCGGCAGGCCCGTCGCGGCCGAAATCTGATCCATGAAGTAGTCGATCAATTCCGGAATGTCCTCGCGCCGTTCCGACAACGGCGGAACGCGGATCGGCACCACCGACAGGCGGTGATAGAGGTCTTCGCGGAAACGGCCGGCGGCGATCTCTTCTTCGAGGTTGCGCGCGGTCGAGGAGATGATGCGAACGTCGACGCTGACCTTCGCCGTGCCACCCTGCCGCTGGAAAGTCTGCTCGACCAGGACGCGCAAGATCTTGTTCTGGGTCTCGCGCGGCATGTCGCCGATTTCATCGACAAACAGCGTGCCGCCATGCGCCTCTTCCAGCGCTCCGGTCTTGCGCGCATGCTCGCCGTTCGGCTCGACGCCGAACAGCTCGATCTCCATGCGCTCCGGCGTAATCGCGGCCGCGTTGATCGCGACGAACGGGCCGTCGGCGCGGCTGGATGCGCTGTGCAACGTGCGCGCGGCGAGCTCCTTGCCGGCGCCGCTTGGGCCGACGATCAGAATGCGGCTGTTGGCCTTGGCGGCGCGCTCGATGGTCTGCCGCAACTGGTTCATGCAGGCCGAACGTCCGGTCATGATGCTCGCGGCCGGCGCCAGTTGCTTGAGCTCCTTGACCTCGCGCTTCAGCCGCGAGGTTTCCAGCGCGCGCGTCGCAACCAGGATCAGCCGGTCGGACTTGAACGGCTTCTCGATGAAGTCGTAGGCGCCGCGCTTGATGGCCGCCACCGCGGTTTCGATGTTGCCGTGGCCGGAAATCATGACGACCGGCAGGTCGGCATGGTCGCGCTTGATCTGCTCGAGCAGTTGCAGCCCGTCGAGCTTTGAGCCCTGTAGCCAGATGTCGAGGAACACCAGGCTGGGCCGCCGGTTGGCGATCTCGCTCAGCGCGGAATCGCTGTCGCGCGCCGTCCGCGTCGCAAATCCCTCGTCGTCGAGAATCCCGGCGACAAGGTCACGAATGTCGGCTTCGTCATCGACAATCAAAATATCACTTGCCATAGGATACGCCCGTATTCTCAGTTGCCTGTTGCGGCTGCGATTTTGGTCTTTTCATTAGTCGTTTCCGGCTGCCCCGAGGTTCCCTCAGGAGAAGACACGCTTTCGGCAGCCGGCTGTCCTGTTTCAGCCGCCGGTTGCGCGATGTCGGTCTGCGCCGGCTTGGCAGCATGGCCCGATATCGCAAACCGCAGCCGCATCCACGCGCCCCTCGCGCCTGGCCGCATTTCCGAGGCATCGTGGAGTTCGATCCGCCCGCCATGGTCCTCAAGGACGCGGCCGACGATCGCAAGCCCAAGGCCGGTGCCTTTCTCCCGCGTCGTCACATAAGGTTCGAGCAGGCGCGCGCGGCTCACTTTGGGCAGGCCAATTCCGTTGTCGACGACGTCAATGATGATGAAGTCGTTTTCGCGCGCGGCGATGACATCAATACGACCCCGCTCCAGCTCGCCCGCCGGCACGGCTTCGATCGCCTCCGTGGCGTTCTTGATGATGTTGGTCAGCGCCTGGGAAATCAGCCGCCGGTCGAACTGCGCACGCAGCGGCTCTTCCTTGATATCGGCCTCGATATCGACATCGGGATGGCCGACCCGCATCAGGAACACAGCCTGACGCACGGTGTCGGCGACGTCCTCGCCCTCGATGACGGGCTTTGGCATCCGCGCAAAGCGCGAGAATTCGTCGACCATCCGCCTGATGTCGTCAACCTGCCGCACGATCGTCTCGGTACACTGCTCGAACACCGCTTTGTCTTCGGTGATTGATTTGCCGAATTTGCGGCGGATGCGCTCGGCCGAGAGCTGAATCGGCGTCAACGGATTCTTGATTTCGTGCGCAATCCTGCGCGCGACGTCGGCCCATGCGGAGGTCCGCTGCGCCGAGACCAACTCGGTGATGTCGTCGAGCGTGATGATGTAGCTGTCGCGCGTCTGGCTGGTCTGCTCGGCGGTGACGCGCACCGACAAGATTCGCTCATGGCCCTCGCGATTGATGGTGATCTGGCCCTGCACCAGCCGCTGGGTGCCTTCCCGCGCCGTTTTCATCATGTCGTCGAGTTCGGGCAAGACGTCCGACAGCGGGTGATCCAGTGTCTCCGACTCGACATGGCCGATCAATTTTTCGGCCGAGCGGTTGAGGATGCCGACGCTTCCTGACGCATCGACGCCGATGATGCCTGCGCTGGCCGACGACAAGACTGCCTCGATGAAGCGGCGGCGGCTGTCGATCAGCTCGCTCGCGTTGACGAGCTCATCGCGCTGGGTGCGCAGTTCCTGCGTCATCTTGTTGAAGGTCTCGCCGAGCTGCGCGAGATCGCCCTCCGAGCGATGGACCGGAACCTGCACATGGAGATCGCCGGTCGAAACCAGATTGGCGGCGCCCATCAGTCGCCGGATCGGCGTGACCAGCGAATTGGCGAAGTTCAGACCCAGAAGGATCGACGACATCAGAATGGTCAGCGCGATCACGGCAAAGATCAGCGCGAAGTTGACCTGGATGCCGAGGCGCCGCGCCTCCAGCTCGGCATATTCGGCAACGCTTGCTTCGGCCTGCTTGACTTGCTCGACGACGGTCGGATCGAGCTGGCGCGCGACGTAGAGAAACCTGTCCTGAAAGCCGCGCAGGCGAATCAGAGCCGCGACATAGTTTTCCTCAGGAAGAACCGCGATTTCGGGCTCGTCCTCGTTGAGGTTGTTCAAAAAGCCCACCGGCGGCGCCGCGAACGCCACAGTGATACCGGTTTGGGCGCTTTCCAGAACGCGACGATCCTTGTCGATCAGCATTGCGCCCGGCAGGTTACGCGAGGCGGCACTCGCCGTGAGATACTCCCGGAAGGATTGGCGGTCCTGGTCGAAGAGCGGCCGGGCATGGGCGATATCGTTCGCCATGCCCAGGATATCGCCGCGAATGAGCCGAGCGTGCTCGTTCAAATAGGCGCGCGCGATGCGCTGCGAATTCTGAATCACCTCGCGCGTCGGCCCGGAAAACAGCCGGTCGAGGCCGCGCTCGATCGTAATGTTGGCGACGATCGCCACCAGCACGGCGGGCAGCACCGTCATGATCGAAAACAGGCTGACCACCTGGACATGGAGCCGCGCCGCCGCACGACCGCGTCGACGGGCCTGCATCACCTGCCAGACTTCGCGGGCAATGATGGCGACCAATACCAGGATGGTGGCGCCGTTCATCAGGATGAACGACACCGCGACCTGGCGGGTCGGCTCGACGCGGGTCAGGCCGGTCAGAACGACGAAGGTCAGGAAGGCCGACAGCAACGCCAGGCTGATGGCGATCGGCGCCAACAGCCTCATCAGCGAGCGCCCCTTCGGCTCGCCCTGGGACGGATCGAACTGTGCGGCGGAGGTGTCTACGCTGGTCATTCCGGCATGGGGTGAAATGGGCTTAAGCGTCCGCGCCTAACGCGGCGGACTGATGCATTCATACCACATTGTTGCCGAATTGCGACAATTCCGCGGCGCTAGCCATGGCTTGTCGCGCGAATCCCCTGATGATTCAGATCGCTAAAGCGCTGATTGAATATCTAATTACCGGTGCGATAGACCTGAATGTCGAGGTCCCTGATCTTTTTCCGCAGCGTATTGCGGTTGAGACCGAGCAGGTCAGCCGCCCGGATCTGGTTGCCGCGGGTCGCGGCGAGCGCCGCCGTGAGCAGCGGGACCTCAATCTCCTTGAGGATGCGGTGGTAGAGGCCCGGCGGCGGCACGCCGTTCGGGAAACCGGAGAAGTGCGAGGACAGGTACGCCTCGACCGCCCCGCCGAGGTTGTCGATGCCCTGATGCATGTTGCCGCCGGAAGCGACCGCAGGCGGAGCCAGCTCGCCGTCGATGACCGACGCGGTGATGACGTCCTGCGGGTACAAGGCCGCAAGCCGACGCGCCAGGTTTTCAAGCTCGCGGACGTTACCGGGCCAGCGGTGCTGCTTCATCCGCTCCAGCGCCAGCGCGTCGAGCTTCTTCGGCGGCAATCCATCCTTCTCGGCAAGCGAGAAAAAGTGCCGGATCAAATCCGGCAGATCCTCGATCCGCTCCCGCAGGGGCGGCAGCCGCAGCGGCACCACGTTGAGGCGGAAGAACAGGTCTTCGCGGAACAGCCCCTGCTGAATCAGGATGCGCAGATCCTTATTTGAAGCGGCCACGATGCGCACGTCGGTCTTGATCGGTGTGCGGCCGCCGACGGTCGTGTACTCGCCTTGCTGCAGCACGCGCAAAAGTCGTGTCTGCGCCTCCATCGGCATGTCGCCGATTTCATCGAGGAACAACGTGCCGCCCTCGGCCTGCTCGAAGCGACCCGAGGCGCGCGTGTTGGCGCCGGTGAAGGCGCCGCGCTCATGACCGAACAATTCCGATTCGATCAAGTCGCGCGGAATGGCCGCCATGTTGACCGCAACGAACGGCCCGTTGCGGCGCTTGCCGTAATCGTGCAGCGCGCGCGCCACCAGCTCCTTGCCGGTGCCGGACTCGCCGGAGATCATCACGGTCAAGTCGGTCTGCATCAAACGCGCCAGCACGCGATAGATTTCCTGCATCGCCGGCGAACGGCCGACCAGCGGGATCGAGTCGAACTCGGCATCGTCGGGCGCGCTCGCCACCCGCTCCTTCGGCTCCGAAAGCGCACGTCCGACGATCCCTATCAATTCCTTCAAGTCGAACGGCTTCGGCAGATATTCGTAGGCGCCCCGTTCGGACGCTCGGATCGCGGTCATGAAGGTGTTCTGCGCGCTCATCACGATCACGGGCAGATTGGGGCGCATCTTCTTGATCCGCGGCAGCAGATCGAACGCGTTCTCGTCGGGCATCACGACGTCCGTGATGACGAGATCGCCCTCGCCCTGGCTCACCCAGCGCCACAAGGTGGCGGCATTGCCGGTCAGCCGGACTTCGTAGCCGGCGCGTGACAGCGCCTGGTTCAGGACCGTCCGGATGGCCGTATCGTCATCGGCAACGAGAATGCTACCTGCAGGCATAGGTCGTCCTCATCTTGGTCCCTGTGAGGCATGCGACGACGTTCCGGCAACGTCATCGCGATGGCCTTTCTCGAGGCTGTGGTCAGGTTGTTTGGTTGCGCTGTACATCGGCATCAGCACCCGGAAGGTCGTCTTGCGCGGCTGCGATTCGCACTCGATGATCCCGCCATGGTCGCCGACGATCTTCGCGACCAATGCAAGTCCGAGGCCGCTGCCGGTCGGCTTGGTGGTCACGAACGG
>NZ_DASREO010000064.1:0-9924 GCF_035652035.1 Bradyrhizobium sp.
GGACGCGGCGTTCTGGCCCGCCGGCTGTGCCGCCGGCACCTCCTGTTTGGCCGCCGTCTCGTTCGCCAAGGCGTGCGAGCCGAGGACGAGCGCCAGCGCGGTCGCCAGGGTGGTTACGATGGCAGTCGAACGCAAGGCAGCGCGAGCGGAGCGGGTCACGGCATTCCTCTGCGGCGAATCACGAAAGACCTCAAGTTAAAGGTCTAGTTCATTGAATATGTGGAAAAAACACCCGATACGCGGGGTAAGGACCTTGTTTGCGTCACCACCACGGCAAAATCGCGGCCGGCTCTTATATGTCGCGGCTATATCCGGGGCGGCTTTACGTACTTTCGCCTAACCATCATACCCGGTATGAATGGCTAAATTCACTACTGATAGGAGCGGCCACGCCGCATCCGGAGTTGCTTCCGGAGTTAAGGAGAAGTCCATGGCAGCGAAGACGAAATTCCGCGGGTCTTTCACCGCCCTGGTCACGCCGTTCAAGAACGGTTCGCTCGACGAAGCGGCCTTTCGCGGCCTGGTGAGCTGGCAGATATCGGAGGGGACCAACGGCCTCGTCCCGGTCGGAACCACCGGCGAAAGCCCGACGCTGAGCCATGACGAGCACAAGCAGGTCGTCGAGTGGTGCATCGACGAGGCCGACGGCCGCGTTCCCGTGATTGCGGGCGCCGGTTCGAACTCCACCAAGGAGGCGATCGAACTCGCCGAGCACGCCGAGAAGGCAGGCGCGGATGCGGTGCTCGTCGTGACGCCCTACTACAACAAGCCGACCCAGGAAGGCCTGTACCAGCATTTCAAGGCGATCAACGACGCCATCGGCATCCCGATCATCATCTACAACATTCCGCCGCGCTCGGTGATCGACATGAGCGTGGACACCATGGCGCGGCTGTTCGAGCTCAAGAACATCGCCGGCGTCAAGGACGCCACCGCAAGCATGGTGCGCGTCTCCCAACAGCGCGCGCAGCTCGGCGAAGACTTCAACCAGCTTTCGGGCGAGGATGCGACCATCATCGGCTACATGGCCCATGGCGGCCATGGCTGCATTTCGGTGACCTCGAACGTCGCGCCGCGGCTGTGTTCGGAATTCCATCAGGCCTGGCAGAAGGGCGACCACACGACCGCGCTTCGCATCCATGACAAGCTGATGCCGTTGCACACCAATCTCTTCATCGAAAGCAACCCCGCGCCGATCAAGTACGCATTGTCGCTGCTCGGCAAGATGGAAGAGAAATTGCGTTTGCCGATGGTGCCGGTCTCCGAGCCGACGCGCGTTGCGGTTCGCAACGCGATGGTGCATGCGGGTTTGATCAACTGATTTGTGGCGTGGCCGACAAGCGTTCATGCCGCTGAATTAAAGGGGCCTGCACATGCTGAAGGATTTTCGCGACTTTGCGATGAAGGGCAACGTCGTCGACCTCGCGGTCGCCGTGATCATCGGCGCGGCCTTCGGCGCCATCGTCAATTCGCTGGTCGGCGACATCATCATGCCGGTGATCGGCGCCTTTGGCAGCCTCGATTTTAACAACTACTTCCTGGCGCTGTCGAAAAACGTGACGGCAACGAATCTTGCCGATGCGAAGAAACAGGGCGCGGTGCTGGCCTACGGCACCTTCATTACACTGACGGTGAATTTCATCATCGTCGCCTTCGTGCTTTTCATCGTCATACGTCTGATGAGCCAGCTTAAGAAGAAGGAAGCGGCGGCTCCCGCCGAGCCACCGAAACCCTCCGCGGAAGTCGTGCTCCTGACCGAAATTCGCGACCTCCTGAAGAAGGGGTAGATCGGAAAGTTAAGTGGCCGAGAAGAAAGAACGTCCGATCAAGGTGATTGCGGAGAACCGCAAGGCCCGTTTCAACTATGCGGTCGATGACACGGTCGAAGCCGGGATTGCGCTGACGGGCACCGAGGTCAAGTCGCTGCGCAGCGGCAAGTCGACGATCGCGGAATCCTACGCCGATTCCAAGAACGGCGAGATCTGGCTGATCAACGCCAATATCCCCGAATATCTGCAGGCCAACCGCTTCAACCACGAACCGAAGCGGCCTCGGAAGCTGCTCCTGCACCGCAAGCAGATCAACAAGTTGATGGGAGCGGTGGATCGCGAAGGCATGACGCTGATCCCGTTGAAGCTCTACTTCAACGAGCGCGGCCGCGCCAAGTTGCTGCTGGCGGTCGCCAAGGGCAAAAAGCTGCACGACAAGCGCGAGAGCGCCAAGAAGCGCGATTGGGGCCGGGAAAAGAGCCGCCTGATGCGGGCGCGTGGGTAGCCGTCATTGCGAGCGCAGCGAAGCAATCCAGTCCGCTTGGAATCGACAAAACTGGATTGCTTCGTCGCTGTCGCTCCTCGCAATGACGAAAGGAGACATGGGCAAATGAATCAGAAAAACCTGCTTGAAGTCGACTGGAGCAAGATTCCCGCGCCAAAGGACGATGGTGCGGCCGATCATCTCAAGGGCGCGATGATCCCGCCAGTCAGCCTTGTGGCCACCGACGACACCTCGGTCACGCTTTCGGCGCTCAAAGGCCGGAGCGTCGTGTTCGCCTATCCGCGCACGGGCGAGCCAGGCAAGATCTCGCTGGTCGACGATTGGGACATGATTCCGGGCGCGCGGGGTTGTACGCCGCAGACGTGTTCGTTTCGCGATCTGTTCGCGGAGCTGAAGGCGGCAGGCAGCCAGCATGTGTTCGGCCTGTCGACGCAGAGTAATGCCTACCAGACCGAGATGGCTTCGCGGCTGCATTTGCCGTTTCCGGTGCTGTCCGATGAGAAGCTCGAGCTGACGCGGGCATTGAAGCTGCCGACCATGGAGGTCGCGGGTCTCGTCTTGATCAAGCGGCTCGCGCTGGTCATTGACGACGCCCGCATCATCCACGTCTTCTACCCGGTGTTTCCGCCGGACCGGAACGCGGGTGATGTGCTGGCGTGGCTGAAGGACAACCCGGCTTAAGCTAAATCGGCGCGCACCTTCGCGAATACACTTCGAAACATTTCGGGCGTGAGCACGCCGGTATTCGTGTTGTAGCGTGAGCAATGATAGCTGTCATAAAGGCGGTACCGGCCAGCCTCGTGGACGGCGCCGTGCGCAAACGGGACGGATGAGGCGCGAAGGCCTAATGCCTTGACCGTGGTTTCATGGGCGATGCGGCCGAGCGCGACGATGGCCTTTAGCTTTGGCATGCTTTCGATGGCCGCAATCAGAAACGGGCGGCAGTTGGCGATCTCGAGGGGCAGGGGCTTATTTTGGGGCGGCACGCAATGCACGCCGTTGACGATGCGGCAGTCGACCAGCGTCATGCCGTCGTCGGGCCGGGCCTGATAGACGCCCGACGCAAAACGATACTCGATCAGGGTGGCGTAGAGGAGGTCACCCGCGTAGTCGCCGGTGAACGGGCGGCCGGTTCGGTTGGCGCCCTGCAAGCCCGGGGCAAGGCCAACGATCGCAAGCCGTCCGTTCCGGTCCCCGAAGGAGGGAACCGGGGCGTTGAACCAGTCCGGCTTTTGCGCGCGGTTGGTGTTGCGGAAGGCGGCAAGCCTGGGGCAGAGCTGGCAGTCGCGGTCGGGCTCGGATATTGGGGCGGCCGCTTTGACCCGAGCAGGGCTAGTCGTCGAAGTCGTCGCCATCGCCGCCCCTCGACGCCAGCGTCGTCGCCCGTTGCAGGAACTGCGGCGCGTGATGGCGCGGTTCGCGAGGAGCGGGGCGTTCCGACGGGTCGCGCCCCAGCTTGGATTGCAGCTCGACCAGATCGGTAAAGACGTCGGCCTGGCGGCGCAATTCGTCGGCAATCATCGGTGGCTGGCTCGCAATCGTCGAGATCACGGTGACCCGCACGCCCCGGCGCTGCACCGCTTCTACCAGCGAGCGGAAGTCGCCGTCGCCGGAAAACAGCACCATCTGGTCGACGTGCTCGGCCAGCTCCATTGCGTCGACAGCGAGCTCGATGTCCATATTTCCCTTCACCTTGCGCCGCCCGCTCGCATCGATGAATTCCTTCGTCGCCTTGGTGACGACGGTGTAGCCGTTGTAATCGAGCCAATCGATCAGGGGGCGGATCGAGGAGTATTCCTGATCCTCGATGATCGCCGTGTAGTAGAAGGCGCGGACCAATGTACCGCGGCTTTGGAACTCCTTCAGAAGGCGCTTGTAGTCGATGTCGAAGCCGAGGGTCTTGGCGGTGGCATAGAGGTTGGCGCCATCGATAAAGAGCGCGATCTTATTGGAAGCGGGTGACATTCAGAGTTCTCACAGGGTTCTCACAAGGGTTTCCCGGTATTCTTCTTGGCGCGGCTGCGGCGCTTCGCGCATCTTCTAACGATGCTGCCGAAGCCATGCCGATGTCCAGACACCGCCGGAAAAAAAGGTAGGTCGAAACAACCGGAAATGGACTTTTGTCAACGCAATGAAGCGTTTTCTTGTCCGCCCCGATATCGCGATGGCTCAAAAGCGCCCGGCCGCCTGTCCCAAATTTGGGGTTATCAGGGCAAATTAGGTAGGCCAAATCACAAATTAATCTTGCGAAACGGCCTTTGCGCCTATAACTACGCCAGCTTAACCAACATATTCCTTCCCCTTTAGCGGAGCGACAGTCGATGGCTCGCGTCACCGTAGAAGACTGCATTGATAAGGTCGACAACCGGTTCGATCTGGTTCTTTTGGCCGCGCACCGCGCCCGTATGATTTCGTCCGGATCGCAACTCACGGTCGATCGCGACAACGACAAGAATCCGGTTGTATCGCTGCGCGAGATCGCTGATTCGGCGATTTCTCCCGAGGATTTGCGCGAAGAGCTGGTTCATTCCTTGCAGAAGTTCGTTGAGGTCGACGAGCCTGAGCCGGACACGGTTCCATTGATCGGGTCGGCCGGCGCGAGCGTCGATGCCGATGATACCGAGGTCGCGATAGAGCGCATGACCGAGGAAGAACTCCTGAAGGGTCTTGAGGGGCTCGCGCCGCCGGAAGAGCAGCCCGAAGAAGACGAGTAAGTTGTTTAGATTGAGTCGCAGGCTTTAGTCCTGCTGCCCTATTCAATCCAAGAAGGTCCGGAGCCAGCTCCGGGCCTTCTTTTTTGGTCCACCATTTATGGTTACCGGCCGCAAAACCGGGACACCGAATCGTGGCACCAACTTTTCCGATTTTAAGCTGACGTGCGCCGGTTTCTCGTTAGACTATTGTCGTGTTCTTGACGGCCGGGCCTGCCTTGCGAGGGTGACGTCCGGCCGGGGAGCCCACTACATTATCTGGATCATACGGGGAGCGGACCCTAAGCCTCTTGGGTTCGCTTGCAGAGGTGTTGACCCAATGGCGTATCGGCGCCAGAGCACGGAGCAGATGCAAGCCGCGAGTTCGGTCTCGGTGGCGCCGTCGTCGGCCGTCGAGGCGAAGCCGGCCAAGTCCCGCGCGCGCATGATGCGCCAATATGATCTGGTCGAGCGCGTCCGCTCCTACAATCCCGATACCAACGAAGACCTCCTGAACCGCGCTTACGTCTACGCGATGAAGGCGCACGGCTCGCAGGTGCGCGCATCCGGCGATCCTTATTTCTCGCATCCGCTGGAGGTCGCGGCGATTCTGACCGACCTCAAGCTCGACGACGCAACCATCGTCGCCGCGCTTTTGCACGACACCATCGAGGATACGGAAGCGACCCGCGCTGAAATCGATTCCGTGTTCGGCCAGGAAATCGGCGCGCTGGTCGAGGGCCTCACCAAACTGAAGCGGCTCGAACTCGTATCGCGCGAAGCCAAGCAGGCGGAGAACCTGCGCAAGCTCCTGCTCGCGATTTCCGACGACGTGCGCGTGCTCTTGATCAAGCTCGCCGACCGCCTGCACAATATGCGCACGCTGGAGTTCGTGCCGCCGGCCTCGCGCCATCGCATCGCCGAGGAGACGCTCGACATCTATGCGCCGCTTGCAGGGCGCATGGGCATGCAGGAGATGCGTGAGGAGCTCGAGGATCTCTCGTTCAAGACGCTCGATCCGGAAGCTTATTCGGTGGTGCGGCAGCGGCTCGATTCGCTTGCTGAACAGAACCGCAATCTGATCGGCGAGATCGAAAGCCAGCTCTCCAAAGACCTCCAGAAGAACGGCCTGAGGGCGCGTGTCTATGGCCGCCGCAAGCAGCCATTCTCGATCTGGACCAAGATGCAGCGCAAGTCGGTCGGCTTCGAGCAGCTTTCCGATATTTTCGCCTTTCGCGTCGTGCTCAAGGATGTCGAGTGTTGCTACCGGGCGCTCGGCGTCGTGCACACGACCTGGCCGGTGGTGCCGGGCCGCTTCAAGGACTACATCTCGACACCGAAACAGAACGACTACCGTTCGATCCACACCACGGTGATCGGTCCAGGCAAGCAGCGCGTCGAGCTGCAAATCCGCACTGAGGACATGGACGAGGTCGCCGAACTCGGTATCGCCGCGCACGCCTTCTACAAGGACGGCGGGGGATCGCCAACTGAGCGACTCAAACGCGAATCCTCTGCTTTCGCCTGGCTCCGGCACACCATTGCGATCCTGTCCGACAGCGCCAATCCGGAAGAGTTTCTCGAACACACCAAGCTCGAGTTGTTCCACGACCAGGTGTTCTGCTTCACGCCGAAGGGCAAGCTGATCGCGCTGCCGCGGCAGGCCAATGTGATCGACTTCGCCTATGCCGTGCATACCGACGTCGGCAACAGCGCGGTCGGGTGCAAGATCAACGGCAAGTTCGCGCCGCTGTCGTCTGAATTGCAGAACGGCGATGAGGTCGAGGTCCTGACCTCCGACGCCCAATCGTCGCCGCCATCGGCCTGGGAATCGCTCGCGGTGACCGGTAAGGCGCGGGCCGCGATCCGGCGGGCGACGCGTACCGCGGTGCGCGACCAATATGCCGGCCTCGGCCGCCGTCTGGTCGAGCGGCTGTTTGCGCGCGCCAAGATCCAATATGCCGACGACAAGCTGAAGGGCGCGCTGCCGCGGCTGGCGCGGGCCTCGGTCGAGGATGTGATGGCGGCCGTGGGCCGCGGCGAGATGAAGGCCTCCAACGTCGCCCGCGCGATGTATCCCGACTACAAGGAAGAACGGGTTGCGCGCTACGGCGGCAAGAAGGGCCTTGCCGATAAGCTGAAACTGAAAGCACCTGATGGGACCGGACGAAACCTTTCGGCCATTCCGATCCGCGGCATCAATTCTGACTTGCCGGTCAAGTTCGCCCCCAACGGCGGCGCAGTGCCGGGCGACCGCATTGTCGGCATTATCTCGCCGGGTGAGGGGATCACGATTTATCCGATCCAGTCGCCGGCGCTGAAAGATTTCGAGGAACAGCCCGAGCGCTGGTTGGATGTGCGCTGGGATGTCGACGAGAGCACGCCGCAGCGCTTTCCGGCGCGAATCCTGGTCGACAACGTCAACGAACCCGGAAGCCTCGCCCAGATCGCCACCGTGATCGCGGAGCACGACGGCAATATCGACAATATCCACATGGCACGCCGCTCACCCGATTTCACCGAGCTCACCATCGATCTTGAGGTCTATGACCTCAAGCATCTCAGCGCTATTATCGCCCAATTGCGCGCCAAGGCCGTGGTGGCACGGGTCGAGCGCGTCAACGGGTAAGTGATGCGTCGTTGCCGGGCTTGACCCGGCAATCCATCCTTTTCAAGTAAGATGGATGCCCGGATCAAGTCCGGGCATGACGATTGGGATCAACGGGTTCATGAGTCGAAAATGCCCACTGTCTTGCCGATACGCCTCGGAGTGAATGTCGATCACGTCGCGACCCTTCGCAACGCGCGGGGAGGGACGCGGCCCGACCCCGTGCGGGCGGCGCTGCTTGCGATCGAGGCCGGCGCCGACGGTATCACGGCGCATTTGCGGGAAGATCGCCGTCACATCCGCGACGCGGACATGGCGCGGCTGAAGGCCGAAATCTCGAAGCCTTTGAACTTCGAGATGGCGGCGACCGCCGACATGATGACGATCTCGCTTGCGGTCAAGCCTCATGCCGTGTGCTTGGTGCCGGAGCGGCGGGAAGAACTGACCACCGAAGGCGGTCTTGATGTGGTTGGACAGCATAACGCGCTGGCGCCGTTCATTGCCCGTTTGAACGATGCCGGGATCCGGGTGTCGCTGTTCATCGCGGCCGACCCGGCGCAGATCGAGATGGCGGCCAGGTTGCGCGCGCCGGTCATCGAAATCCACACCGGCGCCTGGTGCGATGCGGTGGTCGACGGTCACCTCGCCAAGGCCGAATCGGAATGGAAGCGTATCGTCGCCGGTGCCGCGCTGGCGCGAGCGGCGGGTCTCGAGGTGCATGCCGGCCACGGCCTCGACTACGCCACCGCGGAAAAGATCGCCACCCTGGGCGAAATCGCGGAACTCAATATCGGCTACTTCATGCTGGGTGAGGCCCTGTTCGTGGGCCTTGGCGAAACGGTTCGTCAGATGCGGGCTGCGATGGATCGGGGCCGGAAAGCGGCGGGCACATGATCATCGGCATCGGCTCCGACCTGATCGACATCCGCCGGGTCGCCAAGGTCATCGAGCGCCACGGCGACCGTTTTCTCGATCGGATCTTCACCGATGCCGAGCGCGCCAAAGCCGAGCGTCGCGCCAAGAACGAGAACATGGTCGTGGCAACCTATGCCAAGCGATTCGCCGCCAAGGAGGCCTGTTCCAAAGCGCTCGGAACCGGCATCCGGCAGGGCGTCTGGTGGCGCGATATGGGCGTCGTCAATCTGCCGGGCGGCCGGCCGACCATGCTTCTGACCGGCGGGGCGCTGGCCCGGCTGGAGACCATGACACCGGTCGGTTTCGAGGCCAGAATCGACCTCAGCATCACCGACGATTGGCCGCTCGCCCAGGCGTTCGTCATCATTTCGGCCCATGATGCGCGCAAAGCCTAGCCTGCACGGGGTGCAGGGCGGCTATGAAACTAAAATGTCATATTTGTCAGTGGCTTATGAAATTTTGACCAAGCCGTTGATTGCGCCACCCATAACAACCGTCTACAACCGCGGCTGACGATTATTCGCCGTCTGAGCGGATTCGTAGCTCGAGTTCCGTTAGGCCGGCCGCCACATCAGAAGGCTGGTGATCGATTTGACATTCGCTTTACGAACTCGCGGCCAGGCGGGGAGCGAATGTCAAATCCACTCCACTAGTGCAATCCGTTGACGCGGCAAGCGAATGGCTGCTCGCGTGTGGGAAGCGTTTTCATCAGCGCCACCAGCGCAGCGGAGACCGAGAAGCAGGACGTTTAGGGAATCCATGAGCGTGACATCCTCCACCAAATCCGAAGGCGGCCTGGGCGAGACCATCCGCGTCGTCATTCATGCTCTCTTGATCGCGCTCGTCATTCGCACCTTCCTGTTCCAGCCCTTCAACATTCCCTCGGGTTCGATGAAGGCGACGCTTCTCGTCGGCGACTATCTGTTCGTCTCGAAATATTCCTACGGATACAGCCACTATTCGTTTCCGCTTTCGCCGCCGTTGTTTTCCGGCCGCATCTTCGGCTCCGAGCCGACGCGTGGCGATGTCGTCGTGTTTCGCCCGCCCAACGACACGTCGACCGATTTCATCAAGCGCGTGATCGGCCTGCCTGGCGATCACATCCAGATGAAAGACGGCCTGCTCTACATCAACGACACGCCGGTCAAGCGCGAGCGCTTGAGCGATTTCGTCGGCGAGGATCCTTGCGGCCGGTCTGAGGCGACCGCGCGGGTGAAGCGATGGAAGGAGACGCTGCCGAACGGTGTCACTTACGAATCGCTTGATTGCGTCGACAGTTCCGGTTTTCCCGACAACACGAACGTCTACGAGGTGCCGCCGGGCGATTTCTTCATGATGGGTGACAATCGCGATAATTCCAGCGACAGCCGCGTGTTTGGCTACGTGCCGTTCGAGAACCTGGTCGGTAAGGCTCAGATGATCTTTTTCTCGATTCGC
>NZ_DASREO010000065.1:0-21481 GCF_035652035.1 Bradyrhizobium sp.
GGACTTCAACAAGAACCTGATCAACGTGCTGCAGACCGGTGCGTCGAACCTGACGCTGGCCGATCCGAACGAGGAAGCGGCCAACAGCCAGGCGCTGTCGACCCGCCAGTCGATCGCGGTCTCCGCGCTCGCGCTCGCCAATCAGTCGCAGCAGAGCGTGCTCCAGCTGCTCCGCTGATCCGCGAAAGCAATCGATCAAAAGCCAAACGGCGGGGGAAACCCCGCCGTTTTCGTTTGGTCGGACGGGTTTTTCAGGAGACGGAGAGGGCTGAGAAGGCCAATGAAATCGCGCTTATTTAGAGTGATGTGCGCAGTAACCATTCGTTAACCAGTTCGCTTAAGCCGCCGTTAATCATAATTTAAACCCCTGACCCTATGGTGAGGGAGAAAGGTAGTTCCGGCCGCGACCGAATCGGCCGCTGTCAGCATAGGAAGGTCAACAATGTCCGGTATCGTTCTTTCGGCAGCAGTCCGCCAAAATCTTCTCTCGTTGCAGTCGACGGCCGCGCTGCTAGCGACGACCCAGAATGACCTCGCCACTGGCAACAAGGTCAACACGGCCCTCGACAACCCCACCAACTTCTTCACGGCGCAGGGGCTCAACAACCGCGCTTCGGATATCAGCAGCCTGCTCGACAGCATCGGCAACGGCGTTCAGGTGCTCCAGGCTGCCAACACCGGTCTCACCTCGCTGGAGCAACTGGTTCAGAGCGCCCAGTCGGTTGCAACCCAGGCCCTCCAGACCACGGTCGGCTACTCCACCAAGTCGAGCTTCTCGGTCGCGCTCGGAGCGGGTGCAACTGCTGCGAACCTGTTCGGCGGGTCCTCCTTCACGGCTGCGACCTACACCGGCGTTCCCGTCAACAACAACCTGACCACGCCGGCTGCCATCACCGCCGCGACCTCGCTGACGAAGGCCACCAACACCGACACCATCACCGCGACAATCGCCAACGGCGACACGTTGACGGTTGACGGCCACACCATCACCTTCAAGACCGGTGCGCCGCCGGCTCCCGGTTCGGTGGTTGCGGGCTCCGGCGTTTCGGGCAACATCGTCACCGACGGCAATGGCGATAGCTCGGTCTACCTCAACGGCGGTACAGGCTCCGTTGGTGATCTGTTGACCGCGATCGACCTTGCCACCGGTGTCAAGACGGACTCGAACTCCGCCGGCGTTGCCACCATTGGCACCGCGACCGGCGCCACGCCAGCTTCGGTCACAGGTGGTGCGATCTCGATCTCGACCGGCACAGCTGCCGATCTGAGCATCTCTTCGAGCAACACGAGCTTGCTTAGCGCACTCGGCATCGGCAGCGGCAGTGCGACCACGAGCCTCGCCCGCACGACATCCTCGAGTTCGAACCTCGCCGTCGGCACGGTTCTGGACATCCCGGCGGTCGGTACCGGTACGGCGACCTCGATCACGTTCGGCACCGGTGCCGGTCAGATCAAGGACCTCAACGGGTTGAACTCGGCGCTGGCTTCCAACAACCTTCAGGCCACGCTGGACGCCAACGGCAATCTGACGATCATTACCAGCAACGACAACGCTTCGGCGACGATCGGTGCGCTCACGGGTTCGACCGGCATCTTCGCCGGCAAGTCGGCTTCGGCTCCGGTTGCCGATCCCACCGCTCAAGCCACTCGCGCCGGCCTGATCTCGCAGTACAACAACATCCTGTCGCAGATCAACACCACCTCTCAGGACTCCTCGTTCAACGGCATCAACCTGTTGAACGGCGACACGCTGAAGCTGGTGTTCAACGAGACCGGCAAGTCGACGCTGAGCATCACCGGTGCGGACTTCAACGCTGCGGGCCTCGGCCTCTCCAATCTGGTGGTCGGCACCGACTTCATCGACAACAACGCAACCAACAAGGTGCTGACGGCACTGCAGGGCGCTTCGTCTCTCCTCCGCTCCGAAGCCTCGAACCTCGGCTCGAACCTGTCGGTGGTGCAGATCCGTCAGGACTTCAACAAGAGCCTGATCAACGTGCTGCAGACCGGCGCGTCGAACCTGACGCTGGCCGATCCGAACGAGGAAGCCGCCAACAGCCAGGCGCTGTCGACCCGCCAGTCGATCGCGGTCTCGGCGCTCGCGCTTGCCAACCAGTCGCAGCAGAGCGTGCTCCAGCTGCTCCGCTGATCGAACAGCAAACGACGGAACGTCAAACGGCGGGAGAAATCCCGCCGTTTTTGTTTTGATCATGCGGCTGCCGACTGGCAGGGCGATTGCCTGATCCGTAATTTTTCGGAAGCATTCTCCGGCTACCGCTAACCATATTTTAAAGGCAGCAACCGTATAAAAGTTGGGCAGTTTTCGGCGGCCCTCGTACTGCATGTTCCCTGTTGGAGTGATGAATGTCTCAAGCAGCCCAAGCCTATTCCCGCACGTCGCAAGTAACCGGCAACGCGAGGGAGATAGAGGCGCAGGCGCTGCTGACGGCGGCCAAGAAACTGCGAGACGTGCAGACGAACTGGAATGGTCCCGACGCCAAGATGCACAAGGCGTTGCTGTTCAATCGTCGTCTGTGGGCGATCTTCATGAGTGCCGCTGAAGAAGACAAGAATCCGCACACGATCGAGACTCGTCAGAACATCGCCAACATCAGCGTTTTCGTCATGCATCAGACGGTCGAGATGCAGTTGAACCCGGACCCGAAAAAGCTGAAGCCGCTGATCGACATCAACTGTCAGATCGCGGCGGGTCTCGCGGGCAGGGCCTGAGAGAGTTTCGTTCAGGCGACTGACTACGTTTGTGGTCTTATGCTCTCAAATCGGTCGCGAGTGGTCGCGTCCGCGAATCCTTGACATCCAGCGAGTGGAAATAGGTACGGCGGCGAAGCGTCGCGTCATCCGGAAATTGCTGGACCACCTGGCCGGTCAGCGCATCGACGGACTGGAAGACGATCGAAGCCGCAGCGGTGTCGAAGAACGCCTGGCGCGACAGATCACTCGGGCTCTGTTGAGTGTTGTTGCTCGTAACGCTCGCATCTGATGCGGTGACGGTTTGGTTTGCCGGCAGTTGCGTAGGCACGCCGCCGATCGCCGCGTTGCTGGCGGCGGGCGGTAACGACACTGGAACCGGCGCCCCCACCGGTCTGATGCTGAAATCCGTACTCATGGCAGCCTCCTGGCTCTCCTCGAGTCAAATCCCAACCCCTCAACGTCGGCAATTATGATCTCAACGTCTCAATGCATTGTTAGAGAACACGCTTAAGCCCGCGCTGATGGTAACGCGAGAATTTTAGGAAAATGCGTTGATATTCAACGGTATATCGGTCTCCCAAAGGGAGGCTTCGGCGCTCCCGGGCGGCAGTGCGATCCCTAAGGGTTGGTGACCGGGTCTTAACCGTTTCCCCGTTACTGTCGGTTGTGGTGGTGTAGCTGCACGTCAAGGCGGCTGCGCACAGCGTTGCATATGAGTAACCTTTTATGACTGCGGCCGTCAGTGGATATTCAGCGAGCCAGATTGCCTCGCTATCGACCAGCACGGTCTCGTCGTGGACCAGTGCCGACGTCGCGTCGCTGAGCTCGGCTCAGATTTCCGGCCTTAATGGCGATCAACTGAATGCGCTGTCGTCGTCCGCAGTCCAGGCGTTCAGTTCCTCGCAGATCAGCGCCATATCCTATTCGGCCTTCCTCACGCTGTCCGGCTCGCAGATCGCCAATCTCACCACCACCGAGGTCGGTGGCCTTTCGACTGGTCAGATCCAGGAATTGACGGCGACCCAGCTCAACGGCCTGCCGCAAGCGGATCTCAACGCCCTGAATGTCGCCAGTCTAACCAAGGCGCAGGTCCAGAGCCTGGACAGTTCGTCGATCAGCAACCTCTCCAACGCCCAGGTTGACGCGCTGATCAGCTCGCATCCCAATACGCTGACGCCGACGCAGATCGGCGAGCTGACAACGACCCAGCTCAACGGCATCTCGCAGTCCTCGTTGCAATCCCTCGACATTGGTCAGCTGACGACTTCGCAGCTTCAAGGTTTGACCACGGCAACCTTCGGCAATCTCGCCTATTACCAGCCGCGGGAACTGTCCAACACGCAGATCGCCGCCTTGACCGCGACGCAAAGCGCCGGCCTGACGCGCGACGCGGTCGCCCAATTGACAGAAGGGCAGATTGCGAACCTTTCGACCTCGGCCGTCGCTGCACTTTCACAGGCGGCGATCGCGGGCCTCAGCGCCGGCCAGATCAAGTCGCTTTCGGTCGCAGATCTCAACGCTCTGTCGGTGAGCCAGATCGGCGGTTTCTCTTCGGCGCAAACCAGGGCGCTGACGTCGCAGCAGCTCAACGGGCTCAGCCAGGCCAACATCAACGCGCTTGACGTGACCGATTTTACGACCGCCCAGTTGCAGGTCTTGGGCATCGGATTGGCCAATCTGTCGACGACGCAAGTGAACCAGTTGTCACAAGTTCAGGTGGTTGCGCTCGATCCATCGCAGGTCGGCAGCCTAGGCAGTGGCGCCAGCGGACTTTCGACGCAAAATCTTGCCAGTTTGACCGCCCAGCAGACGGCGTCCCTGCTTGCCACTCAGGCCAACAATTTGTCGGTGGCACAGATTTCCTCATTCACCGCGCAGCAGCTTTCGACCACGACGGTGGTCGGCGCCGCCAACGGGCTGAAGTTCAACCTGTCCTGGGGCTCGAGCACGGCGAATGCGCCGTCAGGCTTCCGTAACGCTGTTGTGGCTGCGGCAGCCGGGCTATCGTCAAACATCAGCAACAACACGACCGTCAACATCCAGGTCGGGTACGGCGAGGTGGATGGATCGCCGGTGTCGTCGGGCGCCGCCGCGCAGAGCGTAAGCTTTGTGCGCGGGGTCAGCTATGCCGCGCTATTGTCCGCGCTTCAGGCCTATTCCGGCAACTCGGCGGTGCAGACGACCGCGGCGGCGAGCCTGCCAGGGACCAATCCGACCAGCGGCGGCACCTTCTTGACCACGACGGCGGAGGCCAAGGCGCTCGGCCTGACCGGCGCGAGCAGCAACCTCGACGGCTATGTCGGACTGTCGAGCGCGCTTTCCTTCGAGTTCAACGAGACCGCAGCCTCAGGCAAATATGACGCGATTGGCGTGATCCAGCACGAATTCAGCGAAGTCATGGGCCGCCTGTCGTCGGTCGGCGCCGCTTTCGGCGCGAATGTCTACACGCCGCTCGATCTGTTCCGCTACACCTCGACCGACAACAGCAACCCCTCGTCGGGAACGCCGACCCGCTCCCTGACGCAGCAGGCCGGCAATTTCGATTACTTCTCGATTAACGGCGGCACCACGAACCTGGGCGGCTTCAATTCCTCGACCGGCTCCGCGGACTATGGCGACTTCAACGGCACGACGGGGCTTGACCCGTTCGGCTTCGCCTATTCAGGCAGTACCCAGCCCTTGACCGGCAACGACGTCACTGCGCTCGCCGCGCTCGGCTGGAATCAGACGGCCCACGGCGTGACGCTGGCGCAGGCGGCTACCGCCTACGCGCTGGTTTGATTTTTCGCTTGCGCCGTGAGCTGTCTGCGGCGCTGAGCCATTTTTCTTCCAGTTTTCGTCAGCCGGCGCTCGGATTTCCACGATAATAGAGGCAACGGAGCCGCCAGGCTCCGCTACAGCGAGCGGCTGACCGCCAGCGGCGTGAGATGACGCGCGGTGGGATTCACGCGGCGGCCGCTTGCGCCATAGGTGTTGGGAATGTTGCGGCGTTGAATCTCGGCGTTGACGCCACGCACGATGCTTTCGGATACCGCATGCGCGGTCGCAAGCACGGTGAGATTGACCTGCAACAGGGCGCGAAACGTATCGTGGTGACGGCGCAGCGTCGCCAGCAGATCGGGCGCTGCCTTGGCGAGATATTGGTGGCTCGCCTTCACGCGGGTGACGGCGGTGACATAACGGCGCGAGGTTTCCGCTTTCTGCGGCTCGAACGCCATCGCCTCGCGAATCTTGCCGGCGCGCACCAGCTCGGTTTCGCGTTCGATGATGCCGAGCAGGTCGCTCATGACATCCATCAGCTCTTCGGCGAGCTTGCGCGCCTCGGCCGGGGTTGACGCCGTTGACGGCGCTGTCTTGGCCGCTGGAGCGGGTTGTCGTGAGGGATGCTGGTTCATGCCTGTTTTCCCTGGATCTGACCGCCGACCTTGGCCTGCTGCATGATCAGCGTGCGATACACTTGCTTGGCGATGCCGACGCCGCCGGCCTTCGCGAAGGATTTGGAATATTGTTCGATCTGCATGGAACGCCAGATGCCGGTGCCGACGGTAGAGCCGAACGGGCCTTCGCCCTTCACGCCATTGGCCATCTCCGAGAACATCGAGTTGATGAACATGCCTTCGAAGTTCTGCGCCTGCGTTTGTGCCTTGGCTTGCATCTGCGGCGCCACCTTGTTGAGCGCAGCGGCGAAGTCGAAGTCCGGGCGGTTGTGGTAGCTGGGCATCACGGTTTTACCGATCGCCGCGAGACTGTTGTTGACGTGAGCTGCCTGCATCACATCACCTCGATGTCGGCTTCGATCGCGCCGGCGGCCTTGATCGCCTGCAGGATGCCGATCAGGTCGCGTGGCCCGATGCCGAGCCCGTTGAGGCCGTCGACGAGTTGCTGGAGCGAGACGCCGTCTTTCACGACGGCGAATTTCTTGCCTTCTTCGGTCACGCCGACGCTCGTTCGCGGCGTCACCACGGTTCGTCCGCGCGAGAGCGGGTTCGGCTGGCTGACCTGCGGGCTTTCCGAAATCGAGACGGTGAGGTTGCCTTGCGCGACCGCGACGGTGGCGACGCGGACGTCGCGGCCCATCACGATGATGCCAGAGCGCTCGTCGATGATGATCTTGGCGCCTTGATCAGGCTCGACCTGCAATTGCTCGATCTCGGTCAGGAAGGCGACGACGTTGCCCTTGAACTCCGGCGGGATCGAAAGCTGCACGGTGGAGGGATCGAGCGGCTCGGCGGACTTTGCGCCGAGAAAGTCGTTGACCGCCGAGGCGATGCGTTTGGCAGTGGTGAAATCGGCGTTGCGCAAAGCGAGCCGCACATTGGGCAGGCGGTTGAGCGCGAATTCGATTTCGCGCTCGATGATGGCGCCGTTGGCGATGCGGCCGACCGTAGGCACGCCGCGGGTGATGCTGGCGGCCGCGCCTTCGGCCTGAAAACCGTTGATGGTGACGGAGCCCTGCGCCACCGCATAGACGTTGCCGTCGGCGCCGAGCAGGGGAGTCACGAGGAGGGTGCCGCCTTGCAGATTCTTGGCATCGCCAAGCGCGGAGACCGTCACATCCATCCGCGTTCCCTGGGTTCCGAACGGCGGCAGATTGCCGGTGACCATGACGGCGGCGACGTTGCCGGTGCGAATGGTGGCGCCGCGGATGTTGACGCCCATGCGCTCGAGCATCGCTTGTAGTGACTGCTTGGTGAAGGGGATGTTGTTGAGGGTGTCGCCCGTGCCGGCAAGGCCGACGACGAGGCCGTAACCGACCAGCTGGTTCTGCCGCACGCCCTCGATATTCGCGAGATCCTTGATCCGCGACGTTGCGCCGGCCGGCGTCACATGGACCTGCAGCGCCACAAGCGCCGCGCAGCCCAGTCGAAACACTCTTCTCCAAAACACGCCTGGCATCCTCTGCTCCCCGCTGAGGGTCTTCTCGAACTTTCGGATGCGCCCAACACTCCCATGAAGAAGCGATCCGCCCATTAACTATGCGAGCGCCATGCCAGAGCTTTTCATCCACCTAGTGCATTGATTTTGCTGATGAGTTCAGCAGGCAGGCGGCCGCTTCCATGGCTGCGGCAAAGCCGAAACTGCCGCCCCGCGGCAGATTTTGCCGGGTGATTTACGTTGCATTAACCAACGCAGAGCCATGCTGCGCGTCATCAAGGCGAAGGGACTCGTGCGGCGAATTTGAAGTTCCTATCAGGGATCGCGGCGACTTCGTCATAGGAACTTCAAATTCAAAGCCGCACGAGGAACCAACAGGTTGCTAGAGCTCCTTTGATTCCGAAGTTCGCATCAGAGGTTGCCGCGATATCAAACGAACTTCGGAATCGGAGCTCTAGGCATGCGCATTACAGGGCCAAACGGCACAAGTCTGGGGTCCCAGACATCCGGCGTCCGGCGCACCAGCTCCGGCGGTTTTTCGCTGCCGGAGGATGCAGCTTCCACTGGCGAGACGCGCGCCACCATCGCTCCCAAGGCAACGGCCAATATCGATGCGCTGCTGGCGTTGCAGGGCATCGAGGATGATCCGGTCGAACGGCGCAAGCGTTCGGTGCAGCGCGGCAAGCGGGCGCTCGATGTGCTCGACGATCTCAAGCTGGGCCTGTTGTCAGGCAATCTGGACGGCGCAACGGTCAGCCGGCTGCGCGATGCCGCCGCCAATCTCAAATCCTCCTCGGGCGATCCGGGCCTTGATGCCGTGCTTGCCGAGATCGAACTGCGCGTCGAGGTCGAACTGGCGAAAGCCGGGCAGCACTAGCTCAGTTTCTCACGCCGCCTTCGCATGGCGCTGCGCGTCGTAACGGCGCTGCGCGGCCAATACGTCCTTCAGATTTCGCTCCGCCCAGTCGCGCAGGGGATCGACGGCGGCGGCGAGCGTCTTGCCGAGCGGGGTGATCGAATATTCCACGGTCACCGGCACGGTCGCGATCGCGTGGCGCCTGACGAGGCCGTCGCGCTCCAGGCTTTTGAGAACCTGCGAGAGCATCTTTTGCGAAATGCCTTCAATGTCGCGGCGTAACTGATTGAAGCGCAGAGCTTCATGGCGGAGCAGCAGTAGGATCAGCACCGCCCATTTGTCGCCGACGCGATCAAGAATCTGGCGCGTTGGGCAATCAGCCGAATAGGCATTTGCTTTCATGGCAATCGAACTCCGAAAAAGCCGTTTGAGGATAAGGAGGAGTTACCCCGGCGTAATCAGGTGATCCCAAAGTGCGTTCTTAACACCAGCTTCCAAAACGCTATCTAGTCACCGTTGGTAACTATAGCACATCGGAGACAAGCATGAAGATCGCCATCGCCGGCGCCTCGGGGCGCGCCGGGTCCTGCATCACGGCCGAACTCGCCCGTCGCGGCCATCACGTCACGGGAATCGCGCGGAACCCGGACAAGATCGCCAAACTCCCCAATGTCACGGCAGTTACCGGCGACGCCAACGACCGTGCCGGGCTTGCCAGATTGTGGGCGGGCCACGACGCCGCGATCAGTTCCATCCACTTCCTGGCCAGCGACGCCGAAACGCTGATCGGCGCGGCCAGGGATTCGGGCGTGCCCCGCTACCTCGTGGTGGGCGGCGCAGGCTCGCTCGAAGTCGCCCCCGGCGTGCGGCTGGTGACGACGCCGAATTTCCCGCAGCAATACAAGGCGGAGGCCGAGAAGGGCGCGGCCTTCCTAGACCGTTTGGGCCGCGAAAAGGGGCTGAACTGGACCTTTCTGTCGCCATCGGCGCTGTTCGACTTCGGGAGCCGGACCGGAAAGTTCCGCCTGGGAGGGGAACAGCTGCTGGTCGATTCGGTCGGCAAGAGCTGGATCTCGTTCGAGGACTTCGCAGTTGCGATGGCCGACGAAATCGAGCGTCCGGCCCACGTCCGGGCACGCTTTACCGTCGGCTATTAACCAGACCCGATCGATTTGCCTGTGCAGTGGCTTGGCCGAGGCGGTCGGGCGGGCCACGCCAATATTGTCTGTCGCAAGACGCCGCTATATAAGGCGCCGCGCGAGGGAACTCCTGCCTCGTGCGGTGCCGCAAGGACGCGGCCTTCAGGTGAAAGACGGGCTGGCCTTGGAAAAGTTGAAGAACTATCGACCGACCGAAAAAGAGCCGTTCATGAACGAGCGGCAGCGCGACTATTTCCGCGCCAAGCTGCTGGCCTGGAAGGACGAGATCCTCAAGGAATCGAAGATCACCTTGCAGACGCTCCAGGAAGAGAACGTCAATCATCCCGATCTCGCGGACCGCGCATCGTCGGAAACCGACCGCGCGATCGAGCTGCGCGCTCGAGATCGCCAGCGCAAGCTGATCTCCAAGATCGATGCGGCCTTGCAGCGGATCGAGGACAATACCTACGGCTATTGCGAGGAGACCGGTGAGCCGATCTCGCTGAAGCGGCTGGAAGCAAGGCCGATCGCGACGCTGTCGGTCGAGGCGCAGGAGCGCCACGAGAAGCGCGAGAAGGTCTACCGCGACGAGTAGGGCGCGAGCGCCGGCGCGATGAGATCTTAGATCGTCATCGCTCCAGCGCGCTGATCGCGAGCGCGACTTTTTAGATCATGCTTGAAGTCTGCGCATCGCTGCGTTGAGCGCGGCGGCAAGTCCGTTCGGATCATCCGTGCCGATGCGACGGATTTCGCCAGATTTCAGTTTGAGCTCCACGGCATCCAAACCCGACACATTATACAGAGTAAGGCCGGGAGCTTTCCGGATGCCAAATCCGTTCTGCCATTGGTTGCGCACGACGCTCACCGAACGAATTTCGCCGAGCCCGAGTCGGTAGGTCCAGAGCCCTGGACCGAAATACCATCTGACTTCACGCCCCTCGACCTCGACCGTGAGCGAATGGAAGACGATGTAAAACCCGGTGAGAACAATCAGCATGGCGATCAACGTCGCCTGCTGCCCGGTTATTCGCCACGCGATAACGGCCCCAACGACGCCGATGGCCGTGCAGACCGCGAGAATCGTGGTGCCAGGCTGAGTGTGACGGTAAGGCATGGCCGCGCTTAAACCCCTTTCAAACGCAATTGCTTCGCTGCATGTTTTGATGCAGCGAAGCAATTAAGGTCACGTTGAAATCGGCCTGCAGATTTTCTGCAAGCGCGAGCAGCTAGTCGGCCAGCGGATCCGGGCGCATCTGCACCTTGAACACACGCGGCATCGCTTCCTTCCCGCCCTCGCTGTGGAAATACGCGCGCGTGCCCGTCGTGGTCCAGAGCCCGCGGCCTTTCCACCCGGCATTCGGATCGTCGATGCGGCCATCGGCGCCCTTTGAGAAGAATCCGAGCGGGTAGGGGATACGAAGATCGACAAACTTGCCGTTGACCAGAGCGAGCATTGACTCGCTGCCATTGGCCATGGCGATCGGCACGTCCTTGCCGAGGCCGAGCGTATCGTAGAGGTCGAGCCAGATGTAATAGGCGTGGTTGGCGCTGCCCTTTTCGTCGACTCCTTTGAACTGAGGCCCAGGCATCCGGTACAGTGTCCAGCCTTCAAGGCACTGTTTTCCGCTCGCTGCACCCTCGCCGGAGAGCGGCTCCTTGCACTTGGAGCGGTCGAAGCTTGCCATATGTCCGCTGGACAGCACGGTCCACGCCACGCCCTTGGAGTCGACTTCCACGCCGCGGGTGCCGAACGCACCCTCTGGCGGCACGAAGATTTCAGAGATCGCCGTCTTGGCTGGATCGCTACCGGGTATCAGGCGGACCAGCGCGCTCGCTTGCCCGATGCGAGAGAAGCCCGGGCCCATCACCTGGCCCCAGATGACATCGCCCTTGGGGCTCGGCATGACGCCATAGAAGGCATCCTTCACCCATTTATCCTTGCCGGGCTCGATCGGCTTGTCCATCGCCACGAAGGCTTCGCGTTTGCCCGTGCCGCTGACATTGGCCACGGTCGGCGTCCAGCCCTGCGACTTCATCTCGTCGCCGGTTGCATCGAACTTTTTGACGTCCAGCCAGCCGACCACGCCACTGTAGGGCTGCGCAGCGCTTAACCACAACTTATCGTCCTTGTCGAAAGACAGATGATGCGTGGTGAAGCAGGTATCGATCATCGTCCACTTGTCCGTCTTCGGATCATAGACCGAAAGCTGACGCCCGGATTGATCGAGCGGTGCGACCTGCGCCGATTCCAGATCCGATCCGGCCTTGCAACTCGCCGGGTTGGGGGCGCGGCGTATTCTTGCCGTGAACCAGACGCGGCCTTTCTCATCCATCATCGGATTGTGGACTGAGGTGTGGCCATCCCAAATCGCCTCATCACCCCAGAACACCGACGGAGCCAACGGCTCGTCCTTGACGCTCGGCAACTGCTGGTCCCTGTAAGGTTCGTGGATCAAGGACGTGGTGTTCTTGACGGGATCAAGCACCGGGATGTCATCCGAGCTTTCTTCCGGAGAACCGTAGATCTTGCCGTTGGCGTTGACGGTCGGGTTGCGCTTGTCCGTCGAGATCTCGTCGTGGAGATACATTCCGTGCTTGCCCCATTCCCATGAGGTGATCACGACATTGCGCTCGACGCCCTTCGGCCGTTCCGGCTTGTCGAAGGGAAGTTCGCCAGCCGCGATCCGGTCGGTCCAGTCGGCGAACATCTTGTAGGCGCGCTGTGGCCCCATGAAGCTGAGGGTTAGCGCCATGTTCTTCATGGCCTGACCGGATTGCACGCGGCGTTCCCACATCTCCTCCGAATTCTTGAACTCGCCGAGTTCCTTGACGTGCGGGTGACGGATGTTGTCGCTGCCAATCGCGTGGCAGGACTGGCACGAATTCTTGATGGCGTCGATGTAGTCGGCTTGCGAATGTATGCCGGCCGCTATTCCGGTCGGGCTCTTGTCGGAGCCGGGAAACTCGCTTGTCGCGGGTATCTTGATCATCGAATACCAGTACATGCCCGGATAGTATTCGGCCGCAGCTGCCGCGTTCGGCGCAGGCTTTGCTTTCAATTCGATGGTCTTGCCGGGCGTTGCGTCCTGCTTGTCGGAGTCGACGAGGCCATAGCCGCGCGCCCAGACTTTGTACTTGGCCGAGGGCAGCTGCGGAATGACGAACTGGCCGGCGTCGTTGGTGACGACCGACTTGGCGTATTTGGTCGGAAGGTCAGTCGTCTCGGCGATCACCCAGACGCCGGCTTCCGGACCATTGGGGCCAGTGACCTGGCCGCCGATCGCGTCGGACTTGACCGACAGTGCCTTTTGCTGCGCGTTGGTGGGGCCGCTCCATGCCATAACGAATGCGGCGATCGCGGCCCCGGTAAGACACGCGTTCGAATGGCGACGAAAAGTCATGCTTCGCTCCCGATTTGTTTTGCTGAACTTCGACGTTTCAGCTTTTCGACAATGTGAAATTTTGCTTTGTATTATAATAGCATCGGACGAATGCAGATGGGTGTCAACGTGGTCCGTTGGCGTCAGCTGCTCACATCTTGGTTGGACGCGCGGTTGCTTGTGCATCTTGCTCGTGGAGTGGATTGCGATAATACGAACGTCGATATCGCGGCTGCAGTCTTCGCAAGGGCGTTAATGATTGGATCGGTTAATGGGAAATCGTCGCTTCTTTGATCGCCCGCAGGGTTTGACGGTCGACGAAATCGTTGCACTGACCGGCGCGGAAGTCAGTCAGGCTGCGCCGGCGTCGCTTGTGATCAAGGGCGTGGCGCCGGTCGATCTCGCCGGACCTTCGGATCTCGCCTTTGTCGACGGCAACAAATTTGCCGATGCGCTCGCGACCACCCGCGCCGGCGCTTGCCTGATGCCGAAACGCTTTGCGGAGCGTGCGCCGAAGGGGCTCACCGTCCTCATATCGGAACAGCCGTATCGCGCTTTCGTCGCGGTGCATCGCAAGCTCTATCCAGAGTCGCTGCGGCCTGCCTCGCTGTTTGAGGCCGACGGTGTTTTCGAGGGCGCAACCGTCCACCCGACGGCGAGACTCGAAAGCGATGTCACCATCGATCCCGGCGCGGTGATCGGACCTCGCGCCGAGATCGGTGCGGGCACTCTCATCGCCGCCACTGCCGTCATCGGTCCTGACGTCACGATCGGCCGCGACTGCCGGATCGGCGCCGGCTCTTCGATCACACATACGCTGATCGGCGATCGCGTCGTGATTCATCCGGGTTGCCGTATCGGCCAGGATGGCTTCGGCTACACGGAAGACGCCGCCCAGCAGAAGATTCCGCAGACCGGCCGCGTCATCATCCAGAACAACGTCGAGATCGGCGCGGGCACGGCGATCGATCGCGGCGGCATCCGCGACACCGTGATCGGCGAGTCGACAAAGATCGACAACCTTTGCCAGATCGGACACAACTGTCAGATCGGCCGGCATTGCATCATCGTCGCGCAATGCGGATTGAGCGGCAGCGTCACGCTGGAGGATTTTGCCGTGCTCGGCGGCTCGGTTGGCCTCGCGCCGCATGTTGTGATTGGCCGCGGCGCTCGCGTCGCGGCCCGCTCGGGCCTCATGCACAATGTTCCCGCTGGAGAGACCTGGGGCGGCTATCCCGCCAAGCCGCGGACACAGTGGATGCGGCAGGAGTTGACCTTGGCGCGGCTTGCTGCGCCGGGTGAAAAAGGCCGGACAAAGCCCTGAATATCAGCGCGGCACTTCGACCGCGCCGCAATTATAGCGGTGCGCCAGCGCGCAATCCTCTTCCTGCGACATGTCGACGAGCTTGTTGACAAAGAGATAGTCGAGCACGAGCGCTGCGGCGAGCCCGCCAAAGACGATCAGAAGCCCTCGGTTGGACAGATGACCGCCCTCGTTGCCGGCTCGTGGGGGCGTGGTCTTCTGGCTGCCGTCCTGATTCATGATTCGCCAGCCTTCGATTCGTCGCGGCTTGCCGTGGTGGATCGGATTCCCATCCGCATCCATTCCGCTAGTATAGGCAAGTGGAGTGGATTTGACATTCGCTAACACCCAGCCCCGCGCTCGCAAGCGAATGTCAAATCCAAAACTCCGCTTGAATCTATATTTGGCAGTGGTCCTGTGATTCTAACATTCGCAAAAGTGGTCGCCGCAATGGGAGGCGAATGTTAGAATTGGACCACTGCTATGATTCTCCGCCGCTCCCGCTTCGTTCATCTGTTGCCTGTCGGCCAGGGCCGCACGCTGATCGTGCATGCGATCAGCCATATGCGTCTTCCGGCTGACGGCGAGATCACGGCGCTGCTGGACTATTTCGCCGAACCGCGCCGCATCCCGGAAGACTGCGACGCCATGGCGGCGCTCTTCGCCAGACCCGGCGACAATCCGGCAGGGCTGCGCGAGGTGATCGAGCGCACCGCCATGGAGCTCAAGTCGCGCCAGATCCTGACCGAACTGACCGCCGAGGAGGAACTCGCCGCGATCGGAGAGGAACTCTCCGCCAAGCACGGCCGCGATCCCGCGGAGATGCTGGAGAACTACCGGCGCAAGCTGAAGGAGGGCGGTGCCGCCTACTGGGCGGTCGGCGCGTCCTATGGCTTGGAGGATTTCAGCGGCACGCGCCGGCGCGTCGACGCCCTTCTGTTTGGCGATTGCGATATCCAGATGGAAGCCGATTTCCTGCGCAAGGAAGCCGCAAGGCGCGGCATCGACCTGCACGTGGCGGCGACGTTCCCCGACGACGTCAGGTTTGCCGGCGAGCACAAGCACGACGTGATCTTCGTCGGCGCGCTGAGAGTGCGCCACCTCGTCGCCGAGGACCTCGAGAACGGCCTCAATCCGCATGCGCCCTATGTTGCCTACACGACCGAGCTTCTGACCAAGCTGCGCGAGATCACGTCAGCGCCGATCCTGATCGACAATCTGCCCGAGCCAACGGTGCAGCCGCTCGGCCTCGCCGAACGCGGGGTCAAGGGGCATCGCACGCGTTTCCGTCTGACCAATGTTGCGCTCTCCGAAGTCGCGGTGGCGTTTCCCGATGTCTATGTGGTCGATATCGCCGCCGCCCTCGGCGCGGCCGGATCGGAGCGCATGCTCGACGACGGTCAGGTCGGCTTTACCCATTTCGGCTCGCCGGGCTGGATGCTGCAACGGCCCGAAAGCGAAAAGGCCGCGCTGCATGGCATTTTTCCCGACATCGCGCCGCTGGCGCATGCGCTCGGCGGCGACCCCTATGGCCGCGAGGCGGTGACCGCGGAAAAGCACATCGACGCGCTCGCCACGGTGATGGGCATCGGCCGCAAGAAATGCATCATCCTCGACCTCGATGGGACGCTGTGGCCGGGCGTACTGGCCGAGACCGGCAGTCCGTTCGCCTGGACGCCGGAAATATCCGGCGCGTTTTCCTATATCGGGCTCTATTTCGGCCTGCATGAAGCGCTGAAGGCGCTGAAGAAACGCGGCGTCGTGCTGGCCTGTGTGAGCAAGAACGACGAAGCCACAGTGCGCGAGCTTTGGAAATATCCGGATCATTATCCGAAACAGCGCCTGCTGACGCCGGATGATTTCGTTACCTGGCGCGTCAACTGGGACGGCAAGGTCGGCAACATCCGCTCGATCGCGGAAGAGCTCGGCTTTGCGCTCGATGCCTTCCTGTTCATCGACGACAATCCGGTCGAGCGCGACCGCGTCCGGCAGCGCCTGCCTGAGGTCGAGGTCTGGGGCGAGGATCCGTTCTCCTTGCGCCGGCGCCTGCTCAACGATCCGCGCTTGCAGATTCCCGTGGTGACAGCGGAAGCCGCTTCCCGCAGCGAACTCGTCAAGGCGCAGATCGCGCGGGCGCAGCTGCGCGGCGAGACGATGGGGGAAGCCGAATATATCGAGCAGTTGCAGATCAAATGTGCGATCGAGCGTATCTCGTCGTCATCGCCAAAACTGCAACGGATCGAAGAGCTGTTTCAGCGCACCACCCAGTTCAACACCACGGCGCGAAAGTTTTCTTACGCCGAACTGGCGGCTCTGGCATCGAGCGCCGACGCGCGGCTGTATGCGATCGAAGTCTCGGACCGGCTCGGCGACTACGGGCTGGTCGGCGCGGCCGTGATCGTCAATGGCGAGATCGTCGGGCTTGCCATCAGTTGCCGGGCGCTCGGCATGGGCATCGAGCACCGCTTCCTGCGCCACATCCTCGATGAGATGACGGCCGAGCTGCGCGATCTGAGCGCGCGGATCATCCCGACCTCCCGCAACATCCCCGCGCGCAACATCTACCGCGACAATGGCTTCACCGAAGCCGAGCCCGGACTGTGGCTGTTCGCGAAGGCGGGTTGAAGGCGGGTTGAAAGACCGGGTCTTTAGCCGCGCTTTTGTTTCAGGATGCGTCCGGGAGCGCTCCTCGCAACACGCTGCAACGGCCGAGTTAACGCTTCTAAAGATTTCGTTAAGCATACTGACTTATTGCCAAAAGACTTCACGGCAGGGACTCAATCCATGAGCAGCACGAAAACGGACAGCCCGCGCATCATTCTCGGCGATCCCGTGCCGTGGTTCTCGCTGCCGGTTGTGACCGGCGGATCGTTTGACCTGCAGGCCAGCGGCGGCCGCTGGGTTGCCTTAAGTTTCGTCGGCCCGCTCTCCGACCCCCGTGCGATGGCCGAAGTCTCCGAACTCGCACAGCTCTCGACCTCGTTCGACGAAGATCACCTCGTCATCGGATGCGTGTTCACCGGTGCGGCCGAAAACGTCGAAAGCCTTGCTGCGATGACGAGCGGTAGCTTGTCGTTTCTCGCCGATCAGGACGGCGCCATCAGCCGCATGTTCGGCGCCGGCGAGATGCCGCGCACCGTCATCATCGATCCGATGCTGCGGGCGATCGCCGATATCGCCTGGGACAATCCGCAAGGGCACGCAAACATGGTCCGCACCGTCGTCCAGGGGCTGCCCCCGGTCGATGATTCCGCCGGAGTTCCGATGTTCGCGCCGGCGCTCTTGGTGCCGCGCGTCTTCAGCTTCGGTATCTGCGATTTCCTGATCCAGTTCTACGAGACGCAAGGCGCGGTCGATTCCGGCTTTCAGTTCGACGTCGACGGCAAGACCGTCACGCTGTCCGACTGGCGGCTGAAACGGCGCAGCGACGTTCCGGTCGGCGTGCCGGAGGTGCGCGAATTGATCCGCGACCACATCGTGCGGCGGCTGGTGGGGCCGATCGAACGGTACTTCCAGTTCAAGGTGACGCGGATGGACCGCTATATCGTCGCTTGCTACGACAGCGCGGTTGCCGCTCACTTCCATCGCCATCGCGATAATATCAACGCCGGCGCCCAGCATCGCCGCTTCGCGCTCTCAATCAATCTCAACAATGATTTCGACGGCGGCGATCTCATGTTCCCCGAGTTCGGCCGCAAGACCTACCGGCCGTCGGAAGGCGGCGCGCTGGTGTTTTCGTGCGGCGCGCTGCACCAGGTGACGCCCGTCACCAGGGGCAAGCGCTACGCCTTCCTGGCGTTCATGTATGGCGAGGAAGACGTCACGCTGCGCGAGGCCAACAATGCCAAGCTGCACGCCGGCGAGCTCCAATATACCGCCGGGCGCGACCGTCTGTTTCCGGAAAAGGCGAAGCCCGAGATCATCCCCTCGGTCGCCTGAATCCTCCACCGAAGAATTTGAAAGCGGATCGTCTCTGACGGTCCGCTTTTTTCTGTGCGGAATTTCAGCATCCCAAAAAAGAATTGCGGCCCTCGCCAGGGGAGCTGACGAAGGCCGCGTTGAACATCTCACCGCGCCTAGGTTCGCGGTGCGATGTGGGAGCTCGTGAATTAGAAGGGCAGCAACACGTCCATGACCTGGCTGCCATAACGCGGCTGCTGGAGGGAGCTGATCTCGCCATGGCCACCATAGGCGATGCGGGCCTGCGCGATCTTCGAGGAGTCGATGACGTTGTCGCTCTGGATATCCTCGGGCCGTACGATGCCGGCGACGATCAGCTCGCGCTTTTCGTAGTTGACGCGGATCTCCTGCTTGCCTTCGACCACCAGATTGCCGTTCGGCAGCACCTGCGTGACGATCGCCGCGACGTTGGTCTGCAACGTTTCCTGCCGCACGATCGAACCCTTGCCGTCGGTCTGGGAATTGGAATCCGCCTGGAACATGCGTCCGGTCAGCGCTTTTTGCGCGTTCTGGCCGAGCAGAGCTGAGCCCAGGAAGGCCGTGATACCGGTATCTTCCGTGGCGGTGCGCTGGCGCTGGGTCTCGTTGGCGAAGTTGGCCTGGTCGGTGATGTTGACGGTCACCGTCAGGAGGTCGCCGATCTGGTGCGCGCGCTGATCCTTGAAGAAGGAGCGCGAGCCGTTTCGCCACAGCGAATTGGGATTGTAGGACACGACCTCCGGCTTCGGCATCGGCATCTGTACCGGCTTGTAACCTGGCTGCGTCGTCGGGTTCTCAATGGCCGACAGTCTTGGCTCCTCGCCGATCTGGGAGAGCCGGTCGATACCGGAACAGCCGCTGGTGATGCTGACGACGGTCAGCATGGAGCCGGCAAGCGCGATACGTTTGAACTTTGAAGCCAACATCTACGTTACTCTGCTTTCGAATTCGGCGCGTTGTTGCGGCTGGCTACGGAAACCGGCGCTTCGGTCTCGGCGTCGGCTGTGGAATAGCGGGGCGTGATGATCGAGATCGCGACCTGGTCGCGCCCGACAACCGTCCCGGTGATGGTGCGCTTGGATTGCAGGTTGAGCACGGTCACCGTGTCGCCTTCGGTGCCGGCGTCGACGGCCTTGCCGCGCGCGGTGAGATAGATTCCGGCCGATTCGTAGATCAGCGTGACGTTGTCGTCCTTCTGGACCAGATCGGGCTTGCTGACGTCGGCCGTGTGCAGCGCCTGTCCGGCGCGCAGCGATCTGCGCACCTGCATGCCGACGGCGTGGCCGCGCGTCGCGGCATCGACGCCGACTTCGGCTTTCGGACGCCGCTCGATGACGACGTCGGAGCCCTTGAGCACGTCGCCGCGATCGACGTTGCGGGTCAGGACCGCGGCATCGAGCATCTCGACGGCAACGCCGGTGAAGCGCAACTTGGTGCGGACGCTGTTGACGTCGTTGTTGATCTCGAAGGTGACGTCGAAGCGGCCGCTGCGCGGCTCGTAACGCGTAGCCGTGGCCTGCAAGGCGCCGTTGTTCCAGGCATCCAGCCGGAGGTCCTGCACATCGCGGTCGAAAGTCAGGCTGAGATTGGCCGCATCGCCGAGGCCGCTGCGATGTTCGATCGCATGGGCCACCTGGGATTCGATCTCTTTGGCATCGATGAGGCGCGCGAGCCGTGTCACCGTCACCGCCTTGATGTCGCGCGTCTCGACGCCGATCACCTGATGCGCCTGGAGCACGCTGATGACCTGGGCGGTCGGCAGCGTTCCGGTCGTGCCGAGGTCGGGCGAGCGGTAGATCGCGATCTGCGCCGCGGTGCCTGCGTTCTCGACCATGTCGCCGACCCGCACGATATCGCTTTCCACCGTGACCTGTGCGCGAAGCACCGGCGCCGCGATGGTATCGTCCTTGGCCTGGGCGTGCGCGGCGGAGTGCGCCGCGACGAGCAGGGCGGTAACGAGGATCGAGCGCGCAAGCATCATCTACTCCCTCAGCGGAACATCGCAGTCGTCGTTTGCATCATCTGGTCGGCGGCCGAGACCACTTTCGCATTCATCTCGTAGGCGCGCTGGGCCGCGATCAGGTTGGACATTTCCGAAACGACGTCGACGTTGGCGTTCTCGAGACTGCCCTGGCTGACGCTGCCAAAGCCTTCCAGGGTCGCGATGCCGTCCTGCGGCGGCCCCGACGACGGCGTGTCGACGAAGTCGTTGTTGCCGACCGGCAGAAGGCCGCCCTTGTTGACGAAACGTGTCAGCGTCAACTGGCCGATGATCTGCGAGGTCAGCGTCGACGAGCCCTGTGGGATCACGGAAACCTGTCCCTGGGCGTTGACCGACAACCCCGTTGCGTTCTGCGGGATCGTGATGGTCGGCTGCACCGGATTGCCCTGTGCGTTGACGATGCGGCCGGTGTTGTCCATCTGGAACGTGCCGTCGCGCGTATATTGAAAAGTGCCATCGGGCATCAGGATCTTGAAGAAGCCTTCGCCGGTGATGGCGAGGTCGAGATCGTTGCCGGTCTGCGACAGCGTGCCTTGCGTCATGGTGCGCGGCGTGCCGACGGTCTTCACGCCGCCGCCGAGATCGATGCCGACGGGGAGGATGGTGCCCTGATCGGAGGCCTGCGCGCCGACGCGGCGCACATGCTCGTAGATCAGGTCCTGGAACGCCGCGGTCTGCTTCTTGTAGCCGGTGGTGCGCAGGTTGGCGATGTTGTTGGAGATCACCTGAACGTTGAGTTCCTGTGCCGCCATTCCGGTCGCTGCGGTGTGGAGCGCTTGCATTTGGGTTACTCCTCAGGAAGGCTCAGGCCGGAACTTCGGCAAGTTTCTCGATCGCCGACTTGTGCAGGTCGTGCTCGGCGGCCAGCATGTTGGCGATGTTGGTGTAGGTGCGGTTGATCTCGATCATCCGGCTCATCTCGATCACCGAATTGATGTTCGACTTCTCGACATAGCCCTGCTGCACCATGGACTTGGTGTCCTGCGCGGGCGCCGTGCCGTTTGGCGCGGAAAACAGGTTGTTGCCCTGCTTCAGCAGCTTCTGCGCGTCGGCGAAGCTCACCACGCGCAGCTTGCCGCGGATCGAGTCGGTGCGGCTGTTGCCTTCGAGCACGGTGATGGTGCCGTCGGCGGAAATGGTGATGTCATGATCGGTCGGCTGGAAAGTGATCGGACCCGATGTGCCGAGCACGGCATCGCCGGAGTGGGTGACGAGCTGACCGGTGTTGTTGATCTGCAGGTTGCCGTCGCGGGTGTAGCGCTCGCCGCCGGCGGT
>NZ_DASREO010000066.1:0-23186 GCF_035652035.1 Bradyrhizobium sp.
CTGGGCACGCCTTCGTCGAACGCCGTTACCTCATTATTCCCGGCCTTCGCTCGTCCCGCATCTATGTGGTAGACACCAAGCCTGACCCCAGTAAGGCGAAAATTCACAAGATCATCGAGCCGGAGGAAGTCTTCAAGAAGACCGGTTACTCGCGACCCCATACCGTCCACTGCGGGCCGGATGGCATCTATGTCTCGACGCTGGGCGGCGGCGGCAAGGACGGCACGCAAGGACCTCCCGGCGTCTTCATCATGGACTGCGAAACATTCGAGGTGCTCGGACGCTGGGAGATCGATCGCGGTCCGCAGAAGCTGCATTATGATTTCTGGTGGAATCTGCCGCGCGACTACATGGTGACCAGCGAATGGGCGCTGCCGCCGCAATTCGAGAACGGCATCGTGCCTGAGGATCTTCTCGCCAACAAATATGGCCACCAGCTGCACTTCTGGGATCTCCGCGAGCGGCGTCACGTGCAGACCATCGATCTCGGCGCCAACCATCAGATGGCGCTGGAGGTGCGCCCCGCGCACGATCCGGTTCGCGAATATGGCTTTGTCGGCGTCGTAGTCGACACCACCAATCTCGAAGCGTCGATCTTTACCTGGTGGCGCGACGGCGGAAAATTCCACGCCGAAAAGACGGCGACAATTCCAGCCGAACCCGCGCCGAAAGAGAAGCTGCCGCCGCTCTTGCAGGGCTTTGGCGCGGTGCCGCCGCTCGTCACCGACATCGATCTGTCGATGGATGACCGCTTTCTCTACGTGTCCTGCTGGGGCACCGGCGAGATGCGGCAATACGACGTGCGCGATCCCAGAAAGCCGAAGCATGTCGGCTCCGTGCATATCGGCGGCATCGCCCGCCGGACGCCGCACCCGAACGGCAAGACCTATGCGGGCGGCCCGCAAATGGTCGAAATCAGCCGCGACGGCAAACGCGTCTATTGGACGAATTCGCTCTATTCGACATGGGACAAGCAGTTCTATCCCGACGGGATGCCGGGTGCTGCCGTGATGGCCAATGTCGGCCCGAGCGGCGGGCTTGAACTCGCGAAGGATTATTGGGTGAATTGCCCCGACGGCTATCGGCCGCATCAGATTCGGCTCGAAGGCGGCGACTGCTCGACCGACTCCTTCTGCTACCCGTCGGCGTAAACATTGGACGCGACAGCCACCTGGCTCTGGCTGGCAATCATTGCGAGCGGCCTCTATCACGGCGTCAATCCCGCCATGGGCTGGCCGCTCGCGGTTTCCGCGGGACTAATGGAGAAGACGCCACGCGCGCTGCTTCGCGCGCTTGGTCCGCTGGCAGCCGGACATTTTCTGGCGATCCTCGTGATGCTGTTACCGTTCGGCCTTCTGCTTTCCCTCGCCGAATGGCGGCGCGAGATTCAGGCGGCAGCAGCTGTTATCGTCATCGGCTTTGGCGTCTTTCGCCTGCTCGAGCGACGCCATCCAAGATCGCTCGCGAGGATAAGGCCGACCCAACTCGGGCTCTGGTCATTCGCGATCGCGATTGCACACGGCGCCGGACTGATGCTGGTGCCGATCTATCTCGGCCTGTGCCGCACTGAAGCTGCCGATGACAGAGCCACCGGGCTGCTCATCGAAGGCAATCTCGGCGTCGCAGTTCTCGTCGCCATCGTCCACGTCACTGCAATGATCGGCGCCGGCGGATGCCTGGCCTGGCTGGTGTACCGCTATCTGGACCTGAAGTTCGTCTCGCGCAGCTGGTTCAATCTGGATGCGGTCTGGGCGATCAGCCTGATCCTGGTCGGCGTGGTCGCGCTCGCGCTCGGCCTCGGTCATGATTAGCCGAACTCCTCGCCTTCAGCGGATCGACAAGACCCCTGCACCTATCTAGGTTGGTGGTATCGGGCAGGTCATTCGCGGCGCAAGAAACGGTGATGGAAAAATTGGTTGCGTGGCTGTTGGGCGGCGTGCTGCTGGCTGTCGCCGGCTTTGCCGTCTGGCCCGCGCTTGAACACGTCAAGGGCGAGACCACGGTCTATCGCATGTTCTGCACATCCGAGGCGGAGGATAACAATCCCTGCGGCCTGAAGCACGAATTGACCTCGACGCCCGAAACCTACAAGGTGTTTCCCGACCAGCAGAGCGTCATCGTCTGGATCGGCAGCGAGGCGCCCTCAAAACTCAGCAATTGCGCCGTGCGCGACGCGCTCAACTGGCGCTGCACGCGAACCGACAAGCAGGGCGCGACCGTCGAGCAGTCGATGGCGGAAGGACAGCTTTCCGAGACGGTCGACGGGCTCGATTCTCCCGGCTTGAGCGTTTTCTATCAGGTGCCCCGCTGGCGGTGGTGGCTGGTCAAGCTATTGGAGACGTCGGGCCTGAGAAGGTAGGGTCATGGCCCAAGTGGCCGCCCGTTTCACTTAAGATCGCAATCCAACAGTCACGAATTTGTGCGCTGGCAACATTGAATGATAGTTGTAATATCATAACCGAAAGGGCGGACTTGGAACCGGAGACCAGGACGATGTCCACGATCTCGCGCCGCAAGGCGATTGGAAGTCTCGCATTCTATGGCGCGGCCATGGCATTGGCCCAGCAAGCCGCTTCTGCTCAGGCGCGCAGCTTTTCCACCCAAGCGGGCAGCGCTGGAAGCTACGGCAACGCTGCTGTTGCCTTGCCTGCCAACGCAGCTCCGTCAGATTCGCCCGACGAATTGGTCAAAGCCGTCAAGATCAGTCGCGCGATGCGCGCCGGTCCGCTGCAAATCACGCGCGACGCCACCATTGTCGAAATGGACCACCACGGAAACTCCAACATTCTACGGCCGGGAACCAACGAGTGGGTCTGCATGCCCGGCGACGAGAACCGCATCGGCGATCCTCCGATGTGCGTCGATCAGCTCGGCCTGCAATGGTTTCGGGACATCCACGCCGGCAAGCCCGCGCCGACCAACGCGGCTCCCGGGCTTTGCTACATGCTGTGCGGCGCGACCCAGCACAGCAACGACACGCCGTTCGACCGCACCAGCCCAGCGATCCCGATCGGTCCGCATTGGATGGTGCTTTGGCCCTTCGACGCCAAACATTGCGGTCTGCCGACGACGGTCCGGGACGCAGGCGCCTGGATCATGTTTTCAGGAACGCCGTACGCCTATTTGCATGTCTGCGGCACGCCGTGGGACGGAAACGAGTACGCGCCCGGCGATCAGGCGAGCTGGACGATGCAGTATACGAAGGCTGGATCGTAAGGCGAGCCGACATCACGTCAGCGTCGGCCGCCGCCAGGAAATCCCCGTAACCGCCTTTGAGCCTAGACGCCCAACGCGAGAAAATCACCGAGCGTCCGCGCAACCTCGTCGGGAATTGATCGACGAAGAAATGCCCGCCGGGAAGCGAGGCGTCTTTCGCTCTGCTGAAGCGCTTGCGCCACTCGGCTGGGATATCGAAGAGCTGCGCCATTTGCCCGGTCGAACCATAGAAAACCAGCGTCGGACATTCGACCCGGCTGTCGATGTCGGCGGCGTCATGATCGAGATCGATGGACGCCGCCGCGCGATAATCGGAACATGAACCGTGGATCATCGCGGGATCGCGCCAGGAGCGGCGGTAGTCGGCGAGCATCTCCTGGTCGAAATCCGAAATCTTCGTCGCGCCCCACCCGACAAGACAGGTTTCGTAGAAGAAGTCCGGATCGTTGCCGATCAACCGTTCGGGAAACGGCTCCGGCTGCGAGAGGAAATACCAGTGCCAATACGAGCCCGCGACCTTGCGATTGGTATCCATGAACATCGCATAGGTTGGCACGATGTCCATCACGGTGAGGCTTAACACAGCGTCGGGATGATCGAGCGCGAGACGATGTCCGGTGCGGCCACCGCGATCATGCCCGATCAGGTGAAAGCGCTCGAAACCGAGCGCGCGCATCAGATTGAGCTGATCGCCGGCCATCGCGCGGAAGGAATAATTCGATCTGTCGGGAAGGCAGCGCGGCTTGGAAGAGTCGCCATAACCCCGCAAATCGGCGCAGACGACGGTATGGCTCGCCGCCAATTTCGGCGCCACGCGCGCCCACATCGCCTTGTTTTGCGGAAAGCCGTGCAGCAACAAAACGGGAGGACCCGATCCGCCGATGACGCACGATATTTCGGTCTCGCCCACGCTGACCTGTTGGCTGGAAAAGCCTTCAAACATTATTTTCGCACGCTCCCGTCCGCCTCGGCTTGACCCTTTCAGCTTGAACTTGGGGAGCTGATGTAGACCGATCAACATGACGTTTGTTCACAAAGGAAGCTTCATCGCCGATCGACACGCAGAGCGAAACGCGACACGAAAAGATTTCGCGTCTAAGGCAGCTCTTAAGTATTTCCTGCAAGAAGAAGCCGTCCAAAACCGGCCTGCAGAATGCGGCAAACCTGTATTGCGTGAAATCGTGAAGCGCAGTTTGATTCTCGCCGTCCTGCTGGTCCCGACTGTGGGGGCCGTTGTCGCGTCCAAGAATTTAAGCCGGGGCGCGCACGCCAATGACGCCGTTTCGGATTTTCGGCGTGAGCGCGAGCCAACCACCATTGTGCAAATTCCCCGCGGCATGAACGGCGAGTTCTCAGTACACGCCAAAATCAACGGGATTGCGGCTCCGATGGTAGTCGACACCGGGGCGACTTCCATTGTCCTGACTTACGAAACCGCAAAAGCCGCAGGTTTCCCGCTCGAGTTGCTCGACTACAATGTCGACGTTCAAACCGCGGGCGGGCGCACCAAGGCGGCGCGGTTGTGGCTCGATCGTATCGTGATCGGCAAGCTGGTCGAACGCTCGGTGCCGGCGCTTGTGGTGCCGCGCGGCCAGATGAAGACCAACCTGCTTGGCATGAGCTTCCTGGACCGGCTCGAGAGCTTCGAAGTGCGCGCCGACCAACTGATGCTGCACGGCTTCCAGGAGCCGCCTGTCCTGCATATCAGTCGCCGCAGCACGGTCCTCAGATAGTCGCCTGCCGACCCCGAAAAATGCGGCAAGCGAACCGCGCTATCGCCACGACATCACCTGCACGAATTTGCCTGGTTCGATGCCCACCACTGCCATCGCGAAGCACCGCCGGACCAACAGGATGCGGGCAGGAGTTTGATGCTCGACGCCGATCGGGCCGCTTGCGCCGGTTCTGAAGATGCCGCTTCCACCACCTTCGGTGCGTCAATCACTTTCGTTTGAGAACGAGAGTCCGCGGGTTCGCTCGCGAGCCGTGGACTGCTTTTTGCGACATCCGTCTCGCCCGCTCCGCCGCCCGCACGCGGCACGTTGGCGGGTGGATTGGCATCGCTCAGCGCGCGACGTGTGGCCGGCGGTCGCAGCGATGGTGGTGCGATGCCCTTCATGACGATCGGCTGACTACCGCGCGTCACCGGCGGCAGATCGGGCATGTCAACGTTTTCCCGATAGTGCACGATCCTCGGCATGGGTGGATTGGGGCCTCGTGTTGCCGCGATCTCTCGCCCGGGCATCGCTTGCTCCATCGGGCGCCCTTCATCGGTTATTTCGATGGTCGTCCTGTCCGGGCCTTCCTGCTGCACGAGGTCAAAGAGGATCGCGGCATGATGCGGATGCAGCCGGACACATCCGTGCGATGCGGGCCCTCCGAGCCGGTCGATCGCGTAGCTGCCGTGGATTGCGTAGCCGCCGTGGAAAAAAATCGAAAATGGCATCGGCGAGTCGTAATACGCGCTGGAGAACCAGTTACGTTCCAATCGCTGCGGACTGTAGACTCCGTTCGGCGTTTGCATGTTGTCGCGGCCGGTGGAGACAGGCCACATGTAACGGATATAGCCGTCCTGAATGACCAGCATGCGCTGTGTCGCCTTGTCGACGAGAATGTTGAGCTTTGCCGCGGCACTTTGGATGTTGATGAGCCAGACCAGAACTGAAACTAGGATGACGGCATGGCCCCGCATAACAAACTCCAACAATTTTCGCGGCGTGGATAAGCAGGTGATTCGAGGATGTTTCGGGGTGCCTTTTTGACCAAAGTTTGGATGCAATCGGGCGCATCGCGGACCGGTTGCGGAGCGTCCGCAAAACGCTTGCACACCGGGCAGTTAGCGGGCTCGCCAATTGTTTACCTTGTCGAAAGACGCTGATCGCGTCGCGCGCCTTACGGTGTCCCCGCCAAACCGCAATAGCCTCGTCGCCGCTCCGGCGGATGCGGGTGGCTGGCTTCCCAGCGCCACATCATGCAACCCGAAGCCTGGCATCGGAAGAAATGGCCTCTCATCTGGTGATGCAGGCGCGGGAAAAACATTCGATACAGCATGTTCTTGATGCGCGCCTTGCGGCCCGGATTGGAGCGATTGAAAGCAAACTGCTTCTCCTCCCAACGAAGCCGGATCATCGGACACCACTTCTTCATCACGGCGTCTTCTTCGGTCACGAGCATCGGAAACTCTCCACTCACATGACGAATACATGACGGCTTTGATCGTCCCGCCGCCAAAGCCCGCGAACATTCGCGGATTTTCCGTTTTGCGATCCAGGAATTCTGTCGAACGCGCGAGGCTCGCCGAACTTTCGCAAGGCGAAATTTCACGAGCCTCGAAACGTTCCAACTACCGCCCTGAAAAATTCGCGAAGCGGGCCTAATGGCTCGCCGCAATGGGCTATGGCGGGCCAATCCGGGTTAGCGTTCACATCAGCACCGACTGAAGAACACACGTGTCGGCAACAGAGTGCGCATCTCAGCGCTGATGTTGAGATTGCGAAGACTGCACACATTGCCGTGTGTGCTCATTTTGGGGCGTCGGTCGTTTCACGCCGGCCGCGCAGGGAGGCGTGCGCAGTGAATTTTGGATTCGTATCTTCGCTCATTGTGATCATCCTCGCCGTGCTCAGCGTGTTCATCGAAGTACCGATCGTGAGCAACTACGCCTTCTGGTTCGCAGTCGGCGCATATATCCTGCTCGCGGGCACGGCGTTCGGCGATTGAGGAGACTGAAACAGCCGGGAATGGCTATTCTTCCGGATAAAGAACGGGCGCCGGCGGCCGCGGCGGCTCGTCATATCCAGCGTCGTAGGGTTGTTCGTATCCGCTGAGATACGGCGCGGGCCAGCGGCGTCCGACGCCGCCGTAGCCATAGGTGGGATATGCCGACCGATACGCTCCGTACGGATAGTAGCCGTAGCGGCGGCCGTAACCGTAGGGATAGTGGCTGTAGTGATGGCGATAGCCGCCATAGCCGTAGCGCCGTTCGACGAATTCGCGTTCGACATAGCGGTAGCGGCGCTCATAGAGCAGATGCGGCCGGCACGAGTAACATCCGTAGTGACGCCGGTAAGTCGGGTAGTATCGATAGGCGGGATAGCCGCAACGGTAGGAACAGGGACTACCGTAATAACCATCGTAGCCGGCTTGCGCTTGCGCCGGCGCAAACGAACCAAGCAGCGCGAGCATTCCAGCCGTGGCCAGAATCAATCGGCTGCGCGCCGGCAGGCAGCCAATACCAATACCGCTCATCGTGAACTCCAACATGTGCGCGCTGATCGGCGCCGTTGAGACGAAAACAATTCGACCAAAGTGCGACCGCCGACATGCATGAGCGCAACGACAAACACCGACGACGCTGTGAGATCGACGTGCGATCACGCAGCGAACGCGTCGCGATGGCTGACTTAAGTGAAAGCGAGCGCAACGATTTTTTTCGCCGCGGCCGTTATCATGCGCGAGGTGGAATCTGCTGCGGCGACTACATTAACTATCTTCACGAAAGATCTGTTGCTCACACCGCATGCGATGCTTGGATGCGGCGTAGTCTTTCAACGAACGACGTAGCGCAAGAGCAGTCCCGCGCGTAAGCTGGCCACGGCCATCGCCGGGTCGTGACTCAAGGCGTGAGATTAATCCACGAAGCAAGTGGGGATGCTGACATGAGACTGAGGCCGAAAGACAGAGCGAGGTGGCGGCGATGGTTTGCCTGGCACCCCGTCATCATCGACAATGTCACTGTGTGGTTCGAAGTCGTCGAAAGACGGCGATATCCTGATATTTTTGACTGGGTGTACAGTTATCGAACAATCGATCGGAATCTTCGCAAACGACGAGTTCGCGCCTCGCACAGTCCGCGGCGGCGAAAGCTAGTGGATCTGTTGCGATGATCGACGACATGGCATCCCTGAAACAGGCCATGGAACAGATGGACGCGGATGATGCGACGGTTGCGCAAGCCGCCAAGGACCGCGCCGCGCAAATTCTTTCCGAAGCCGGGCTGAACTTTTCGAAAATGGCCGATCTGATCGAACAGCGCCGGTTGCTGCTGAGGCCCAGGATCGTCGCCAGCATCAAACGGATGGACCAGCCTGCGATGCTTGGCGATGCGGCATTTCGCGACACCCACGCCTCGCTACGGAAAGAAGGCCAGAGCTTTCGCCAAATCGCCGAGGCGCTCGAACTGCGCGCACAACCTGCGTCCCGATACGAGGCGCCGGTGCAGCGACCCGCGCTGATGGCGTTCGAACAAAGCCCGGACCAGCCCGCGGAACAGGACGCGCCGCCCTTTATTCTGAGCGCTGTTCTCTATCCTCTGCGAAATCCGATCCGCGTTCTCGTGATTGCGATCCTCGCGGCCGTGTTGTTCAACATCGTGCGCGACTTCCCCGGACCGATCCGGCCAGGTCGCGGGCTGCCCGCGAGCGACAGCACCGCTCGCCGGCTCGCGGAGGCCTCGCCGTCACCGGCGTCTCCAGCACCGCCCGCCGCCACCCCGTCGGCCTCGCCTTCCGACCAGCCTTCACCAATGTCTCCGTCTACGGCCACACCCTCGCCTCCCGGAGCGGCTGCTTCGGCAAACGGCGCGGCGCCGGCCGGCTCAGTTGCGGATCGCACGCGAACGGCGCGGTCGCGTATGATCGACGACTTCATGCCGGAGCGCCTGCGCCGACATTCCCGGTCAGCCGGACCCTGTCGCGGCGGCATCGGCGGTTGCTACTGGGGCGGTGGTCAATACTGACCGCGCGCACATTTCAGATTTTTGACGACGTTCAGCAACGTGTCGCCAATTGAGCACCGTGTTTGCCTTTTTTCTGCTTAAAAAAGTCCGCGTGCCTCCATTTTCCGAGGCGATCCTCTGACGAAACAGGGGGACGCAAATGAACACGATCACGGTCGATGAGCGGTACGTTGCCGAACTTTCCGATAACGAAGCCGGCGAGCTCGTGCCGTATGACAATCAGGTCATCGAAGCGTCAAACGATGAAGAGGCCATCGGAAAAGCCAGCCAGTGGGCGGCAAGTCAAAGGCTGGGCGTTGTGGCGATGCTGAGCGTGAAGCAGGGCATCCGCGGCGTCCACAGCAGGAAGATTTACCTCGGCGCCTGAAGCGGGACGCTTGCCGGGTTCTCTCGCTGTTCGGCAAGCCGGCCTAGCAGGCGAAATCGGGATCGTATTTGGTGACGACCGTTTCGGCGCATCTCTCGCAGGTCCAGAGATGTCCGACAATGCCGTCCGCCATCAGCGCCGAGCTTTCGGGCGCGAGCATGGTATCAGAACAGCTGGCGCATTGCGGCGTCCGGCTCACTCTTGGCAGATACGCAGTGCTGGATTCCCGAGAAAGACGGTCAAGCATGGCAAGTCCCCCCAATCCCTCCGCGCATACTGCGCCGTCGATTCGAAGCGGGTCCATAATCTATGTTAGATTCGGAAAAAAGATTCCGCTGCGCGCCGCTCTTCTCGATCAGCCACACGACGCGCGACAGCTCGCTGGTATCCCAGATACCCGACACCGGCGGAAACCATTTTCCTGGCAGGACGACGCATTCCTGAAACAGAACCGGGTCTAGCCTTCAGCTCGCGACCAACAATGAGGTTCGGTCATGTGGGCATTTATCGAAAAACTGTACCGTGAGTATTGCCTATCGCGCTTGCAGGAGATGCGAAAGTACGAGCTGTCGCACTGAGATTTCAGCGAGCCTCTTTCCGTCATGCTGCGTGGGTGTGCAACGCGGCAGTCTTGGTTCACGAAGCCATCCGCGCCGCCGCAAGCGCTTCGAGCAGCGAAGCTGAATCGCTGACCCAGCCGAAAATCCCGCCTTGGGCCTTGATCATCTTGAGGCCCAGGTCGTGGAATTCCGGAAAGTAGGACGCGCAGCCGTCGGCGAGCGCGACACAGCGGTAACCGCGATCGTTGCCCTCGCGAATCGTGGTGTGAACGCAGACCTCGGTCGTGACGCCGCAGACGACGAGGTTCTCGATGCCGTGCTGCTTAAGCACCGCGCCAAGCTCGGTGGCGTAGAAGGCTCCTTTGCCGGGCTTGTCGATGACGATTTCGCTTTTGAGCGGGTAAAGCGCCGGGACGATGTCGTGGCCTGCCTCGCCGCGAATGAGAATTCGGCCCATCGGACCGGGGTCGCCGATGCGCAAGGAAGGCGCGCCGCGCTCGACCTTGGCAGGCGGCGCGTCCGACAAATCAGGCAAGTGACCCTCGCGGGTATGGATGACGAGAAGACCATTTTCGCGCGCAGCAGCGAGAACGGCCGCCACCGGCTTCACCGCGCGCGACAGTTGCGAGACGTCGTTGCCGAGCGTCTCGCCAAAACCGCCGGGCTCGAGAAAATCCCGCTGCATGTCGATGATGACCAGTGCCGTCCTCGCAAAATCGAGTTCGATTGGCGCAGGCTCCGCCTTCACGACGCCTTTCCCGGGTTTGCTCACGAGGTCTTCGCCTTTTCGCCATCGCCTTGGTTCGACAAGCCAAGCAGCAAGCCGCGTGCCAATGCTCTGACCTGGCTTCGGGTCACCGGCATCATCAACGGAATCAAAGTCGCGGGATTTGATTCCGTCGGTTTGGCGCGGGAAGGCTATCATGCGCCCTCACCTTGCAGCCTAATTTTTAGGCAATGAGGCCCCTCGATCCCTTGCCACACGCCGCGCGGCATGGTCCGAAACCCCGATTGCTCAACTCTCCCGCATACAATTCAAGAAATCTGCCGCCATTTTAGTCAGCAGCAAAACCGCCCAAACCTCGCGCACGAGTCTTTTGCCAATGCAAACAGATAGATAGGCGCACGTGCCCTCTGGCACGAAGCTTGCGACATGGCATTTCGGGCCTCGCCGATCGGGCGGGCGCTTTACGAGATGGGAGCGGGTTTACCCGCCACGGGGAGTAGTCAAATGGATTTCTCAAGCATTTCACGACGGCGCCTGTTGCAGGGAAGCGCGGCGCTGACACTCGGCACCGCGCTCGGCGCACGCACAGCTTTGGCCGCCGACACCACGATCGGCTTCATCTATGTCGGTTCGCGCGACGACTACGGCTACAACCAGGCCCACGCGGCGGGCGCCGCCGTGCTCAAGAAGATGCCGGGCATCAAGGTGGTCGAGGAAGAGAAGGTGCCGGAGACCGATGCGGTCGAGAAGACCATGGAATCGATGATCAATCTCGACGGCGCGACGCTGCTGTTTCCGACCTCGTTCGGCTACTACAACCCGCATGTGCTCAAGACTGCCGCAAAGTATCCGAAAGTCGGCTTTGAGCACGCCGGCGGCCTGTGGACCGACAAGGACCCGAAGAACGCCGGCAGTTATTTCGGCTACATCGACGAAGCGCAGTTCATCTCCGGCATCGTCGCCGGCCACACCTCCAAGAGCGGCAAGCTCGGCTTCGTCGCCGCCAAGCCGATCCCGCAGGTGTTGCGCAACATCAACGCGTTTACGCTCGGCGCCAGGCTCGCCAATCCGAAGGCCACCACGCAGGTGATCTTCACCGGCGACTGGTCGATGCCGGTCAAGGAAGCTGAAGCCACCGGCAGCCTGATCGACCAGGGCGTCGATGTCCTGACCTGTCACGTCGACGGTCCGAAGACCATGGTGGAAAACGCTGCGCGCCGCGGCGCCATGGTGTGCGGCTATCACGTCAACCAGTCGCCTCTGGCGCCCGAGGCTTATCTCACCGGCGCGGAGTGGAACTGGGAAGCGCTCTATCCCAAGTTCATCAAGATGGTCACCTCAGGCCAAAGCATCCCGAACTTCTATCGCGGCGGCCTGCAGGAAGAGATCGTCAAGGTCTCGCCCTACGGCCCCAAGGTGTCGGAAGCCGCGCGCAAGCACGCCGACGAGGTCAAGGCCAAGTTCATGGCGTCGGGACTTGCGATCTTCAAGGGCCCGCTGGTCGACAACAAGGGCAAGACCGTGATTGCGGCCGGCACCGAACGCGCCCAGAAGGATCCCGAGCTCGAGAAGATGGATTATCTGATCGAGGGCGTGATCGGAGCAACATCCTGACATCTGGAGTAGCTTCGTGACCTCTGAAGTTGCGGATTCGGCAGAAGCGGCTGGAATTGCTCCAGCCGCTGATCCCGGATTTCTTCAGCGCCACGGCGCAACCATCGAATACATCCTGATCCCGGGCGCGGCGCTGGCCGGCGCGCTCGTGGTCTTCGGCATCTTTGTAGCGCTGTTCGGCAAAAACCCGCTCGACCTCTATTTCTACATGTACCAGGGCGCGTTCGGCACCTGGTTCTCTTGGCAGAACACGCTGACGCGCGCCGCGCCCTTGATCCTCACCGCGCTCTGCACGGCGCTGCCCGCCCAACTCGGCATGGTCATCATCGGCGGCGAAGGCGCGCTTCTGATCGGCGCACTGTCGGCGACGTCAATCGCGCTCGCGATGCCGTCGGCGCCGCCGCTCGCCGTGCAGCTTGCAATGGCGGGCGCCGGCATGGTCGGCGGCGGCTTGTGGATCTTGCTCTCTGGCGCGCTGCGGCAGTACCGCGGCGTCAACGAAACGATCTCGAGTCTCTTGCTTGTCTATATCGCGCTCGCCATCCTCAATCACCTCGTGGAAGGCCCGATGCGGGATCCGGCGAGCCTCAACAAGCCGTCGACACGCGAGATCGGCGCGGCCAACATGATCGGCTCCATTCCCGGCACCGACGTGCATTGGGGCCTGGTGTTCGGCCTGATCGCCGCGATCGCCTCCTACATTCTGATCTATCACACCACCTTCGGCTTCGCGGCGCGCGTCGCCGGCGGCAATATCCGCGCCGCCAAGATCGTCGGCCTCTCCGTCGGCAGACTGATCCTGACCATCTGTTTCCTCGCCGGCGCCTGCGCGGGGCTTGCCGGCATGGTCGAGGTCGCCGCAGTGCAGGGCCGCACCAATGCCAACCTTGCCGTCGGCTATGGCTTTACCGGCATCCTGGTCGCGTTCCTGTCGCGGCAAAACCCGCTCGCGATCATTCCCGTCGCGATCCTGCTCGGCGGCATCAATGCCTCGGGCGGCCTGTTGCAGCGGAGGCTCGGCCTGCCTGATGCGTCCGTCCTGGTGCTGCAAGGCATCATCTTCGTGTTCGTGCTGGCGAGCGACGCGCTCTACGGCCGGATCGGCTTTCTGAAAAGCAAATGAGGTTGAAGCGACATGGCTGACGGATCGATCGGGCTCTGGACCGTGCCGCTTGCCGTGTTCGGCGGCGCCATCCGCGTCTCCACGCCGTTTTTGTTCGTGAGCCTGGGGGAATGCATCACCGAGCGCTCGGGCCGCATCAATCTCGGCCTTGAGGGCACGCTGGTAATGGGCGCGATGAGCGCGTACGGCATCTCCTATCTCACGGGATCGCCGTGGCTCGGCGTTCTTGCCGCCGGCATCACCGGAGCGATGCTGGGTGCGCTTCACGCCGGAATCTGCTCGCTGCCGCGCGTCAACGACGTCGCGGTCGGCATTGCGCTGATGCTGTTCGGAACAGGTTTGGCCTTCTATCTTGGCAAGCCGTTGATCGAGCCCACTGCAGCAAGATTGCCGGCGATCGATTTCGGCTGGTGGAGCGACGTCCAGCAGGTGAAGGCGGCGCTGCGCATCAATGTGCTCTTTCTCTTTGGCGTAGCGCTCGCACCCGTTCTCTATTGGGCGTTCCGCACCACGCGCTGGGGCCTTCTGATCCGCACCGCCGGCGAAAGTTCGGACGCTGCACGCGCCATGGGCCATTCGGTGCTGCTGATCCGCCTGCGCGCCACCATGGTCGGCGGCTTCCTGGCGGGCATCGGCGGCTCGTTCCTGTCGCTGTTCTATCCCGGAAGCTGGAACGAGGGGCTGTCGTCGGGCCAGGGCGTCACGGCGGTTGCGCTCGTCATCTTCGCGCGCTGGGACCCGATGCTGTGCCTGTGGGCCTCTCTTGCGTTTGGTGGCGCCGCGGCGCTCGGGCCGGCGCTGCAGTCGGTCGGCGTCACGTCCGGCTATCATCTCTTCAACGCCGCGCCCTATATTCTGACGCTGGCGATCATGATCATCACCTGCTCGCCGAAGCGCACGCTGACCGGCGCGCCCGCCGAACTGTCGATCACCCGCTAACCGAGGCCTCTCATGCCCGAGCGCTACATCAAGTCCGAGCCCTATGCCTGGCCCTATAACGGCGATCTGCGCCCACAAAACACCGCGCTGATCATCATCGACATGCAGACCGACTTCTGCGGCGTCGGCGGCTATGTCGACAAGATGGGGTACGACCTGTCATTGACGCGCGCGCCGATCGAGCCGATCAAGCGCCTGCTGGCGGCGATGCGCGCGGGCGGTTACCACATCATCCACACCCGCGAGGGACATCGTCCCGATCTTGCGGATCTTCCGGCCAACAAGCGCTGGCGCTCGCGCCAGATCGGCGCCGGGATCGGCGACGCGGGCCCGTGCGGACGGATTCTCGTGCGCGGCGAGGCGGGCTGGGACATCATTCCCGAGCTCTATCCGAAAGCGGGCGAGCCGATCATCGACAAGCCCGGCAAGGGATCGTTCTGCGCCACCGACCTCGAACTGATGTTGCGCGTGCGCGGCATCGAGAACATCGTGCTGACCGGCATCACCACCGACGTCTGCGTCCACACCACCATGCGCGAAGCCAACGATCGCGGCTTCGAATGCGTGCTGGTCGAGGATTGCTGCGGGGCAACCGACAAGAGCAATCACGACCACGCCATCAAGATGATCAAGATGCAGGGCGGCGTGTTCGGCGCGGTGACGAAATCCGCTGACCTGATCGGAGCGATTTCTTGATTATCGGCGAAATCCCTCCTCCGTCCGGCGCCTTCGGCGTCGACGCCGTCGCCATGACCATGCGGTTCGGCGATTTCCTCGCGCTCGACAATGTCGAGCTCAAGGTCCGGCCGGGCACGCTGCATGCGCTGCTCGGCGAGAACGGCGCCGGCAAGTCGACGCTCGTCAAATGCATCATGGGCTACTATCACGCGACCGAAGGCCAGATCATCGTCGGCGAGCGCGAGCAGACGATCGCCAACCCGAAGGACGCGCATGCGCTGGGCCTCGGGATGGTCTACCAGCACTTCACGCTGGTGGGCGCGATGACGGTCGCCGAAAATCTGGTGCTGGCGCGCGATGACGTGCCGGCCGTGGTCGACTGGGCCAAGGAGAAGAAGGAGCTGGAGGCATTTCTCGCGCGGATGCCGTTCAAGGTGCCGCTCGACGCAAAGGTGTCCGATATTTCGGCCGGCGAACGGCAGAAGTGCGAGATCCTCAAGCAGCTCTATCTGAAGCGGCGCTTCTTGATCCTCGACGAGCCGACCTCGGTGCTGACGCCGGGCGAGGCCGACGAGGTCCTGGGCATGCTGCGCAAGATGGTCGAGGGCGGCGAACTCACTATTCTCATGATCACCCACAAGTTTCGCGAGGTGATGGCGTTCGCCGACGAAGTCACCATCCTGCGCCGCGGCAAGCTCGCCGGCAAAGGCCTCGTCAAGGAGCTGACGGCAGACGCGATGGCGCGCGCCATGATCGGCGCGGAAGAACTCACCATCCAGCCGCCGCGCTCGGGCGAGACCGGCGGCGTGCGGCTCGAACTCGACAAGGTCCGCGCATTCGACGATGCCGGCGCGATCGCGGTGCACGATGTTTCGCTGTCCGTGCGCGGCGGCGAGATCGTCGGCATCGCCGGCGTCTCCGGCAACGGTCAGCGCCAGCTCGTCGAAGTGCTGGCCGGCCAGCGCGACGCCGAAAGCGGCGAGGTCCGCGTCGCGGGCGAGGCCTATCATGCGAGCCGCGAGGAAATGCGCCGGCACAAGATGTCGCTGCTGCCGGAAGAGCCTTTGAAGAACGCCTGCGTCGGCGGCATGAGCGTCGCCGACAACGTCGCTTTTCGCGAATTCGACCGCGCGCCCTTTGCCAAGGGCGGCTGGTGGCTGAACGGCGCCGCTTTCCGCAACGACGCCGAAAAGAAGATCAACCGCTACAAGATCAAGACTCGCGGACCCGACACGCCGATTTCGGCGCTGTCGGGCGGCAACGTGCAGCGTGCGGTGCTGGCGCGCGAACTTGGGCACGATGTCGAGGTGCTGATCGCCGCCAATCCCTGTTTTGGGCTCGACTTCGCGGCCGTGGCCCAGATCCATGCCGAGATCATGGCGGCACGCAACCGCGGCGCGGCGGTGCTTCTGGTCAGCGAGGACCTCGACGAACTGCTCGAATTGTCGGATCGTCTGGTCGTGATGTTTCACGGCCAGTTCGTCTATGAGGCGCGCGCGAGCGAAGCCGACCTGACGGAAGTTGGCCGCCACATGGCGGGACACTAAACCAATGACTGACGTCGCAGGCCTGACGCAGGCTGAAGCGGACGAGCATTTCCTTGCGCGCACATTCGATGTCGCGCGCCGTTCGATGGCAAACGGCAATCATCCCTTTGGCGCCATTCTGGTCGATCGCAATCGCAAAGTGCTGATCGAGACCGAGAACGGCTACATGCCCGACCGTGACGGCACGGCGCATGCCGAGCGTCTGCTGGCAACGCAGGCCTGCCGCACATTCAAGGCCGAGGTGCTTGCCGGGGCCACGATCTATTCGTCCGCCGAACCCTGCGCGATGTGCTCAGGCGCGATCTACTGGGCCGGGATCGGTCGCCTCGTCTATGGTCTCAGCGAAGCGCGGCTGCGCGACATCACCGGCAACCATCCTGAAAATCCGACCCTTGATTTGCCCTGCCGCGCCGTGTTCGCAAGCGGCCAGCGCTCAACCGAGGTCGTTGGCCCGCTGCTGGAAGATGAAGCCGCCGCGCTTCATGCGGGTGTCTGGACCAAATAGGCGGCATGCTTCCCCAATAGAAAATGGCGCCGCGATCATCTCGCGGCGCCATCGTCTTAACCCCCAGTCAGAAGATCAGAACTTCACGGTCACGCCGGCATAGAGCGACGATTCCGTACAGCTGTTGGTGCTGACACCATTGACGGTGCAGACGCCCGGAGCCGCATTGTGATCGAGGCCGAACTTGTTCTGCCAGTAGCGATAGGCGACCCAGAGATCAACGAAGTGAGTGTACTTCGCACCCCAAGCCGCCTTCGAGGCGTCGAAGGTCAGACGGATCGGTTCCGAGTTCAGCTCGGTCTTCGTCGCGGTACTGTTGGAGCCGACGCCGGTTCCGACCAGCGGCGAGTTCTGATCGCCCTTCGGTCCATACCAGCCGGCGCGGCCGCTGACGGAGAAGTACTGCATGTTCTCGGGCAGGAAGCCGAGGTCCATGTAGTAGTTGATTTCGACCGCCCACGTGGTCTTGTAATTGGTGTTGCCGTCGGAGAGGCAGGTTACGCCAGGTACGCCCGGACCGAACAGACCGCACTGATCGAACGCATTGTGGTTGATTTCCTTGTAGGCCAAGGGCGCGACGTTGATGTAGCCCTTGTAGGGAAGATCGAAGGCGAATTGCAGACCGGCGACGAAGTCGCGCTTGGCGGGAGCCAGGAACGTGTTTTCCGAGTTGGCGTCCGCACCGATCTCGAACGAGATGTTGTGCAGCGGGCCCATGCTGAAGGCCTTGGTGCCGAAGATCTCGTTCCAGCCGAAGGTCGAGCGGAACAGACCATAGATTTCGGTTGCGCCAGCGCAATCAGCCGGTGCACCGCTCATCAGCACACCTGCGTTCACACAGGGCGAAGCCGGATCGTTATGACCCGACTTGAACATCGAAATCGTGAAGAAGTTGGTGCCGTAGCCCCAGATGTCGAAATGTGTGAAAGAGTAAACCTGCTTCGGGGTCTTGCCGTTGAAGGTGCCATTCGGATTCACCGAGAACGCACCGGGATCGGTGCCCGAGAAGATGTAGGAGAAGGTGACGCGGTCATCGATCACCAGGAAGAACGGCGTGTCCTTCACCGGCTTTGCGGCCTTGACCGGAAGGTCAGCGGCGCGCGCGACGCCGGCCGATGCAAGCGCGGCCAGCGCCGCGGTTGCGAAGACTGTTTTGCGAAACAACATTAGTAACCCCCAATTGCAGAGCGAACCATCGTTAGGCCCTGGATCGGACAGTTACGCGGTTCCGTTGGGGAGAGAAGCCTCAACTTTTTCCACGATCTGCTGCAAGAATAGTCAAAAAATATCCGCGAGATCCGCGACTTGCATGTCGAGGCGTTGGTCGCGACACAGCAAGCAGCGCATGAAGCTGTTGGTCGGGTTCCACTTTCGATTTGTTTTTGTTGATTTTTTTGCTTGTCGTATCGTTTCGAGGCGCGGCGCGCGGCGCGGCCGAACGGGCTTCTCGCAGCATCCGGAAACGAAGAGATGATGATGCTCATACTCAAAGCAAGCTCACGTTATCGATGACGAATTGCAACCGACCGTCACAATTATGCAACAGCCTTTCGACCCTGCGAAAACTTCGCCTGTCCTGACTTCAAGTCTGACGGCCGCTGGCCGAGAATCACTCTCAAATTCGGCGATTGCCGAAGGCTTGGGCAACAGCTGGCGCTTTTTCACTACTTACGTTGGCGCTTAAACTGGCACAGTATTGAGATAGCCCACTCGGAAACACCAACCCGAATGTCAGATTCGACGCCCGTCAGCCCGCATTCCGGCGAAACGCCGCTGCTGCAAACCATTGGGCTGACCAAGCGTTACGGCGCCTTTCTGGCCAATGATTCCATCGACATCGACATCTACCCGAAGGAAATCCACGCGCTGCTCGGCGAGAACGGCGCCGGCAAGTCGACCCTGGTTAAAACCATCTACGGCCTGATCCAGCCAAGCGAAGGCGAGATGCGCTGGGAGGGCCACCGCATGGTCCTGTCCGGGCCGTCGGAAGCCCGCTCTCGCGGCATCGGCATGGTGTTTCAGCATTTCTCGCTGTTCGACAATCTGACGGTCGCCGAAAACGTCGCGCTCGGGCTCGACGGCAAGGAATCTTTCAAGGACATGTCGGCGCGGCTTGAACAGGTCTCGCGCACCTATGGGCTGCCGCTCGATCCGCGCCGCGAGGTCTGGCAGCTCTCGGTCGGCGAACGGCAGCGCATCGAGATCGTGCGCGCGCTGATGCAGAATCCGAAATTCCTGATCCTCGACGAGCCAACCGCGGTTTTGACCCCGCAGGAAGCCGATCAGCTCTTCATCGTGCTGGAACGGCTGAAATCTGAAGGCCGCGCGATCCTCTACATCAGCCACAAGCTCGAGGAGGTGAAGCGGCTTTGCGATACAGCGACCATTCTGCGCCTCGGCAAGAAAGTCGCGACCTGCAATCCGAGAACCGAGACCGCAGCTTCGCTGGCGCGGATGATGGTCGGCACCGAGATCAAGGAAGTGAAGGCCGCCGCTCAGCGCAAAGTCACGGTGCCGCGCCTCGTGGTCAACAACCTCTCGCTCGAGCCGGACGATCCCCATGGCGTAAGGCTGCAAAACATCTCGCTCGAATTGCGCGGCGGTGAAATCCTCGGCATCGCCGGCGTCGCCGGTAACGGCCAGGATGAGCTTTTCTCGGCGTTGTCAGGCGAGCGCCTTTCCAACGAATCCGGCACAGTGGTGATCGAAGGAATTGCGGCGGGCTACCTCTCGATCACCCAGCGCCGCAAGCTTGGAGCTGCCTTCGTGCCGGAAGAGCGGCTCGGCCACGGCACCGCGCCGCGCATGAAGCTGTCGGAGAACGCGCTTTTGACCGGACATGCCGCGAGCGGCATGGTGAAGTTCGGCTTTGTCGATACGCCCGCGACGTTGTCGGCCGTCGACCGCACCACCAAGACCTTCGATGTCCGCAAGGCGAAGCGCGACCCGGAAGCAGCTTCCCTTTCCGGCGGCAATTTGCAGAAATTCGTGGTCGGGCGAGAAATCCTGCGCAATCCGGCCGTGCTGGTGGTGAGCCAGCCGACCTGGGGCGTCGATGCCGGTGCAGCCGCCGTGATCCGCCAGGCGCTGCTCGATCTTGCCGCCTCCGGCGCGGCCGTGCTTGTCACCAGCCAGGACCTCGACGAACTCAGCGAAATCGCCGACCGGATTGCGGTGATGTTTCACGGGCGGTTGTCGGAGGCGCTGCCGACACGAGAAGCCAGCCGCGAAAAACTCGGACTGTTGATGGGCGGAAGCGGCCTGGAGACTGCGGAGGCGGCACATGCACCTGGTGCTTGAGAAACGCACCGAGCGATCGAACACGATTGCGCTGATCTCGCCCTTGATTGCGATCGGCTTGACCATCGTCACCATGGTCATTCTCTTTGCGATCCTTGGCAAAAATCCGCTTCTCGCGCTCTGGGTCTATTTCATCGATCCTCTGACCGACAGCTATTCGCTGCAGGAAATCGCGGTGAAGGCGACGCCGCTCGTGATGATCGCGATCGGGCTGTCGCTGTGCTATCTCGCCAATGTCTGGAATATCGGCGCCGAGGGACAGTTCCTGATCGGCGCCGTCGCGGGGTCATGGCTCGCCGTGAAGACCCACGGCACCGATGTCGGCGCCTGGGTCCTGCCGGCGATGCTCGTGATGGGCGCTGTCGCCGGCGCGCTCTATGCGATGATCCCGGCGATTTGCAAGGTGAAGTTTGGCGCCAGCGAAATCCTGACCAGCCTGATGCTGGTCTATGTCGCCGATCTCTTTCTCGACTATCTCGTGCGCGGCCCCTGGCGCGACCCGGCCGGCTATAATTTTCCGACCACGGCGGAATTCGACCCGGTGGCGACCGTCCCCACCCTGATCGAAGGCGGCCGTTTGCATCTGGGCGGCGTCATCGCGCTCATCGCCGTTCTCGCCGCCGCGATCCTGCTCAGCCGCATGATCAAGGGCTTTGAGATCCGCGTCGTCGGCGCCGCACCGCGCGCTGCGCGCTTCGGCGGCTTCAATTCCAACCAACTGATCCTGCTCACCTTCGCCATTTCGGGCGCGCTGGCGGGGCTTGCCGGGATCATCGAGGTCGCCGGTCCCGTCGGCCACCTCCAGCCGGGGTTCTCGCCCGGCTACGGCTTCACCGCGATCATCGTCGCCTTCCTCGGCCGGCTGAACCCTGTTGGAATATTAATTGCAGGGCTTTTCCTCGCGCTCACGTTCATCGGCGGCGAACAGGCCCAGATCGCAATGAAAATACCTCTCGATGTGACCAAGGTTTTTCAAGGCATTTTGCTGTTCTACGTGCTCGCCTGCGATTCCCTCATTCTCTATCGGATCCGGCTGGTTTCCGCGTCGCCACAGGTGCCAAGTGGAACTGCTTGAACCCATCATCCTGTCGGTGCTCGCGGCATCGACACCCCTGTTGATCGCGGCCACGGGCGAACTCGTGACCGAACGCTCCGGCGTGCTCAACCTCGGCGTCGAAGGCATGATGATCGTCGGCGCGGCCTGCGCCTTCGGCGGTGCGTGGCTTACCGGGTCGATCATTGTCGGCGCGATCTGCGGCATCATCGCCGGCATGTTGATGTCGCTGATCTTCGCATCCATGGCGCTGGGGCTTGCGGTCAACCAGGTCGCGACCGGGCTTGCGCTGACCATTCTCGGCATCGGCGTCTCCGGCCTGATCGGTGCGGGCTTTGTCGGCGAGCGAATCACGCCGGCGCCGCATCTGCATATTCCTGTTCTCACCGACATTCCCTTCGCCGGCCGCATCCTGTTTGGCCAGGATGCCTTCGTCTATCTGTCGATCGTGCTTTTGATCGCCGTCTGGTTCTTCCTTTATCGGACACGCGCGGGCCTTGTGCTGCGCGCCGCCGGCGACAATCACGTCTCGGCGCATGCGCTCGGTTATCCCGTGCTGCGGATTCGCCTCTATGCCGTGCTGTTCGGCGGCGCCTGCGCGGGACTTGCGGGCGCGTATCTGCCGCTCGCCTATACGCCGTTCTTCATTCCGGGCATGACGGCGGGCCGCGGCTGGATCGCGCTGGCGCTGGTCGTGTTCGCCTCCTGGCGGCCGGGACGGCTTGCCGTCGGCGCCTACCTGTTTGGCGCCGTGACCATCCTGCAATTGCACGTGCAGGCGTTCGGCCTCGGTATCCCCTCGCAATTCATGTCGTCGCTGCCTTATCTCGCGACCGTCATCGTGCTTGTCCTGATTTCGCGGGCGAGGACCGGAGGCTCGACAGCGCCGGCGGCGCTCGGGACAGTTTTTGTGCCAGACCGTTGATTTTTCGGTTTCGGAAAGCGGCTCATGGGGGCGCCGCGTTCCGGATTTCAAGGAATACCCCGAGTGGAGATGGATAATGAGAAAAACACTTCTTGCGGCGACTGCCGCGGTTTTGCTGGCCGGGAGCGTGAGCGCTTCGGCCGCTGACAAGCTGAAGGTTGGGTTCATTTACTTAGGGCCGGTCGGCGATTTCGGCTGGACCTATCAGCACGAAGTGGCGCGTCAGGCGCTGGTGAAGGAATTCGGCGACAAGATCGAGACGACGTATCTGGAAAACGTCAGCGAAGGTCCCGACGCCGAGCGCTCGATCGAACAACTCGTGCGCGCCGGCAACAAGCTGATCTTCACCACCTCCTTCGGCTACATGGACCCGACGCTGAAGGTCGCCAAGAAATATCCGAACGTGCATTTCGAGCACGCGACCGGATTCAAGAGCGACAAGAACATGGGCATCTATAACGGCCGCTTCTACGAAGGCCGTTACATCCAGGGGGTGATCGCCGGCAAGATGTCGAAGGCGGGCGTGCTCGGCTATATCGCCTCGTTCCCGATTCCGGAAGTCATCATGGGCATCAACGCCACGATGCTCGGTGCGCAGACGGTCAACCCGAACATCAAAGTCAAGATCATCTGGGCCAACACCTGGTTCGACCCGGGCAAGGAAGCCGACGCCGCCAAGGCGCTGATCGACCAGGGTGCCGACGTGATCATGCAGCACACGGATAGCCCGGCCGCGATGCAGATTGCCAGCGAACGCGGCAAGCTTGCCTTCGGCCAGGACTCCGAAATGATCAAGTTCGGGCCCAAGACCCAGCTGACCTCGATCCTCGACACCTGGGCCCCCTACTACATCGCCCGGGTCAAGGCCGAGCTCGACGGCACCTGGAAGTCGGA
>NZ_DASREO010000067.1:0-28993 GCF_035652035.1 Bradyrhizobium sp.
CGCTGTTTGCAACCCGCCCCAAGCTCAACGACTATATCGGCAAGCGCTCCGAATTGCTCGAAGGCGCCGACACGCTGTTTGCCGCCGTCATCAACGGCAAACTGCACGTGCCGATCAATCACGCTTACGCCTTGAAGGACGCCGCCAAGGCGCATACCGACCTCGAGAGCCGGGCCACCACAGGCGCCTCCATCCTCAAGCCGTAAGCCTTTAGGCGACCCGGCGCGCGACGCCTGCCGTATTCAGCAGGGCGTCGAGGCACTGGATCATCAGATCGATTTCCTGACGCGAGACGTTGAGAGCCGGCATGAATCGCAGCGTGTCGGGGCGCGGAGCGTTCAGGAGCACGCCGTCGTCCAGGGCTGCAGCCACGATCAACGGCGCGATCGGCACCCGCAGATCGAGCGCCAGCAGCAAGCCCCGGCCTCGTACCTCGCCGATACCATGGCGTGCCGAGAGCCGCTGCAGTTCGCTTTCGAGATAAAGCCCGTTCTCCGCCACCGACTTCAGGAATGCGGGCGCGGCAACCTGCTCGAGCACTGCAAGACCCGCTGCGCACATCAGCGCGTTGCCGTTGAACGTTCCGCCCTGGTCGCCATGCTCAAAACAGGACGCGGCCTCGGTTGCGAGCAGCGCGGCGAGCGGCACGCCGCCGCCAATCCCCTTGCCGAGCGTCATGATATCAGGCGTGACGCCGGTATGCTCATAATGGAACAGCTTGCCGGTACGGCCCATGCCGGTCTGGATCTCATCAAAGATCAGCAGCAGGCCATGCGCCGAGGTCAGCGCACGCAGTTCACGCAGGAATTTGTCGCTCGCCGGCCAGACGCCGGCTTCGCCCTGGATCGGCTCCAGCATGACAGCGACGGTGTTGTCTGTGATCAGTTCTTCGACCGAGCCAAGATCGTTCCATTTCGCTTTTCGAAATCCCGAAACCTTGGGCTCGAACAAGGGCTCGAAGGCTTTCTTGCCGGAGGCCGACATGGTCGCCAGCGTCCGGCCGTGAAATGCGCCTTCGAAGGTGATGATCTCGAACGCGCCACCTTTGCGCACAGCGCCGTATTTCCGCGCGAGCTTGATCGCGCCTTCATTGGCTTCCGCGCCAGAGTTGGCGAAGAACACCCGGTCGAAGCAACTCAAGTCGGTAAGAGCTTTCGCCAGCTTCAAGCTGGCGTCGTTGTAATAGGCCGGACTTGGCGTGATCAGGCGCTTCGCCTGCGCCGAAATCACCTCTGCCAGCTCAGGCGGCGCGTGGCCGAGGCAGTTCACCGCCCAGCCCTGGACGAAATCGAGATAACGCTTTCCCGTGTTGTCCCAGAGATATGAACCTTCGCCGCGCACGAAGGCGATCGGTGGCCGGGCGGTGATCTCCATCAGCGCGTCGAAGGCAAGCGTGGCGTCAGTCATGTCGAACTCTCCTTGCAGTTTTAGAGGGAAGCGGCGGGCCGAAAAGCAAGAAGGCCGCACCTTGCGGGTGCGGCCTTCTCGAAAACCCTGCTGATTTATCTGATCAGCGTCGTCGTCGGACATGGCGCACCCTCTCGTCGTCACGGCGGTGACGGCGGCAGGCGGCGCGGGCGATGGTCCGGTTCGAAATCATGGGGCGCGCTGATACAGCCGAATAGGCAGCGCTGTCAAGTCGCTCGGAAGCCGGGCCGGTCCTGATCCGACGCGGGCAGCTCGTACCAAATGGTCACGACGATGAACGGCGAGGCGCCGTCGCCTTTGGCGACCGTTGTCACCACGGTATCCGTCTTGAGGATGGTTCCGGCCTCGAGCTTGGCAAGCCAGGCGTTGACCTGCTCTTCGACCACGCTCGCGCTGACGTCCATGAAAATCTTGACCTTCAGAGGCTGCCGCATCTTCCCACGCTCCTCTTTGTCCGATCAGAAACCCGCAACGCTGCCGTGCAGGTCGTATTCGTCGGATCGCTCGATCTTGGCGGTGACGATCTCGCCCACTTTGAGCGGCCTGCGGCTCGTGACGTAGACCGAACCGTCGATCTCCGGCGCATCGGCCTTTGAACGACCCTTGACGACGGTTGGCCCGACTTCGTCGATGATCACCTGCTGGCGGGTGCCGACTTTGCGCTTGAGGCGGCGCGCCGAAATCTTCTGCTGCCGCGCCATCAACGCGTTCCAGCGCTCCTGCTTGACCTCGTCGGGCACAGCCTGACCAAGCGCGTTCGCCGGCGCGCCTGCGACCGGCTCGTATTTGAAACAGCCGAGGCGGTCGATCTCGGCTTCCTCGAGCCAGTCGAGCAATTCCGCAAAATCGGAATCGGTCTCCCCCGGGAAGCCGACGATGAAGGTCGAGCGCAGTGCGAGCTCCGGACATGCCGCGCGCCAGCTCTTGATCCGCGCCAGCGTCTTCTCCTGCGCGGCTGGACGCTTCATCGCCTTCAGCACTTCGGGACTGGCGTGCTGAAACGGGATATCGAGATAGGGCAGCACCTTGCCCTCGTTCATGAGGCCGACGACTTCGTCGACATGCGGGTAGGGGTAGACATATTGCAGCCGGACCCAGACGCCGAACTCGCCGAGCGCCTGCGCCAGATCGAAGAACTTCGCGCGGACCTCACGGTCCTTCCAGGGGCTGGCCGCATATTTGATGTCGACGCCGTACGCCGACGTATCCTGCGAAATGACCAGCAGCTCCTTCACGCCGGCGTTGACCAGCCGCTCAGCCTCGCGCAGCACATCGTTGGCCGGCCGTGAGACCAGATCGCCGCGCAGTTTCGGGATGATGCAGAACGAGCAGCGGTTGTTGCAGCCTTCTGAAATCTTCAGGTAAGCGTAATGCCGCGGCGTCAGCTTGATGCCTTGCGGTGGCACGAGATCAATATGCGGGTTGTGCGCCGGTGGCAGCGCGCGGTGGACGGCCTCGAGCACGCTTTCGTATTGCTGGGGACCTGTGATCGAGAGCACACCGGGATAGGTCTTCTCAATCTGCTCAGGTTCGGCGCCCATGCAGCCGGTGACGATGACCTTGCCGTTTTCGGCCATGGCGTCGCCGATCGCCGAAAGCGATTCCTGTTTGGCGCTGTCGAGAAAGCCGCAAGTGTTAACGATGACGAGATCGGCGCCGTCGTGCTTGCGCGCCAGCTCATAGCCTTCGGCGCGCAGCCGCGTGATGATGCGCTCGGAATCCACCAACGCCTTGGGGCATCCAAGCGAAACAAAGCTCACTTTAGGCGCGGGGCCTTGCGACATCTTTGAACTGTCCGGGTAAATAACAAGGCAGGAGCTAATCCCAATTGTGCCCAAATACAAGGCTTTGAGCCCGGCCGTCTCGACGTGCTATCAATGGATCGCCGGAATGGGTAGACGATGGGCGCCGAGTCCTCTCCAAAAATCGCGATTGTCGACGAAAGCCCGATCCGGGCCGCTATTCTCGAAGAGGGATTGCGGGAGGCGGGATATACTGACGTTGTGCGCATCGACGAGATGCAGAGTCTGCTGAGCCGCATCTATGCGCTCGATCCCGACGTCATCCTGATCGACCTGGAAAATCCCAGCCGTGACATTCTGGAACAAATGTTCCAGGTCAGCCGCGCGGTACGACGGCCGATTGCGATGTTCGTCGATCAGAGCGATGCCGCCTCGATCCAGGCTTCCGTCGACGCCGGGGTTTCCGCCTATATCGTCGACGGCCTGAAGAAAGAGCGCCTCAAACCGATCCTCGATCTCTGCATTTCCCGTTTCAATGCCTTCTCGAAACTCCAGGACGAACTCGATCGCGCCAAGTCGGCGCTCGAAGACCGCAAGGTGATCGAGCGAGCCAAGGGCATCCTGATGAAACTGAAAGGCCTGACCGAGGACGAGGCCTATGTGCTGCTGCGATCAACCGCCATGCGCGAGAAGAAAAAGATCGGAGAGATCGCCCAGTCGATCCTGACGGCGTCGGAGCTATTGAAATGACGGCGCAGCTCCAGATCGGCTTCATTCCCTTGATCGATGCCGCCGCCCTAATCGTTGCGGTCGAGAAGGGCTTTATGCGGGCCGAAGGGCTCGACGTGCAGCTCGTTCGGGAAGTGTCGTGGTCGAATGTTCGCGACAAGCTCAATATCGGCCTGTTCGACGCCGCGCATATCCTGGCTCCGGTTCCGATCGCTTCGAGTCTTGGCCTTGGGCACATCAAAGTGCCGATCGTCGTGCCGCTCACGCTGAACCTCAACGGCAACGCCATCACGGTATCGCCGGCGCTGCATGCGGCGATGATGCATGAAATCGACGGCGATCCGCTCGATCCGATGGCGACCGCGCGGGCGCTGTCACGCGTGGTCGCAGCGCGACGGAAAAATGGCGGCGAGCCGCTGACGTTCGGCATGACATTTCCGTTCTCGACCCATAACTACCTGTTGCGCTTGTGGATGGCGGCCGGCCTCGTCGATCCCGACGAGGACGTCCGCATGGTCGTGCTGCCGCCGCCATTCATGGTCGACAGCCTTGCCAGCGGCCAGGTCGACGGGTTCTGCGTCGGCGCGCCCTGGAATTCCATCGCGGTCGACCGAGGTATCGGGCGAATCCTGCATTTCAGCTCCGACATCATGCAACGTGCCGCCGAGAAGGTGCTCGCGGTCCGCCAGCAATGGGCAGAGAAAAATTCGCAAACGCTGGCGTCGCTGGTTCGCGCCGCCTTCCGCGCGGCCGAATTCACTGAGGTACCGGACAATCGGAATGAGGTGGCGCGCATCCTGGCGCGGGCAGACTATATCGGCGTCGATGCCAGCGTGATCCTGCGGACCCTGGAAGGCCGGCTCAAAATCGCAGCCGACGGCACGATCCGTGAGGATGGCCGCTACATGATGCTGGCGCGTGACGATGCTTCTGCGCCGGACCCAGTCCAGGCGGCCTGGCTCTACGCCCAAATGGTGCGCTGGAGGCAGACGACATTAAGCCTGGAGGCGATGAAAGCGGCGCAGGATGTATTCCGGCCGGAGCTCTATGACGCTGCGTTTGGGCGTATTGGCGAGCCGCGGGCGCCTGCCAAAGCCATCGGCTCATTCGCCGGGCCCATCTTCGACCCCCAAAACATCGAAGGCTACTTCGCTGGCTTGCCGGCCGGTGGCGGAAGAGGCTGAAGCAGCACGTCAGATTAAAAAATAGGCAAATTTAGAAAACGGCTATATTTTAGGCTCTTTGCTCAAATTTCATGAGCGCGGCCCGGCGAACGGAACTTCATTCCTTTTCATAACTAATTGAAATAACAACATTTCCTTCGACGAATCGTTGTGGCACGCAACTTGTATTGTTGCAGTGCAGCCGACGCCGCCGAAGGCGCTTGGCCGACGTCCGAGATGGATTTCCGCAGCAACGACGCTGACCGGATCGCGAGATTGAAGTTCGACAAGGCGTGGCCTGCGTCGAGCTTCCTAGCGATCACTCATTTTTGCCCGTCGTGAACCCACGCGAGACGCGTGGCAGCTGGAGCTTCATATGGACTACGTAAAGCCTGCCGACGTTGTTGTTTCGATGATTGACGCCAGCCAGAGGAAGCTGGCACTGCCGCCGCGCGATCTCATGATCCGCGGGATCCTGGCCGGAGCGCTGCTCGGCGCTGCGACCACGCTCGCCTTCACGGGTGCCGTGACAACCGGGCAGCCGATCGTGGGTGCGCTGATCTTCCCGGTCGCACTCGCCATCATCGTCCTGCTCAACCTTGAACTCGTCACCGGCAGCTTTGCGATTGTGCCGATCGCGCGCCTTGAAGGCAAAGCGACCTGGGGTGCCGTCCTTGCCAACTGGTCCTGGGTTTATCTCGCCAATCTGATCGGCAGTCTCGCCGTTGGCGCGCTGATCGCAGGGTCGCTCACCAACATGGGCAAGGCCGAGGTCGCCGGCGTCGCCGCGCGCCTTGTGGCTGCCGCGGAATCCAAGACCATCGCCAATGAAGCCATCGGCGCTGCCGGAATGCTGAGCCTGTTCGTGAAGGGCATTCTCTGCAACTGGCTGGTGAGCCTCGGCGTCATCCTCTCCATGACGTCCAACTCGACGATCGGAAAAGTCACGGCGACCTGGATCGCCATCTTCCTGTTCTTCGCGCTCGGTTACGAGCACGCCGTCGTCAACATGTTCTTGATTCCGACCGGCATGCTGCTCGGCGCCAAGGTCGGCTTTTACGATTGGTGGGTGTGGAATCAGATTCCAGTCACGCTGGGCAACCTCGTCGGCGGATTCGTCTGCACCGGTTTTGCGCTCTATTCGACCTACAAGCCACGCGACCAACTGGTCCCGACGGCCCAACCCGTTGCCCAGGCGGCGGAATAGCGGTGCGCAATCCCAATGAAGCTTGAAACGATCGCCATCGACTTCACCGACGAGCAAAAGCGCTATCTCGAAGGCTTTGCCGCCGGGGTGCAGATATTCAGAAATGGCCGCGGTCTTCCCGGTGGTCCGGCAGAGGCCAAGGCCGATGCCGAGCCAACTGGGCCCGACGCGGCGCATATCAAGGCGCAGGACCAGACTCTGGCGTCCGGCAAAAAGCTGGTCGACCAGGAGAAGTTCAAGCGCGAAGAACATCCCTTCGACGCCTACGAACGGTTGAAACAACAGGCGCTGACCAACGCGCCACCGAGCCCGGCGGATAATTTCCGCTGGCGTTATTACGGCCTTTTCTACGTCGCTCCGGCTCAGGACTCGTATATGGCCCGCCTGAGAATTCCCAACGGCATTCTCAAGCACTGGCAGTTTTCAGGGCTTGCCGATCTCGCCGAGCGCCTGAGCGGTCCGTATTGTCATGTCACGACCCGCGCCAATCTTCAGCTGCGCGAGATTCCGCCCAAGCACGCAGTCGCGTTGATCGAAGGTATTCAGGATCTCGGCCTGTGCTCGCGCGGTTCGGGCGCCGACAATATCCGCAACGTCACGGGTACGCCGACGGCTGGCATCGATCCGCAGGAACTGATCGACACCCGTGACTATGCCCGCGAATGGCATTTTCACATTCTCAATGATCGCTCGCTCTACGGCCTGCCGCGCAAATTCAACGTCGCGTTCGACGGCGCGGGCAAGATCGCGGTGTTGGAAGACACCAACGATATCGCCTTCGCCGCCGTCGAGGTGAAGGATGGCTTCGGCGTCGAAGGAGGCGTGTGGTTTCGTCTCGGCATTGGCGGCATCACCGGACACAGGGACTTTGCCAAGGAAACCGGCATCATCGTCAAACCCGCGGACGCAACGAAAGTGGCCGACGCGATCGTGCGCGCCTTCATCGACAGCGGCGATCGCACCAACCGACTCAAGGCGCGTCTGAAGTATGTCATCGACAAGATCGGGATGGAGAAGTTCCTCGGTCTCGTCGAGCAAAAACTTGGCCATGCCTTGACCCGCGTCCCGCCGGAGGCGCTCGCGCCACGGCCGGCATTCGACCGGATGGCGCATATCGGTGTCCACAAGCAAAAGCAGGACGGCCTGAATTGGATCGGCGTTGTGCTGCCGGTCGGCAAGATGACAGCCGAGCAGATGCGCGGGCTGGCCAAGATCGCAGCGGATCTCGGCGACGGCGAAATCCGGCTGACGGTGTGGCAGAACCTTCTCATCTCGGGCGTGGCCGACGCCAACGTTGAGCTTGCCGCCAAGGCGATCGAGATGATCGGGCTGTCAACGAAGGCTTCGAACGTTCGTGCCGGCCTCATCGCCTGCACCGGCAATGCCGGCTGCAAGTTCGCGGCCTCCAACACCAAGGCGCATGCGGCAGCGATCGGCGACTGGTGCGACGGCCGCGTCGAAGTCGACACGCCGCTCAACATCCATCTGACCGGCTGTCATCACTCCTGCGCGCAGCACTACATCAGCGATATCGGCCTGATCGCCGCCAAGGTGCCGGTCGGCGACGCCGACGACACGGTCGAGGGCTATCACCTGTTCGCAGGCGGCGGCTTCGGCCCCGATGCCGACCTCGGGCAAGAGGTCTATCACGACCTCAAGGCCGAGGACGCGCCGCAAACGGTCGAGAAGCTGCTCAAGGCTTATCTCGCGCACCGCGCCGGCCCGTCCGAAACCTTCCTGACATTCGCACGCCGCCACGACGGCGAGACGCTCCGCAAGCTCGCGGAGGCGGAGACCGCTTCATGAACCAGATCACGCCGCCGCCCAAAATTGAGATCATCCCGTCCAGCGCGCCGTTCTCGGAAGCGCAGCGTTCCTGGCTCAACGGCTTTTTCGCAGGGCTTTTGACCGAACAAGTTACGCCGCTGTCGGCCGAGCAGGGCGCGGCCGTCATGAAGGGCGCCACGGGCGATGGCGACGACGGTTCGGCTCCCTGGCACGATCAGACGATGCCGATTGCCGATCGCATGAAGCTTGCGGAGGGCCGCCCCCTGCGACGGCGCATGATGGCGGCCATGGCCCAGCAGGATTGCGGCCAGTGCGGCTATAATTGCCACGATTATTCCGAAGCGATTGCGAGCAAGGCGGAAGGCCGGCTGAACCTTTGCGTGCCCGGCGGCAAGGAAACCGCCCGGATGCTGAAGGCGCTCTATGAGGAGATCGACAAGGCTCCAGTCACAGCAGCGGCTCCGGCCGCAACTGCACCGGCAACCCCAGCCCTAGCAGCACCCATCGTCGAACTCGGCCGTTCCCGCGACGCCCCGACGCCCGCGAAATTTCTGTCCCGGCGCCTGCTCAACAAGACCGGCTCGGAAAAGGAAACCTGGCACATCGACTTCGATCTGGCCGGGAGCGGTCTCGATTACGTCGTCGGCGACTCCTTCGGCATTTTCGCCAAGAACGAGCTCGGCCATGTCGATCAGATCATCGCGCTACTCGGCGCCTCTCACACGACCGAAGTGCGCGGGCGAACGCTGCGCGAAGTCCTGACCGATGAAGTCTCGCTCGCGCCTGCGCCGGATTCCCTGTTCGAACTGATCTCCTTCATTACCGGCGGCGCCCAGCGCGAGAAGGCGCGGGCGCTCGCATCGGGCGACGACCCGGATGGCGATGCCGCGACGCTTGACGTCATGGCGGCGTTGCAAAAATTCTCCGGCGTGCGGCCGCACCCGGAAGCCTTTGTCGAGGCGCTCGAACCGTTGCAGCCGCGGCTCTATTCGATTTCATCGTCGCATAACGCGACTCCCGGCAAGTTGTCGCTGACGGTCGACTGCGTCCGCTACGTGATCGGCAAACGCAAGCGGCTTGGCCTTGCCTCCACCTTCCTGGCGGAGCGTGTCCAGCCCGGCGACGAAGTGAAGGTCTATGTGCAGAAGGCCCACGGCTTCGGCCTTCCGCAGGACCCGAAGGTGCCGATCATCATGATCGGGCCCGGCACCGGCATTGCGCCGTTCCGCGCCTTCCTGCTCGACCGCAGAGCCGTGGGCTCAACCGGGCGCAACTGGCTGTTCTTCGGCCACCAACGCTCGAGCTGCGATTTCTTCTATTCCGACGAACTCAACGCGATGAAGACAGCGGGCCTTCTGACGCGATTGTCGCTGGCGTGGTCGCGCGACGGCGACAAGAAATTCTATGTGCAGGATCGCATGCGCGAGGTCGGCCGCGAGTTGTGGTCATGGCTTGCCGAAGGTGCGCATGTCTATGTCTGCGGCGACGCCAAACGAATGGCGAAAGACGTCGAACGCGCGTTGGTCGATATCGTCGCCCAGCATGGCGCGCGCTCGACAGATGAGGCCATCAGCTTTGTCGGCGAACTCAAGAAGAAGGGCCGCTACCAGCAAGATGTCTATTAGGAATGTATCTGGCATTCCAGCGGGGCGGGTTCCAGAACGCGAAAATTCGAACGAATAAAATTCCTGGTTGTCCGGATCGCAAGGAATTTTCCCCTCGCGTTCGAGTCTCCCGGAGGTGTGATATTGCTTTTTCGGGTTCCGTCTTGTCTCGACGGCCGAACGATACTCTCTTATCGCGCATGCTAATGGTCTTCAGATCCTGACATTCGCGCGAAGGTTCATGCTGAAACGGGGAGCGAATGAAGGGTCAGGGGCCAACGGGTTGGAGATTGGCCATGCGCGAACTGTCGGCAGAAGCTCGGTTGCATCTGTATGCGCGCTCCCTGTCCCGCAAAACCGGAACGGGTTTCCATGCAGCGGCGCTGTATGGCGCCTTCGCATTGATCGCGGGCGTCTTGTTCGGAACGCTTTCCGTACACCCTTTTTAACAGCTCGAACGGCTTGACAGCTAGCCGCGCTTGAACCGCGCGACCTCGATGCCGGCGTCCTTCAATGCCTTGCGAACGCCGCGCGCGATGTCGACTGCGCCGGGCGTGTCGCCGTGTATGCAAACCGTGTCGGTGCGCATCTTCATGACCTTGCCGGTGGCCGATATCACCGCGCCGTCCTGCACCATCCGCACCACCCGTTCGGCGATCTGCTTCGGATCGTGCAACACCGATCCAGGCTTCTTGCGGGACATCAGATTGCCGTCGTCCTCATAGGCACGGTCGGCGAAGACTTCGTGGGCCATCGGCAGGTTCGCCGCTTCACCCGCCGATACCAGCTTCGAATTCGCAAGCACAACGAAAACGAGATTCGGATCGACCGCCTTGATCCCCGCTGCAATCGCACGCGCCGTGGTGTCGTCCTCGCAGGCGACGTTCGACAACGCGCCATGCGCCTTGACGTGCGTAACGTTGTAGCCAACCAACGATGCGACGCCCTGTAGTGCGCCGATCTGATAGGCGACGAGGTTTTCGATTTCGCGCGCGCTCATGCCGTAGAACGGGCGGCGGCCAAAGCCGTGAATATCGCGATAACCGGGATGCGCGCCGACGCTGACACCGCGCGCCTTTGCGAGCTCCACCGTCTTGCGCATGGTGTCGTAGTCGCCGCCATGAAAGCCACAAGCGACATTCACCGAGCTCGCCACATCGATCATCGCGGCATCATTGCCCATCTGCCAGGCGCCGAAGGACTCGCCGAGATCGCTGTTCAGGTCGACCGTCTTCATGTTGTTGTCCGTTTTCTGGTTGGTCTTTCGAAAATTAGTCCGGCGTCATCAGATCGGCAACGTGCCAGGTCTGGACATCCATCGCATTGACGGCAGCGCCGGCGACATTGGCATCCTGCAGCGCCTCGACGTTGAGATCAAAACTCTCGATCGATCCGAGCCGGTCGGGCAGGCTGCGCAGCAGTCCCGCAAATTTGCGCGCTTCGGCTTGCGCCTCTTCCATGCTGACGGCCTTGAACCGGAAAGCCGTTCCGGCCGGAATTTGCGCGAACCGGCCGAAATCGGCCGTGATCACCGTCGCGATCTTCGGATAGCCGCCGCTGGTCCCGCGGTCGGACATCAGAACGATCGGCTGGCCGTTGCCGGGCACCTGGATGCTGCCGTTCACCGTGCCGTCGGAGACGATATTGTGGCCATGCAGGTGCTTGATGACGGGACCTTCGAGGCGATACCCCATGCGGTCGCTGGTTGCCGATATCTTCCAGTCGCTGTCGAGAAACAGGCTGATCGCCTCGTCACCGAACTCGTCGTTCTGCGGCCCCAGCACAACGCGGATCGGACCAGTTTCCGCAGCCGGCAAATCGATCCGGCACTCGACCTTCACGCTTGCAGCCGACACGCTCAGTTCGTCGCCGGACTGCAGAGGGCGCGGGTATGGGCTGCCGAGGCCAGCCCGCGCGTTGACGGCGAGACTTCCGAACGTCAGCTCGCCCTGGATGGCGCCTTCGATCGCGAGATAGCTGAACGACCCGCCCCGCGCCATGCCGAGCTTGAGCGTTTCACCTTCGGCAATCGTCACAGAAGTGTCCCAGGCGACCACACGGCCGGCGACCTCGGCCCCGCGCGGCGCGCCCGACAGCCCGACGCGAACGGCGCCATCACGCGCGGTAAAAGCCGCACCGTAGGGCCCGATCTCGACGCCCGGCGCCAGCAGCGCGTTTCCGGCAAGAGAATTGGCGGCGGCTAATCCCAGCCGATCCATGGCGCCGCTCGGCGTCAGGCCATAGCGCTGTGCGCCGAAACGGCCGCCATCCTGCACCGAACTTGCCGGGCCAATCGATGGGATCACGAGTTTGGTCATGCCGCAATCAACTCGGCGATGATCTCGCCATGCTCGGCGGCGCGCTCCAGTTCGACATAGGTTTTGGCGTCGATCTGGTAAAACGTGACGCGATCGCCGGGTTCGAGCAGGAAGGTGGGCTCGCGGTGAAGCAGATAAGTTCGCACCGGCGTACAACCCAACAGGTGCCACCCGCTCGGACCGGCCAGGCACTGAATGCCCGCCTGCACGCCGCCCACCGAAATCGTCCCGGCAGGCGTCAGCAGCCGCGGATTTTGTCGCCGCGGCATGTGCAAGGATTCCTGCAATCCGCTGAGATAGGACCAGCCCGGCGTGAACCCGAGCATGGCGACGCGATAGTCGCCGGCAATGTGTCGGGCCACGACGTCATCGGGCGTGGTACGAAGCGTCTTCGCGACATCCTCCAGGTCGATACCGTATTCGCCGCCATAGGCGACGGGGACGCGCCAGCGCCGGGTCTTGTCCGAGGCAGACACCGGCCGCCGTGCAAGTTCAACCAGCTTTTGGCTGAGCGTCGCAAAGTCGATCAACGCCGGATCGTAATGGACCAGAAGGGACCGATAGGTCGGCACAGTTTCCGTGACGCCGGCAATGGGCTCGCTCATCAGCGAGCGATCGAGCGCCAGCACGCGCCGGTTCGCTTCATCATCGATTTTGCGGCTGAATTCTACGGTGATGGCACTGTCGCCGCTGGGAAGCAGGCGGGGAGGAGAAAGCGGCGCAGCCATAGCTCGACGGTCCGGTCTGAAATCTCTGTTCAGCCTATCATTGGCGAAACGCCAGCGCGACTCGTCAAAGCAGAAAAAAGCCTGTTACTTCAATAAACTAATACGACAAGCTCCGATAAGATGTGATGATCATCAGCCCGCATCGCACTTCGCGGGCGGCAGCAATGCCCGAGAGCCCTTGACGCGATGCCCCCGCCTCGCAAGATGCGCGCCAATCAATCCCACCGGAGTATATCTTTCGATGTCCCTGTCGCCTGAAGCCGTCAAAACCCTGTCGCACATCACGACTGCCACCATCACCACCGTCCTGCTCAAGAAAGGGTTGCGGAACGTCTGGCTGCGGGGAACGAAGCCGTTGCGGCCGGGGCAGAAGCGGTTGGTCGGTCCCGCATTCACGCTCCGCTTCGTGCCGGCGCGCGAAGATCTTGCCACACCCGAGTCCTGGTCAAAGCCGATCTCGACCAGAGGCGCCATCGAGGCGATGCCGGAGGGCTGCATCGCCGTGGTCGATGCCATGGGCGTCACCGACGCCGGCATTTTCGGCGACATCCTCTGTGCGCGCATGGTCAAGCGCGGAGTTTCGGCGCTGATTACCGATGGTGTGGTGCGTGACGTTGAAGGCGTGCTCGGCACGGGCTTGCCGGTATGGTGCGATGGCTATGCCGCACCGCCGTCGGTCGCGGGTCTGACATTCGTCGGCTGGGGCGAACCGATCGGCTGCGGCGGCGTCGCCATTTTCCCGGATGACGTGATCGTCGCCGATCAGGACGGCGCGGTCGTGATCCCCCAGGCGTTCCTCGAACATGTTCTGACTGAAGGCGTCGAGCAGGAGCGAATGGAGGCCTGGATCGTCAACGAGGTCAATAACGGCGCGGTGCTGCCGGGCCTTTATCCGATGAACGCCGAGACCAAGGCGCGCTACGCGGCTTCGAAGAAATAACGCGCCAAAAAACACAAAGGGAGGATCGCCATGGATTTCCATCAGGCCGGCTCGCGGCCGACCCGCCGCGCGCCGAAAGAGAGTTTTACCGGCACGGTCTGGCAGGACCCGATTGTCGAAGCGCCGGCGCCGGCACGGATTCGGGCCGGGCGCGTCTCGTTCGAGCCGGGGGCGCGAACCAATTGGCACACGCACCCGCTTGGCCAAACGCTCTATGTCATCTCGGGCGTCGGCCGCTTCCAGACCAAGGGTGGTCCGGTACGCGAACTTCGACCAGGCGACGTAGTCTGGATTCCGCCGGGCGAAAAGCACTGGCACGGCGGATCGCCCGGCAATGGCATGACCCATATCGCCATGCAGGAAGCGCTCGACGGCACTCATGTGACCTGGATGGAGCCGGTCACCGACGAGGAATATCAGGCGAAGGTTGGCGGATAGCCGCTCTATCCTGGCTAGGCGCCGCCCTTGCGGAGGATCTCGGCAGCGGCGGCGCGTCCGGCCATTTCGTTGCGCAGCGCTTCAAATCGCTGTCGCGCTTCGCTCGCCTGATCGTCGACGAAGCGAACCGCCGCATCCGCTGACATCGGACCACTGGTGATGGAGCGGGAATTCTCGCCGATGGTCTCATCGACGAAATATTTCCCGCCCGCCTCGCGGCGAACGGTCCATTTGAAACGGATCGCCTCCATCGGCCCCGGACCGGCCTTTGAATAACCGTCAGCATCCTCCCGCGCAGCCTCACGGTACTCCGGGGGGAGCGGCGGTGGCTCCCTCGAAGCAGCCTTTCCTGCCCCCGGCAGGAATGCCGGCTGATCAAGAATGCTCGCAATGGTCGCGAGCGCGTCGTCGGTCGGATCGCCTTGGGTCAATCGTTCAGCTCCAAAATTCAGTCCAGCGCGGCCAATGTGCCTGCGAATTTGCCGAGCACCATTTCGTCGGAATAAGGCTGAGTTTTGTCGCGAGGCGGACGAAAGGTATTTTGTTCCGCGATGATGCTAACCCAGCACGTCCTGGTTAATCACGTTCTGCCGGATCGGCGCACCATCCAGCACACTCAGGATATTGCGTGCGGTCTGTTCGCTCATCCGGTCCACTGCCTCCCATGTCACGCCGGCGACGTGCGGGGCGATGATCACGTTGGGCAAGTCGAACAGCGGATTTGGAACCGGCGGCGGCTCCTGCGCGAACACATCAAGCCCCGCGCCGGCGAGTTTCCCTGATGTCAGCGCATCATAGAGCGCGGCCTCGTCGATGATCCCGCCGCGCGCGGTGTTGACGAGATAGGCGGAGGGCTTCATACGCCGCAATCTGGCGGCATTGAACATCGCGATCGTCTCCGGCGTCTTCGGGCAATGGATGCTGACAAAATCGGCGCGCGGCAGCGCCGCGTCGAGGTCGGCGACGGCCTCAAAGCCGGCCTTCCTGATCTCGTCGGCGGACACGTAGGGATCATAGACCAGCACGTTCATTTCCATCGCCTGACATCGCCTGGCGGTGCGCGTGCCGATCCGGCCAAAGCCTATGATCAACACCGTCTTGCCGAAGAGATCGTAGGGCAGCTTGCCGAGACGCGTGCTCCATTGGCCATCCCTGACAAGCGAATGCAGCTCGTTGGCGCGCTTGGCCAGCATCAGCATCATGAACATGGCCTGTTCGGCCACCGAAGGCGAATTGGCAATCCCCACCACCATCAGCGGCACCTTGCGGCGGCTCAGCGCGGGGACGTCGACAGCATCAAAGCCGACGCCGATCCGGGTCACGACTTTCATGTCCTTTGCGGCTTCGAGTTCTGCTTCGCCGAAGCGAGTAGCGCCGAGCGCAACCCCATGCACCGGCGCATGCGCCGTCAACAACGCCTGAAAATCGGCAGCCGAGATCAGATTTGGAAATTCGACGAGTTCGATGTCGTCGCGCTCCTGAAGAAGGGCGCGACCGCACGCCGCCAAGGTCTGGGTGATAAGGAGTTTCTTCTTGTTGGTCGTCATTTTGGCTTTTCCGCGAGCCTTGTCTGCCGGCGGTTTCAACCTTCAAATAACGGCGCCGGTGGCCTCGTTTAGCAGATGCATATTATTGAGGTCCACCGCCAGGCGGAGCGCTTCGCCGTCGTGGGCGCCGGCGTTCGGATTGACCCTGCCGCAGACCTGCTTGCCAGCCAGCGTAAAGTAAATCAGCGTCTCCATCCCCATTGGTTCGGTGACGTCGAGCATCGCATCGAACGCCTCAACCCCGGGCTCGGCGTGGGCCCTTGCTTCCGTGATGTGCTCGGGTCGCAGCCCCAGCAGCAGTTTTTGATCCGACTTGGCGTTTTGATAACGCGCTGCCCGGGCAGGCGGCAACGGAAAGGCGATCTGCTCCGTCAGCCGGACATGCAGCCTTCCGGCCGTCTCTTCGAGCTGGCAGGGCAGGAAGTTCATCGCGGGCGAGCCGATAAAGGCCGCGACAAAGCGTGTCGCCGGTTTGTGGTAGAGCTCGTTTGGCGTTCCGATCTGTTCGATGCGGCCCTTGTTCATGACGACGACGCGGTCGGCCAGCGTCATCGCTTCGACCTGGTCGTGGGTGACATAGACGGTGGTCGTTCGCACCTTCTGATGAACCTTCTTGATCTCGATCCGCATCTGCACCCGCAGCTTGGCGTCGAGATTGGAAAGCGGTTCGTCAAACAGGAAGACTTTCGGGTTACGGACGATCGCACGCCCCATCGCCACGCGCTGACGCTGGCCGCCCGATAGCTGCTTCGGCTTTCGGTCGATCAGCTCCTCGATATCCAGCATGCGTGCCGCCTCGTCGATCCGCGCCTTGATCTCGGCCTTCGGATAGCGCTTCAGGCGCAACCCGAACGACATGTTCTCCGCGACCGTCATGTGCGGGTAGAGCGCGTAATTCTGGAACACCATCGCGATGTCGCGATCCTTTGGCGGCACATCGTTGACGACGTCGCCGCCGATCATGATGTCTCCGTCGGAGATATCCTCCAGCCCGGCGATCATTCGCAGCGTGGTCGACTTGCCGCAGCCTGAAGGCCCCACGAGCACGACGAATTCGTGGTCGGCAATGTCGAGGTCAATGCCACGTACGGCTTCGACATCGTCATAGCGCTTGACGACCTTACGCAAGTTTACTTCGGCCATGCACGTCAACCCTTCGTGGCGCCAGCGGTGAGGCCGGCAATGTAGTAGTCCATCAGGAAGGCATAGATGATGAGTGGCGGCGCGGCGCCGAGCAGCGCACCCGTCATGATCTGACCCCAATTGAAGACGTCGCCCTTGATCAGCGTCGTCGTGATACCCACCGGAAGCACCAGTTGGTCCACCGACGTCGTGAGCACCAGCGGATAGAGGAATTGCGCCCAGGAAACCGTGAAAGCGAAGATCGTCGCTGCGATCAGCCCGGGGAGGGCAACGGGAATAAAGATTCTGGTCAGCGTCTGCAGCCAGGACGCGCCATCAATGATCGCGGCTTCGTCAAGCTCCTTCGGGATCGAAGCGAAATAGCCGATCATGATCCAGGTGCAGAATGGCACCGTCAGTGTCGGATAGATAAAAATCAGAACATACCATCTGTTGAGCAGCGTAATACCCGTCAGATCCTGGAACACCGCCAGCATCTTGAACAAGGGAATAAACAGCAGGCTGTCAGGGATAAGATACGTGAGGAACACGCCGGTGGCGAGCGTCGCCGACCCCCAGAACTTCATGCGGGCGAGAGCGAATGCCGCCGGCACGCTGATCAGCATGGTAACGATCACGACCACGATGGAAACGACGGTGGAATTCCAGAAGAAGCGCAAAAACTGATCGGAGGTCAGAAGCTCGACATAGTTCGACAGCGTCGGATGGAAGACCCACCATGGATTGGTTGCGGCCCCGATTTCCGCGCTGCTCTTGAGCGAGGTAATCAGCATGTAGAGCGGCGGGATCAGCGAGAAGGCCGCAAACAGGATCAGAAAGAAGTACGACCAGCGCAACGCCCAGGCGCGGTCGCGGCTCATGCTGCCGTATTTGACCTTGCGCGTCGGACCGGCCTTGTCGATTGCGAGCGTGCTCATCAGGCTTCATTCCCGCGTTTTGAGACATCGCGCAGGATGAATATCGCAGCGACGGCGAGGATCGGGACCATGAACAGCGAGACGCTTGCGCCGAGCGGAATGTCACTGCTCTGAATGCCGACCTGGAAGGCCCATGTGGCGAACAGATGTGTGGTATCCAGCGGGCCGCCTGAGGTGAGGATGCGCACGATGTCGAAATTCGCAAACGTCACGATCAGCGAGAACAACGTCGTGATCGCGATGATGTTGCGCATCATCGGCAAGGTGACGTACCAGATGCGCTGCCACCAGTTGGCGCCATCGATCGCGGCGGCTTCATAGAGCTGGTCGGGCACCGATTTCAGCGAAGCCAGGTACATGATCATGAAGAACGGCGCGCCATACCAGACATTGACCAGGATCACCGAGAAGCGCGCCCAACCGGTTTCGCCAAGCCATGGAATGGGGCCGATGCCAAAGAATGAAAGCGTATAATTGAAGGCGCTGTAGGACGGATCGAACAGCCACAGCCACGCGAGCGTGCTCATGGCCGGCGGTATCACCCAGGGGACCAGCAGCATGCCGCGCCATTTCCGCTGGCCCTTTGCAGGCGTGTTGTGCACGAGGTGCGCAACGATAAAGCCGATCAACGCTTTGAAGATCACGGCTGTGATGGCGAAGATGCAGGACTGCTGCACCACCATCCAAAACGTTTCGCGCTTGAACAGGAAGGTGAAATTGCCGAACCCGACGAACCTCTGCATCGATTTGTTGAGCGTCGCCAGGTGAACGGAATAGAGCGCCGGATAGAGGACGAGGAGCGCGATCAGGACGATCAAAGGTAGCGTCAGAAAGAACGCCACCGTCGACTTTCGCTTCAGCGCGTTGTGCAGGCTGGCCCGCTTGCGTCTGGTGGGGGTAGCAGCGACGCGACCTTGCTCAACAACGACGTCGGCCATGAGTTAACTTCCCTGCAGAGTGGCGAAGCCTGCGGCGCTTGCCGGCTTCCTTCGATCATGCACAGCAAACGTTGGAGTGCCGGAACGGTTCACGCGCAAGGCCTGATCCGTTCCGGGCATATCCGGCTTAGCTCCGCATGAAGCCTTCGCACTCACTCTCGGCCCAGGCGAGGGTGGCTTCCATTTTCTCGCCCCGTGCATAGCGCAGGGCCATCTTGGTCAGCGTGGCCTGGAAATAGATCTGCTGTGCGATCTTGGGCGGAGCCGGTGACGCAGCGATCGACAGCTTCTGGCGATTGTACGGGTCCGGGTAGTGGTAGAGCGTCCCCTTCGGGGGGCCTTCCTCGGCCCAGGTCTTGAACTTGGTCATGTTCGCATAGGCCGGAAGGTCGTAGCCGCCACTCACCTGAACAAATTTTTCGATGGAAGACGGCTGCGACAGGTGTGTGAGCAGGCTCTTGGCCGCTTCCTTGTTCTTGCTGAAGCTCCACAGGCCCCAGAAATAGGGCAGGAAGGGTGCGAAACGTCCTTTGGGACCGGCCGGACAGCCGTGCGTCCAGCACTGCTCGGCAACCTGTGGCGCATCCCGCTTGGCCACCGCCCAGGCGCTCGGCGGATTCATGATGAGCGCGCTCTTCCCGGAGATCAGAATTTTGTTGTTGGAGGAGTCGTCCCAGGACGGTGCGTCGGGCGGCAGGAAGGCAATCAGCTGCTTGTAGTATTCCAGCGCCTGCCGAACATTGTCGGTCTTTACGGTCAAATCGCCCTTGGCGTTGACGAGTTCGGCGCCGAACGACTGGAAGATGGCGCCGGCCGTATCAACGCTGTCGGTAGTCTCGCCGAGGCCTATACCGAAGGGGAACCCACCCTTCTGGCAGGCTTCCGCCGCTTTCAAAAACGTATCCAGGGTCCAGTTGTCGTCTTTCGGAGGCGCGCCCGCCGGATACATTTCCTGCACGTCGATGTTGGCCAGTTTCTTCATCAAATCGATGCGCGAGCAGGGACCCTTGATCTGGCTGCCAGGCGTCGCCGGTACGGCGAGCCACTTGCCGCCGGATTGGCCGAGATATGAGGTGGTGCCGTTGACGGCGCCATTCTGCTTGATCAGCGGTTCCATGACATCGTTGAGCGGTTCGAGCTCTTCGGCGTAAGCCTGCGGCCACCAGGACGGCATCTGAAGGATGTCATGACCGGACTTCGCCTGGGCTTCGGCCGCCGCGGTCAACTCGATCTTCTTGTTGTTGCTGGTGATGTAGTCGATCGAAACTTCGACTTTCTCTTTCGCCGCCCACTCATTGACGAGATCGGTTGATGCCTTGTTTGCACCGGGAACCCAGTGGTCCCAGAAGCCGATCGAGACCTTGCCGGCCGCTCGCGCGGTTCTGAGATAGGGTGCCGAGATCAGCGCCGCCGACGACAACGCGGTGGCGGTTACGAATTGCCGCCGAGAAAGCCTTCTCCTGGACATCGCATTCCCTCCATTTGTTGCTTTTGCTTTTTATTTTTTGCTTCGTCTTACCGAGGGGCGCGCGCCGCGTCCGTAAGTCGGTGCGAAGACTTGAGAATGGATCAGACCAGAATTGGCTGCCGGTGTCGAGAAATCAGACTTCGAAGCGTTCTAGAACTATCGTTGCGTTTCGTCGCACCCCGCGAAAGGCGGGCGTTGTTCATCTCTATTGCGCCGCAAACGGAAACTGCGTCATGCCGATCTTTCGGTGAACGGCTCGCCGAACGCACCTTCAGTTTTCGCAGGCCGTCGCAGCCGTGGACTCATCCGGTGCGGTAACGATAATGTTGCCTGCGACGGATGATTCAAACGCCCGTCATAGCCGACAAAGTCAGATGGAGCCCGCAATGATCCGCCCAACTCCGGCCGCGCGCCTGCATCCGGGATTTTATATTGGGGTTGTCCTTGCTCTGCTCCTGGGTGCGCCTCAGGCAACCCAGGCCCAGGGACTGGTCAAGGGCATGCAAGACGGCGCCCAGGCCGGCAACAGGGCCGCCGGTCCGGTCGGCGGTGTGCTGGGCGGCGCGATCGGCGGCGTGGTTGGCGTCTTCAACGGCGCCCTGGGGGTCGCCGGCGAAAAGGGGCAGGAGCAGCAGCCCGCCGCGACTGCCGCCAAGCAAGGCGCAACGACGCCGGCCAAAGCCGCGAAGGCGACCAAAACGGCACGAGCATCGTCACCGCCCACCACGTCCTCGGTGAAGCCGATCGAGGTTCTCACCCAGCCGGGCGAGCCGGTGCTGACGGCCGAACAGATTGTGGCGAACAGCGATGCCTATATCGACCGGATCAAAGGCGAATTGAACCTGACGCCCGAGCAAGAAAAGAATTGGTCCGCCTTCAACAGCGCAATGCACTATCTCGGTCACAATGGCGCCGAACGTCTCAACTTGCGGATCGCCCGCGCCAAGCGCGACCCGCCCGACGATATCGTCGAGCAGATGCGTAACGAGGCGCAGTTCCTCGTCGATCGCGCCGCGGACCAGCGCGCAGTGGCGGATGCTGCCGAGCCGTTGTTCACCAGCCTCGACGACAAGCAGAAGTCGGTCTTTATCGGGGAAATGGTGCGCCTCAGCCACGAACGTGGGCTGGATTGAGACGACAATGAGGCTCAATCCCGCCGACGCATCGGCGAATCCGGCGTTGGCAACCGGCTGCGAATAGCCGGGTACGCAGGCCCTGGGGTAGGTGGAAGGCAAGGCACCCGGCTATCCTGCCGCAGCGGCGGCGAAGCTCAAATCGTCATGCAAAATTGAGGAAAAGCTGACCGCTTCGCGCCCGAGATATGGCCGCCATATGACCTTGTCTGGATTGGCGAGGCGTAAGATTGTCGGCGTGTGAATCCGTTGTCAGGTCTTCGGGAAATTCAGTTCCACGCCGACGCCGTCCGGATCGTATAGGAAGAACTGAGTGTCGCCTGTGCGCGGTACAATGCTTTCGCGGAACTTCACGCTTTTGGACTGAAGCCGCTTGCGCATGGCGTCCACGTCGGTCGCGGCAAAGGCGATGTGGTCGAGACGCCCGGTGTCCTCGAATTTCTTCTCGGTGCCGCGGACGACAATGCCCTCGCGCGGCCTGCGCGTGCCCATCAGATGCACGGTGGCGACGCCGCCGGAATAGAGCCAGTAGCCGGGGAAATCGAGCGGCGGGCGATCGCCATTCTCGAGTCCCAGCACATCACAGTAAAAATCCTTGGTGCGTTCGAGATCCGCAGGTTCGATCGTGTAGTGCTGTAGTCCGCCGAGTGGCATGGTTGTTCTCCTTCGATCAATGCGTTCCGTTGCGCTTGTCGCTTCAGGCTGTCGCCGCGAGCTCCTTATCAATCTCCTCGATCGATTTGCCTCGGGTTTCGATGCCGAGGAAGTAGTACACCGTGCCAGCCATCAGAAACCAGCCTCCGAGATAAAGGAACGCGAGAGGAATCTCGGTTAAAGGCACGTCAGGCTTGAGATAATTGCCGCTGCCGACGATCAGGGCGAGACCGACCGGGCCGAGGATCTTGCCAATGCCGCCAAAGCCGTAGGCCGAGCCCATGCCGGAGGTGCGCAAATGTGACGGCCAGACCTCGGCAGCGTAAGGCCCGACGATCGCAAAGCCGCCGTCGGCAAAGAAGAACGCGACGGCGAGGATCAGCCAGAACGCGGAAACTCCCATCATCGAGGCGTCGTAATAGTGACCGGCAAGAATAGTGAGCGCGCCGGCGCCGAAGCCGAGCAGCCCGCCCGCATTGCGACGGCCGAACCACTCCGAGAAAAAGGAAAAGGAAACTCGGCCTATGAACCCGGACACGCTCAGCAGGATCATCATCCTGGCGGCCTCTTGAGGCGACACCTTCAGGAGCAACACAAACAGGGCAGGCGCCCAGAGCGTGATGCCATAGACTCCGGTCTGCGCACCGGCATTGCCGAACCAGGACACGATCAGGCTGCGCGGGTATTTGAAAAGATCCAGCCAGTTGCTTTGCACGACCGGGCCCGCGTCAGCCGCCGTGGGCAAAGGCAGCGAGGCCGGCTCCATTTGCAGCGCCCAGGCGAGTGATTTCCTGGCCTCGTCGTAGCGGCCTTGCCGGCAGAGCCAGCGCGGAGACTCCGGCACCCAGATGCGCACCAGCAGCACCAGCAGCGCCGGAAGCACGCCGACCGCGAACAGAACCCGCCACTCACCGGAGCCGACTGCCGATCCGAGGATCGCGCCAATGCCGACGCCAAGCGGAATGACGCAGGTCACCAGTCCACCGACCAAACCCCGCCTCGACGACGGCATGAACTCCTGCACCAGCGGCAGGTCGACGCAATAGAGACCGCCGACGCCGAGTCCTACGAAGAATCGCAAGGCCGCAAGATAGATCCATCCCTGATCCGGCGTGAAATACAGAAGACCGGTCGCGATCGAGAAATTCAGCACGGTGCCGATAAAGACCTTGCGGCGGCCGATGCGGTCGGCGAGCCAGCCCCAGACGTAGGCACCGACGATTGCGCCGATGCCGGAACTCATCAGCACTGTTGCGGATTGCCCGAAGGTCAGCTTCCAGGGGCCGATCAGAAAGGCCAGCACAAAACCGATCAGGAAGTAGTCAAAGAATTCGAGCGCATCGCCGATAATAGCAGCGACAAGAATCCTGATCTGATTGCCAGTCAGACTCGTCCGCTGGTCGAGAATCTCGAACATGGCTGTTTCCTTGATCGCGCTTCCCGGGCGCTGTCTTTTTTGAAGGCCGGGCTTTGCACCCATCACACCAGGCCAGAAGGAAAAGCTATCGCGCCGCCCCCTTGAGCGGAAGCAAGGTTGTCGGCATCCCTGGATTGTGGTGATCGCTCATCTATCGCCTGGCTGGCCGCGAACGTACCATGCGGCGAGGGTGAGGGCCGTCCGACGACGCCCTCTCAGCCAATTTCGTTAAGTTTTAGCGCTACAATGGCCGACTGAATGGATTCGAAGCCAGCATCGATGGAAGAAAAACGCAAGCATCAGCGGACCGAGATCAACGAGCCAGCCTACGTTTCGGCCGGCGGATCGGTCATGCGCTGCGTGGTGCGGAATATCTCGCCGGACGGTGCTGCGATCGACGTCGACAATCCCGCCTTCGTGCCGGCCCAGTTTCGCCTGGTGATGGCGGGCGGCTCTTCGACCCGCGACTGCACAGTGATCTGGATTCGCGAGAAGCGGATCGGGCTCGCGTTTGTTGCGCCGACGGACGTGCGCGCGCCGGGCTAATAAGAGCCCGCCACCATCTCATCGGATGGTGACTTGCTCCTGTTCTTTCCGGCTTACACGCCGGTCTGCGTAATGAACTTGGTGCTCAGATAAGCGTCGATCCCCTCGATGCCGCCTTCGGAGCCATAGCCGGAATCCCTGACGCCGCCGAAGGGCGTCTCAGGCAGCGCCAATGCGAAATGGTTGATCGACATCATGCCGGCGTCGACTGCCGCGCCGATCGCGGTCGCGGTCTTCGCGGACTTGGTGAAGGCATAGGAGGCCAGACCGAACGGCAGACGGTTGGCTTCTTCCGCGGCGTCATCGAATTTCGAGAACGGCGAGATGAGGGCCAACGGCGAGAACGGCTCTTCGTTCATCGCACGCGCCGATTTCGGCACGTCGGTGACGACGGTGGGTTCGAAGAAGTAACCCTTGTTGCCGACCCGGTTGCCGCCGGTTGCGACCTTGGCGCCTTTGCCGACGGCGTCCTGCACCATGGTCTCGATCGCGGTGACGCGGCGGTCGTTGGCGAGCGCGCCCATCGTAGATCCCGCGTCGAGGCCGTTGCCGACCTTGAGCGATTTGGCGCCGTCGACGAACTGCTTGATGAACTTGTCGTAGACGCCTTCCTGCACCAGGAAACGCGTCGGCGAGATGCAGACCTGGCCGGCGTTGCGATATTTGGCGGCGACCATGATCTTCGCTGCGGATTCGACGTCGGCATCGTCAAACACGATGACCGGGGCATGACCGCCGAGCTCCATGGTCACGCGTTTCATGTGCTGACCCGCCATGGCTGCGAGATGCTTGCCGACAGTCGTCGAGCCGGTGAAGGAGATCTTTCGGATCACCGGGTGCGGGATCAGATACTCGGAGATTTCGGACGGCACGCCGTAAACGAGGTTGACCACGCCCGCGGGCACGCCGGCATCGGCGAACGCCCGGATCAGCTCCGCAGGCGAAGCTGGCGTTTCCTCCGGCGCCTTGACGATGATCGAGCAGCCAGCGGCAAGCGCTGCGCTCATCTTTTTCACCACCTGATTGATCGGGAAATTCCACGGCGTGAACGCGGCGACCGGACCCACGGGATCCTTGATAGCCATCTGATAGACGCCGGGCAGTCGTGCCGGGATCAGCCGCCCGTAGGTCCGGCGGCCTTCCTCGGCGAACCACTCGATGGTGTCGGCGGCCGACAGCGTTTCGATCCTGGCTTCGGCCAGGATCTTGCCTTGCTCCATCGTCATGATGGTCGCGATTTTTTCGGCACGCTCGCGGATCAATTCGGCCGCCTTGCGCATCACCTTGGAGCGTTCAAGAGAGGAGACCGCGCGCCAAGTCCTGAAACCTTTTTCGGCTGCCGCCAGCGCCTCATCGAGATCGGCCTTTGCGGCGTGCGCAACCGTGCCAACCACCTCTTCGGTCGCCGGGTTGAGGACGGGGATGGTCTTTCCGGAAGCGGCGGGACGCCATTTGCCGTCGATGTACAATTGGACGTTGGGGTAGGTCATTCTGCAGTCTCCGGTTCTTTTCAAGACTTCTTGGCGGCGCGGAGAACAACACGTTCGCCGGCCCCATTTCAAGAGGCGGACGCCCATTTGCTTGCGGCCATGTTAACGAGCCTGCGCGGGCCTGACAGGCCTCATCGCCCCTTGGAAAATCGGATAAATCCGTCCCGGTTCGGCATCCGCACTGCCGGCAACGTCCTTGCATCCATCGTATCATTCTCGCCGATCACGCCGTTGAGCACGAGGATATAGGCGACCACCGCGTAGACCTCGTCATCCCTCAGCGACTTCGGCTCGTTCAACGGCATGGCGCGCCGCACGTAGTCAAAGACAGTCGTGGCGTAGGGCCAGAAATTGCCGATCGTCTTCACCGGGGCTTGTCCGGGCGCGAGCAGTTCTTGACCACCGACCAGCCGATCGTTCGGTTTGCCGGCGCCTTTCTCACCATGACAGGCGACACATTTGGCGAGATAGACCTGCTCGCCTTGCTTCGGCGTCCCGCTGCCTGGCGGCAGGCCCGCGCCGTCGGGACCGATGCTGACATCCCACGAGGCGATCTCCTCGGGACTTGCGGCTTTGCCGAGATTAGGGCTCTCCGCGAGCGCAACGCCATGCCAGGCAACGAGAACCGAACAAACGCCAAGCACCATGTTACGCGTAAACATGCTTGACCTCGCCGCTTTCGGCCACGCTCCAACTGGTAATCCCGTTGAAATGGTAGGCGCCCCGGCCGCCGCGATCGGCGATGAGCTTGGAGCGCGACGGTTGCACGTATCCCGAGTCATCCTTCGCGCGGCTCTGAAGCACCGCAGGTCCGCCGTCCCATCGCCATGGCGAACGAAATCGCGTGACCGCCATCGGCAGCACGGGGTCCTGGAGCGCAGCCTGCGCCCAGCTCGCACCTCCGTCAGCGGAGACTTCGACCTTGGCAATCCGTCCATAGCCCGACCAGGCGAGACCCGTGATCTCGTGCAGGCCCGGCGCTCCCATCGAAAGACCCGGAGAGGGCCTCGTGATCACCGATTTGGCCTCCTGCGCAAAACAGAATTGCAGCGATTTTCCGTCCGCGAGCAGGATCGTGTACTTCGAGGTTTCGTCCTTGGTCATGGTTGGCGCTGCGGTCAGCTTGATGCGCCGAAGCCACTTGACGTTCATGTTGCCTTCATAGCCTGGCAACAGCAGGCGCATCGGATAGCCATTTGAGGGCCGCACCGGTTCGCCGTTCTGGTAGATCGCGATCAGCGCATCGTCCATCGCTTTTGCCAGCGGTACGCTGCGGCTCATGCCTGAGGAGTCCGCGCCTTCGGCCAAGATCCATTGCGCGCCTGGGTCGATCCCGGCTTCGTCGAGAAGAGTAGCCAGCCTCACCCCGGTCCATTCGGCGCAAGATAGCAGGCCGTGGATCGGCTGCACGCCGACCGGGGCGGGGTCCTTCTGATAGAGCAGCGAGCTGTTGCCGGCGCATTCGATAAAGGCAATGCGCGACTCCATCGGGTAGCGCATCAATGCGTCGAGCGTAAAAACCAGCGGGCGCTTGACGAGGCCGTGGATCAGCAGCCGATGCGCCTCAGGATTGATGTCGGGAATGCCATTGTGGTGACGCTCGAAGTGAAGTCCGTTCGGCGTGATCGTGCCGTCGAGCAAATGATGTGGCGTGCGCGAGGCGCCGGTGCCGGTCGTGCCCGGCGCGCTCGCAAAAGTACGCGCGACCATGTTTGTGTGCTTCGAAGGCTGTCCATAAGGCGTAAAGGGCGAGCCCGGCGTTTTCATCCAGGGCTCGACCGGCAGCTCTTCGGCCGCGTCAGTCTTGTCGATGAGCGCCGTGCTTCCGATCGCGGCCGCGCCGGCGGTCAGAAAGAAACGGCGATCGAGCAGTCCGTTTCCGGCGACCTGTTCCGGCTCGCTCGCCCGCTTTGTCTTGCGCATCGTCTCCTCCGAACAGGTAAAGATGAGATGATATTACTCGGACCCGAGCCGAACGCGGATGGCATCGGCAATCGTATCGGGCGTAGCACCGGGCGCCAGGAAACCGAGATAACGCCCGTCCTTGCCGACCAGATAGATGAAGCCGGTATGGTCGACCGCATATTCGCCTGATGCCGAGGCGGGGTTTTTGGCGAAGAAGGTCCGGTAACTCGTCGCCGTTTTCCGAATCGCGGCCACCGACCCGGTCAGGCCGATCAATCGCGGATGAAACGATGCGACAAACTCGGCAAGCCGCGCCGGTGTGTCCCGCTCCGGATCGACGGTGATGAACAGAGGCTGCACGGCCTCCGCCGCTGCGCCAAGTTTGTCGAGTGCAAGCGAGATCGATTGAAGCTCGGTCGGACAAACGTCTGGACAATAAGTGTAGCCGAAATAAAGCACGACGAGCTTGCCTCGAAAATCGACATCGGTCCGGCGGCGACCGGCCTGATCGGTCAGCTCAAACGGACCGCCGACCGGCGCACGGCCCGACAGCAAGCCCTCGATCAATTCGGTGGGTGAAGGTTCGGCAACTTCGTTGGCGGCAACGGGCGTGCAGAACAGCACGCAGGCAAGAACGAGCGAGCTATGCAATATGCCGGACAACGCCACCTGTCAGCTCCCGAAATGAAGCGCCTTCCCGCGAGAACCGCGGGAAGGCTTGTCGCAGTCAGCTTCGACCAATCACTCGACGATGATCTGACCATACATCCACGGATGCGGCGAGCAGATGTAGTAGTAGATGCCGGGCTTGTCGAACTTGACCGTCTTCGTCTCGCCCTTGGCGAGCCCGCCGGTGCTCCAGCTGTTGTCCGGCTGCAATCCGCTGGCATCATGCGGGATATCGCCGACATTGGTGAAACTCACCGTCGTGCCGCTCTTGATCCGGGTGCGAGCCGGAGAAAAGCTGTACTCGGTGTTGTTGGCGCCGATCTTGATCGCGTCAGTACCTGCCGCGATCGCCCCGATTGGACCGGCCACCGTCTGCGGCGGTGGCGGCGCCCACAACGGGCCGAGCTGACCTTTCAGCGAAAAGGTCCAGATGGCATCGCCGTAGGCACTGCCTTGCATCGAGTTGCCGCCGGTCGCGATCGCGATGTATTCCTCGCCGTCGACCTCGTAGACGACAGGCGGAGCGTCGGCGCCAAATCCGGTCTGGAAGCGGAACAGCTCCTGACCCGTCTTGGCATCGAGTGCAAGGAAATTGCCGTCCGGCTCGCCTCGCAGAACCAATCCGCCTGCGGTTACTGTCGACCCGCCGCCGCCACCGACCCGGTAGGGCGTCTTGGTTTGCCAGGCAATCTTGTTGGTCTTGGCGTCGATCGCGGTGAAGGTGCCGGTCATGGTTGAGCCGATCGGCGCTGCTTGTCCGCCACCGGTGTAACGCACCCCGGTGCTGTACTTGGTGCTAAAGCGCAGGAACGCGGCGGTCCGAACGGTGCCCGGCACATAAAGATAGCCGGTATCGGGGCTGTAGGGCATGGGCGACCAGTTGGTACCGCCGACACCAGATGGCTGGATCAGGACCGGGGTCTCCCAGAACGGCGCATAGATGCACCCCACGTCATCATAGCCGGGAATCTTTTCGGCGCATTGCGGCACAGTCGCGTCGCCCTTCGGAATCGGCTGGGTTGCCGCCGTCTTTTGCCGCGCGTCCTGCGGCACCGGTTTTTCCTCGATGCCAACAAGCGGT
>NZ_DASREO010000068.1:0-7041 GCF_035652035.1 Bradyrhizobium sp.
TGACCGTGAGACCTAATGGTCCCTGCCGGCAAAAAGTTCGAAGGTCAGGTTTCGCAGCCATCGATGGCCGACGTCGCGATGGAAACGCTCGTGCCAGAATTGCGCGATCTCAATCCGAGGCAGCGCCACCGGAGGATCGAACGCCAGGAGCCCCAGCGGTCCCGCAAGACGGCGCGCCAGATTGGCCGGAAGCGTCGTGATCCCATCCGTCTCCGCCGCGACGATCGCACCAGCAATAAAGCTTGGCACCCGCAACATGACGTTTGATACGGCAATGGTGGAGGACAGCACGCGGTGCGCGGTGCGATGGGCGGCGTGCCCCGTCTCCGATCCCGCCACCAGGATGTGGCGCTCGGCCAGGAAGCCCGCGAGTGATTGGCATCTGCGCGCCCGCGGGTGGCGCTTGCGGACCACGCTGGCGTAGCCGTCGAAATAAAGCCGCTGGCGCCGCAAAACTCGCGCCGCCTTGGGGAATGCACCGAACGCAAGATCCGCCTCCCCGCTCTCGAGCCGATATTCGAACTACCGCGCAACCAGCGGCACCGATCGGATCTTGATATCGGGCGCGCTCGCCGCAATGCGCGCGATCAGAGGCGGCAAGAAGTGCACCATGCCACATCGGTCAGAAGCAAGCTGAACTGGCGGTCCGAATGGGCCGGATCGAACTCAGCTTCTTCCGCACGAAGGCCGTCAGCCGCTGCAAGCAGGTGGTGCAATCGATCGGCGATGCCGAGCGCCTTTGGCGTCGGATGCATCGCCTGGCCCTGCCGCACGAAAAGAGGGTCGGAGAACTTCGTGCGCAAACGCGCAAGCACCTTGCTGACCTGTGGCTGTGTCGTCTCCATCGCCTGCGCGGCGCAGGTAATGCTGCGCCGCTGCAGCAAGGCTTGCAGCATGCGCAGGTCCCGCAAGTTCAGGTCTTGATATGTGGCTTTTGCCATATCCTTTATTCCTATTCGGGAATAGCCGAAGTGTTGGCGCGGCGGTAAGCTTGCGTCAACGAGAAACGTTCTTTTCAAGCGACGGGAGGACCTATGGCCAAGTTCATCGTCGAACCGCATTTTCGACTTCAGGAGTGGGTTGCCGAGGAAAAGGGCTACTTCCGCGATCAGGGGCTCGATTACGAATTCCGTGAACTGATCCGCTCGACCGCGGGCCAGCACCACAACAAGGGTGGCCGCGGCGCCTTCCAGAGCATCGAGGAAGGGCGCGAGGCGAATGTCAGTTGCGCCTGCCACTGGACGGTGAACGTCGCCGCCTCCAACGGCCACGCCAAGTTGTATTCGGACGTGTACTCGGTCGCGCCGTCAGGGATTTACGTATCCGCCAGTTCGAAGGTGCGGACACCGGCGGATCTCGCCGGCGTGCCGATCTCGGTCGGCTTCCAGTCCGGCAGCCACTATTCGACCATCCAGGCGCTGGAGGCCTATATGCCGGCCTCCGACATCAACCTCGTGTTCGAAGACGGCATGCTGTTCAGCCGGATGGAACGGCTGATCGACGGCCGGAGCGAAGCCTGCGCCCTCTTCAGCGGCCCCTATTATCTTGCCGAGCAGCTGGGCTTCCGCAAAATCATCGACACCACGTTCATGATCGCCGCGATGATCAGGGGCACGCCGGAGCCGGAGGATGTGCGCCGCTACTTTGCCGCCTTGCGGCTGGCACAGCGCGACATCGATCTGCGGCCCGAACGCTATACCCACTATTACAAGAATGAATTCCCCGACCGCTTCCACACCATGATGGATACGCGGCGCTGGGGCCCGGGCGAGCGGATCGTGTTCGAGCCCTATTCGAAAGAAGTGTTTGAGGAATCGTTCGGCTGGATCGCCGACCACCAGATCTTCGCTGAGGGCGGCATGGGCTCGGGCGATTACGATCGCGCCACGATCTCGTTTGCCGCCAACTGAGCGGAAACGATAAAGGGTCATCCGGTTTCTCGGACGGCCTTTCCCGTCTCGTACTAGCCAGCGATCTCAGGTTAGTATTTCGCCGGGTCGGCATGGAATACCCTCTCTCGCCATCCGATCGATGGCTTGCTCGTCGCTCAGGCGGGTCCGCGTCGGCTCCCACCCCGCGTCATCCTCAATTTGATTTTAGTGTCGCTCTTTCTCGCTTTGAACGAAATGCTTGGGTGAGCGCCAAGCCTCTGTTGACCTCTTCTTCCATCGAGCAGGGCCTCAGCCGTGGTTCCCACGCTGAGGCTCTTTTCATGAGACACAGGTGCGGGGCATAACACGGCGCTGGAATCTCCCCGCGAAAGACAAACCCGCGGGGTCAATGGAGCAGGACAACATGAAATCAAGACTCGGGCGTATACTGGTTACCCTTCTGGTGTTTGGCTCGACTTTGGCTTTCGCCGGCCAGGCGTCTGCGCAACAGCGGACCAAGGTCGGGACCCTGCGGTGCGGCCTCGCGCCGGCGGTCGGCCTCATCGTGGTGGAGAAGCAGAGACTCTCGTGCATGTATACGCCGGACGGACCTTGGCCGCCGGAACGCTACTTCGGCAGCATCACGACCGTCGGTGTTGATCTCGGCTTCAGCCGCGGCGGACGGATGGCCTGGGCCGTGCTTGCGCCGGTTGCCGGCCCTATTCGAGGCGGACTCGCCGGCGCCTATGTCGGCGTCAGCGCAGATGCGGCAGTCGGCGTCGGACTTGGCGCCAATGCCCTCGTCGGTGGCTCGGGCCGCTCGTTCGCGCTGCAGCCTGTGTCGGTGGAAGCGAACACCGGCCTCGACATCACGGCCGGCGTGTCGAAACTGCGTCTGCGCTACGCGCCGTAAGGTTCCGAGCTTCCGGCGACGAGCGACGACTGGTCCCGCACCGTCATTCCGGACGACGCGAAGCGGCGACCCGGAATCTCGAGATTCCGGGTTCGATGCTCACGCATCGCCCCGGAATGACGAAACAAAAAAGGCCGCCCGGTTTCCCGAGCGGCCTTCCTGTCTTACGGTAGCCTCACATTTAAACGGGCGATCTCAGGACGTCGTATCCCGGGGGCCTATCTCCCGGCCTCATCCTGATCGGAAGCCGCTGCTTATCGGGTCAGTCGCGATCTGATGTCCGATCCGTTCGCGGTGGTTTCCCATCTCCGTAAGATGACCCTAGTAAGCCATCGCCCTCCGCGTGGCGCAATGGCGCTGTCTTCGGTGTCCCCGTTGATCCCGTTGTTCACAGGCACGCGGGCGCTGCACTATCGCATTTCAATAACTTATTTGCGCAGCAGCGGACGAACAATGCGATCGAGCTCTGCGAATGACGTGACCACATGATCGGCGCCGGCGTCTCTCAGGCGCACATCAAAGCCGGGCTGAATATGGCCGGCTGCGGTGAAGCCGATAGCGTTCGCGCCCGCCGCACGCGCGGCGGTGATGCCGCCCACGCTGTCCTCGATCACGATGCAATCGGCAGGCCTCACGCCGATCTGCTTCGCCGCGTGAAGAAAGATATCGGGATACGGCTTGCCGCGCGCGACATTGGAGGCGCTGAATACGCGTCCCTCGAACAGGCTCGCCATGTCGAGGACTTCAAGACTTAGACGCAAACGCTCCGGCGACGACGACGAGGCGATGCAATTCGGCAAGCTGCGCCAAGCCTCGACGAATTCGCGCGCGCCGTCGACCGGTTTCAAGCGTGCGCGGAAAGCATCGAAAGTGCGCTGCTGATAGTGATCGGTAAAGTCCGCCGGCAGCGTGCGGCCGATCACGCGCTCGATGGTCTCGATCACCTCAGTGAGGCGCTTGCCCATATAGGTGGAGTAAGCGTCGTCGAGGCTCGTCGGCACGCCGAGTTCGGTGACGATCTCGGCGATCACGGAATTGGACAACACCTCGCTGTCGGCGAGGACGCCGTCGAAGTCATAGATAATGGCGCGGTGAAACGCGTTCAGCTTCCGGGAGTCCACGGCTGGTAGTCGCCGGTCGCCTTGGGCCGGCGGCCGCTCGCCAGCGTCGAGCCGGACGGGCGATAGGCGCCTGGCGTGCCGGTCATGTTCGGCACATGCGGCTTTTCCCATTCGCGCGGCGTGTAGTTTTCTTCCGTCGGCGGCACGTCGACGGTGTGATGCAGCCAGCCGTGCCAGGACGGCGGCACGCGGCTCGCCTCGGCATAGCCGTTATAGATCACCCAGCGGCGCTCGATGCCGAGCGTCGGATCGATCTGTCGACCCTTGGTGCGATAGTAGCGGTTGCCCTGCTCGTCTTCGCCGACCAGTTCACCGAACCTATAGGTCCAGAGTTGGGTGCCGAAGGTCTGGCCGTTCCACCAGGTGAATATCTTGAGCAGGAATTGCTTCATAACGAGAAGGCCGTTTTCGCTGGAGATTGAAGGCTCTGATGCCACTGGCGGGTCGAATTGTCCAGCGAAGGGAGGGACAAAAGGCCGTGCGGAACGTCAGGATTGCGTCGCGAGCGCAACGCCCGCGAGCGTGAATACAAGGGCCGCGATCTGGCCAATGCCGAGCGGTTCATGCAGGGCGAATGCCGACGTCACAACGCCGATGACCGGCACCGCCATGGTGCCGATCGCCGCCACCGAGGCCGGCAGCCGCGCCAGCGCCGCAAACCAGGCGACGTAGGCGACGCAGAACTGGCCGACGGTCGAATAACCGAACAGCAGCCAGCCGTTGGCGGTCAATCCGGCGAAATCCGACTTGTCGATCAGAAAGCCGGTGATCGCGATCGGAAGACATCCGATGCCGATCTGCCAGGCCGCGGAGGAGACCGGCGGCAGATGCAATGGCCATTTCTTGGCGAGCACCGTGCCCAGCGCAAAGCCGAGCGCGCCGCCCAGCGCCATGAAGATTCCCGGCAGTTTTGACAGGCTCGCCGCAAAACCGTGGGCGCCGAGAATGGCGGCGAGGCCCGCAAAGGCCATGAGCAGCGCCAGCACGCGGAGGAGATTCGGCCGCTCGCCGAGGATCGGCCACGCCAGCAGCGAGGCCCAGACTGGCATGGTGTAGGCGACCAGCGTCGCCTCGCTCGCCGGAAGATAGACCAGCGCAAAGCCCATCAGCACCATCCAGCAGCCGACATTGAGGATCGCGGCCATCACCAGCCGGCCCCAATAGGCGCGCGGCACCCTCAAGCTCTGGCGCCACACGAGCGCGAGAATCGCCAGCAGGATCGCGCCGAGCACCCCGGTCGTGCCACGCAAGGTCAGCGGCGGCAGGTAGCCGATCAGGAATTTGGTCACGGGCCAGTTGAATCCCCACCCCACGGAGGTGATGGCGAGGAAGGCGAGCCCGGCGGGCCCGATGCGCGTCTTCGCGCCCGGCTGGTTCGGAGGTGTCATGGAGATTAAGTCGAATGGGGCGGTCGAGAATCGACAGCCACTTTGACCCCGATCAGACGCCAAAACCATGGTCAGGACCGTATGGCTGACCGGCCTCTCGGCGCCGAGTTCCCGTAGCCTTACGTGAGTCTCTCCAAGGCAAGCGGGACCCCACAAAAATACTTCGCCTGTGAACAGCGGGAGGAAGCGCAGCCGAGGTTCCCGATCACAAATTTTTTCCCTTGGGAATCCTTCAGGACTCACTGATACTTGGCCCGATCAGGCGCGGCTTTCGGTCCCTGGTTTTCCCCGTTTCCCACCATATTTAGTATTTGATTCAGGAACTCGCACTACTCCTTGACGTGCGCGTTGGAGTCGTCCTAGCCTCTTCCTGTTCGGCGCGAGTGTGTTTGGGTCCCGCCGGTCGCTCCCTAAAGGGTTCCAAAATAACCACTCCGCCTGGCCGGTTGAGGCAGCGGATGAGGGCTGTTTTGTCCCTCCTCCAAGGACTGAGAAGGACCTTTCGAGCGTGCGAAAACAACAGGCCGACCTAGGGCCGAAAGAGTGAGTTTGGGGCGTTGAGTACATGGATTTGAAGCGGCGCTGGGGAGCTCCGCTTTGAGGCCATGCACCGGCCAGCCGCGGTGATGGGACCGCGGTTGAACCGTCAGAGAACAAGGGCCGGGTCCACCGGCTCGTAAACGTGCGAACTTTAAGGCCACCTTTTCGAGGTGGTTCGGAGGGATCGCTTCAGTCAATAAAACCCGGCAGCCGCGGCGGCGGCCGGCAAAAAGGAACGGGGCACGACCATGCGAATCGAACGGCGCCACACAAAAACGGGCCAGTCACCCTACGCACAGATTGATTTCAGATTGACGACATCTGAGATCCGCAATCCCGATGGCTCGGTGGTCTTCCGCCTCGAAAACGTCGAGGTGCCCGAATTCTGGTCTCAAGTTGCGTCCGACGTTCTGGCGCAGAAGTATTTCCGCAAGGCGGGCGTTGCTGCGCGCCTGAAGAGGATCGAGGAAGAGACCGTTCCCTCCTGGCTGTGGCGTTCGGTGCCGGACACCGAGGCACTGGCTTTGCTGCCGGAGAATGAGCGCTATGTCAGCGAACTCTCGGCCAAGCAAGTGTTCGATCGCCTTGCCGGCTGCTGGACCTATTGGGGCTGGAAGGGCGGCTATTTCTCATCGGAAGAAGACGCCTCCGCCTTCTATGACGAATTGCGCTTCATGCTGGCCAAGCAGATGGTCGCGCCGAACTCGCCGCAATGGTTCAACACCGGTCTGCATTGGGCCTACGGCGTCGATGGCCCCGGCCAGGGCCACTATTACGTCGACTGGAAGACCGGCAAGCTCCACAAGTCGAAGTCGGCCTACGAGCATCCGCAGCCGCACGCCTGCTTCATCCAGGGCATCGAGGACGACCTCGTCAACGAGGGCGGCATCATGGATCTGTGGGTGCGCGAGGCGCGCCTGTTCAAATATGGCTCGGGCACCGGCTCGAACTTCTCGCGCCTGCGCGGTGAAGGCGAACGCCTTTCCGGCGGTGGCCGCTCGTCGGGCCTGATGAGCTTCCTCAAGATCGGCGACCGCGCTGCCGGCGCCATCAAATCAGGAGGCACCACGCGCCGCGCCGCCAAGATGGTCGTGGTCGACGCCGATCATCCTGATATCGAGACCTATATCGACTGGAAGGTGAAGGAGGAGCAGAAGGTCGCAGCCCTCGTCACCGGCTCCAAGATCAACCAGAAGCACCTCAAGGCC